>CAJULW010000013.1 GCA_910587515.1 uncultured Duncaniella sp.
ATGTAAAGAGTTATATTGCTGTCCGATAAAACTCAGATAACCCAATAAAGTATGGCTCGAACGCCGATTTTACGGTGTTCGAGTCTTCTTTTTAACTTTACAAGCCCCTCAGTCAAAAAGCGATGGTTCGGGCGGAGCTCCGGAAGCCTCGGAAAGAATGATTTCCCATTCCTTTTCGGGGTTGTTGAACAGGCTGAGGAAGTCTACATAGTACATAAGAGTAATCCTGACCATTGTCGCCAGTCCTGAGAAGCTCCACTGTCGTTTCAGCCCCTTCTGCATCACCATAAGCAACAGATTGGCGATGAGTGTCACCCAGATCTGGATTTTGATTGCATTGGCGCTCTCGCCATAGAAGTATTTCAAAGGGAAGTTCTGTTTCATCTGCTTGAACAGCAGCTCTATTTCCCATCTCTGGCGGTATATCGCAATAATTTCTTCCGGGTCAGACTCCATATCATTGGTCAGCAATGATATCAGTTTGCGCTTTTTGATATCCACATAGATGATTATACGGGATCTGTGGCGTATTACCTCTCCACCTTTAAGTTGCTTGACGAACTCCACATTCTGTATCCTGACCTCCATAAGACCTTCGGACGTCTGATACATAACGTCCGACAATATGCTGTATCTCAGATTCTTCTTCATTTTGGTGACATATGTCACGCCTCGCTCCGTCAACTGTTGGAACTTCTCATAGTCGATATAGGCGCGGTCCATTGCCATTATGTCACCTTTACTCAATGTCGCGGGTTTGAGCATGAAGGAGTCGTTTGTAGCCGCTGAGGTGAACTTTATATCCGACGGTACACCCTCGTTGGCATGGATGACGGTATGCACTTTGATTCCGCCCTTCTTTTTCCCTGTCTTTGGATGGCGTCCGACACCCTTGAAAAGCATGTTTGAGAACAAGGTGATGGTTGTGGAGTCGATAATCTGAAGACGTTTCATCCATTTTGGAGTCTTGCGGCTCCGGCTGTCCGAGGAAAGAACATGACGGTAAGTGGCATATAAATCACGGTATATGGCCTCAAATATGGCTTCCGGACGTCTTTTGTTGGCATCGGCGAGTGTGCTGCGTCCAATCTTGAATGTGATGCCCAGGTGCGCCAGTTTTCGTGTCTCGGCAAGCAAACTGGCTGTTATCTCGCGCAATGAGTCGAAACGCATTATCACGGCGTAAAGCATTACGACCAGATGAATCCAGCCGTTGAAGCGTTTGGTGTACCTTTCACCTCCGTTTTCTCGGCTAAACTGAAGAATTTTCGACTTGTCGAGCAATTTTATTACCTGACAATAGAGCGGCTGTCCGCTAAAATGACTATTTTTGCGCATGGTTAATTTAGTTTTTGGCGAAACCAAAGTAACCGAAAAGGGCCGACTCCTGCAAATGGAATCGACCCTAATTTTGTCTTGCCCTAAAAAATTTTTATCGGACAGCAATAAAAACAAAGCCCTGACTTTCGCAAGCCGGGGCTTTGCCATGTCAGGAAGTTTTTGTAACTTAGTGACATAAAACAAATTAAATGTCTACAAAGTTACATACAAAATCCTACGGTAACAACGACAGGCTGTTTTTTCTGCTGAATCCCAACGAAGATATAGCGGAAAACGACCCTGTGCGTGTTGTCGATTCCGTTGTCGAGAGCCTTGACCTCAAGGAGTTCAAAAAAACTGTACCGTGAACGGGGCAGGTGTCCCTACCATCCGAAGATGATGCTCAAGATAATCCTCTATGCCTACATGAACAACGTCTACTCGTGCCGCAGGATAGAGAAAGCCGTGCAACGCGACATCCATTATATCTGGCTGGCGTCGCAGGAGCGGCCTGATTTTGTGACAATCAACCGTTTCCGCAACCGGGTGAAAAACGAGATCAACAATATCTTCACACAGGTGCTTCTGTTGGCCGAGCGCGGCTTTATAACGCTTGATGTGGAGTATGTCGACGGCACTAAGATCGAGTCAAAGGCCAACAAGTACACCTTTGTATGGCGGAAGAGCGTTGAGAAGAACCGTGCGAAACTTCAGGAGAAAATACGGGCTCTGCTCCGACAGATTGACGAGGTCATAGCGCAGGACAAGGCCGCGGAAGCTGAATCGGCGGGGTTTACTCCCGACACACTGAACACGCTTATCGGCGAACTCAAAGACGCACTTGCGGCAAAGCCGGAACCCGCGGGCAAGGAACAGAAGAAACAGCTGCGCCAGAAAAAGAAACAGATAAAGGAGCTGGAGAAGCATCGCGACAAGCTCGAAGAGTATGACAGCCGCCTTGAGCAGATCGGCGGGCGCAACTCAATGTCCAAGACCGACCCCGACGCCGCGTTCATGCGCATGAAGGAAGACGCGATGAACAACGGTCAGACCAAACCCGGATACAACCTGCAGTTATCCGCCGAGAACCAGTTCATTACCGACTTCGCCCTGTTCCCCAATCCCACCGACACACTCACGCTGATATCGTTCTTCAACTCCTTCCTTGGCCGTTACGGGCATCTGCCCTCTGTCGCAGTGGCCGACTCCGGCTACGGCTCGGAAGAAAACTACCGCTTCATGGACGAGGCCGGCATGGAGGCTTACGTCAAATACAACCGTTTCCATCTCGAACAACGTCCGCGCCGCAGACCTGACCCGTTCCATCACGACAGCTTCCACTACAACGCCGAAGAAGACTATTACGTATGCCCGATGGGGCAGCGCATGACGCGCGCCGGCACCACCCACTCGAAGACCACAAGCGGCTACCGCTGCGAAAACGCACGTTACCGCGCACAAAGCTGCAAAGGCTGCCCGCTGCGCTGCCTGTGCTACAAGGCCAAAGACGACCGACGCACCATCGAGGTGAACCACCGGCTCAATGAATACAAACGAAAAGCCCGTGAACTGCTGACATCGGAAGAAGGACTCAGGCACCGGGGACGACGATGTGCCGAGCCGGAAGCCGTATTCGGGCAGATGAAGTCCAACATGGCATACCGCCGCTTCCGCCACTCTGGCAAAGACAAGGTCACAATGGACTTTGCCTTCTTCGCCATCGCCTTCAACATCAAGAAAATGTGTTCAAAGATAGCGAGACAGACCAAAAACGGGGGAAATACGCCCCATTTTGGCCTGCATATGCCTATATACCGATTTTTATCGCCTGAAAACCGAATATTTTGGAATAATCCTCAAAAATCAGTCGCCTGAAAAATATCCAAACCTCAACACTCAAAAATCAGAGGCTGCGCCGTAAAACTTTATTACGACACAGCCTC
>CAJULW010000014.1 GCA_910587515.1 uncultured Duncaniella sp.
CTGCATGGCTCCACGCAACGAACTTGTAGCCATAGATATAGACAATACTGACAGAAACGAATTATCAGAACTTTTCACCTCATCAGGAAGAAGCAAGATACTCGTTTACCGCGACGATATAGACAATGTGATCGGCTATGTCCACGTATCCGAACTGTTTGACCCGGCTAGCGACTGGAAAGAAAATATCAAAGAAGTCCTTTACGCCCCTGACACTTTGCTTGCCAATAAAATGATGAAACGCCTTCTGAGCGAAAAACGTTCCATGGCGGTAGTGGTCGACGAATTCGGAGGAACCGCCGGTCTTGTCACACTTGAAGACCTCGTTGAAGAAATATTCGGTGACATACAGGATGAACATGACAAAAACCGGTTTACCGCTTCCGAGATCGCACCAGGCATATTCGAATTCTCAGGTCGCATAGAAGTCCGGACACTCCGCGACGAATTCAGGCTCGACATACCGGAAGATGACGAATATCAAACACTTGCCGGATATATAATCCATAAAACCGGATCACTTCCATCTCAAGACGAAACAATCTTAATCGACGACCTTTCATTCACCATAAAAAACAGAAGCGCCACACGGCTTGACCTTATACGCGTCGAATCCGCACCGTCAACATCTAAAGACAACGATGAATAAATCTTGTCTGGCATCCTGATTTTTCAGAACATTAGACAAAAACTTCGTCCGTCAGGTAAATTCTCACCCGACAGACGAAGTCCCCTTTTTGTGTAGATTATGATATTAGAGGGATAATATTTTTCGGTATCGTCTCCATCATAAGCCACTGAAACTTGTCAGTCGATCTTATCGGCAAGTTTCGACGCTGAACCAGCAATCGAATTCAAAGCATTTGCAGCCCCTGCCTTTAACTTCTCAATAAACGGGGAAGCCTTGTCTTTAAGATCGTCTACTTTATCCGAAACCGCGTCTTTCGCATCTGACAATTTATCCGAAACCGCATCCTTTGCATCAGAAAGCTTATCTGATATATTTTCTTTCGCATCTGACAACTTATCGGAAACCTTTTCCTTTACCTCCTTCACGTTTTCCTTTATTTCCTCCTTATCGGCCTTTACCTCTGCCTTCGCGGAGACTTTTGCGGCTTCCGCACTAACTTTTGCAGCCTGTGCGGACAACTGTCCCGCACGGTCGGCTATGTTCTGCTGCATCGATTTCATAATATAATTCATTTAAGTTAATACCATATCCATATAACACAAAGCGACATACCCATGTTCCGGGTATTCTCTTAAATGAATTTAAAGAATGTTAGAGTATCACCTTTGACATCACACTGCCGTCACTCAGAGTTGTCTCCAACGTCATTCCGGCCGAAAGCGACGTCACAGATGTCACCACATGGCCATCGACACGCGTGATCGAATAACCCCGACGCAAAGTAGCCATCGGAGACAACACGTCAATCAATTCGTTTATAGCCTCAAGACGCGCCCGACGCACATCTATTACGTTTGACGAAACAGAGACAAGTCGTTCCGCCATCATATCCATACGTGAAAATTCAGGTCTTAAACGAGAGCCGGCACTTTCGTTAAGAGCCAAAACCGCGCGCGCAAGTCTCTTACCGGCATTTGCGACAGCCTGCCGTGGAATATGCGGAAGGCTCGCACCTATATACGCCAGCTGTTCCCTTGCTCCAGCTATCATCGAAGCAGCTTCATGATGTATGCCGGAAGCAAGGCCATCAAGACGTTCAAGCATCGCCACACCACGGCCTATCAGCCATTCGGCAGCGGCCGTAGGAGTCTTGACGCGCATATTGGCAACATAATCCAACACCGTGATATCGCGCTCATGCCCTATACCGATAATTACAGGCAACGGAAACTGAGAGATATTGGCCGCAAGGTCATAATTCTCGAAAGCCGCGAGATCACTTGTGGCGCCACCTCCACGTATTATCACCACACAGTCCCATTCCGATTCATCAGCGGCTATAGCCTCAAGAGCTGAAATAATCGAGACCGGAGCCTGAACTCCCTGCATGACAGCTGGGAAAAGACGGGTCTTGAATCTAAGGCAACGTGAATTGGAATAAAGCTGATGTATAAAATCGCCATAACCGGCCGCTCCCGATGCGGAAATCACCGCAATCCGCCAAGGCACCTCCGGCCATTCAAGATCACGGTTCAGATCAAGTACGCCTTCACGCTTCAAACGGGAAAGAATCTCCATCCTCAGACGCATCAGGTCGCCTACCGTATAGGCCGGATCTATATCAGTTATATTGAGAGACAACCCGTACGATGGATGATAATTTGCACTGACCAATACTCTGACCTTCATTCCCGAAGCAAGATAACTACCGGTCGCCGCCATAAAATCCGCGTCTATGCGCACAAAAGCCGACCTCCATATCGTAGCCCGGACTCGCGCGACAGGCTCTCCCGTCGAAGGTTGTTTCTGAATAAGTTCCAGGTAACAGTGCGCAGCCCGGCGCACATCCGATGTCTCAGCCGTAACCCAGACATTACGCAACGAACCATCGGAAGCGATAGCCGCTCCGATACGTGTAGTAAATTCCTCAAGAGTAAACGTCGGTGTCTCCATATATCCGCAAAGTTAACTATAATTATAGTATCTATACCGGTTATGACTGTTCAAACATTCATCAAACGGACAAGTTGACTTTGCAAAATCAAATTTTAGGCTACATATCCGGCTCAAACAGCAATCAACCAATACATGAAACAAGCCAAAAAGTCTACGGCCGACACAAACAAAGGCTCCCAGAAGAACAATACAGCCCCCATACACTGAAAAGAATATCATAAACGGATGTTTACACTCAAGAAATCCGTCACTCCGATCAGTTCAAGGTAATTCTATCCATAACGCTTTATCTTCGAAGTCTTCTGAGTTTATTTGTCTGAATACGGGCTAATTCATTTATATTTTCGCTTTTAAGAGATTTTGTTTAACTTTGTGATTGCATAATTTTATATCAACACAAACGAATGAATTTTAAACAACTGATTTTCGGTATATTGCTTTTTATAGGCATTAGCTTCGGAGCCAAGGCCGACACATATTTTCCATACCCGATCATACCTGACTCGATAAAGATCTTTCAGAACCGTTGCGATTACATGGCCAAGCATTTCTGGGATTTCTGTGAATTGAGCAAGGCATTTTCCGCGAAAGCCAAGATGGCCAACGAGTTTAACGTCTATATTTCTATCCTCCGAAACGCGACACCCGACTCCGCTATCGCTTCAGTCAAATGCCTCACAAAAAAACTTGAAAAGCAACCGTCCGACCAACTTTTCATTGCCGAATGCGCTGAAGGACTGCTCTACGGAGACACAGCCGAATTGTGGATCGACGAACTCTATCTACCTTTCGCGGAAGCTATCGTCGCCAACAAACGCGTAGACAAAGCCCGCAAAGCACGATTCGCACATCAGGCCGAGATATTAAAAAAATCATTGGTGGGCAGCACGGCTCCGTCCATCCCCTATACCTCACGCGAAGGGCATAAAGCCAACCTTGACAACGACTCCGCACAAGTTCTTGTGGTGTTTTTCAACGACCCGGATTGCGATGACTGTAACATGGCCCGCGTACGGCTCGACGCTGACATATCCATGACCGAACTGATCCAGGAAAATAAAGCGAAAATAGTCTCCATATCTCTATGCGAACCTACCGCCGAATGGCGCGAAGCCGTGGCGTCCTATCCTTCGACATGGACTGTAGGAGCCAATCCTGACGCTGATCTAAGCATAGACCTGCGCAACGGTACTCCCGACTTCTACATCATTGACAAAAATCATAAAATACGCTTTAAACATCTCCAGATCGAACAGGTGTTGGATGTTGCCCGACAATTGAAAAAGCGATAGCAGACATACCCGATTTTGACATGAACTGGTATAATTCTCTTCCGGTCAACTGCTTTATAAAGCTATCCGGCTACACATATTCCAATCTCGCACGTCTTTTTATCAGACTTTTTGTCGGAGTGATGCTGCTTCAGTTCGGCATACGTCACCTTGTGAACTATGGCGTTCTCTGCCATTCGTTCCCGACGGTTCTCAACATGTCGCCCGAGTGTTCATTGATTTTAATGATCATTATCGAACTAATATGCTCTCTAATGATAATGGTCGGATTCATGACACGACTAAGCGTTATCCCACCTATCTGCGCCATGATCGCAGCGGAGTATTATATCCTGCATGACATGGTTCCTTTCCTTCCGGCATACGGCCTTGACAGCACGGATCCCGGCTACCTTCCAATCATGTTTATCGGAATTTACATCTACCTTCTGCTTGCAGGCCCCGGAAAAATATCCCTTGACTATTTCATCTCTTTATACATAATCGGCCAAAAAGGCAAATACGAAGAGGAGGAACTTGAAGAAGTGTGATAGATTAAAGCCAAAATAAGGTTTATCTATCATAATAATTCATTATAAATATCATCAATCAAGTATCGACAATGAAAATAGCAGTCTTGATTTCCGGAGGAGTTGACAGCGCTGTGGCTGTCCACCGCCTGATGGAACAGGGACACGATCTGCACCTGTTCTACATCCGTATCGGTCTTGACAACGGAGAAGGCGACTGTTCAGCCGAAGAAGACATAGAGATGTGCGGTTTCATAGCCCGTCGCTATGGTCTGCCCTTTGATGTCGTATCCCTCCATCAGGAATATTGGGACAACGTGATGGAATATGCGCTAAGAACAGTCCGCGAGGGGCTCACGCCTAATCCGGACATCATGTGCAACAAGATGATAAAATTCGGATTCTTCGAAGATCGCTGGGGTCATGAATTCGACAAAACGGCAACGGGACACTACGCCACGACACACCTTATCGACGGACTTGTTTATCTCGGTACAGGTGTCGACAGAGTAAAAGACCAAACCGACTTTCTTTGCCGCATATCGTACGGTCAGTTAAGCCATCTTATTTTCCCTATAGGCGAGCTTCCAAAAGCCAAAGTACGGGAAATCGCAGTTGAAACACGTCTGCCAAACGCCTACCGTCGCGACAGTCAAGGAATATGCTTCCTTGGCAAAATAAATTACAATGACTTCATACGCAGACATCTCGGTGAGCGCCCAGGACCGATTATCGAACTCGAGACCGGACGTAAACTCGGTCAACACCGAGGATTCTGGTTCCACACGATCGGACAGCGCAAAGGCCTCGGACTAAGCGGAGGGCCATGGTACGTGGTTAAAAAAAACGTACACGACAACGTCATATACGTCTCGCAGGGATATGACACGGAGAAACAATACGGTCGCCTTCTGCACCTCGATGAAATGCATTGGATCACACGTGACCCGTGGCCGGAAGAATGCAGAGAAGTCGAAATAATGTTCAAAAACCGCCATTCTCCCGATTTCCTTCCCGCAAGGCTCAACAAAATCGAGAACGGTGAATATGTCATTGAATCAGAAACCCCAGTGCAGGGCATAGCGCCTGGACAATTCGGGGTAATATATGACCGTGATGCTAAATTATGTTACGGAAGCGGAATTATCACAGGCCGCAACGTTATGAATCTATAGATCGGACCGAAAAACAAGATCAGAATGGCAGAATACGAAAACAGAGTGAGGCTCAACGTAATGGGCTTATCATATAGCCAAATTCAATCCGGAGCATACGCGCTTATCCTTGCGCAGGCCGGTGGCCCTTACCGGATTCCCGTTGTGATCGGAGCGTCCGAAGCTCAATCTATCGCGCTCAAGATGGAAGGAATAATACCTCCGCGTCCGATGACTCACGACATTTTCGTCAGCTTTGCTCATGCTTTCGGAGTGAAACTGAAAGAAGTTTTCATCTATAAATTCGAAGATGGAATATTCTCATCAGAAATGAAATTCTCCGATGGCGACCGGACGGTAGCCATCGACTCGCGTACAAGCGACGCCATCGCGATAGCCATGCGGACAGGGGCCCCTATATATACTACATTTTCGATTCTCGAAGAGACGGGATTTGAAATGGAGATAAAAGAGGATGACGAAAATCCCACCGACGATAAAAATTCAGACGAAACCACGATATCCGACGAACCCAAACTCGAAAACTACGCCATCGAAGAACTTGAAAAAACCCTGACACGTCTGATCGAACGTGAAGAATATGAAGAAGCCTCACGAGTAGCCGCCATCCTAAAACACAAACGCGGGGAGAATGAGGCTGGTGAAAGCGAAACTCCGGCACTTGACTATCCGGAAGACAATCTATAAAAATTCTTATCTTGAATCCCTCCATACATAAAAACTAAATTACAATGGCTAAAATAAGACCCATCGAAGTGCGGCTCGCACTGATGAACTTCCTTGAGTTCGCTGTCTGGGGAGCCTATTTGATCTCTCTCGGAAATTTTCTTGCCCGTAACGGTTTGCAAGAACAAATCGGATGGTTCTACACTGTCCAAGGAATAGTCTCCCTTTTCATGCCAGCGGTAATCGGCATAATGGCCGACCGTTGGATACAGGCACAAAGAATGCTCAGCGTCTGCCATCTGCTTGCAGGCTGTTTCATGGCCGCGGCCGGAATATATTGTCTTACAAGTTCACAAATTGAGTTCGGCCCGCTATTTACGTTATACACCTTATCCGTCGCCTTTTTCATGCCGACAATAGGACTCGCCAATTCTGTAGCGTTCAACGCGCTCAACAAAGCCGGCCTCGACACCATCAGACATTTCCCGCCAATACGTGTATTCGGTACAGTCGGCTTTATCTGCTCGATGCTGTTTGTCAACTTCACACAATTCCAGACAAACGCCTGGCAATTGGTCACCTCTGCGGCCCTCAGTTTTATTCTTGCCTCATATTCTCTATCACTACCGGCATGTCCAGTAAAGAAAGGTGATAAAAGAAGTTCTGTCGCTGATATGCTCGGATTGAAAGCATTCCGTCTTTTCAAGCAAAAACGGATGGCCATATTTTTCATTTTCAGCATGTTCCTTGGAGTTTCTCTACAGATCACCAATTCTTATGGCAACACTTTCATAACGTCTTTCGAGAATATAGCCGCTTTCGCTGACACCTGGGGGGCACACAACGCCAATGCCCTGATATCCATTTCCCAAATGAGCGAGACATTATGCATCCTCCTTATACCGTTCTGCCTCAAACGATTCGGCATAAAAGGAGTTATGCTCATGTCGATGTTCGCATGGGTGTTACGTTTCGGATTTTTCGGACTCGGAGACACAGGAAGCGGACTGTGGCTTCTCATCCTCTCATGCATAGTCTATGGTATAGCCTTCGACTTTTTTAATGTGTCCGGAGGACTATATGTCGATAAAGAAACCTCCCACGATATCCGTTCAAGCGCACAAGGTCTATTCATGATAATGACCAACGGCATAGGAGCGACAATCGGGACGCTTTGCGCACAAGCGGTGGTCAATCATTTCGTCTTCTCTCAAACGACACCCGAAGCACAGCACGAAGGCTGGGTGACATCCTGGATGATATTCTCGGGCTACGCTCTCGTAATAGCCGTCCTTTTCATGATAATATTCAAAGACAATAAACAACCGTCACTCCAAACAGAAAAAGCCGTAGCTGACAACGAAAATTCAGGAGCCGACGGAATGACCAGCAGATGATACAGTTTTTTGCACCGGACATACTCGAAAACCCGGAATTGCCAGAAAGCGATTCACGTCATGCCGTCAAGGTGTTGCGTATGCGGGAAGGAGACTCCCTACAGGTCATAGACGGCCGTGGCCATGTATTTAATTGCCGTCTTGTCGACGCACATCCAAAACACGCCTCGGTCGAAATACTGTCACACAACGACATGCCGCTTCCATGGAATAGCTGTCTTACCGTAGCGGTAGCTCCGACCAAACACATGGACCGTATGGAATGGTTAGTTGAAAAAATGACGGAAGTAGGCGTAAACACCATAATTCCGCTTTTGTGTGCCCACAGCGAACGTAGGGAAATAAAAGTCGAACGACTCGAAAAGATAGCTGTGGCCGCTATGAAACAATCATTGAAAGCCTCCATGCCGGAAATCCGACAGATGACGCCATTGCGTGAAGTCACAGAAATGATGCCAAATGCCAACCGGGTAGTGGCTTATTGCGACTCGTCCATCCCCCGTGTCGACTTCGCTCAAATCTATAAACCGAAAACCGACACGATGATCATGATAGGACCCGAAGGCGATTTTTCCCCGTCCGAAATAAAATTCGCGATCGACAAAGGCTTTCAACCAGTGACATTAGGCGACAACAGGCTGCGAACCGAAACCGCTGCGCTATATGCACTCTCATCCTGCCACATCCTTGACCAAGCAGTTCGTCCATAAACCGGCTGAAAGTACGGATTTGTACAATCAGCCAATCGACAAAACGAATCATTCTCTCCAATACAAAAATTTAACCTTAAAAATTCAAGACATTGTTCACATTTTCCGACTACACATCAAAGCCACAGTTCTTTCTTCTCGCCGGCCCGTGCGTCATCGAAGGAGAGGCCATGGCTCTCAATATAGCCGAAAAGCTCGTTGACGCCACTTCACGGTTCGGCATTCCATACGTATTCAAAGGCTCATACCGCAAAGCCAACCGCTCTCGACTTGACTCGTTTACAGGAATAGGCGACCTGGAGGCTTTGCGTATATTGTCAAAAGTGCGCGAAACATTCGGCATACCAGTCGTGACAGATATACACACAGCCGAGGAAGCAGCCATGGCTGCGGAGTTTGTCGATGTGCTCCAGATTCCGGCATTCCTATGCCGACAGACAGACCTGCTTGTAGCAGCGGCCCGAACAGGACTGGCGGTCAATATCAAAAAAGGGCAATTCCTGTCCCCTGAAGCCATGCGCTTCGCCCTTCAAAAAGTGCGTGACGCCGGAAATGAAAATGTCGCATTGACAGAACGCGGGGTGACATTCGGTTATCAGGATCTTGTGGTCGACTATCGCGGCATACCGGAAATGCAGAAATTCGGTGCGCCTGTCATCCTTGACGTAACCCATTCACTGCAACAACCCAACCAAGCCGCAGGAGTCACCGGTGGACGCCCCGATCTCATTGAGACAATAGCAAAAGCCGGTGTGGCGGTAGGAGTCGACGGACTTTTTATGGAAACCCATCCGGAACCGTCAAAAGCAAAAAGCGATGGAGCCAACATGCTGCCTCTCGACCAGATGCCCATGCTTCTGCAACGGCTGTCTGCTATCCGGATTGCAATCAACGACTTCAAATAAAAATTATCACACATATATATTATCGTATCTCTTGCAATGAACTTCAAGAATCTATCACTTGCAATCCTTTTAGGAGCATTTTCTTTATGCGCTTCCGCACAGTCAACACAGGCTGATCCTCTCGCCGAGGCCATGATGAAGGCATATAACCAACTTCTCGACGAAGACCCACACGACGCGGAAGTGCTCTTTCGACGCGCAAACGAATATTACAGACTCGGTGACTACATCAAAGCCCTTGACGATATCAACAATTCACTCAAATATCTGTCGGAAGATGACGCTGACACCCGTCTGCAAGCTCTCCAGCTCCGCTCAAACATCTATATGATGCAACGAAAATACGAACAGGCGGTCGGTGACCTCAACTCTGTTCTCTCGCTGAACCCACAAAACTATATAGCGATATACCAAAGAGCATACGCACTCTATGAACTTGGCCGGTACACCGAAGCCAAAACAGACTTCCGCATGTTGCAGCAAAACAACCCGCGCAGTCAGGAGGCTCTGTTCGGTCTGGCCCGTATCGCTGTAAAAGAAAACAACTTAGGACTCGCCAACGAACTTTGCGACAAGGCGGTAGAAATAACACCGTCAAACAGTGAAGTCTACATGCGCCGCGCTTCCGTTCGCAGTCTTGCAGGAAATGAGCAAGGGGCTGTCGACGATTATATCATAGCCATCTCAACCGATCAGGACAATACACCCAAAGCGTTGCGCGAACTCGTGTCGCTCTCCCATACCAACTATCCAGTGGTAATAGCCGGATTATCCTCCGCGATACGCCAGGCTCCACGCAACGGCATGTTCTATTTTATACGCGCGATGATCGCACAAGGACATTGCAACTATCTCGCGGCGATAGCCGATTACGACAAAATCATAAACGAAAACCTTGATTCATATCCAGGACTCAACGCAGCTCTCGCTGAGTGCTATTACGCTCTCGGCAAACTCGACACCGCATTGCTTAATATCGACTATGCTATCAGCGCCACACGCGACAACGAGCGTTACTATATCATAAAATCACGTGTGCAACGCGCCCTGGAAGATTATGACAGTGCGCTTTCATGTGCGGACAACGCGCTCGAGAAAGATCCAAATTCCAATGAGGCTCTTATCGCGAAAGCTCTTGCCCAACTGGCTCTCGATAACAGCGCGGACGCGTCCGTATGTCTCAGCGAAGCAACCATGAACGCCCCTGCCGACCCATGGTTGGCGATGCTTCGCGGATGGGTGCTGAAAAACTTCCGCAAACAGGATAAAAACGCCCGTCTAAGTTTTGAACGTGTGGTGGAAATGGACACTGACATTGACATATACAATGCCAAATCATATTACGGATTCGCGTTGCGTCAGCTCGGACGTGACGACGAAGCGACACAATGGATGCAACGCGTTCTCGAAACATCCGACGACTACGACGGAGAGGTAAACTATATCGGAGCCTGTTTTTATGCCCAAGCCTCGGATTTTGACAAAGCGTTTCGATGCATGGCGTCATCACTCGAAAAAGGATATGCCAACTATTACAACTGGACAGCAAACAACGATGCCGAGATAAATGTGGCTCCCTTGCGGAATGACCCGAGATTCAAAGAACTTATTACAAAATACGCAGCTATTTTCGGGAGATAAAATTTTTCCTTGATAAAGATTGCGTGTGTCAAAGTTTATTCACTAAATTTGCAACATTAATCATTCTATAAGGCCTGACATTATGCAGTCCGACAAAAAGACCGTTGATAGCGTGGTTATCATACCTACTTATAATGAGAAGGAAAATATAACCGCGATCATCGAGGCAGTTCTCGCACTGCCCCGGGATTTTGACGTTTTGATTATAGATGACAATTCTCCAGACGGAACCGCTGATATAGTAAAAAGATTACAACGAAAACACGAAGGCCGTCTACATCTTCTTGAGCGCGCTGGCAAACAAGGTCTCGGAACTGCATATATAGCCGGATTCAAATGGGCGCTGAAACACGACTATGAGTTCGTGTTCGAAATGGACGCTGATTTCTCGCATAATCCAGACGACCTTTTAAAGCTATATGACGCGTGCTCGAAAGGCGGAGCGCACGTCGCTATCGGTTCGCGATACGTAAGCGGTGTAAATGTCGTCAACTGGCCGATGGGACGGGTATTGATGTCGTATTATGCATCACGCTACGTACGCACCGTCACCGGTATGCCGATAAACGACGCCACGGCCGGATTCGTATGCTACCGCAGGGAGGTGCTCGAAACTCTACCACTCGACAATATTCGTTTTAAAGGCTATGCATTTCAAATAGAAATGAAATTTCTGGCCTATAAATACGGATTTAGAATCACGGAGGTTCCGATCATATTCGTCAACAGAGTGTTAGGAACATCCAAAATGAGTTCAGGAATATTCAGCGAAGGCTTCTTCGGGGTAATGAGGCTCAAATGGTCCAGCATCTTTACAAAATACGAACGTAACAAGTCATAGAAAGATGTGTTCTACGCTTATATATAACGCAGAGATCGTCAACGAGGGACACAGTTTCCATGGCTATGTCATGACCGAAGGGCCGTTTATCGTCAAAACAGGCTCTATGGATTCTTTACCAGCGACCGGAGGCCACTCACTCGATGCACTAAAAGGCATGGCTGACGTCTCGATTGATTGTAAAGGGCAAACACTGATACCGGGAGCGATCGACACCCATGTACATTTTCGTGATCCTGGACTTACCGAAAAAGGAGATATGGCTACGGAAAGCCGCGCAGCTGTGGCCGGAGGAGTCACATCGTTCATCGATATGCCGAACACCAAGCCGGTGACAGATTCAATGGAGGCTGTTGAAATGAAGAACAAACGCGCCAGAGAAGTCTCACTCGCGAATTACGGTTTTTTCATCGGAGCCACAAATTCCAATGCAGAAGAACTTCTCAACGCAGACTATTCACAAGTCGCCGGAATAAAACTCTTTCTCGGATCATCGACAGGCAATATGCTCGTCGATGACGTTGAAACTCTCTCAAAGATTTTCAAAAACGCACGATCGGTCATAGCGGTTCACGCAGAAGACGAATCAATCATACGTCAATCACGAGAAAATTTACTCAGCGAACACCACGGGACAATCCCCGTCGAACGGCATCCGGATCTACGGCCTCGCCAGGCATGCATCAAAGCCACTCGCAAAGCAATAGAACTCGCCCGGTTGACCGGTGCAAGGCTGCATATCTGCCACATATCCACAGCTGACGAACTCCAAATCATAAAAGAAGCCAAAGCGGACGGAGTAAAAGTCACAGCGGAGACTTGTCCGCAATATCTCATTTTTGACAGAAACGATTTCATGTCTCTGGGTTCACGCATAAAGTGCAACCCGTCAATCAAAGATCCGTCAGACCGTATAGCCCTTGTCCGGGAAATCCGCGAAGATGGCTGCATCGACACCATAGCCACCGATCACGCGCCTCATCTTCCGTCACAAAAAGAAGGCGATGCGCTTACCGCTGCATCCGGAATGCCGATGGTGCAGTTCTCGCTCCGTACCATGCTTGAACTATGGAGAAGCGAACCTCAACTCGAAGACGCAGGAATAGAGCACATCGTTGAGCTTATGTGTCACCGCCCGGCACAAATTTTCGGCATAGACAGACGAGGATATATCAGAAATGGATATTACGCAGACCTCGTGCTTGTCAACAGAAACGACAATGGCACTTCTCACAAAATAAGCGACAAGGATACAACGAGCCGTTGCGGATGGACCCCTCTTATCGGACGTGCTCTACCGGACCGGATAGTTTTCACAATGGTAAACGGCAATATCGTATACGACTCCGGTGGATTTCATCCGGGAAAAGCCATGCCACTCCATTTTGGCGACCATTCAAACACACAGAAATAGAACAAACCTGACTACCTTCAGGAAATCAACCATGATAACATACTTAATATAAGTACAAACATCCAACATTATGTTAGACAAGACCAATGTCAAGACCCTCGACAAAGTTGTCGTACGTTTCTCGGGTGACTCCGGTGACGGTATGCAGCTTGCCGGTAACATCTTTACCAATGTCTCAGCGGGCTTAGGAAACAAAGTGTCCACTTTCCCCGATTATCCGGCAGAAGTACGCGCACCCCAGGGTTCGCTAAGCGGAGTATCAGGATTTCAGGTGAGCGTGGGAGTCGACGTACACACCCCGGGCGACCTCTGCGATGTGCTCATCGCAATGAATCCAGCGGCTCTCAAGCAGAACATCAAGTTTCTTAAACCGGGAGGAGTGGCGATCGTCGACATCGACTCATTCAAAGAGTCTGATTTGAAAAAAGCTCTTTTTGAAACCTTAGATCCATTCAAAGAACTCGACATCAAAGCCCAAGTTGTCGAAGTCCCTGTAACAACAATGACCAAAGCAGCACTCGCTGACTCAGGTCTTGACAACAAGAGTATCCTAAAATGTCGCAACATTTTTGCCCTCGGACTCGTATGCTGGCTATTTGACCGTCCGCTCGAAGGCGCGTTAAAAATGCTGAAAGGCAAGTTCGCTAAAAAACCAGCCATCTATGAAGCGAACTCGAAAGTTATCGAGGCCGGATATAACTACGGACATAACATACATGCAAGTGTCAGCACTTATCGTATAGAGACGGAAGATGCTGTCCCCGGTGTATATACAGATATAAACGGCAATACCGCTACCGCGTGGGGATTTATCGCGGCATCCGAAAAGAGCGGCCGACCACTATTCCTTGGAAGCTACCCCATTACACCCGCCACTGACATTCTTCAGGAACTTGCAAAAAGAAAAGATCTTGGAGTAAAAGCCGTGCAGATGGAAGACGAAATCGCAGGCGTATGTTCGGCCATAGGCGCGTCTTTCGCTGGAAATCTCGCTGTCACATCTACCTCCGGCCCTGGTCTCGCGCTCAAAAGCGAGGGTATAGGTCTGGCGGTAATAGCAGAACTTCCGTTGGTGATCGTCGACGTACAACGCGGAGGGCCGTCAACCGGACTTCCCACAAAGACAGAGCAAACCGACCTCATGCAAGCTCTCTATGGCCGCAACGGAGAATCACCTCTCGCTGTCGTAGCCGCGTCAACCCCTACCGACTGTTTCACAATGGCATTCGAGGCCGCACGTATAGCTATGGAGCACATGACTCCGGTCATACTCTTGACTGACGCATTCATTGGCAACGGCTCAAGTGCATGGAGAGTACCCGAGGCATCGGAACTGCCGGAAATACATCCACCGTTGCTCAATCCGTCTCACATCGACGAGGCATGGCAACCATACACCCGTAAGGACAGCGACATGGTTCGCTATTGGGCCATACCCGGAACAGAAGGTGCGGCACACCGAGTAGGAGGCCTTGAAAAAGACTACAATACCGGAGCGATTTCGACCGATCCTGTCAACCATGAGAAAATGGTCATGGCCCGTCGCGAAAAAATCGAACGTATCGCCAATGACATACCAGCACTCCAGGTGCTCGAGGGCGGTGAGACAGACACCATCCTTATAGGCTGGGGCGGAACATACGGCCATCTGCGCACAGCCGCAGGCGAACTGAAAACCAATGGTCGCCCCGTAGATTTCACTCACTTTAATTATATAAATCCTCTCCCTTCAAACACCTCCGAAGTCCTGCATCGCTACAAACGTGTGATCGTGGCTGAGCTTAACACCGGAATGTTCGCAGATTATCTGCAAGCAAAATTCCCGGATCTTCACATCGAGCGTATAAACAAAATACAGGGGCAACCATTCCTCGTCAGCGAAATCGTCGATCAAGTAACAAAAATTATGGAGGACAAATAACCATGGAACAGACTCAATATACTCCCGCCAACTACAAGAGCAACCAATCCGTGCGCTGGTGTCCCGGCTGCGGTGACCACGCTATCCTCAATTCTCTCCATAAGGCCATGGCCATTGTCGGTGTCCCCCCTCATCAGACCGCAGTGATCTCAGGCATCGGTTGCAGCTCGCGTCTACCTTATTACATGAACACTTACGGATTCCACACCATCCACGGACGAGCCGCGGCCATAGCCACAGGTTTTAAGGTAGCACGTCCCGACATGAGTGTATGGCAGATTTCAGGTGACGGTGACGGACTCGCCATAGGCGGTAACCATTTTATCCATGCCGTACGACGCAACGTCGACATCAACATGATATTGTTCAACAATAAAATCTATGGTTTGACAAAAGGGCAATACTCCCCTACAAGCGACCGCGGTTTCGTCTCCAAATCCTCTCCCTACGGCACAACGGAAGATCCGTTCATACCAGCGGAACTCGTATTCGGTGCACGCGGTAACTTTTTTGCACGCAGCATAGACGTCGAACTGCAGATTTCACAGGAGGTTCTTGTAGCCGCCGCACGTCATAAAGGGACATCTGTTGTCGAAGTGCTTCAGAATTGCGTGATATTCAACAACGGCATCCACAATTTCATCACAGACAAGGAACACCGCGCAGAACGTACGATCCATCTGGTCCACGGTGAAAAGATGCTTTTCGGCAAAGACAAGGAAATGGGACTCGTCCGCGACGGCTTTCTGCTGAAGGCTGTCAAAGTCGGAGAAGGAGGCTACACTCTTGATGACGTGCTCGTCCACGACGCACATACACCCACCAACTTCCTACACCAACAACTCGCCATGATGGACGGCCACGACCTGCCGTTGGCACTTGGTGTGATACGCGATGTCGATTCTCCGGTCTATAACGAAGATATCGAGGCTCAGATCACAGAGGTACGCGAACGCAAAAACTTCTCGTCGCTACGCGATATGGTAGTCGCAGGAGAAACCTGGACTGTCGAGTAGCAACATATCATAAAAAGTAAAAGGCACGCCATCCGGTGTGCCTTTTACTTTTTGAATAGTTGCCAATCAGCCACGCTATATTAATATATGTTAATAAGATATACAAAACATCATACAAGTACAATACAACAAAATCTGCCATATTAACAAGCATTCACACTACATCATATAAAGCAGCGTATTTTTACGATTATTTATCTATCCAAACCAATTATTAATAAGTATTAGCATTTACGGGATATTTTTTAAATAAAAATTATTTCACAATCAAAAAAAACTCAGTACTTTTGGAGGCTCAATCGTGAAGAAGCATCATAACAGCTGAGAGAGCTATATATTATACAGAATTTAATATAACCTTAATAAACACTACTATTTTAGTTAGTAACCGAATCATGAGTAAATCTACTGTTAAACCCGCCGATGGCAAACTCGGCGTACTCGTAGTAGGACTTGGCGCTGTAACAACCACGTTTATGACCGGTGTCCTTATGGCCCGTAAAGGTCTTGCAAAACCCGTCGGTGCTATGACCCAATATGACAAAATTCGTGTTGGCAAAGGCACTGATAAAAAATATCTCCAATACAAGGACATCGTCCCCATCGCAGACCTTAACGACATCGTGTTCGGTGCATGGGACGTTTATTCAGACAACGCATACGAAAGCGCGATAAACGCAGAAGTCCTCAAAGAAAAAGACATCAATCCGGTAAAGGACGAACTTGAGAAGATCGTCCCCATGAAAGCCGCTTTTGACCACAATTACGCATCACGCCTCAACGGTGACAACGTAAAAGCCTGCAAGACCCGTTGGGAAATGGTCGAAGCTCTCCGCGAAGACATCCGCAACTTCAAAAAAGAATCCGGTGTCGACCGCGTAGTCGTTCTTTGGGCAGCATCGACAGAAGTTTATGTACCCGTAAACGAAAAAATCCACAATACGCTTGCTGACCTTGAAGCCGCAATGAAGGCTGACGACCGCGAAAACATAGCCCCCTCTATGTGCTATGCATACGCAGCCCTCACCGAAGGCGCACCTTTCATCATGGGCGCACCCAATACCACAGTTGACATCCCCGCAATGTGGGAACTCAGCGAAAAAACCTGCATGCCTATCGCTGGAAAGGACTTTAAAACAGGCCAGACACTTGTAAAATCAGGCTTCGCGCCAATCATAGGCACTCGTTGCCTTGGCCTTAACGGATGGTTCTCGACAAACATCCTCGGCAACCGTGACGGTCTCGTACTTGACGAACCAGCTAACTTCCGCACTAAAGAGGTATCGAAACTATCAACACTTGAATCGATCCTCGTACCGGAAGAGCAACCTGACCTTTACGGAGCAAATTGCGGTGGCGCAGAAGTAGGCGGCCACGAAGGCTATTATCACAAAGTGCGTATCAACTACTATCCTCCACGCAACGACAATAAAGAAGGATGGGACAACATCGACATCTTCGGATGGATGGGCTACCCAATGCAGATAAAGATCAACTTCCTCTGCCGCGACTCTATTCTCGCAGCGCCTCTTTGTCTCGACCTCGTATTGCTAAGCGACCTCGCTGCCCGCGCCGGCCGCTACGGCACTCAGCGTTTCCTAAGTTTCTTCCTCAAGAGCCCGATGCACGACTACACCAAGGGAGAAGTCCCCGTCAATCATCTATTCAAACAGTACGTAATGCTCAAGAACGCTATCCGCGAAATGGGCGGCTACGAAGCAGACGAGGAAATCGACTGATAACATTGAAAAGAAATGATGAATAAATAAAAATACAACCCTTGAAAAAGGGGAAGACGGATTCTGTCGCGATGACAGAGTCCGTCTTTTTTCATACTACCCTTAAAGGTCGTGAACCGGATCGAAACAGGGGACAGGCCTTGGCCGCAAATTCAGAATGGGGATGAACTGTAGCATCGGGATAAATACGCTTAAGTTCATTGACAAAAGCCCGCAACGCTACCTTTTGGGCATCGGTGCGCGTGTCGGCAGGCGTCTTCCCGTCCGCACTCAACCCACCGACATAAGCCACACCTATGCTCCCTCTATTATATCCCCTACAATGAGCTCCAATCTCTTCCACCGATCGCCCAGCATGGACCACTCCTCCGAGATCGACCACATAATGATAGCCTATACCCTTAAAGCCTCTTTGACGATGCCACAAGTCAATATCGGCCACAGCAACATCACGACCGGCAGGGGTGGCCGTACAATGAACAATAATCCTGTTGATTTTACGCATAAAAAAATAACCTTATATCATGAAAATTCACATGACACAAAGTTATAATCCGGAATGTATTGAAAAGGTGTGATAATACAATTCAGGCACAGGGTCAACGGATCACAGAAACTCCGACTTGATCTATACCGCGTAGGGTATCAACTCTCATAATATGACGCAACCTTACTGGCTTCGTAATATCAATATTGACCCGACTCACAAGCACCTCCTGCTGATACTCCGCTCCGAAACCAATACCCAGCCAACGCCCATAAACATCAGCGAGACGCACATTGACCGTATCACGCACGGCTCCGCCATTAGCGTCAATATAAGTCAACTCAAGCCAAAGATTGGAAAACGGATAGTCATTGCTGTGCCTCAACGCTACATTCAAGCCACCTCCGGTAACCACAGAGTCATTACCGACCAACGCTGTATCTACAGGCACAAGGGAAACGGTATCGGCATACATCCATCCCTCAGAAGGCAAGTTCCGCCAACGGCTGTAGTCGCGCTCTCCGGGAGCACATGCCCCCGGAAGAACGACTGTCAGTATGAGCATAGATATATAAAAAACAATCCGTATCATTCCCTATTGTCCCGAAAAGCCTTTGGAATACGCTTGGGCCTCCCTTCCATATTTCCGGACTCCCCGCTGCCGCCACGCGAATCCTGCGAAGGACGCGACTCGCCTCCGGAAGATGTATCGGAGTTCTGCCGTCGCTGACCGCGATTCTTCTGCGGGCGTGGCTTTCGTTGCCCTGCATGAACCATACCAGCATCACCACCGGAAGCCGAAGAAACCGATTCATTGCCGCTATTTTCCTTTTTCTTTTCAGACTTGCTTTCGTCCGCGGACGAAGATGCAGAGGATGCCGCGGACTTGTTTTTCTTACGTTTTTTCTTCTTGCTTTTGTCAAAACGCGTAAGATCGTCCTGCGAAGCCAGATCTATGGGCTTGCCCTTCAATCCCGGTTTCTCGTCTCCGTCGCGCATAAGCTGCAAAGGCTTCTCTCCGCGACGGTTCATCTCTATCACCTCAAACGCCCTCTGAGCATCGATTGTGACCAAATTGGCGGCAAGCTGCTTGTCTGTCGAGTATGTGATTTCCTTTTTGAAGATATCTGTCTTGAAATGATAGTACGTCGAGTCGGCCGTTTCGAGCCTTGCCTCGCGTGAAGGCATACGGCGCACACTTTCCACATAGGCATCAACCTCAAAATTAAGGCAGCATTTCAACTTTGCGCACTGTCCGGCAAGCTTCTGCGGATTCAACGATATATCCTGATAACGAGCAGCACTCGTACCGACCGAAACAAAATTTGTCATCCAACTCGCGCAACACAAAGGACGCCCACAAGATCCTATACCGCCTATACGGCCGGCTTCCTGACGCGCACCGATCTGCTTCATCTCTATACGCACCTTGAACGTATCAGCCAACACCTTTATAAGCTGCCTGAAATCAACGCGCTCATCAGCGATATAATAGAATATAGCCTTGTTTCCGTCACCCTGATACTCCACATCACCTATCTTCATATTAAGATGAAGCGATTCCGCAATCTTACGCGAGCGTATCATTGTGTCATTCTCACGCGCCTTGGCCTCCTCGTATTTCTCAATATCCACCGGCTTGGCCTTGCGGAAAACACGACGGATCTCAGCGTCTGGCTTGATATTCGCACGTTTCATCTGCAGGGCGACAAGGCGACCTTTCAGGGTGACAACCCCTATATCATGACCGGGGATAGCCTCAACAGCCACAGTATCACCGATTTCAAGATCAAGCTTTGCGGAATTGCGATAATAGCCCTTACGCGTGTTTTTAAACTGCACTTCGATTATATCGAAGTCGGCCACACCTCCAGGAATATCTTCAAGCCAATTATGGCAATGAAGCTTCCCTCGGGGACACCTTCTATCTTTTTCTTCCATAACACCTCCCTTACTTAGCGAAGCTTACGGATCTGGTCTCGCGTATTACTGTGATCTTAACCTGCCCGGGATAAGTCATCTCGTCCTGTATACGACGGGCAATCTCGCTTGAAAGCTTTTCGGTCTCGACATCGTCGATCTTGTCGGCCCCGACAATCACACGGAGTTCACGTCCGGCCTGTATCGCATAAGTCTTTATGACACCCGGATATGAAAGAGCGAGTTGCTCGAGATCATTCAATCGTTTGATATACGCCTCAACGATCTCACGACGCGCTCCTGGACGCGCTCCGGAGATAGCGTCGCAGACCTGCACGATGGGCGCCAAAAGCGATGTCTGCTCTATTTCGTCATGGTGAGCGCCTATAGCATTGCATATCTCAGGTTTCTCCTTATACTTCTCTGCGAGCTTCATACCAAGAAGTGCGTGGGGCAGTTCCGGCTCCTCGTCAGGCACTTTTCCTATATCGTGAAGAAGACCGGCGCGACGAGCCTTTTTAGGATTAAGACCCAACTCTGACGCCATGATCGCGCAAAGATTGGCCGTCTCACGAGAATGCTGCAGAAGATTCTGTCCGTAACTTGAACGATATTTCATTTTGCCGACCATACGGATAAGATCGGGGTGCAATCCATGTATGCCAAGATCTATGGCCGTACGCTTACCGGTCTCGACAATCTCTTCCTCTATCTGCTTGCGCACTTTCGCCACGACTTCTTCTATGCGCGCGGGATGAATGCGACCGTCAGCCACAAGCTGGTGCAATGCCAGACGAGCGATCTCGCGACGAACCGGATCAAAACCCGAAAGGACGATAGCCTCAGGGGTATCGTCAACGATGATCTCTATTCCGGTCGCTGCTTCAAGAGCACGTATATTGCGTCCCTCACGGCCGATGATACGACCTTTGATTTCATCACTGTCGATATGAAAGACCGTAACGGAATTTTCTATCGCAGTCTCGGTAGCAAGCCTTTGTATCGACTGGACGACAATACGTTTGGCCTCCTTGTTGGCAGTCATCTTGGCCTCGTCCATTATATCGTTGATATACGCGCTTGCAGCCGTCTTGGCCTCGTCTTTCAACGATTCGATCAGCTTTTCTTTAGCTTCGTCACTTGAAAGACCGGATATATGCTCAAGCGTGTCCTGCGCTGTACGACGCAAACGATCAAGCTCCTCCTTGCGTTGGTCTACTACAGCCATCTGGGCTTCAAGGTTCTGACGGGTCTGCTCGTTTTCGTTGCGGGCACGTGCATTCTCGCTCTGTTGCTGATTAAGCTGAGCTTGACGCTGTTTCAGTTTGGACTCTTCGCTTTGTATGCGCGACATGCGCTGATTCGCTTGTTTTTCAGCCTCGGATTTGATCTTAAGCTCCTGTTCGCGGGCCTCAAGCAATTTGTCTTTCATGATAACCTCCGCCTCGCGGTTTGCGTCCTCGATTATCGTGAGGGCCCGCGAACGCGCGGTGGAACGCTGCACAGCTACAAGAACGACAACCCCTATCGCAGCTCCTATGAGCGCTGCGCAGATGTAAAATAATATACTCATATTCTAAATTAGGATTACTGTAGTTTATATGTTATTAAATATCTCGTAATAAAAACAGCACGTCCCGACCCTTGCCTTCACCATTTCCACATCAAATCTGAGGCAGGAATGACTATAGGGGGCGAGCGTGCGTGAATTCGTCATTTCGGATTGCCCGGTGGGGCAATCCGCGCAACAGCGGCTCTCTTGCCGCATCTTTGTCAATCAGGCTCAAGACCGAGAACAAGCCTGTCAAGACTTTTCTCAAGCTCTTCGAGGGACTTGTCAACCCTTGCGGATGTCTCCTCCGCACTGAAATATAGCTGGGCAAACCTGAAAGTCACCATGGCAAGAATCTCGGCCGAGGATTTATCTTTGAAATCACCCATGGCCGACCATTTACGCCAAAGCTCGTTTATGTTCGCTTCCGCCCGGCGGACAATTTCTTCCTGTCCTGCCGGAATACGCAAAGGCATACGCGGCTGGTCGGCTATACGGATTGATATATTAAGAATCTTTTCAGTCATCAAATACTTAACTGATTGATGCACTTGTCGATTTCGCGCACTAATTCAGAAAGCACGGCCCTTGTCGCCTCAACATCCCTGTGGTCCGGACTCATCACCGATGCAACCTTAAGATATTCTATCTGTCGGCTCATTTCTGCGATAGTACGCTCAAGCCGTCCTATCTCGGAGACAAGCTCCTCCACTTTAGCCTCAGCTCGTTGCCTGGCCTGACGCATCAGTTCGTATCGCTCTATCATAAGCGCGGCTTTGGCCTCGATTTTTTCAATCCGTTGCTGAAGGTTGGCAGCCATACTTTTCTAAATTACCTCACAAAAGTAAGCATTTATTCCCGAACAGGCTTCTTAGAGTCATAAAAATTTAAATCAACGAAACATTATTTAACACAAAATCTTTGCAATATCCATCCCCGACGCGACATTAAAAACAACATTCAAACACATTGGCAAACCCTTGCATAAACCGCTGAGAATTACTAATTTTGCGTCGAATATCCGGATATGGCTCAAACCACCGCACTATATACGGACAACAACGACTCGACCAAATTTATGAAAATCAAAACGTTATTACTGACATCAATCATGTTGGCCTGCTCATTTCAACTTTCAGCCGACATGACCGACGATCAAGTCGTGGACTACATCAAACAGCAGACCGCGCTCGGAAAATCAGAGCAGCAGATAGGTCGCGAACTCGTAGCCAAAGGAGTAACACCCGATCAAGTCAACCGCATAAAAGCGCGCCACGAATCCTCGGAGAGTGCCGCCACCGACGAGGTCAATAAAAATATAGGCGCCCGCACCCGCCGAAACACCGAAACCGAGCCAAACGGCAATTTTGACGATCTTGTCGAAAACATGGACCGCTCGGACAACGACGGAGAGAAGACCCGAGAGGTTTTCGGGCACAAAGTGTTCAATTCGCGGCAACTGACATTCGAACCCAACGAAAACGCAGCCACACCACAAAATTATCGTCTCGGCCCCGGTGACGAAATAATCATCGACATCTGGGGAGTGAGCGAAGACCATCTCCGACGCACCATATCACCCGAAGGCAGCATCATGATCTCGCAGCTCGGACCGCTCTACTTGAACGGAATGACAATAAATGAAGCCAACAACCACATACGCTCGGCCTTCGCCTCAAAATATTCCGGAGTAGAGAGCGAATCCACCGACATATCGGTGACACTCGGACAATTACGCACCATACAGGTCGATATAATGGGCGAAGTCTCCACCCCCGGCACATACCGGCTCTCCCCATTCTCGAACGTTTTCCACGCGCTATACAAAGCAGGCGGCATAAACGACATCGGCTCGATGCGAAACGTCGAAGTATACCGCAACGGCAAACGCATCGCTGAGATCGACATTTACGACTTCCTTTTCAACGGAAGCCAGAAAGGCAACATACGTCTTCAGGAAGGCGACATGATCATGGTTCCGGCATACGGACAGCTTGTCAGCGTCATCGGCAACGTAAAACGCCCCATGTATTTTGAGATAAAACCCGGTGAAACCCTCTCCAAAGCCATTGAATATGCCGGAGGATTTACTGGTGACGCATACACCGAAATGGTGCGACTGGCACGACTGAACGGCCGCGAGAAAGAACTGTTCAATATCTCCGAAAGCGAATTCGGCTCATACCGCCTCCGGGACGGAGACATAGTGACCATCGGAACTACGCTCGACCGTTACAGCAACCGTGTCGAACTCCGCGGAGCCGCCATGCGCCCGGGCATGTATTCGCTCGGTTCAGGCATATCGACCATCCGCGACCTCATCCGCAACGCTGACGGACTTGCCGACGACGCCTATAAGACCCGCGCGCTACTCTATCGCGAAGGCCCGGACATGACACTCATGACACAATCCGTCGACCTTGGAGCCATACTCTCAGGCTCCGCCCCGGACGTGACACTAAAACGCAACGACATTCTTGTCATCTCCAGCACCAAAGACATCTTCGAACGTGGAGGATTCACCATAAATGGAAACGTAGCCAACCCTGGCAACTATCCATACGCGGAAAACACATCCATCGAAGATCTCATCCTCGCGGCCGGAGGCCTGCTCGAAGGCGCCTCGCAAGCAAAAGTCGACGTCTCCCGACGTATAGTTGATCCAATGGCGACTTCTTCAGAACCACAGATCGCCCAGGTGTTTTCCTTCGCGTTAAAAGACGGTCTTTTAATGGGTTCGGACAACGATTTTGTTCTTAAACCATACGACATCGTGATCGTACGCAAAAGCCCGACATACGTCCCGCAACAGTTTGTCAACCTCGACGGAGAAGTCACGTTTACCGGAGGCTATGTGCTCAAAAACCGCAACGAACGCATCAGCTCACTGATAAAAAGAGCCGGAGGCCTTACTTCGGAAGCCTACGTGCGTGGAGCGCACCTCATACGAAAGATGACAGAAGACGAGATCACAGCCCGCGACGAAACCATACGCCTTGCAAGAGGTAGCTCCGGATCAGATTCGATATCCATCAACAAACTGCAATTAGCCGACACCTACTCCGTAGGAATCGACCTCGAAAAAGCTCTCGCCCAACCAGGGAGCGCACACGACATAGTGCTACGCGAAGGCGACCGACTCTTCGTGCCGGAACACATCAGCACAGTAAAAATTTCAGGGGACGTAATGGTGCCCAATACCGTCACATACGAACCTGGTAAAAAAGTAAAAGATTACATAAATCTCGCAGGTGGCTACGGCAACCGCGCAAACAAGGGAAAAGTCTTCATCGTCTATATGAACGGCATGGTTTCCAAAGCTAAGAAAAACACGCCTGTCGAACCGGGATGCCAAATAATCGTGCCTTCAAAACCCGACAAAAACAAATTCGATTGGACGAAAGCCCTTACAATAGCATCTTCTCTCGGCTCCCTCGGAACCATGGCTGCCGCACTCGCCACAATGTTTAAATAAACAACGGCTAAAAACATTCATTTCGACAACCATTCATCCCGTTTAATATATGCGCGACGAAAAAGCCCCCATCGAATCACCACAAAACAACGACGAAGAAATCGATCTCCTCGAACTGGCATCAAAACTATGGAAATCGCGTCGGACTATATTTATATTCGCGATAGCAGGAGCCGTGATAGGACTTATCGTAGCCTTCAGTATCCCCAAAGAATACACCACTACAATAAAACTCGCCTCTGAAGGCAACGGAAACTCATCCGGCAAAGGGCTTGGAGCTCTCGCAGCGATAGCCGGTATAGGCGGTGGACAAAACAACGGTGGCGACGCTGTCATGCCCGCGCTCTATCCCGAAGTGGTATCGTCGGTACCATTTGTCGTCGGTCTCTTCGACGTTCCTGTCAAAGAACTTGAAAGCGACACTACGTGCACCGTACGCGAATACATGGGCACACGCATATCATCACCATGGTGGTCGACCGTCATCTCTCTTCCCCGCAAAGCTGTCAGCGCCATCGCCTCTATATTCAGAGACAGCGCCACGGAGAACGCGGGAGAAACCAAAACCGACCCGTTCAGCCTCACCATAGAAGAAGCAGGGATAAAAGGCGCGATATCCTCACGCATCATATGTACCTACGACCAACAGACAGGCGTAAACACGATTTCCGTCACCATGCAAGACCCCCTAGTGTCAGCCATGATGGCTGACACCGTAGCCGCCCACCTCCAAGCATTCATTACCGACTACAGAACCTCCAAAGCCCGCAAGGATCTCGAATACGTCGGACAGCTCAATGACGAAGCACGCACAAATTACTATACCGCACAACAAAAACTCGCTGACTACCTCGACCGCAACCAGGGCATAACCCTTCACTCCGCACAAGTGACGCGCGACCGTCTCACTAACGAAGCACAACTCGCATTCTCCCTTTTCAACCAGACATCGCAACAACTCCAAGTCGCCAAAGCCAAAGTCCAGGAAACGACACCGGTATATGCGACCGTGGAGCCGGCCACCGTACCGCTAAGACCGTCAAAACCGTCAAAACCACTAATCATCATCGGATTCATACTAGTCGCGGTCATCGCGGCATCCGTCAAGATACTGTCCGCAGGCTACCTGGACTCCATCAAATCACAGTTAAGCGATAAATAGCTCCACCGAATTGAAACATTCCAGACGTCTAATTGCCATCGGCCTGATCACAGCTTATACAACCCTGTCTGCGTCAGAGCCAATGAAAATCAGCGGAGACACCCTTACCGCGGATATTGATATAGCTTTCGACAAAATAATAATGTCAATGGACGCTATGTCTTTGCCTCGACAGACAACCGCGGTTGAAAACACCCTCGACTACATGTCCGATCTCTTCGACAACGGCTCGGACAACCCACAGATACTCGGAGGCAACTCCGCAGCCCTGCTACGCTCAGACATCCCGAATGGAGACATACCTATAAACGTAAGCGAATTCGTCATGCCCGCCAAAGGCAGAATTTCATCCCCATTCGGCTATCGCACCAACTTCAAACGACCACACCGCGGCATAGACATAGGCATCTGCACCGGTGACACAATCCGCGCAGCGTTCCCCGGAACGATAACCCTCACCCGCTACGACAAAAATGGCTACGGTTATTACATCCTCATCACGCATCCAAACGGACTCCAGACATTATATGCCCATCTTGACCGCTTTCTTGTAGTCCCCTCACGCTGCATTGAAGCTGGAACACCGATAGCCATCGGAGGCGAAAGTGGCAACTCTACAGGTCCTCACCTCCACTTTGAGACACGATACCGCGCTGTCCCGATAAATCCCGCTGACATCATAGACCTCAAAAGAAGTCTCCCCCACAATGCGACATTCATTTTCAACAAAAAACACTACTCGCTAAAATAGGCCATACCACCTCTTTATTTCTCTTTCTCCAACCAAAAAACTAATATTTTTCATTTTTTGAATAAAAATATCTCGAAAAATTTGGTCAATTCAAAAATCATTCCTACCTTTGCAACGCTTTAGGCGAGAAAGGGCGCTTAGCTCAGCTGGTTCAGAGCGTCTGCCTTACAAGCAGAGGGTCGGGGGTTCGAATCCCTCAGCGCCCACAAATACAAGTTTTCTCGCTTTAAGATAATACCAATCCGGGGATATCCCACTCATTTCCCGGGCGCTTAGCTCAGCTGGTTCAGAGCATCTGCCTTACAAGCAGAGGGTCGGGGGTTCGAATCCCTCAGCGCCCACAAATGAATTTCTTATCATTTGATATAAAATGATTAAAAAATCGGATCACATTTTCATGTGATCCGATTTTTTAATCATAAACGCTATAAAGCCAAAGAAGACCTTAAATATTAAAAAACCGACACCGGCAGTTACAATATTTTACATATTTTCACTATAAAATAAAATGTGAAATAGCATTGCGATATTTTATAGTATTTTCACACTACAGCATAAACCTCTATAAATATGCTCATTAGAGCCGATTTTACAACCATATTTCAATAAATGCCGGCATTTCAATACTCTTTCATTTTTACAATATGCTCAAAATGACTAAATTTGGGATGTTCGAAACAAAAAAGTAAACGTTTGTTAAACGCAAAAATGGAACAGACTCTAATCATATTCAAGCCATCAGCTATAGAGCGCTCTCTTGTCGGCAGAATACTCTCCCGCTTCGAGCAGAAAGGCCTAATCATAACCGGCATGAAAATGATGAAACTCTCCGAAGAGATTCTGCGCCGACATTACGCCCACCTTGTGGACAAACCATTCTTCCCCTCGATTATTGCATCAATGACAGCCTCTCCAGTAATCGTGATGTGCCTCAAAGGGGTTGACGCAATAAACGTCGTCCGCTCTATGACAGGATCTACAAACGGTCGCAACGCAGCCCCCGGCACTATCCGCGGAGACTTTTCCATGTCCGGACAAGAAAACATCATTCATGCCTCATCATCGCAAGCCGATGCAGAAATTGAAATAAAACGATTTTTTCTTGACGATGAAATTTTTGACCGACTCCCTTACTCGACGCCTTTCTACTATGAAGACGCAGAGATTCAACTTTAGACAGACCATATAACACGATCGACATACCAATAATTATTCACTCCTCATTTTAGCCGGAAAAACCTCCATTCAAAATGAAATTTCCAACACTCAATACACTCCTCATTACATTACTCGCCTCGACCGCCGCTTTTCAGGCTCAGGCACAACTAAAGTTGCCCGCATCGCACACAAAGCAGCACAACACACTCATAGCAAACCAACGCCCCTCAGTCAATCCATTCAAGATCGAGAACAACAACATCCTTCTCAATCAAGTAAAAGCGCGCGAAGCCGCGATGGACAACGAGATCTTCAACACATTTTGGAACAGCGAAAGCGTAAACCCCTACGGGAACGCAGTCACAATCCCAGACCACCACGATATCGACGTATCGGAATTCCAATCCCCGTGCCCCGGACACATCACCTCGAATTATGGATATCGCTCGCGATTTGGCCGTATGCATTACGGCACAGATCTTAAACTCCAAGTTGGAGACACCGTCCGCGCTGCATTCTCCGGAAAAATCAGACTCACGAAATACGAAGGACGAGGTTATGGTTACTACGTAATCGTACGTCACGACAACGGGCTTGAAACCGTCTACGGCCACCTCAGCCGCTTCCTTGTAAAACCCAACCAATTCGTCAAAGCAGGAGACCCGATAGCGCTCGGAGGCAACACAGGCCGCAGCACAGGCCCCCACCTGCATTTCGAGACACGCTACCTCGGCATACCGATCAACCCTGCCGCAATCATCGATTTCGAAAACCAAGTGCCTCACAAAGACATATTCGCTTTCGACAAACGCACATACGGAAAATCCCAGAAATATGCCCCGGCAAAACGAAAAGCAAAGAAAAATTACGCATCCAAAAAACGCAGAACGCGTAAAAAATAAACACACACCCAATACTTAAATCAGCAAAACACGCGAGGCAGCTTTTAAAGGCTGCCTCGCGTGTTTTGCTGATTATTCATCCAGGCCGTCAAGCGCCACTACAAACGCTCCTCCAGCATCCCCCTGCGGGTTTCATCCGTCACCGGAACCAACGGCAAGCGAAGCACCTCCCTATACGACGGGAACAGCAAATGCAACAGGCATTTTATACCCGCCGGATTTCCATCCTTGAAAAGCAGAGAATACAACGCGGAAAACTGTTGGTGAAGCCGCGCCGCGGACTCAGCCGTCTCATCCTCGAGACTGCGATGTATCATCTCAGCGAACTGACGCGGATAAGCATTACCCAACACGGATATCACACCGTCTCCGCCAAGCCTTATCATAGAATGGGCGAGCGAATCATCTCCGGAAATAACCAAAAAACCGGCAGGCCTACGGGTCATCACATTCTGAGCCTGCTCCATATTTCCGCTCGCCTCCTTTATGCCTATGATCTTCCCGCGGAAATCCGACGCAAGACGTATGATCGTATCCGTATTAATATTAACTCCGGTACGACCAGGAACATTATATAATATAACCGGCACAGGCGACGCCTTCGCTATCTCCGCAAAATGACGATACATACCTTCCTGAGTCGGCTTATTGTAATAAGGAACCACAGAAAGTATCGCTGCGAATTCCGACAGCCTCTCCATCCTTCTCAACTCCTCCACTATAGAACCGGTACAATTACCACCGATACCGACAACCACCGGACAACGGCCGTCAACATAATCCAATATATGCAGAGCAAGCTTGTGCTTCTCGTCAGCCGACAAAGTCGGAGTCTCGGCCGTAGTGCCGAGAGCCACAATATAATCCGTCTTTCCGTCAATCAGATAATCAAGATGCGCGTCAAGCGATCCATAGTCGATATCACCGTTATCCATAAAAGGCGTGGTAAGAGCCACACCCATTCCACGCAACAAATCAGAAGACATAAAATTTTTTACTTTTATCTCGACCCCACACAGATCCCGGAAAAGGACCGCACTCCGGCCATATTATTAAAATGTAAGTTTTATCTTTAATAAAACATCAATCTAACAAACAATTGACGCATATTATTGCAAAATTACAAATTATTCCCCAACCATGCAACACTAAGACAAAACCACCCGTCAAACCCTCTAAAGCCATCAACACCATTTTACATATCGCATTACAATCACAGCGTTAATCATTGTTAAACAATAGTACTATGTATTGCATAGTACCTTGCTTATACATAACTTTGCATCGTCAACACGCCACAGACTTATTCAAAAATTAAAAAACACGGAAAGCAGGCAAAAATATGAACATCGACAATCTAAAATCACAGATGCGCAAAGGTATGCTTGAATTTTGCGTGCTACTCTTGCTCCGACGCGGTGACGCCTATGCGTCGGAGATGATAGCGCGACTGAAAGACGCACACCTCATCGTCATGGAAGGCACATTATACCCACTCCTGACTCGATTAAAAAACGACGGCCTCCTATCCTACCGCTGGGAAGAATCAATGCAAGGCCCTCCGCGCAAATACTACTCGATAACCCCAGCCGGGCTCGAATTTCTCGGACAACTGCAATCATCCTGGGACGAAATCAGCAACTCAGTCACCCTGCTCCTCGCCAAACCAATATCAAATCCCTCCAACATACTCCCGCAATGAAAAAGTCATTTCCCGCAAATATTAACGGCAAAATATTCTACATCGACGAAGACGCCTACATGCTTCTGCTCGACTACCTTTCACAACTTCGCGCCACATTCCAAGGCGAAGAGGGAGCAGAAATAGTCAACGACATCGAATCGAGGATATCCGAACACTTTGACGAACGCATAAAACTCGGAGCAAACGTCATAACCATCAACGACGTAAACCGGGTCATCGAAATCATGGGACGGCCCGAAGAAATCTCCGACCCCCCCGAAACAGACGCGCAGCAAAAACAAAACGAACCCTCCCGGACAAACGACGGAACACCGCAATCAGAACGACCGCAACCACACAACACCGTCGGCCCTCCGCCTCCCCCTATCACCAAACGACTCTACCGCGACGTCCGTCATAAAGTTTTCGGAGGCGTAATCGCCGGTCTCGCACAATATCTCGGATGGGACGCCACCATAATGCGCATCCTCTACGCCATACTCACCATCTGCACCTACGCATGGCCATGTATCATCGTATACCTGATAGCCTGGATGGTGATACCTGTCGCACGTACTCCCAAAGAAATACTCGAAATGCAGGGACAGCCTGTCACCCTCGACAATATCGGCCACACCGTCATCAATAACGCCACTCCTCCGGCAGCACCCGTCCCTGGCGAAGACCCATCGGCATTCATCTCCTTCATCAACACGTTCTTCTCCATAGCCGCAAAATTCATCGTAGGATTCTTCGCTGTGATTTTTTCACTCACTGCTTTCACTTTTACAGCGATAATTCTGGCATCCATAGCCGGAATCTGCCTCCTTTCATTCGCAGGAATACCCGACATACTTGAAGAACTCGACTTCATCGAAACAAACATGCCGATAGCCGAAACATGGGGATATATATGCGTATTCTTCGCCTTGCTTATACCCTCACTGACAATCGTGCGCTACTGCTGCATTCCACTCTTCAAAGCCAAAAGCCCCGCAATGGTCACCGTCATAACCGCCATAATCTTCGAACTCTTGTTCATAATCGGAGCCGTCGTGCTCCTCGGCATAGCCGGCCACTCGGGAGAGCATTACGACTACGCGGCTTGGTCAACGACAGCCCTCCAATACACGGCCGCATTCCCTCTGACCGCACTTCTTGCTCCCTCAGCCTCCGCCTGATTCCTTTTCGGCAGAAAATTATTCAATCCAATCACATCTTATCAGAACAGCTGAATAATCAGGCCTGACAAGGCAACCCATAAGATCCTCAAAAATCATTACAAACAATAAACTTTGCTGAAAAAAATTGTTTTTTTCAGCAAAGTTTATTATTTTCGCTTTCAACAAACCGATCGCCACGGGACTTATGAACCAAATCGAACAATTTCTCGACTACTTACGTCTCGAGCTCAACTACTCGCAGTTGACGGTCACCGCCTATCGAAACGACCTCTCTGCCTGGGCATCCTTCGCTACAGGAGGAAACCCCGACTCACTCGTGGCATCTGACGTAAGCACATCCGATCTCCGCCAATGGATAGGTTCGCTCTCGCGACAAGGCAACTCCCCCCGGACAATACGCAGAAAAGCTTCAGCGTTGCGGGCTTTTTTCCGTTACCTCATGCGCAACCATGGTTTGACCTCCAATCCGGCCACAGGACTTACCCTCGCAAAAATCCCTAAAGACCTGCCCGTCTACATTCGGACCGAAGACACCTCCCGGATCATCGACGGAAATCACAACCGGACAGACTTCACGACATTGCGCGACACACTCATAATCGATACACTATACTCTACCGGCATACGTTGTTCAGAACTCGTCGGACTCCTTGATGTAAATGTCGACACCCGCAAAGGTGAACTAAAAGTACTCGGAAAACGTAATAAGGAAAGAATAATACCGATCGGCCCCGGCCTATGCGAATCAATCGAATCTTACCGCTCTCTGCGCGACTCCACCGCGGACACACGCATCTCACCAAACGACCGTCAGGCCGCGTTTTTCGTGCGGAAAAATGGGAAACCACTCTATCGCAAACTGGTCTACAATGTCGTACATCAAACTTTGAGCAATGAAAACGTCCATGCCACCAGACTGAGCCCACATGTATTGCGCCACTCTTTCGCAACCGACATGCTCAACTCCGGAGCCCCGATAAGCTCCGTACAGCAACTCCTCGGCCACGCCTCTCTCGCATCCACACAGATATATACACACGTCACTTACAGTGAACTTCAAAACAATTATAAACTCGCACATCCACGTGCCCTAAAAAAAGGAGGAAAAAATGGAAATTAACATCAAAGCTATCCACTTCGACATCAGTGAAAAACTGACTTCCTTCATTAACAAGAAAATTGAGAAACTGACCCGACGCTATCCCGACGTGATGAGCGCCGAAATCTCCCTCAAGGTAGTCAAACCTGAGACTTCCCTCAACAAACAGGCAATAGTAAGCCTATCTGCCCCGCAGGAAGCGAATCTCGTGGCCGACAAGACAGCCGACACCTTTGAGGAAGCAATCGACCTCTGCATGGAAGCGCTCGACAAGCAGCTCGAAAAAATCAAAAATAAGAAATGAAATAATTATCCCTAAATAGAAAATAACCAAATCACGCGGTGGCTGATCATCATCAGCCACCGCGCTTCATATCATTTGTCTACATTAACGAAAAGTCCTGTTTCTCAATTTTGCCATAATCGTTAAAACGACCGTTGCAGCCTACTCACGCAAAACTTACTTCATATTTTTATGATAGAACATTGCTATACGGTCAAAAGGTATCACCTCCATATTGTCATATAAATCGGTATGGTTCGCGCCCGGGACTATCACCAGTTCCTTGTTATCACCGTTGAGCCTCTTGAAAGCATCCTCTCCGAAATAGCGCGAATGTGCCTGCTCCCCGTGTACGATCATGACCGCATTCCGGATTTCACCGGCATAATTCAGCAAAGTGGCGTTTATAAACGAAAGAACCGATGTCTTGTTCCATCCATCGTTTGAATTGAGCGAACGTACATGATAGCCACGCGGAGTCCTATAGTAGTCATGATAATCTCTCACAAATCGCGGAGCATCATCAGGCAACGGATCGACAACCCCACCGGCTCGCTCACAGACACCTGCACGCAAATCCGCAAGACGCTGTTCTGCAAGACGCTGGCGCATTTCATAACGGGCGTCGGCATCCATAGAATCAAAATACCCATTGGCGCTCACCCGACACATATCATACATGGTCGACGCGACGGTCACCTTGATACGCGGATCATTCGCAGCCGCATTGATCGCCAAGCCTCCCCAGCCACATATCCCGAGTATGCCGACACATCCGGGATATACATCAGCTCGTAGCGAGAGATAATCGACCGCAGCACTGAAATCCTCTGTATTAATGTCAGGCGACGCAACATACCGTGGCTCACCGCTGCTTTCACCTGTATGCGAGGGATCAAACGCAATTGTCAGGAAACCTCGTTCAGCGAGAGACTGCGCATATAGTCCGGACGCCTGCTCCTTGACAGCTCCGAAAGGCCCGCAGACAGCGATAGCAGGCAACTTGCCATCCGTATTTTTAGGTTTATACATATCGGCTACGACAATCGTTCCGAACCGAGTGGGAAAAGCCACTTTACTATGTTCGACTTTGTCGCTACGTTTGAACACTTTGTCCCATTCCTGAGTGATTTTTAATGTATCCATATTTTCATTCTTTGTTTCTTTTGAAGCCCTATAGCCACACGAAGCCATAAAAAATACTATGACAACCATAGCCACCGCTGATTTCATTAATGATTTACACATGATTCTGAATGTTTATAGATAGTCCCGTTTATACTTCGATATAGCGCCCTTGATTACAATGCAAAATTACACGCAATCAATCCCTGCACTGCTACCTCGATTACCCGATAAAATACCCCTATTACGGATATAGACTTTAAGCGTTTCCACAATCAAGTAAAAATCATTTACTTTGCAGACACCAAAAACCGCCAAAAGAGGTAATAAAAAAGCAGACATCAAAATCAGGACAAAATGGAAATATTCAAAGCGGACACAGTAGAACAATACAACCGTTTTTTCGGATTCGAGACCCGTCACCCTCTCGTCGGAATAGTGAAATTCGACGGAGAGTCTCACGTACCTATCCATCGAATGGCATTCGGCATATACGCACTTTTCCTTAAAAACACAAGAGGATGCAAAATCAATTACGGAAAGACACCCTACGATTTCGACAGCGAGACCGTGGTCAGTTTCGCCCCCGGGCAAACCATAGATGTCAGGCCATCCGACGACGGAACCACTCCCACTTCGACAGGTCTGCTTTTACATCCGGACTTCCTCCACCGTACATCTTTGGAAAAGAAAATAAGGCGATATTCGTTCTTTTCCTACGCCTCAAACGAAGCTTTACACCTCTCGGCTGAAGAATGTAAAATAATCCAGGACTACATGGACAAGATCGCCCGTGAACTCCAACATCCCATCGATAAATTCTCCAAATCGCTCATCATCTCCAACATAGAAGTACTGCTCAACTACTGTATGCGTTTTTACGAACGTCAGTTCGTAACCCGCGAAGAAATAAACAGCGACATCCTCTCACGTTTCGAAAGCCTCCTGCATGATTATCTTGACAATGGCATGGCTATCGAATACGGTGTGCCTACCGTACGCTACTTTGCAGACAAAATATGCCTGTCACCCAACTATTTCGGAGATCTCGTCAAGTCAGAGACAGGGAAGACAGCACAGGAACACATACAGCTACGCATGGCTGAAATCGCCAAGGGAGCCATACTTGATCCGACGCTCAACACCAAACGTATAGCAGAAATGCTCGGCTTCCAACACCCGCAGCACTTCATCCGTTTCTTTAAAAAACAAACAGGATCGACACCAAGGGAATATCGTCTACAACAACTCGGCTCGGCCTGAACGCAAACTTTTCGATATCCAGTCTTTTATCTATCCTTAGTCGACATAACCGCACTGACAATAGCCTCGCGTTCTGGAGTCGAAAATGAGCATGGATAGCTTTCGAGCCCTCTGACCGCATTCAATCCCTTTTGCCTGAACCGCAGATCTGACAATCGCACCGCCCATCGTAAAACACGGTAACGGCCGATAAAAGAGTTTACCTTACGTTTGAAAACAACCGTGGCATTGTCACGCGGACAAGCGCACACCTGACGGACCGTCTCCGATGCCGTCTGCATCGAAACACCCTCTTCGTCGACAAGCATCAACGAAAGAGCACGTATAAAACCATCGTATTCCGCCTTATACCCCACATCATTCTTTATCACAGACACAGGAACCGTCGTTTCCGTGGCCGATCCCATTATACGCTCACGCGCACTGAAAAAGCATGGCAATGTCGCATATTTTCCGTTTATAAGCATTGAATGATTGAAAAACTCTTCAGCCAAAAAAAGGTTACGGAAACGCAACTCGTCATTCTCATCAAAACAATAAGAATATATCCGCCGGAATATATCCGTACGAGTGACACCGTAGAGTAGTGGAGCGTATATCCCTTTCTGTCCTTTGAGCCGCTCGGTGGCAGACTCTCCAGTCACACGGCTGTCAAAATAACGGATGTAACGCGGATAGAATACCACCCCGTTCTTATCAGGAATAAATGTCAGATAATGTCCTTGTGCCACACTATAGTCCGGATTCCGATCCAAAAATTCGGTGATCTTTTCTATAGCCTCGGGAACAGCGAAGTCATCGTCAGCGCAATAAAGCACATATCCGGTATCGATCATCGGAAGAATCTCCCTTATCTTCAAAAGAAAATGCAGCCCGGGACGATGAAGATATCTCACTTCCGCTTCATCATACTGACCGTTGAAAACGTGTGTGGACGAGTCCGGTACAATGATTTTCGCACCTGTACCATGATAATAGTCCAAAAGCCGCTGCAAACGGTCGGGACGGTTGTGCGCCGGGATGATTACGGTTACATTATCGATCATTACGGTAGAGTTTAACTTTTGTCATTCGCGATAACAATAAATCCAGGTCGCGAACGGATGGTCTTAATGACTGATTGATTTATTTTTTTTGAACAGATAATCCATACACTCGCGGAACACCACGGATTTAAGCCTCCACATCAACAGCAAATACAACGAGGATGCCATCAATATCTTGGCACAAATCGAAAGCAACGGGTCCGATATTGACAGAGTGGCAAACCATGTGGCGGCCATCACAGCCAAAGAGACCGAAATGTAAGGAGCCATACCTTTGAGTACCTCCCTAAGACTCAAGCCGATGTGACGGTTGGCAAAATAGTGCCATACAAAAAGCCAAAAAAGATTTATAGCGGTATAAACCATAAGCATGGCCGTCAATCCGTATGGATAGCTCAACAACACGCATAACAACTGAAGCACACCAAGAGAAATCGTGTTCCACATATATATGTCGGGGCGTCCGAGACTGTTGAACAGATTGGCATATATCGTACTTATCGGCATAAAAGCACCCCATACGCACAAAATCCTGATGACAGACACGCACGGAAGCCATTTGGCTGTGACAGCAAGCACAATCAACTCTCTTGACACGATAGCAAGTCCGAACATGGCCGGAAAGCTGACAAAAGAGGTAAACCGCAATATCTTTATGAAGACACGACGCAGACGTATCTTATCGTCACCAGTCTCTCTGAAAACAGGTTGCCCGACACTATTGATCATCCCTGAAACAGTGGAGTATCCCATCGTAGTCCACTTGCTGCCCTGTGTATAATATCCGGTCTGCATCATACCGTAGAAACGACCGAGCAGCACAGAGAAAAAATTGTTGTTTATATGAGTGAACAACGACGTGAAAAGCTGTTTGGTACTGAAAGGAAGAAGAGCCGAAAGCGCAGCCCATTTAAACGAGAATGTCGGACGCCAAGGAGATGAAAGCCACATAAAGAGAGCCGTACATCCTGAATAAAGTACCGTCTGCAAGGCTATGCCCCAATATCCACAACCGTAATATGCGCAAATCACCCCTGCGATCCCGGAGACAAGGATAGCGCAGATCTGTATCTGGCTTCTGGTCTTGACCATCATATTACGGAAAAAATAAGCGGCGGGAGCCGTGGAGACCGCACCGAAAAGGAATCCAAGGAAAAGGAAACGAGAGAGAGGTATCATCTCAGGCTGACGGTAAAAGTGCGCTATCACAGGCGCAAGCATGAAAAGGAGCAGATAAAAACCTAAGCCTATGACAACATTGAACCAGAACACCGCATTGTAATCGTCATGTCCGATCTCCTTTTTATTGACGATGGCAAGTGTAAAACCGCTTTCCGAAAAAATACCGGCCGTAGCCGAAAATATAGTCAAGGCCCCGACAACACCATAGTCGGCCGGTGATAGCAATCGCGATAGAAAAATACCGAACAAAAGGTTAAGAAACTGCATAGAACCATTGCCGATACCTCCCCACAGAAGCCCTTTGGCCGTTTTTCGTTTAAGTCCGCTGCCATTCATGTCTCCCATCATTTTAACACCCTTTTATCCGCCTGGCCATATCGCCAGATGTCATAAGAAACAGCGGATGCAGCCATGACGGATCAAGCTGCGCCATCGGCACGAGTACAAAGTCACGCAAATGCATCTGCGGATGAGGCAAAGTCAGATTTGGAGTCGACAATACCACATCGTCAACAGCGATTAGATCGATATCTATCTTCCTATCTATATATGCCCCCGACGAATCACGGTGGGGTGAAGGGTCGATATCTTTCTCAATACTCCTGAGTGTCCTGAAAACATCTTCGGCAAAAGCCTTGGGTTCAGACACCGACTCTGTCTCTATCATCAGACCGATGTTCAGAAAGGTGTTAGGTGAATCAAAACCCCATGGTTCCGTTTCGATTATATCCGAACAGCGCACCACACCTGGCAGGGCTGAAGATACAGCGGCCACCGCACGCCTGATCAAGGCATGGCGGTGACCGCTGTTAGATCCGATATTGACGTATATGCGATGTTGCATTACGGCATGATCATTCTCCGTTCCAACAATGCCGAAGCAATCGAGGGTCAGAGAGTTTTCTTAACTTCCACTTCCTCGTATGCTTCTATAAGATCTCCTTCCTGCACATCATTGTAACCTGCGATAGAGAGACCGCAATCATAACCGGAAGTAACTTCCTTGACATCGTCTTTCATACGTTTGAGCGAACCGAGCTCACCCGTGTAACGCACGATTCCGTCACGTATCAAGCGCACTTTGCATCCTCGTTTGATACGGCCTTCGCGTACGATAGCTCCAGCGATAGTGCCGACCTTTGAAATATGGAATGTCTGTAGCACCTCGGCCGTTCCGATAACCTCTTCCTTGATTTCGGGTGCAAGCATACCTTCCATTGCGTCTTTGACCTCCTCTATAGCCTGATAGATCACAGAGTAGAGACGTATCTCGACACCGTCACGCTCAGCCGCACGGCGGGCAGCCTGCGAAGGACGCACCTGGAATCCGATTATTATAGCGTCGGAAGCGGCCGCAAGAGTGACATCGCTTTCTGAAATAGCACCGACTGCCTTGTGAAGGACATTGATCTTGACCTCTTCCGTAGACAGTTTGATGAGCGAGTCGGAAAGAGCCTCGATCGAACCATCCACGTCACCTTTGACAATGATGTTGAGTTCATGGAAGTTACCGATCGCACGACGACGGCCGATCTCTTCGAGTGTCGTACGCTTGGAGGTACGGAGCCCGAGTTCGCGTTGCAATTGCTCACGTTTTCCGGCTATCTCACGCGCTTCCTGTTCCGTTTCCATCACATTGAATGTATCACCGGCCGTAGGGGCTCCGTTGAGTCCGAGAATGAGAGTAGGCTCGGCCGGACCGGCCTCGGTGATACGTTGGTTACGTTCGTTGAACATGGCCTTCACGCGACCGAAATGAGTTCCCGCAAGTATGGTATCGCCCACTCGGAGAGTACCGTTCTGCACGAGTACAGTGGCCACATAGCCTCGTCCTTTGTCAAGCGACGATTCGATGATGGAACCTGTGGCGCGACGGTTTGGATTGGCCTTAAGGTCAAGCAACTCGGCTTCGAGCAATACTTTTTCCATAAGTTCGTCCACACCGACACCTTTTTTGGCGGAAATGTCTTGTGACTGGTATTTACCACCCCATTCCTCGACAAGATAGTTCATCTGAGCCAGCTCCTCTTTGATCTTGTCCGGGTTGGCCGCGGGCTTGTCTATTTTATTTATCGCGAACACGATAGGCACACCGGCCGCCGATGCGTGATTGATCGCTTCGACCGTCTGCGGCATGACATTGTCGTCGGCCGCGACAATGATAATACAAAGGTCTGTCACCTTGGCTCCACGGGCACGCATAGCCGTGAAAGCCTCATGGCCTGGTGTATCAAGGAACGTTATATGGCGTCCGTCAGAAAGTTTGACGTTATATGCACCGATATGCTGAGTAATGCCACCGGCCTCACCGGCTATGACGTTCGCATTGCGTATGTAGTCGAGAAGCGAAGTCTTACCGTGGTCGACATGCCCCATCACAGTGACGATAGGCGGACGTGTGACAAGTTCTTCTTCTGTATCTTCCTCCTGGTGTATGGCTTCGACAACCTCTGCCGATACATATTCGGTCTGATAACCGAATTCCTCAGCGACAATATTGATGGTCTCGGCATCAAGACGCTGGTTGATTGACACCATGACACCAAGGTTCATACAGGTCGCGATTACGTTGTTGATGGGTACATCCATCATGACAGCAAGGTCATTGGCAGTAACGAATTCCGTAAGTTTAAGCACCTTGCTTTCGGCTGCGGCCTCGGCTGCGGCCTCATTGGCACGGTTGGCTATAGCCTCGCGCTTCTCTTTACGCCATTTGACACCTTTCTTTTGACCTTTGTCTTTTGAAGTCAGACGGGCAAGGGTCTCACGTACCTGCTTCTGTACGTCCTCTTCATTGACTTCTGTATGGACTGGACGCTTTTCGCGGTCACGGTCACGACCGCGTCCACGGCCGCCACGTTCGTTATTACCACCGCGGTTCCCTCCGCCATTGTTAGAATTGCCGTTCACTCCACCACCTTGGCTGACAGTCTTCTCTATATCGACTTTACCACCGATACGGCGACGTTTCTTCCTGTCTCCGCCTTGTGCGGAAGCATTTCCGGCAGTCCCTTGACCACCACCTTTGGCTATACGCTCGTTGCGACGTTCCTCTTTTGTTTTCTTTTTCGGACGGGTCGACTGATTAAGCGCGGAGAGATCGATATGGCCCACGACTTTAGGAGCCAAGACCTGCGCGTCGGACTGATAACGGAACACTTCATCATCCTTGCCTGGAGCCGAAGCGGCTACCGGAGCTTTGTCAGTAGTTTCCACGACAGGTGCTATCTCAGATTCTGGTTTTGATTCCTCGACATGCTGAGTCTCAATTTTTTTAACAACCACTGGGGCTTGTTCAACTTTAGTAGGGGGAACAGCCTCTGGTCGAGGTTTAGAAACCTCAACCGGTTTTTCCTCTTCAGGACGAGCCTTTATCGGTTCAACTTTGGGTAGCTCCTGCTTGGCCTCCTCTGTTTTCGATACCTCGGCTTTCGGTGCTTCGGAAACAACAGGTTCCACAACAGGCCTCTCAACAACCGGAGCCTCTTTTTCAACAGGTTTGACAACGTCGCGAATATCGGGAGCCGTATTCACTGCTTCCGGTTTCTGTTCTTTGACTTCCTCCGGCTTCTCCTCGGCCTTCGGAGCCGGCTTTGGAGCGGTTATAGGATTGTTGTTCTTGTCAAGCGATATCTTGCCTATCACACGCGGACCCTGGGCTACCGAAGACTCTTTGGTTTCAGTGACAGGGACACTCTGCGGTGCAGCAGGCACGGCAGTTGACTTTTCTTTTTCTTTCTCCTGACGGAGTCTGTCGATGCGCTCACGCTCCTTACGGTCGGGCTGGAACGCCTCGACAAGGATATCATACGCACTCTCGTCCAAACGTGTGTTAGGATTCGAGGCATCAATATTGACACCCTTTTTGCTCAACTGGTCAGCTAACGACTGGATAGTGACGTTGAATTCTTTTGCGGCTTGACTTATCTTTATTCTCGGCATATTGAGAGATTGGTGTATTATAATTTTTGAAGAGGAGGGAGGTTGAAAGGTTGCGTGAGCGAGAAAACTTATTCAGTCACCTGTGATTCCGGATCTTCAGCTGGAGCTTGGCTTTCGTTTGCCGCTCCGGAAACCGGAGAAGAAGCTTCATCGTCATCCTCGAACTCTGCTTTAAGCACTCTAAGCACATTGTCGACAGTGTCTTCTTCGAGGTCGGCGCGGTCGACCAGTTCCTGACGCGGTGTCCTCAACACGCTTTTGGCGGTGAGACAACCCATTTCCTTGAGAGCGTCGATAACCCATGAATCGATCTCGTCCTTGAATTCGTCGAGGTAGATATCCTCGTCGATCTCTTCGGGCGTGTCGCGGTAGACATCGATCACATAACCGGTCAGCATAGAGGCAAGTTTTATGTTAAGGCCGCCTTTGCCGATGGCAAGCGAGACTTCTTCGGGATGAAGAAACACTTCAGCCTTCTTTTCTTCCTCGTCGAGGTGTATGCTTGACACCTTAGCCGGACTCAACGCGCGCTGGATGAAAAGCTGAGGATTGGACGTATAGTTTATCACGTCTATATTCTCGTTGCGGAGTTCGCGGACAATACCGTGTATACGCGACCCTTTCACGCCTACACAGGCTCCTACGGGATCGATACGGTCATCGAAGCTTTCGACAGCAATTTTGGCACGCTCTCCCGGAATTCGGGCTACGGCACGGATATTGATGAGTCCGTCGACAATCTCCGGAACCTCTCGCTCGAAAAGCCGGCGGAGGAAGGTCTCGTTCGTACGAGACACGGTGATCTTGGGATTGTTGTTCTTGTTGTCGACATTGGCGATCACCGCAAGTACAGTCTCGCCTTTGCGGAAAAAGTCGCCCGGAATCGATTCGCTTTTCGGAAGCAAAAGTTCGTTTTTCTCGTCATCGAGCAAAAGTGTCTCACGCGACCATGTCTGATAGACTTCTCCTGAGACGAGTTCGCCTTCAAGTTCCTTGAATTTTGAGTATATGGCCTCTTTTTGCAGATCGAGGATCTTTGATTGCAGCGTCTGACGTAGATTCAGAATGGCGCGACGGCCGAAATCGGCAAAGAAAATCTCCTTCGTGTGCTCCTCGCCTATCTCCACATCTGGATCGTCATCGGCCCGCGCATCGGTAAGCGATATTTGCAGATTGGCATTGGTCACCTCTCCGTCGGGCACGACTTCAAGATTCTGGAAAATCTGGACATCGCCCTTGTCCGGGTTCATGATCACGTCGAGGTTTTCGTCCGTGCCGAACATCTTTGCCAACACGTTGCGGAACGACTCCTCAAGCACACTGATCATCGTTGTCTTATCGATATTTTTCAGTTCCTTAAATTCGGCGAAACGCTCCACCATGTTGGGAGTTTCTTCTTTTCTTGCCATAGGGATATGTATGAATTTTTATATTCAGTGTTTTTAATTAATCATCATTTAAAATCGATAGCATAGCAGACTTCCTTTGTCTGCCCGAACTGCAGCACGACCGGCTCGGAAACGACAACCGGGCGCTTGGCTCCCGGCTCTTTTACCTTACGCGCCACTTCTATCGTGAAATCACTGTCGCCCACAGCGGTCAGCACACCCTTTAGTTTTTTGCCGTCGCATGTAAGCACCTCAACCGTGTTGCCGAGATTTTTCTCGTACTGTCCTCTGACTCTGAACGGTGCGGTAAGCGACGCTGTACCGACCTCAAGACTGTAATCCTCTTCCTCGCGGTCAAGCGCGTCATTGAGGGAGCGGTTGAGCCGTGCACAGAAGTCGAGATCGACCCCTGTAGGGCTGTCAAGTTCCACTACTATATCATTAGCGGACGAAACCGTGATGTCAACAATAAAAGCGTCGGTCGAAGCGATAGCCTCCTCAACCAATGTGCGGACTGCGTTTTTATCTATCATCGTATATTTAATATGCTTACCTACCGGCCGATATCAGTCAAAAAATATGTTTTGGCCGGAGAAACAGAGGATGTCAACAACCTCTAATAAAATAGAGGAAGCTTATGGCCTCCTCCGTGACTTTCTGCGTGCAAAGATACAGAATTTTATAAAGTTGTGCAAATTAATGATTTGCAATGTAGCTACATGACAATCTATTTAACTTTTTTTAATATAACTAAAAGCGGGCAACGACATAGCCACCGCTCATTCCGGTCTGTATATCAACGTACAGGCTCGAGACGGATTAAGAATGCGACGGGCAGTGTTCACGATCGAAGATGTGGTGACACGACGATAGGACGGGACTATCTCGTTAATGTCCTCTCCATGTATCTCGGCCATAGCGAGAGCCTGGGCACGCTGCAGATATCCGAGCGATGAAAAGGTAAATTCACTCGCGAACCTGTTGATGGCTCTCTCGACTTCGAAAGTCGTAACACCGCCCGGGCGCGCCTCAGGGAAACTATATGATAGACGGTCGGGGCGCGACGCATGGTAGCACAGGCGTGTAGCCTCGTCGATCAGCCTCTCTACGGCTATACGTGCAGCATCCTCCGAATTGTCCGAAAGCTGGCCTTTGAGCATAAGCATCCCTGGCTCTTCGCTTCCGGTGATCATAGCGTCGGCCGAAGTAAAAAGCCCGTCGCCAAGCACGAGACGCCTATAGAAACGCGACGAACGTCCGGATGCCAATATGTCTGTGATCAGATCGCACTCGATATACCCATCCTCCCCATAGGCTGGCATAGGGAAAGCGACCACCACACTTGTCTGAGGCACCGCGCCCCTGACTTCGAGCCTCCGAGCCCCATCGACAAGCGGCTCCGGCCCGTAGGCTCGGTTACGCACATCCCTGCGGGGGATATCGCCAAACCATTTTTCGACACTCCCGCGCGCTTTCTCGGCAGTAATGTTACCGCTTATCGCAAGCACAGCATTGTTAGGCGCGTAATGGGTATAAAAAAAATCACGGACGTCTTGCTGAGTCACCTTCTCTATATGCGACACATCCTTGCCGATGGTCGGAAAACGGTAGGGATGCGAACTATACACTAATGAGCGCAAATGATGATAAAGGTCTCCGTATGGCCGGTTAAGAGGGTTTGTTTAAACTCTTCTATGACTACATGACGCTGCACTTCGAGAGCTTTGTCGGAAAAAGCGAGTCCAAGCATACGGTCGCTTTCGAGCCACATAAGCGTTTCGAAATTGGCCGCTGGAGCCACATCATAGAAATTAGTGAAATCGTTTGAGGTCCAGGCATTGTTCATCCCACCGGCACGCTCCATCTCCGCATCGAAATCAGGTACGTTGACCGATCCTCCAAACATCAAATGTTCGAAAAGATGGGCAAGCCCCGTCATGTCAGGATTTTCGTCGCGCGCACCGACGTTATAGAGGATATTGACTGCGACCATCTCGGTCGACGGCTCATAGTTGTGGACGACGCGCAATCCATTTGGAAGAGTGAAGCGTGTATAGTCTATCATGATATATTGGCTAAAAGTCCGGTATGAGAAACGGTAAAGATCTGTCAAAAGTACATAAAAAGCAGCGAAAGCCCGACAAAAAAGCGACAAAGAATGGATAACGGCTATCTAATTGAATATTTTTAACAAAAATATTGCAATTTTTATTTTTTTGTATGTATATTTGCATGTATGAGTAATCAAGCTTTGTATCAGCCTGATTATCTCCGATATAATTACTAACATTTAACCCTTATCAACTGATGAAATCTCTCGTTGACCAGATCGCCTCTAATTTCGAGGCATTCGCAAAAGACGCACAGGCACAGGTGGAAAACGGCAACAAGGCCGCAGGCGCACGCGCTCGCAAAGTTTCTCTCGAAATCGAAAAACTCCTGAAGCAGTTCCGCAAGGACTCCATCGCTGCCGGCAAATAGGCTCCAAATTTCCCTACAAAGAATTCGAACCCGGTGACAGTCCCCTCGCGCAGGACATTAGCGCGAGAGGCGGTCGTCGGATTTTTTTGTGCATATATCTGTAAACTCTGTATCCAATCAAGATCTTGTCAAAAAATACACAACGTCAGAATAAACCGGATAAAAACAAAAACACCGGGCTTGCTTAAACGCAAGCCCGGTGTTTTTGTTTTTATCCGGAATATGTAAACCTTATCGGTTTACTTCACGTAGATCTTAACGCTTTTGCCACCCTGATGTCTGATATAGATACCGGGGGCGAGGTTATCGCGATTTACGCGCATGCCCTGAAGGTTGTAGTATTCAACAGGGGCGTTTTCGTCAGCGACAATGTCGTCTAACGCTGAGCTATCCGCATACATATCCCACTCCACAGCGTAGAAAGAGTTTGTTCCAAGAACAAGTCTGCAATGCTTGCGCAATTTGCCATTCTCTTCATAGTAACGCACCTGCGAGAAGCTTGTGGCAACCCAAAAAGCGGGGTTCAGAATCGAAACCTCTCCTGTTCCGTCCTCGCCCGAGAATTTTGCAGAAAAACCATCGCTTGATCCAGGAATGGTCAAAAGAATCTTATTATTTACATTGGATTTTATATATTCATCAGGGAAAGAGATCGGGCTGAGCGATCCGGTGGCATCATCCTGTTTCTCACCGAACACCAAGGGAATATTGAATCCGGAATTAAGGAAATTATAGACAACGCAATTATTTCCATCGGTTAAATCAACATTCCATTTATATGTATTCAACACGGTCGTTGTGTTAAAAGGATAATATACCGTGAAGTCAAATAGCTCGCCTTTAGGAGCCGGTGAAAGTGGAGATGACTCAAACACCGCAAAACCGGTGACATCACCCAATTTGACATCTATATAAACTTTATAGTGATCACCTGTAGGCGACGCACCACCCTCAGGTTCTTCGGCATAACATCCGGCGGGACGGATAGCAACCGGTCCTGTGACAGTAGCACCGGACGCATTCACAAGTTTGAAAGTCGCTCCCTCAAGAGTCTGATAGGCATCAGCGTTTTCAGTGCTGCTCAGGCCACCGTCAACAAACACGAGAGAAGTCTTGTCACCGACAACGCTTCCGAGTTTGAACGAGAAAGGCACACCAGAACCGGCAAAGTTACCCACCTTGCACGCTCCATCGACAGTCGCGATATCGCTGTGTGACGATTCAAACAACGTCTCTCCACCACCGTTAACATAACCAACATTCGCAGGAAGTTTCTCGGTTACGTTAAACACGATGACACCATTGTTGTTAAAATTTGCACTCACTTTCGACGGATCATCGTCGAGAGCGATCTTGAACACGAATTTAGTACCGACCATAACCCGATAGACAAGTTCTTCAGCGGTTTCCTTTATCAAAGTCGCTCCGTTAAGAGGTAAACCCGGATAAATGTATAAAGATCCGGATATCGTCTTTGCCCCCGCAGGAATCATGACGTCTCCAATACCATTCAAATGATCATAGGCAGTCGTCAGATTCAATTTATAAGACTTCCCTTCGGGATCTGTAGGCATCTGAAGGCCGGTTCCGTTTATATTGCTGTTAAGATATTTCAATTCCCCGTCAACAAGAGAAAAGTGAAGGTCGAAACCTGAATTGGCAACATCCTTAAGCAAATATGTACCATCGGAATTCGCGACCAGTTCATTCATTGTCGGATCAAATTGCGCGTCGCCAAGCGACTGGTTGTCCGCAGCCAACTTGAAATAATCGACCTCGATCTTCCCTGCTGAAACTGAAAGCACACCAGAGAAAAGCAAAGCTATAAGCGGTAGTAAAACTTTTTTCATAGACTTTATGTTTTTGGTATTATAGTGATTCGGCCTATTTTAGTCACGTTTGTTTCTTAACAAAGGTTTGCAAACATATACACAAAAATCAGCTTTTACAAATTTTATCTTGACTTTAACTCCAATTAACAAAAGTTTTTTTGGGAATTCACTCCGAAGGCCAACAGCATTACATAAAAATATATCGTCGGTATAGAAAAAACCGGTATCCGCCAAACAGAGGATACCGGTTTCTTTATGAGATAAAATCTTTATATGTCGGTTACTTCACGTAGACCTTAACGCTCTTGCCACCCTGATGTCTGATATAGATACCAGGGGCGAGGTTATCGCGGTTGACACGCATACCCTGGAGGTTGTAGTATTCAACAGGGGCGTTTTCGTCGACAACGATATCGTCAAGAGAAGAGCTACCGCCTTCATACATGTCCCAAGTCATTTTATAATTGTCAAGACCAGAGTCATCAGAGAACAAAAGTTGGAAATTTTTGCGGACAGTGCCATTTTCATCATAATAACGGAGATGCGAATATAATGAATTTGTATTCATCTTGGGATCTTCAACCACAACTTCGGCATTGCTCTTCCCTATGAATTTCGCTGTAGGGACAAGGTCTTTTTCACCAGGAATCCGCAAACGATAGTTGGAACCACTGACCTGCAGACAATAATCTTCAGGGAAACCGAAAGTTCTTCCGGTGAACGTTTCGCTTGTATTGGCGTAATCCTTAAGGCCGTCGCTCTTCTCCCCTAATTTAACAGGAATGTTCAAGCCTGTATTCAAGAAGTTATATATTACATAGTTTTCTTCGTCAATCTGATCTATGTACCATTTATAAGAACTTGACGCAGCCCCGTCTCTATAGTCTGCAAAAATAGAGAAGTCCACAAGTTCGCCTTGAGACATTGCCGACAGCTTCTCCGCAGACAACACCGCAAAGCATGCCACATCACCGAACTTGGCATCGATATGGACGGTATAATCCGAATACTGGAGTGAAGACCCATTTTCAACCACTTCCGCATAGCATCCCGAAGGACGGATAGACACCGGACCAGTCACGGATGTCCCGTCGGCTTTTTGCAAATTGCAGGTCGCACCGGTGAGTGTCTGGTATGTGTCAGCGTTTTCCTCGCTGTTCAAGCCTCCAGCCGAGAAGACGAGAGCCGCCTTGCCATCCTTGCCTGCTCCAGGCTTGAAAACAAGATCGACAGCCGAACCAGCGAAATTTTTCACGGTGCAAACTCCGGCCTCCACCTCGATGTCACTGAACGACGATTTAAGAGACTCGTTGCCGGAAGCATCGGTATAATCAACGTTCGGAGTTTTCTGAGCCAAGGCTTCAGTAAATTCAAAAACAGCACAAGCATTCAAAGTATAAATTCTTATCTCCGTTCCTGTTTTTTCGTGACGGAACATCGCTCCCACCATCGTTCCTATCTTGACTTTATATGTCATCTCAGAGCCGGTCTGATTGACAATCTCATATCCGCCAGCCGGCATACCGGGGAACACATAACATGTATTGTTCTTTATAGATACTGACCCAGCCGGTACGATTCCTGTACCGGAATCAATCGCTTTGGCCGTCACCAAATTGAATTTAGTCCCAAAGTCCTTCAGATACTGCAATCCAGTACCTTTAATATTTTCATTAAGATAATTGATTTTACCATCCTCTCCTATCGAGAACTTGAGATCAGCACCTGAATTCTCAAAATTTTCAAGTGTATAAGATCCATCAGCACCTTTAACAAGGTTGTTCATGGTCGGAACCATCAAATCTTCGTCTGATATGACTGACAACTTGGAGTCATCGCCATACGTCACCTCGAAATACCGGACTTCGACCTCTTCTGCCGATGCGAAAAACGCACCTGAAAGCATCAGAGCCACGCAAGGAAGTAAAAATTTCTTCATAAAATTTAGACTTTATAAATGAATTGTAATGATTAGACACGTATAAGAAAACACTTATCGCTTTTTAACATGTTTTCGCAAACATACATACAAAATTAAACTTTAGCAACTTTTACCCCCCCCCTTAACATATATTAACCCTATTTTTCTAAACCAATCAGAAAAAAAGTTCCGACAACCGGGTCAACGGATGCATGAGTCAAGCAAGTGATGATATAGCTCGGCCGTAAAACAAAATCGACCGTGCCGGCCTGCAATAGAATGAACATAGAGAGCGATGGCACGGGTCATGAGCACGTCATCATGACATCCGCGGGAAGCCGAATAGCCTCCGTCGGGAAGCGACTCATATTGTAGCATCTCGTCGCAGGCAGTCGTGCTACGCTCGATATAGTCCTGCTCACGGACATAAGCCACAAGGTTGGCGATTACAGCGGGCTTTGTCCGGATATTCGTATGGAAACCCGGAAGTCTGGACGACACTCCTTCACCAGTCCGGTAATAAAGATTGGGATAGCTTTTCGAAATCGAATCAAGAATAAAACGTCCCTGCCCTTCCGACGAGCTTTCCCACGAATTACTCTCGACAACCAACAACGCATCGCAATAATAACGTCCGATAGCATCCGCCTTACGTGCAAGCAGATCATGGTCGATATGTCCGCGCCATTGAGCCACAATCTCCGGTTTCCTCGACTCAGGATCCTCACTATGACGGTCGAGCACACAAACAACAGAATAATCCGAATCGCGAGAACGGCCACCTATATCGACACTGACAATATAGTCTCCCCCAATGCGCGGATGTCGCCAGACAGTACATTTACCGTCGTCGCAGGCAATGAAACGGGCTTCGCCAGTGCAACCGGAGTCACCTCGCCATGAACAGGACACTTCTCCCCTCTCTCCTTTTTCAGAGCAACCCTGACGCAACAACGCTACATCTTCAGAAGAGAAAACACTGCGGACCGTAGACGAGAAAGCCTCTTCGGGAGTGGTTGGATATTCCGCCATCATGGATCGATGGTCGGGAAAACCGAGACGTTTGTCATGATACCACTTGATCGCTTCAAGCGAACAGCCATGCTTCGACCATAGATCGCGTTCGTAAGCATCAAGCGAGGCCCACAACGCATCCGGATCGTCGACATCTGATCGGTTTATATCGACTTCATGCCACGGAACAAAGAACGGGATCTTGTCGCTTGCCCCCGGAGTATTGGCTCTCAGCCATTCGCGATGGAAGAAATTGCCGACACCGTTGGCCGTGCTTTCCATCGCGATAAACGACAGTGGCTTCGAAGCTACTCCTGAGGTGACCGAACGCAGTAGGTCGGCCGGATTGTGGAGCGGAGAGTCTTTCCAAAAAGCCACCTCGCTAAGATGAGCCAGCGCGCAGTCCTGTCCACGCGTCGCCTCCTGATTTTCACTTGAACAGACCGTCACCTTACATTCGCGACCGGGTATTATACGCGTGTTGTTCATCCGCTCGAATGGCTTGAACTCCGGCCGCACATCTTCCGCCCAATATTCCTCCGGATAGCGTGAAAGCAGTTTGCTGTACATCCCCCTGATCGTCGAGGCCGTATCCTTGACATGGGCGCATATCAGCGAATTCCAATTACGGCAATGAACGATCTGTATCCATGCGAAATAAATCTGAATCAGTGTCGAGCCTCCCCACTGGCGCGCTTTCAGCATGATCAGCCTCAACGGTCGGCCCGCCCTGCGCTCGCTCTCAAGCAGAGCCACGAGCCTCCTTTGGGGGCGATTGAGCACAAACGCGATGTCACGCGAACTGATCTTGTCATTGATCACCACACATGTAGCCGCCCAGAACGGGAAGTCATATTTGAAGCGAAGCAACGCGAGATCATGCTCGTTGCCTACTGTCATCAACTTGGGATCTTCAAGCATATCGCATGGAAGATAATAGGTCTTTCCCGAAAATGAATAAGGCCGACGTCCGGGATCGTCAGAGTCGCCTGAAACCGGATCGTATGACAGGCGCAAGCGCGAATTGCGCAAAGCGTTTTCTTTCAGAAGCTCTTTCATCCTTACAATTTTTAATAATAAGATGGCTGTTTAATAACAAATCGGCCACTCCCGACCGTCATATCCATAACCAATATAAACCTGTGGCGATGTGGCGCCAGCACATCAGCCAATGGAAGATGAGCGAAATCACCGCTGAGCGAATATGAGACAAGCATATCTGAACGATCAAAACCGAAGCCGTTATCGCCTCGTATCTCCAGAGTTCCATTCTCTACCATACCCCTAAGCGGCAATCCGAACAACACTCGCGACGGACAAGCCGGTACGGCAGGCACAGACACTCGATAGGCAATAGCAGTCGAGGATTCAATCTCATCGGAAAGATCATACACATCCCCTTTCATATCGGTCATCCACAATCCGGATGCGGCACTGAGCAATGAAAGCGGCAAGGGATTCTCACGTGTAAAGTAGCGACCCGTCGATGGAATGATGACCCGCAGTTTATCACTTTCATCGCCAGGGAAAGCCCACAGTTCCCCTCGCTTGCCACACCAACCGAGCTTGGATAGGCCTGCCACATTGCTACATAATGTCCGTATTATCTGCCCTTTGAGCATTATTATATCCGTGCCTACAAGGCTGCGACTCCGCCATCAACAACACAGACTGACTCAGCGCTGTCAACAGCCCTGCCGTCTAACTTTCTCAACGTGGCCCGCGTACGCGCGGAATTTACTGTCAGGCAATCAATGCCGCCTTTACCCAAAAGATAAAAACGCGCGCTCCCGACATCCCAGCCCCCTGAATCAGACGATGCCGCCACCACAGCGGAAGCCCCGGCTCCCGTGCATCGGGTCAACGCTACCGGATTTAGAGGCGTCCCAGCAACTGCGACTCCTACCAATCCTGGAAAACGCATCGGTTCAGGATTCTCTGACGGAAGGACAAAGGCCGGCATGTCATGATTCATTTCCACAGGCATGATTCCCGGTGACAACCAATAAGACCATTGTCCGGACGGATCCGGATGTAAAGCTACATGCAGACTATAGCAACCATAATATAAATGCATCTCCACCGCATCACCCGACGGATAGGCCAGCAAAGGCGAGAACAAAGCCATCGAGACCCCGCGCATGGTATGGCTCCTAACAACCGAGCTTCCGTCGGAAAACACCACCCGACATGCCGAAGGAAGGGAGAGAACCGGCATCCTCTTTGAAATCAAGCGACATTTCGACTGGAAGATAGCCTTTGAAGCGGGAAGCCGACAAACCGCACATCGCTATGGTGTCACCGCTGACACCGACCGCTTCGGCATTGAGGCAATGCGGTTCGTGGAGTCCGGACATCGCCTTTTGTTCGGCATCCATCCCGGAAACACCGACGGCAAGAACCCTGCGGAGAGACTTGACATCGTCAGAACAGCCACGACGGTTGGAATAGAACGGGGTGTACGCTTTCCCATGGCCCGTCAGCAACGGAACAACGAAACGTTCCGACTGTCTCAAGAGCGCTGTCAAGACGTCCGAGCATCGATGCCACCAACGAGCGCAAACGTCCGTCAGCCATAAAGCCACTGTTTGAACCACTGTCCACGCCCGGGAGGCAGACAGTCAGCGAGCCAGTGGTAGCTGTAAAATGTCCGAAACGATGGACAACACAAAGATTCTCTTCCAATGGATGGAGCTGCGGGCTGACAAGCAATTCGACACTCCCGATGTTTTTCAGCCAAGATTCACCTATAGACCCGGTAGAGCGCAAACGTAAACTAAATGTCCCGGCTGACATCTCCGACGCCGAAAGGGAAGAAAAATCAGACCCCGACAAAGTAAATGATGAAACTGTAGCCTGAACTCCCGATGACGGTGCGACAATGACCGGAGCAGAACTATAGATCACATTACCGTCATGCCCTCGTAAACGGTAACGCGCCATCACAGGCTGAAAAAACACACGCTCCGCCATAGCACGGTCACCGATATGAAGATATGCTTCGACCATAGCTTTACGCAATGTCAATTCATCATCGGCCGACAGAAGAGTGGAACGTGAGTCGTACGAACCTTTAAGTCTACACGAATCAATCTTCGCGGATATCACACCCTCGTCCTTGCGCACTATACACAAAGGTTCTGGAATCTCTATGGCAGGAACCCACGCCCAACCGTCTGCCGCACGGAAAACACGCATCGGAGACGCACCCTCCCCCATCATGACCAGCAATCCGTCTGCCACAGGAAACATGCAGCCTGGAACTCCCCCGCACGGAGGGTCAAGGCAAGTCACACTCCCGTCAGTCTGGCAAAGCAAACGTCCGTCATGGACAAAAAACAGAGTGACCGAACCGTCATCGCCACGGACACAACCTCCAGGCAGCAAGCGGGCGCCAGGATATGCGTCAACGTTGACACGACGCGGTGACCCGACCGGTTCAAGCCCGCTTCCGTCGATACACGGACGCAGGTTATGACAGATATCGGACGGAGAACCCTCTGCCAGAGGGACAGCGGGAAACTTCACCACCCCTGGTGGCGAAAGGTTAGAACAGGAAGTCTTTTTCATTATTATCGGTTGGTAACTTATGGTTTCCATTGGCATCGAAAATCAATGCCCGGATTTTGGTAAGCGTCTTGGAAACCAATACAAAGTTACACAGCCGGACCTCCTGAAAAGTGCGATAATACAAATTGGAGACCTCTACAGGTCAACGCTCCTGTCTTTCCACCGCCCCGAGCTCGCGGACACCACCGGTCAGAGGATTGAAACGAAGATACGACGGAGTTTTCTTATCGGTAAACAATTTAGGATCAAGACCGAACACAACGCCATACTGAGCAACATCAAACTCTTTTTCTGCAAGTATATCATCTTCATAAACGAGACTCACACGCGCAGTGCCGGGAATACGGTAGGCCACTCCTCCTTTCGGAAAAGTTTTGGCGACGCCCTTCTCGTTTAAAGGTAGCTCGCCTCGGGTAAGAGGAGTTATGGACACATATATCGGATCACCGGAAAGATCCGTCGCGTCAACAAGACCGTGAATCACCGACAGACGCGCCACAACACTGCGCGAAGCCAAACCGTCGTCAGGAACATAGACCGTATATGTCCTCACCTCCACCGATTTTTGCACTGTGCCGAGAAACATTGCCGTCAATGCCTCTTCCTGAGCCGAAAGTTGATCGAGAGCAAGTCTCATGGCCGCTCCGTCTGAAGGCATACCATCAGCCTGGCCGGATATGATTTCATTGCGGTTGGTGCGTAATTCATATATCTTATCAGCGGCAAGCCCAGCACGTTTCACCAACGACTTGCTCTGTATCATTTCAGGCGTCATAGCCTGCTGGGCCACGCGCGACTGTAGGATCGTAGGCTTGGCGGCCACTGCCTCTGGAACGGCAGACAACTCCACTTCAGCGTCATATGATTCGTCATTGATCGAAAGCGGGAAATTATCGTCGCTCACCATCATGAATGTCCCGGCTCCGCCTTTGAAATTAGCTATATAACGCTCTTTTTCGTCTGCTATGGCCTTTGGGTTGACAACAGCCTCTACAATTCTCCATGACGTGGATGGATTCAATATAGGCGTAGCGTTCAGATACTTACGGGCATACAAGCAAAATTCCCCAGGAGTCTGCACTGTCTTCTCCACTGCGATAGTAACCTCGAACGCAGTCAACGGCAACGTATATATCAAGCCGTATTCACTCGCTTTTGTGGCTGTAAGTTTGCTGGTCGTCTGTGCCACAAGCTGACCGTAAGCCACCATTGCGACAATAAGTATTGATATTATTTTTTTCATGATGATAATTAGCTCTTAGAGGATATTTTTATATCTTAATAAGATATCTATAATCAGGCTATACACAAGTCAGACCGACATGATCGATTTTACCGCTTTGCCGACCGCTGCGGCAATATCTCCGGAAGTCGTGCCGTATTCCCCCTCCTCACGGGCGGCTATATCGCCCGCAAGCCCGTGAATATAGACTCCGGCCGTAGCGGCCGCTTCGGCCTTGTATCCCTGTGCAAGCAATGATGTTATAATACCGGTAAGCACATCCCCGCTGCCGGCAGTGGCCATGGCCGCTGAGCCGGTGGAATTGAAAAACACCTTTCCATCCGGACGTACGGTCGCACTATAATGGCCCTTAAGCACAATGATTATCTTGTACTTATGCGAAACTTCAAGTGCCCGCAACAAACGGGTTTCAGCCGAAGCCTGCGAGCCGAATATCCTGTCGAACTCTCCGGTGTGCGGGGTCAGGATAGATCCAGGTGTTATATGGTCGATAAGCGCCGGATTGCGCGCTATTATATTAAGCGCGTCGGCATCAAGCACCATCGGCCGTTTTATAGTTTTTATCAAGGTTTCAAGCGCTCCGCGCGTAGCGTCGTTTGTCCCGATCCCAGGTCCTACACCGAGAGCCGTGTAGTTGAAGCGTGGTGTCATGTCTGAGATCACTATCTCATGACGGTCGGGCGAGAAAAGAGCCTCGGGCACGGACGACTGTAAAACTCCGAAACCACATCGGGCAGAGTGGACAGTCAATTTGCCGACTCCGGAGCGCAATGCACCTTTCGCGGCAAGGACGGCAGCACCCATCATTCCGTAACAGCCCGTAAAAAGCAGGGCGTGACCGAAATCAGCCTTGGAGCAGAAGTCGGGGCGTTGTTTCAACACTCTGCGGACATCCTCTTTCTCTATGTAATAGTATTTTGTCGCTGTCTCCTCTATAGCCTTTCGGCTCAGACCGATATCGACAACTTTCCATTTACCGACCAACTCCGCGTTGTCGCTAAGGAAAAAGGCCAGACGCGGAAACTGGACAGCGACGGTAAGTTCGGCATGAACCACATTGCGCGCAAGAACCCTTGTGTTCCAGTCTCCGAACATTCCCGACGGTACGTCTATCGACACCACTGTGGCCCCTGATTCATTTATATAGCGGGCCATGGCCATGTAGCCACCTTCCAAGGGGTTGCGAAGTCCGGTACCAAACAATCCGTCGATCACGAGATGATCAGATGTAAGCGGAGGTATATGGGCGGTATGAACGATCTCTGTCATTGATACATTGCCAAGCGACAACAGTTCGTCCCTTGCGGCCTTGCAATCGCGCGAAAGAGAATCGCCCTTGACGTTTATAAGAACGACATGAGGATTGAAACCCGCCTCTATCAATAATTTAGCAACAATCAAAGCGTCAGCCCCGTTATTTCCCGCTCCGGCAAACACCATGGTGGGCTTCGACGGGCTCCAACGACCGAGAATCTCGTTGACCACACCTTCAGCGACTCGGTGTATCAACTCCATCGGGCTGACACCCTCATCCTCTATGGTGATGCGGTCGATATTTCGTATACTTTCTGTCGTAAAAATCTTCATATCGCTAACAGCTTCATTTGTAAGAGGCAAAATTACAAAACAAGATTGTTATCCGCAACTTTGGAAACAAGAGGCTTCTTAATAATAAACGTTAAAAACCATCCATTCGGTTTTCATACCCATGCCTTAGATCGATCCTGCGACAGTGGCGATCGGATCAGACCATCTTCACGCATCTCTTTGAAACAAAGACCCTCTTTCATAAGCTGACAGCGCAGCGCATGTGTCGGATTGACAAGCAACCGTTCGATTCCGGAAAACCTCAACAAAGGCATATCGTCCTCATGATCGGTAGCCACCAAAGCGATGTCAAGTCCCTCACGGTCGGCAAAAGCTTTGACCAAAGCAGCCTTACGTTCACCTCGCGACTCTACGTATGACCTTACATCATCGGCCAATTCCGTAGCTACATACGAATCAAGCCCAAGCATACCGACAAAAGCGTCCATATAGATGGACGGAGCGGCTGTAGCCACAATCACTTTAAACCCAGAGGCCTGTAATGAGCTCAGGCGTCCAAACAGAGGTTCATTGACCTTGGATCTCAGCAGAATAGCAAAATCCTCGACATCATCCGTTGAAAGGCAAGAGAACGCCAGACGGTGAACCGGATATTTCATGCGGACATGACTTATGAGCCGACATTTACGACAGAGAAGCGACATGACGACACTTGCCGCACCCGCAAATTGCCCACGCCTGCACATGCGTGACAGCAGAAACAGGATGAGCATCCGCAATGAATTGCCTCTGAGCAAAGTGCCGTCAAGATCAACCACAGCACACTTGCACTTTATCTCTTCGCGTCCATTGACCATGGAAAACGTATTAAGGTTCTGTTTCTAAACAATGCGAAATCCGGCTCGATCTCAGGCGCACGCGTTGTCACAGTTATCGCAGCCGTACGCAAATCGATATCCCCGCCATGCGACCGGATCGCATCAACCACCGCAAGCATTGTCGCACCACTGTCGACAGCGTCATCAACGACAAGCACATTCCGTTTCCCGACATATTCCAATGTCGGTAGCAGGCAAACCTTCTCCATTCCCCTCGGTTTCCTTAAAGACAACAACCATGATTCCGCTATCCTTATCAGATCAAGTATCCATAACGGTAGCGTGGACAACAACTTTTCATACTTCTTCTTCCCGGAAGTAGATGGACGTTGCATCGAAACAAACTCCAACACCGCTCCTGGCCATTTCCCGGCCATCTCCCTGGCGACATATTCCCCCCCGCTCCGGATACCGATGATAAGCGACGGCCTGAAACCCGACGCGTCGACTTCCGATGCCAGATCGCTGCAAGCATCAGTAAAACGTTCTTTATCAAGCGTAATCACTTTCATTTGATCAGATCCTATAGATTATTCTTGAAAAAAACGCCAAAGTCCTGCGACCGCAATAGCTCACAATGATTCCGAGTTTATTTTTCAAACGCACACTCGGATTAAACAGACTCTCTTTGCGATAATTTTTTATCACCCCCCAACATTCGCCAGCGATATCGCCATACACATGGGTGGAATCATGTACCGCTATCATCCCGAACATATTGAAATTGGCACTTAACCGACGGTCACGGGCGGCCGGAAGCAATTCCGGATAATGCCGCAACATATACTCTTCAATACGACGGGTCACATCAAGCACATCAAAACGACGGGGTGTAAAAACATTTACAGTGCTGTCTGGATTGTATCTGTAAAAATAAACCCTCTTGTCGGCAACCACGACATGCCCGACCTCATCGACAGCCTTGTAGATAAAATCAAGATCTTCATAAATTATCCCTTCCGTAAAGCGGACATTTTCAAATATACGGCGTGAATATAGTTTCGCCCATGGAGAAGAGTCAAATCCATTCTGATATAAAATACCCTTTATGACCTCCCAGGCCGGAAGTTTGCGTACATTTTGAGTCTTTTTTTTATGTGAATACAAGTCATACGGTCTTTCACCTTGGCTGAAATGACAGATAACCAATTCGGAATTCTCCCGACAAGCGCATCCATACATAAATTCTATCGCTTCGGGGTAAAGCACATCGTCACTGTCAAGAAAAGTGATGTATTCGCCCCTCGCACAATCGACACCGAAATTCCGGGCTGAAGACTGTCCGCCATTGCATTTATGAAAAAACCTTACCCTACTGTCGCGTTCCGCAAAACCCTCTGCGATCGACAAAGTAGAATCGGAGGAACCGTCATCTACCACAATGACTTCAATATCCCTGTAAGTCTGCGCAACCGCGCTTTCAAGACACTCCACAAGATATCTTTCAGAATTATATGCAGGAACTATGATTGAAACCATACTCTATTGACAGACTAAAAACGCAGCTATCAGACAACTTATAATGAATGTGCGGTTTATTCCTCTGGTTTGAACTTAAACACGCCACATCCGCGATCAAGGCGACGCGTTGGCCTCTTAACAGTGCTGCTTCAGAAAAACTTTGCAACCGATTCTTGCAGAAAGGAGAGTTGTTATGACACAGGTTGCTTATGCTCAGTCTCCGTCATTTTTTGGATGCCTGACGTTCAAGCTCGAAACCGGCCGTCATCCCGTCATATTTATTGAGAACAGCCGATACTCCTTTGAGAGTGGAATTACCCGTAAGACTCCCGGCCTTCTCAATCAGCGTCATCAACTTGCTTACATCGAAAGTCAACTCCATTTTGTCACCGTTAAGTACGATATAGGACTCCATTGATCCTATGCTTATTTTTTTGAACGCTTTAAACTCGAATACAAAATTTCCTGTGGACGTATTTTTATATATGGTTCCTGAAAGATTGGCCATACGCGCCTTAAACGTAAAAGTGGAATCCTCAGCGACTGTAATGGTAAGCGCGTTCAACCCCGCCATCTTATAATATGGCGCGAGTTTGGACTCAACCTGTTGGGCCGCGGCCGCACCTCCGGCTTTCAATAGGAAATTGTCACTTTTAAACGACACAGCGGGTGCGACATATTTCCATGTCCCCACCATCTTGTCTACCGTCAGATTTTTGGCTCCTACACCCAAGGCGTTAGCGACACCCGATAGCAAATCCCCGAGGCCACCTTTTTTATTTTTCTCATCCGAGGACTTCTCCTGTGCATCAGACGATCCGGTGACGCTTCCACCAAACAACTCTGATATATCCCAGGAAGCAGCTTCCGTTTTAGGTACAGGCAACGCCAACACTACTAAAATTATAAATATGAGTCTTTTCATAATCGATTATTTTTAACTTTGTCTGATTTGATTGTCTAATACGCAAAATTTATATTGTCAATTTTAAGCACACTTCCTATCGATGAAGCCGTCACCGGATCGGGAGTGGTCACTATCATCCCGCTCTCTTCCGTTATCGAGCCGATAGAGTGTGATGACGCGAACATAACTTTTATGCCTGTCGCCTTGACTCCGAAACACTCATAGCTCAAAGGCACGTTAAAAGCGGTATAGCCATTGGCAATCGGCAGATAAGTACGCCCCGATGCAATAACCGATCGATGCCCGTCAATCGTACCATACACTTCGACAAGAGCGACACCGGCATCTGAAGGATCATCGTCTGAAGGACTATATTTATAAAATCCGCTCATCGATGACGGTCGCGAACCCCAATCGACCACATCGCGATATTCTTCCTTTAATGTAACCGGATCAAAAGAATATCCTCCGAGAAAAAGTTTTCCGGCAGCCCTGTAGGAAATATGCGGGATGACCGGTGAATATTTAAGATAAGGCTGGCCGGTCTGCACATAGTCCGTGATATCTTCTCCTGAAAGATCAAAAGCCACGCTACGTAGACAAATCGCAAACTCTCCGCTCTGCACATCAGTCCTGTCTGTAAACACTGACGGCTGCATATACCATGTATTATGGTTCTTCGCACGCCTGTTGAATGTTTTAGCGTTTGTATTCGCCCAACTCTTAGGCTCCTGCAAGGAAAAATCCCATCGGTTTTGCCAATTGAATATCGCCACAGTGTTTTGAGAATATCTACCGCCCGACGGCATCTGCGAATAGCTTATCCCGTCCCGACGTTCCTCGAAATCAGGATTCGGCATCTGTGGCGCACGCTCAGTGCTGAACTTACGCCCCGTGGTAAAATCATTTTCAGATGGACGATCCATCATGGTAGATGTCAACACATAGCTTGTATTCGGTCTTAGCCCTGTCAAAGCGATAGTTCCCTTGTCCGTATTACGCGAAAGCACACTCCCGCGTTTACCGTCGACATATAAAAAAAGATTTTTTGTTATATAAGCTTTTGCCTCGTCATCCACCGCTGTCACCTTGACTATAGCGTAGCTCGCGAACGGATCTACCTCAAGACCAAATTCCGGCATGAGCCTTCCAACCGAAAACTCGGCTCTTATCTCTTCACAGTAACGGATTCTCGCTTTAATCTTGGCATTTCCATCAGGAATAGCGAAACGGATGCTATAAGTTCCATCGTTCAGTCCAACTATCGAATTGATATCCGTCATTACCCACCCGCTGTTCTTCTCGATCTCTATCGCCACATGCGACGCAAAATCAGTCGCCTGAGCCGCAACCACTATTTCTGCCTCGGGAGCTCCAACAACCACATTTTCCACCCTCTCCACAGAGATTTCCACAGGTGTGGTCTGCACCATCAACACAACAGGAGACGAAAAACGCCCGGCTTCATCCTCCGCAATCAACCCGAATGATGATAATGCCTGAGACGGGCTAAGATAGACCAATCTACCGAGAACAGCCGAAAAATCTATATCCATGTTTTCCAAATCACCACTCCACACAAGGCCAAACGATCGCAATATTTCGGCTTCCGCCTCCGTCAGAGCAAGCATATCAACCTGACACGGGAAACCACCGTCCTGTAGATAAGCCGATTTTACAGAGAGATAAACATGACGCAAAGACGAACAGGAACCGATATTGGCAACCAAAGGTCGAGACGGATCATCTCCCTCCGGAAGAATCAAGGTAGCATTATCTTCCCATCCGTCAGCATATATGACAGGAGGCTCAGACGACAGAAAGGAATCCGACAATTCAAATTCAAATTTCTTTCCGGCTACCATGCAGCATATACGTGGAGCTTCTTCCCCGTCTAAAAGTGATATTCCGCAATCATACAGTTTTCCGCTCTCTGCCTTATCGACCTCCGCACATCTGAAACATACATCCCTGCCATCCGGCATCGAAAAAGAGAGATATAATGACAATTTCCCTGGATTGACATAAAGCAATCGTGAATCAGACGGCTGAAGACAGAAATAACCACCGCCATCAGAATGGACGTATGCGCGGACATCACTAAAACCGGACAAAAATTCAGGCGCAAAATCCACCTTTACAGCCACGCTGACGAGAGCCATCACAAGTTTCGATTCTGTCGACCTGTCGGCAGCCACCACCGTTCTGACCGAACCAAAATAACAGGGCGACTCAAATCCTTCCGACTGATAGCCATACACCGCACTGATTTCGTAGCCACCGGCTAAATATCGGTCACTGACAGGAAAATCCGCTGACGAATCCCACGTGTGTGAGTATGCCCCGTTCACCGATTTCATAGTCACAGAGACATCGTCCATGTCAGGCATAAATGCACCGACAGACAATACCACACCCTCGGGAGATCTCAAAGAATTGTCAATCCCAAACTCCACAGAAAGGATACCTACGTCATTCGAAAAAGACGCCCTGTCATCTGAACAGCCATACAAAAACAGGCTGACAATAAAGGCCAAAACGATTATTGCATCCGATATTTGAGGGAGATGAGGTTTGCGTGGCATTATTATTATGTCAGAAACTAATATGATTCGCTTTCAAAGGCGTATGAAGAAACATTTCCGCTGACTCTGTGAATTTGTCAGGATTTTCAGTCGTAAAATATTCGCAATCCCCACCTTTCGTACACTGGATATCCATTTCGGGATGACGTTTCAGATAATCCTCAAGGCTCGCGGCTACGAGCTCCCCCTGAGTGACTATTGTAGCACGGCCGTCGACCTGCTTACGGATCTTATCGATCAACAATGGATAGTGTGTACATGCAAGTATCAGAGTATCCGTCTCAGGTTCAGAGGCAAACAGTTCCTCAACATATTTTTCAACGAAATAGTCAGCCCCCGGACAATCGTATTCACGGTTCTCAACCAAAGGTACCCACATCGGACATGGAACCGAAACTGTCCTGAACTGAGGGAAAAATTTCGCGATCTCTATATCATAAGTACCGGAACTGACAGTGCCGGGTGTGCCGAGCACTCCGATATTTCCATTTTTGCTTATCGAACCGAGAGCCTCGACCGTAGGGATAACAACTCCAAGCACCCTGCGCGATGAATCCCACATCGGGAGATCTCTTTGTTGGATAGTACGCAATGCTTTAGCTGAAGCCGTGTTGCACGCAAGGATCACAAGATGGCATCCTTTCGAAAAGAGAGTCTCCACAGCCTGACGCGTAAACTCATAAACGACATCGAATGACCGTGTCCCGTAAGGATTCCTGGCGTTATCTCCAAGATATATATAGTCATATTGTGGAAGACGGCGACGGATCTCCTTTAATATCGTAAGGCCACCATAACCGGAGTCAAAAACTCCTATCGGCCCTGGATTTGATGAAAACATTCTTGTAGAGTTTAAGATTTATCATAATCTCCGGTTGCAACACAAATTTTGCCTGCAACCGGAGATGTTTATTTTAGATCAAAAAAGCTCGTATCTATGCAGCTACAGTCAAAAGATAGTCGTAGAAATAGCTTACGATACCGAGTCCTATTATACCGGCTACACAGACCCACATGCCAAGACGCTCCGAGCAAGCCGAACGGAATGTAGCGATCGGTTCTTCGCTCTCATTGATAAACATCGCTTTGACAACAAGCAGATAATAGTAAAGCGATATGATCGTATTGATAAGAGCTACAAGAACAAGTACATACAAGGCCACGGAATCCGTGCCGTTAAGCGTAGCTGTGAATACGAAGAACTTACTGAAAAATCCTGCAAACGGAGGGATACCGGCCAAAGAGAACATCGCTAGCATCATCGTTACGGCAAGACGTGGGTTTGTCTTGTAAAGGCCGTTATAATCAGTCATATTTACTTTACCGGTGGCATTCTCTATCGCCCCAATAACACCGAAAGCCGCCAGATTGGAGAATATATACACAAGCGTATAAAACATGAGCGCAGAAACACCCATAGCATTGTGGCCTACAATCGCAAGCATTATATAACCGGCCTGCGATATGGATGAAAACGCAAGAAACCTTTTCATATTCACCTGACGTATCGCAAACAGGTTACCTACGGTTATCGTAAGTATGATGAGAGTATAAAGCATCCATTCCCAAGCAGCCTCATAGACTGAACCGAACACCTGGGTCAAAACGACAAGAAAAGCGAAAGCCGCAGACCCTTTGGAGATGACAGAAAGGTATGAAGTGACAGAAGTCGGAGCACCCTGATAGACATCCGCGGTCCACAGGTGAAAAGGAACCAGTGAAAGTTTGAAACCGAAACCAGCCATAACGAAAGCAAGTGCGACAGCGAGCATAACCCCCATCTGCGAACCTATCATCGCTGCGATTCCGGAATAATAAAGAGTTCCCGAAAGCGCGTAGACAAACGATAGACCCATCAAAAGAATCGCAGACGAAAAGACAGCGGTGAGGACATACTTTATAGCAGCCTCGTGGCTTTCATAACGGTGTTTGTCAAATGCCACGAGAGCACAGAGCGGAAGCGAGGCTGTTTCAAGACCGATGATGAACATCAGGAAATGACGGCTCGAAATCATCAGATACATACCCAACAGGGTGAGGAGGATGAGTTCATAAAACTCTCCGCGACGAACCGCGGTGAACTCCGAATTTGCCCACTTAAGCGACTGGACAAGAACGATAAGGACACCGACATTGAGTATATTTTTGATCGCTGCCACGACCGGAGAACCAACATACATGCCGGCAAACGCAGACGTAGCTTGCGCACCCGATTCAAAAAATCCGTAGACAGTCAAGGCCAACATTCCGAGACATGCCGCAACCGGCACACCTTTAGCAGACTTCTTTCCTGCAAAAGTATCGTAAAGGAAGACTAATAGGAATACGATCAACAATCCTATCTCCTGCTTTAGTGCTAAAAACTGTGAATAATCCATTGCTATTAATCTTATTAGTTCAGACCTATCACGGTGAAGATTTCGGGACTGAAAGTGAACTTGATGAGGTCAATGAAGAAGTTGGGGAAGAACCCGATCGCAGCCACACACACAATCAGAGTAGCGGTCGAAAGGCGTTCCCACCATTTGGCATCAGTCAATGTCAGATGATGCTCGTCATATACAGGACCATACAGGAGCTTACCAACGACACGCAAGATATAGACAGCTGTCGTGACAATAGAGCTACATGCGACGATCACAAAAACACGGTGGAACATGTCCGAATGCTGGAATGAGCCTACAAAAATCGTCATCTCGGCTACAAAACCCGAAAGGCCGGGCAGACCAAGCGAAGCCATACCGGCTATGACATAGCAAACCGAAAGATACGGAAGAATCTGCATCATACCACCCATCTCGCGTATGTCACGTGTGTGTGTACGACCGTAGATCATACCGATAAGGGCGAAGAATAGAGCCGTCATCAGGCCGTGGGAAAGCATCTGCATTATCGCACCGGTCATCGCTGTTGTGTTGAGCATAAGAATTGCGAAAAGCACCAATCCGCAATGCGACACCGATGAATACGCATTGATATACTTAAGGTCATTCTGCACACATGCGCTGAATGCGCCATAGACAACCGATATACCAGTAAGAATAAGGAATATCCAAGCAAGTTCGTTTGCGGCCTGAGGCATTAGATAGATAGCCACGCGGAAGCATCCGTAACCGCCAAGCTTCATAAGCACACCCGCATGAAGCATCGAAACCGCAGTCGGAGCCGAGGCATGACCGTCGGGAGACCATGTATGGAAGGGGAACATCGCACCGAGAACACCGAAACCGACAAAAGTCATCGGGAAAAGGAATGTCTGCCACCCATGGCTTATCGCATCGTTCTTAGCGATTTCAAGAATGTTCCATGTCAACGGCTGTCCTTCGGGAGCCGAGTGGTAATAAATGCCGATGAGACCAAGCATCAGGAATGCAGACCCACCCATAAGCATCAAGGTCAACTTCATCGCTGAATAGTTCTTATTTCCGCTGCCCCATACACCAATGAGAAGATACATCGGGATGAGCGCAACCTCATAGAACATAAACATCGTGAAAAGATCGATCGAAATAAAGAAACCGTAGACCCCAGTGGAAAGGAGTATCAACCAAAGGAAAAATTCTTTAGGCTGTGGTATTTCCCATGATGCAAAGCTTCCGGTTATCAGAATGATGCCGGTAAGGATCAACATGGCGATCGAAATACCGTCGACACCTACGGCAAGATGAATATTGAGCGGAGCAAACCATTGCCAAGAGTCTACCCACAGCATCGGATCAGAAACTCCGTCCGCACGCAATGCAAGATAATCAATCAAAAGCCAGACCGAAAGAGCCGTGAGAGCCACAGAACCCACAACAGCCACAGCACGGATCTGCTTGATATTCCGACAGAGGAATAACCCCAGCATCATGACCAGGGGTATTACCACAAAGTAAATTAATATATTGGAAAACATATCGTTACTATAAATTTCAGCTGTTATAGATTCAAAGGACACAAACCGCGGTGATCAGGCCGAGAACGACGGCTCCTATCAGATACCACCATATATACATCTGAACCTTACCGCTCTGGAATCCTTTTATGGCGAGCGAGGCCTTGTTTGTCACAAAGGCGAGACCGTCCATGGTTCCGTCGATGATGTGACGGTCAAACCATGCGATAGGCTTACAGATGCCGTCGAATATTATGCGACGGGTGACGAATAGATAGATCTCATCCCAATAGAAGCGACGGTGGGCAGCGGTCCAAAGCCAACGCACAGAGTCAGCCATACGCTGCGGCTTGTCATTCTTTTTCATATAAAGCCATGCGGCAAATGCGATAGAAAGAGCAGCCACTCCCATGCTTAGCCCAGCGATAGTCCAATCAATATGGATATGGTATTCATGCCCGTCAAAAGTGACCAGTTCTCCAAACGGAATAAATCCGGCTACCGTAGAAACAACAGCAAGGAATATCAAAGGTAGGCTCATGGCAAGTCCAGGATCGTGTGGCCTATGTCCGTGGTGTTCTTTTTCATAATCGGGATTATCCCACCAGAAAATCAAGAAGTACATGCGGAACATATAGAAAGCCGTCATAGCAGCCACCATCATCATCCACAATCCCCAGAATGTTCCGTTGGCGAAACATGCGGCAAGAATCTCATCTTTTGAGAAGAACCCTGCGAAAGGCCAGATTCCCGCAATGGCGAGACAGCCGATAAGGAAAGTGATATGGGTTACAGGCATATATTTACGAAGTCCGCCCATCGCTGTATAATTGTTGGAATGAACGGCATGGATAAGTGCTCCCGCTCCGAGGAAAAGGAGTGCCTTGAACATCGCATGGGTGAACAGATGGAACATGGAAGCCATATAGCCGAGTCCTTCATGGATAGCGACATTATTTTTTGAAGCGACACCAAGCGACACCATCATAAACGCGATCTGTGAGATAGTCGAAAACGCAAGGATGCGTTTGATGTCAATCTGGGCGCACGCCACCATAGCCGCATAGAAAGCTGTCGCGGCTCCGACCACGGTTATGAACATCAAAGCGGCATCTTCAAGCATATAAAGCGGGAACAAACGTGCCACAAGATAGACACCTGCGACAACCATCGTCGCGGCATGGATAAGAGCCGAAACCGGAGTCGGGCCTTCCATCGCGTCTGGAAGCCAGATATGAAGCGGAAGCATAGCGGATTTTCCCATACCTCCGACAAAGATCAAGACAAGAGCCCATGTCAAGGCTGAAGCTCCAAGGAAAGACGCGCCTTCGAAACTTGAGAGAACCGCTGACGGGTTCTGTGTCATCGGAAGGAAATCAAGCTGACGGGTGAAGTAAGACAGCACGAGAATACCGATAAGGAATCCGAGGTCTGCGAAACGAGTCACTATAAAAGCTTTCTTACATGCCGACACCGCAGATGGAAGAGTGTAGAAAAATCCTATAAGAAGGAACGAAGACGCACCCACGAGTTCCCAGAAAATATACATCTGGAAGATATTGGTGGCAACGACAAGCCCAAGCATAGAGAAGCTGAACAACGAAAGGAAAGCGTAGTAACGCTGAAAACCTTTCTCTCCATGCATATAGCCGAGCGAATAAACATGGACCATGAACGAAATTGTCGGAATCACGACAAGCATCATGGCTGAAATAGGATCGAGCAGGAAGCCTATTTTTATCGCGAGCGCTGGAGTGAACTGCAACCAGGTATGGTTGAACAGCACAGCCTGCAAGCGGTCGGTTCCATCAACGAATTCAGGGTTTCCCGAAAAGAAATAGGTGAACGCCGTGTAGTAGGACAAGAGCAACACGGTTCCCATCCCGAGCGTACCGAGCGCACCGGCCAGTTTATGACTCATCTTGACTCCCGCAAGTCCAAGAAGCAGGAACATGAACAGCGGAATCGCCAATATAAGAATAGGTATTGTAATATCCATAAGGCGTGATTAATTTTTCATTTTAGTTGTGTCGCGGACATCAATATTCTTACTTACCCTGAACAGGTTGATGATTATCGCGATTGCAAGAGCCGTCTCAGCAGCGGCAATGGCTATTCCGAAAAGGGTGAACATCCATCCTTCCATCGAACTTGGAAAGAGAAAACGGTTGAAAACGACGAAATTGATGTCGACAGCGTTGAGCATCAGTTCAAGCGAGATAAGCATCGCTATCATATTGCGGCGGGTAAGAAAACCGTATACACCGCAACAGAACATCACGAGCGACGGTACGAGATACCAAATCAATGTAATATCCATGGTTAGTGACGGGGATTAACGTTTACGGGCGATGACTACACCACCGATTATACATGCGAGTAACAACACACTCACGGCCTCGAACGGGAGAAGATACTGTTCATATCCTGTGCCAAGCATGGCCTCTCCGATACGATGCATTGTCGGATTAGACATTGCAGGGAGCGATGTGAACATATCGGTGCAACGTGTACACAATGCCCATGCGCAAGCACCCGCGGCGGCAATTCCACCGACCAACCCCAAAACTCTTTTCCTCGAAGCTAAACGCTCGCTGTTGTCACCGGGATGAGTCGTAAGCAGAATTGCAAACACAAACAACACCACTATTCCGCCGGCATAGACCGCAATCTGCACCGAGCCTAAAAACTCATAGTCGAGCTTGAAATAAAGGGCTGCGGTCGCAAAAAGGACAAAAAGCAGATATGTGGCCGCACGCAGGATTTTGCGTGTGGTGACAGTCAGTACCGAGAATATGACAATCGCAAGGGCGATTATCCAATAACCAATTGTACTTCCTACTGATTCCATATACTGTGATAGTAATTAATTTAGCTGTTATTTAAGCCCCGAAGCGTTTTCAGCGTCGCGTTTGGCTTTGAGCGCGGCCGCTTTTTCGAGAGCCGTACGTATTTTCGCTTCTTTCTCCGGATCGCCGGCGGCCGCAGCGAGAGCTTTGGCAGCAACCGGATCAACTTCAGGCTTCGCGGCTACGGCCGTCTCACCAACTGCCGCTGCGGCTTTCTTCGCTTCGGCCGCAGCCTTTGCCGCTGCGATTTTGGCTTCTTTTTCGGCCTTCATTTTCGCTATCTGTTCGGGAGTCGGCTGTGGCTCCTCTTTCTCCGGAAGATAGTTCAGTTTTTTGACAAGTTTTCCACGTGTATATACCGCCTGTTCGAAATCGTTGATAAATTCCAACGCATCGGTCGGACAGTTGGTCACACATAGCTGACAGAAGGTACAACTACCAAGGTCATAGATATATTTGTCGAGTTTCTTTTTCTTTTTGCCGTCCCAGGTATCAACAGTCTTTATGTCGAGTGAAATCGTATTGTTGGGACATACTCGTTCGCAAGTTCCGCACGCGATACATTTATGGTCACCCTGATCATCGTATTTCAGGGTCAAGACAGCCCTGAAACGATCGGCTACAGGGAGATTGTCGCGATTGTCTGGATACTCTTCAGTAATTTTCGGGGTGACAAATTCTTTTCCGGTGACCTGCATTCCCTTTACGAGACTTGCGATTCCGGAACCAAGATTCGAGAAATATTCTTTTACACTTCCCATGTCGGTTGTTCTATCTGATATGCTTTTGTTTATTCTTAAATCAAGGGGGGGTGGATGACGGAGTTTTAATCCCTCACTTGCCCTCCGACAATATCGAGGAGTTCAGTTGTTATACTCTGCTGGCGTAGCTTATTATACTCGAGCCGCAACTGTTCGAGAAGTTTCTTAGCGTTGTCGTTGGCGCTCTGCATGGCCATTATTCGCGCAGCCTGTTCAGAGGCACGATTCTCGGTGAACACTTCCTGCATGACAGCAAGAAGATACATCGGAAGGACAGACACAAATATTGACGGGGCGTCGGGCTCGAAAAGATACGGGCGAGAGGCAGGCTGTAGTCCATCCGAAACAAAAGTTTCGCTGCTGACAGGCAAAAGACGATCGCATTTGACGCGCTGACGGCTAACTGACTGGAAATTCATATACAGTAGCTCCACCCTGTCAAACTCACCGTTCAAGAAACGCTCTTGTAAAGAACGGGTGAAAGATTTGACAGTTTCTCCAGACGATTTAGAATCAATACCATCCGGAAAGTCCACAGTGACACCTGAGAGTTTGATTTTGCCTGCGGCCTTGGCGATCTTCCGTCCAACCGGGATCACGGTCATGTTCACTCCCGCGCCATAACGTGTCTGACCTTCTTTCACGATGGAAAGGAGCTCCTTAAATATGTTTATGTTATACGCACCGCAAAGACCGTCATCAGAACCGAGCACCACGATCGCCACCGAACGGATCTCACGCTCGTCAGTCAAAGGTGAGGAAAATTCAGCATCAGCCGAAAGCAGATTGCCGATTATATTCTCGATCTGCTGCCGAAACGGTAGAAGCCGACGAAGATCCGCCTCGGCTCGGTGCATCTTAGCCGAGGAAATCATCTTCATCGCGCCTGTGATCTTCTCGCTTGAAGCCACAGAGCCGATGCGACCTTTTAGTTCTCGTAGTGTAGCCATATATAAATTGACGGAGTGCCGTAGTTAATTTTTAAGATTTAAAAATCACTTATATGAGGCTGCTATTTCCGCAGCGGCCTCGGATAGTTTGGCGGTGATATCGTCGTCCAGTTTTCCGGCCCGTATCGATTCTATCGCTTCCGGATATTTGGCCGTAACAAGCTGCAGGAAGTTTTTCTCAAACTCAGCGACTTTATCGAGAGGTACGTTTTCGAGAAGTCCGCGAGTACCACAATAAATAACCGCCACTTCATCCTCGACTTTCATCGGAGAGTACTGGGGCTGGATGAGAAGACGTTCGTTTTTACGACCCTTGTCAATCACTCTTGCGGTCACAGGATCTATATCGCCACCGAACTTAGTGAACGATTCAAGTTCGCGGAACTGAGCTTGATCGATTTTCAAGGTTCCAGCCACTTTTTTCATTGATTTTATCTGTGCGTTACCACCCACACGCGAAACAGAGATTCCCACGTTGATGGCGGGACGGATACCTCTATTGAACAGCGCTGTCTCGAGGAATATCTGGCCGTCAGTGATGGAAATAACGTTTGTCGGAATATATGCGGAAACGTCACCAGCCTGTGTCTCGATGATGGGCAGAGCGGTAAGCGAACCTCCGCCTTTCACTTTATCTTTCAAAGAGGCTGGAAGGTCGTTCATATTGGCGGCTACCTGTTGGTTGTCAATAATCTTAGCAGCACGTTCAAGCAGACGGCTATGCAGATAGAAAATGTCACCAGGATAGGCCTCACGACCGGAAGGGCGCTTTAGAATGAGGGAGATCTCACGATAAGCTACGGCCTGTTTGGAAAGATCGTCATATACGATAAGTGCGTCACGGCCGGTATCGCGGATATATTCGCCTATAGCCACACCCGCAAAAGGCGCATAATATCGCATCGAAGCCGAGTCCGACGCAGTCGCAGCTACAACCACGGTATAGTCAAGAGCACCGTGCTGACGCAAGGTCTCGACCGTAGCCGCCACAGACGACGCTTTCTGTCCGATAGCTACATATATACAGTATACAGGCTTACCGGCCTCGAAATTGGCACGCTGATTGATTATCGTATCGATAGCGATCGCTGTCTTGCCAATCTGACGGTCTCCGATGATAAGTTCTCGCTGTCCACGTCCTATAGGGACCATGGAGTCAATGGCCTTAAGGCCTGTCTGCAATGGCTGCTTCACCGGCTGACGGAAGATCACCCCCGGAGCCTTACGCTCAAGAGGCATTGGCAGAAGTTCGCCCTGAATAGGGCCACGACCGTCAACAGGCTCACCGAGCACGTTGATGACGCGTCCGAACACACCGTCGCCCACATGGATTGAGGCAATCTCCCCGGTACGCTTTACGGTCATGTTTTCGGTGACCTTGTTTATTTCATTGAGGAGGATGACACCCACGTTGCTTTCCTCAAGGTTGAGGGCTACACCTTTCACTCCGTTTTCAAATTCGACAAGCTCGTTGGCGCAGACATTGTCGAGACCGTAGACGTGGGCAACACCGTCGCCTACTTCAAGGACGACTCCGGTCTCCTCGAACGAGACCTTTGAGTTGACATTCTCGAGCTGCTGTTTTAATACCTGAGAAATCTCGCTTGGGTTAATCATTGTGGTATGGGGTGTGTGAAATTTTAGTTGCTTAATAATTTTAAACGCAATTGTTTCAGCTCATCGGCCACGGAGGCGTCAAGCTTTTCGTTGTTTACGCTTACCGTGAATCCTCCGATGAGCGAGGGATCGACCCTATGGTGATACTCCATCGTCCCACCGTCAAGATGACGCTCTATGAGCTTTTTGAGCCTATCCTCACCGGTGGCGTCCATCGGAGCAGCGGATGTGACCGTCACGAGATAAATATGGTGTTCATGACGGTAGATTTTCATATATGCGAGAGCTATGTCGCGGGCTGCGTCAAGACGGTTATTATCAGTGAGCAGCTGCAAGAAGCGGGCATAGACTTCGTCCTTGTCCGTCGCACCGGCCGCAGAAGTCAGTAGCGCGGTCTTGTCGGAAGCCGGAATAAAAGGATTTGCCACAGCCTGCTGTAACCCCGGCTCGGCACGAAACGCGCTCTCGAGCGACTGCATCAGCCCATAGATACGACCGTCGGAATTTTTCTCCGAGGCGAATCCGAATAGAGCCTTGGCATAGCGGGATGGGATTAGACCTTGATTCATTGCGTGGAATAGGAGAGCCTTGTTAAAGGGTATGATTTTATTGGAATGCGGCGGGCAAAGCCGGTTGTTATAAGTGTATGTAAAAAACCTCGGCTCCCGACAGCACCGCGTCCGGATTTTATGACGGACGCGGTGTCATTCGGGAAATCAATTCTGTTTTTCCATTTCGTCAAGCAAAGAGTTGACAAGCTGTTCCTGAGCCTTACCGTCTTTCATCTGATTGCGTACGACTTTCTGAGCGATATCGAGCGCGAATGACGATACTTCATTGCGGAACTGCTGTTCAGCCTGCTTACGTTCCTGTTCGATTGACACTTTAGCAGCGTCCATCACCTTTTTAGCTTCCGACTGGGCTGCCGAGCGTGCTTCCTCAATGATCTGAGTCTTCATCTTATCGGCTTCACGCAGCATATCGGCCTGTTGGCGACGTGCGTCCGCTATGTAGTTATCCGCCTCTTCGCGGGCATGGTCAAGCTGTTGTTTGGCATTTTGAGCATACTCCACACCCTTGTCGATGAGGTCGGCCCGGTCAGAAACCCCTTTCATGATCACCGGCCATCCCCACTTCCACAAAATGAGGAATAGGACAGCGAATGACACGAACATCCAGAATATCAGACCGAAATCAGGCGTGAAAAGTTCCATTTTTCAATAATGAAATACAGGGATCAGCCCACGAACATTGCGAGTACACAAACGATGACAGCGAAAAGAGCCACACCTTCGATAAGGGCTGCGATCACGATCATGTTACTACGGACATCGCCTGCCGATTCGGGCTGACGTGCGATAGCTTCCATGGCAGAGCCACCGATTTTACCGATGCCGAGACCTGCACCGATTGCTGCGATTGCCGCACCGATACAAACACCGATGCCAAGAGTACCTTCGATAGCTGCTAAAATCATTGCTAACATAATTGCGGAGATTAAAAAGTTATATGTATTTTTTAATTTATACTGTTTTTACGGTAGAGTCCGTAGATAAAGTCTGAGAATGGGCAAGCGAGTGTCCGTCATCTTTATGTTCATGATGTCCGTCCTCCTGTCCGAAAGCTATGAACAGCGTCGATAACATCGTGAACACATAGGCCTGAATAAAACTTACAAGCACGTCGATAAGCAACATGAAGACAGAGAACATTATGCTGACCACGGCTGTCGCACCTGTCACGACAGGCCCCATCGCTGCGAAAATGAAGATCAGAAGAGTCAGCACGATCACGATCATGTGGCCACCCATCATATTGGCGAAAAGACGAACCGTAAGAGCCGCAGGTTTGGTGAAAACTCCAAACATTTCAATTACAGGCATTATAGGGAGAGGCCATTTTAACCACCAGGGCACTTCAGGATTAAAAATCTCTTTCCAATAATGCTTTGTCGCGAAGATGTTGGTGATAAAGAATGTTATTAACGCAAGCACCAAAGTCACAGCGATATTTCCTGTCAGGTTCGCGCCACCAGGGAAAATCACAATGAGTCCGAGCAGGTTCATTACAAGAATGAATAAGAAGACGGTCAACAGGTATGGAGCGAATTTATTCGCCTTGTTTTTCAATGTCGGTTTTATGACCCCGTCATAAATGAAAAGAATCACAAACTCGATCGCACCCGTCATCTTACGCGGTGCTTTCATCCCTTGACGACGATGCCAGCGAGCCACCGACATTACAGCCCAGATAACGACAAGAACAGAAACAAAGACACCACAGACATTCTTCGTAATTGAGATGTCAAGCACCGGTTTCACTTCCTCTTCATTGACGATCTCGACAACCTTACCCTTATACGGACTGTCCGTTCCGGCTACGCGGAAAATGGTGTTACCGTCACGATATTCCTTTCCATGTTCCACACGGGCAGAAGAAAATACGTGAAGACCGTCAGTACCCCATACTATCACCGGAAGCGGTATACTTTTGTGATGATTGAAAGGGAGTTCCCATCCATATCGGTCACCGAGATGGTCAAATATTATGCCCTGCGCATCAAAGGCCCCGCTCTTTTCGCCCGCCTCGTCCTTGTTATCGGAAGCCGCGGCCGCAAAGGGGAGCAAAAGAGCCATGACAGCCATCATGATTGCAGTGAGAATATTTCTTTTCATCGTCACAAAATTAATATATGCAGACCGACACTATGTTGTTGTCGACATCGACTATTCCGCCACCGACACTGACTTCGTGGTCAGAGCCATCAGCCGAAGTATATCTGATCTCACCCGAATTGAGGGTCGAGACCAGCGATGCGTGACCGGGCAACACCGTAAACGCGCCCATTGAGCCCGGGAGATGCACCACTTTGACTTCACCCTGAAACAGGATATCTTCCGCTGATATGACTTTTAATATCATGCTGTGTCTGCTGATGAGTGTGAGAGATTCTTTATGAGAATTTTATAGTATTACTTAGCCACCTCGGCAAGCAGTTTTTTGCCTTTTTCGATAGCTTCGTCTATAGTTCCGACATTGAGGAACGCCTGCTCGGGATATTCGTCCATTTCACCGGACAGGATCATCTTGAAGCCACGGATGGTCTCACTCAATGGAACCATTACACCGGGAAGGCCTGTAAACTGCTCTGCGACATGGAAAGGCTGTGACAGGAATCGCTGGGCACGACGCGCACGGGCAACCACGAGTTTATCCTCGTCGGAAAGTTCGTCGACACCGAGAATAGCGATTATATCCTGAAGTTCGTTATACTTCTGAAGAAGCTGTTTGACAGCCTGAGCTGTATTGTAATGATCTTCGCCTATGATATTCGGGTCAAGTATCCGCGATGTCGATTCAAGGGGATCGACAGCCGGATAGATGCCGAGTTCGGAAATCTTGCGCGAAAGCACAGTCGTTGCGTCAAGGAAGCTGAATGTCGTAGCGGGAGCAGGGTCAGTCAAGTCATCAGCCGGCACGTAAATAGCCTGCACTGAAGTAATCGATCCGTTTTTTGTGGAAGTGATCCGTTCCTGCAACGCACCCATTTCAGAGGCAAGTGTCGGCTGATAGCCCACGGCCGAAGGCATACGGCCTAAAAGAGCCGACACCTCAGAACCCGCCTGTGTGAAACGGAATATATTGTCAATGAAAAGAAGGACATCCTTGCCGCCTCCGTCCTGATCGCGGAACTGTTCAGCGACGGTAAGTCCCGACAAAGCCACACGCAGACGTGCGCCCGGAGGTTCGTTCATCTGGCCGAATACGAGAGTGGCCTGTGACTGGGCCACTTGGTCCATATCAACATCGGCAAGATTCCACTCGCCTTTCTCCATGCCTTCCTCAAATTTTTTACCGTATTTCATCACACCGCTTTCGATCATCTCGCGTAAGAGGTCGTTGCCCTCACGCGTACGTTCACCGACACCGGTAAACACCGAAAAACCGTTGTGTCCCTTGGCGATATTATTTATAAGCTCCATAATGAGCACGGTCTTGCCGACACCGGCTCCACCGAAAAGACCGATCTTGCCACCCTTGCTGTATGGCTCGAGAAGATCTATCACCTTGATACCCGTAAACAATATCTCCGTACCGATAGTAAGCTCGTCGAATTTTGGAGCGGGCTGATGTATAGGTCGCAGATTTTCACGTTCGAGTTCAGGAAGACGGTCGATCGCATCTCCGATAACATTTAGCAGACGACCCTTAACTTGCTCGCCTGTCGGTACAGCAATCGGACGTTCAAGGTTGTCGACACGCATTCCGCGACGAAGACCGTCGGTACTCTCCATGGCCACGCATCGTACAGTGTCCTCACCGATATGCTGCTCCACTTCGAGAATCAGGTCGCCCGCGTCGGGACGCGCTACTTTTAAGGCGGTATAGATCGGAGGGATGAGATTGTCATCACCTTCGAATATCACGTCGACCACAGGGCCGATTACCTGTGCGATTTTTCCGTATTTTTCACTCATCGCGTTTTAATTTTTAGGCAGTCGGCCTGTAAAGCTACCGGCCGGCCTGATATTTTTGTGGGTTAGAGTTTGAGAGTTTTTCAGAGATACAGGCCAAAAGTGACAACAATCACCATGAGTACCAAATTAAAGAGATTGATCGGCAACAGATATTTCCATTCAAGCGAAAGGAGCTGGTCGATTCGCAGACGCGGAAAAGTCCATTTGAACCAAATTATAATGAACGATAGCGCAACAGCCTTGCCGATGAACCATACAACAGAGGGGATGAAATCCATCACAGCGTTGAAACTGTCCCAACCAGGAATGTGAAGTGGCATCCACCCACCGAAAAACAGAAGCGCGGCCACTCCTGACACGATAAACAGGTTCAGGTATTCAGCAAGATAGAAGAAACCGAAATGTATACCTGAATATTCAGTATGATATCCCGCTGTCAACTCGCTTTCAGCTTCCGGAAGGTCAAACGGGCCACGGTTGGTTTCAGCCGTACCCGCGATCATGAATATCACAAACGCTATTATAGCGGGAATATGACCTGAAAATATAAACCACAAATGGCTTTGCGACTCGACTATCCCTCCGACCGACATCGTTCCGGACAACACTACCATAGTCACCACGCACAGCCCCATCGAAAGCTCGTAGCTGACCATCTGAGCACCGGAACGAAGCGCGCCTATCAACGTGAATTTGTTGTTAGACGACCATCCCGCAAGAAGGATACCGAGCACACCTATGGACGAAACTGCGAGAAGGAAGAAGATTCCGACATTGAAGTCAATGATCTGCAGTCCGTTGCCCCACGGCAGCACAGCAAAGGCGAGCATAGAGGCTATGATAACGAGATAGGGAGCCAATGCGAAAAGAAACTTGTCGACATGGTTAAGCGATATAAGCTCCTTGATAAGGATCTTGAACATGTCAGCGACACTCTGTAAAAGTCCCCACGGGCCGACACGGTTCGGTCCGAGACGGCACTGGAAGTAGGCGCACACCTTACGTTCAAAAAGGATATAGAACAGCGCGAGCACCGCATAAAGCAGCAACAGACCCACTCCGATGAGCAGACACTCTAACGTGACAGCAGCCCATTCAGGGATGTAGTCCGTAAGGAAGGAATGAAGCCAGGCGGTTCCTACTGATAAGTCTTGCATAACGTCTATATATTACTTTTTTAATTCTCTCTGTGGTTTAACTATACACTCGGAATTCCCATTGCGATACAATCAATTGCCAAAGCTTACTTAGCGGTCGATATCTGGCACGATATAGTCAAGCGAGCCTCCGATCGTGATAAGGTCGGCTATCTTCTGTCCGTCCGTTATGTGATCGACAACAGCCGCAGCCGGAAGACATGGAGGAGCGATCTTGACACGGTAAGGGTTGACGGTTCCATCGCTTTCAAGATATATCCCGAAAGTACCACGACAGCCTTCCACCATCTTAAACCAATGTCCGGCCGGCAGTTTGACAACTTTTGGAACCTTGACACAATAGTCGCCTTCAGGTATGCAGTCTATCAATTGCGCGATTATGCGCGCGCTCTGCACCATCTCGTCCATGCGCACTTTGAAACGCGCCATCGAGTCGCCCTCTTCACGGACAATCTCGTCGAACTCAAGTTCGGAATATATACTATATGGCATGCTCTTGCGCACGTCACAGGCCCAACCAGAGCCGCGGCCGTTTGGCCCGGTCACAGCCCACGAAATGGCGTCTTCGCGAGAAAGCACTCCGACATTCTCCATACGGTTTTTCGCGATGACGTTGCCTGTAAATATCTTGTTGTATTCCTTTATATTGCCGGGAAGCACATCCAAAAGCGCGTGCACGTCTTTGACGAAATCGGGATGCAGATCCTGCATGACTCCGCCTATACAGTCATAGTTGAATGTCATGCGCGCGCCACAAGTCTTCTCCATGATGTCGAGAATCTGCTCGCGGACACGAAGCGTATAAAACAGCATTGTGGTAGCCCCGAGGTCCATGCAATAAGTACCGATGAAAAGACAGTGCGACGCGATGCGCGAAAGCTCGTCCATCAACACTCTTATCACTTGCGCACGACGCGAAATCTCAATGCCGGCCGCTTCTTCTATAAGCATACACAGGCAATGATGATAAGGATGAGCCGAGAAATAATCGAGACGGTCCATGAAATGAAGAGTCTGAGGATATGTAAGTTTTTCACATATCTTCTCTACACCACGGTGGATATATCCCAAATATATGTCTATCTTTTTGATAGTCTCTCCGTCGACAGCCGTGCGGAAACGGAGCACACCATGCGTCGCGGGATGCTGCGGGCCGATATTGACCACAAAATCCTCTGGCTGAAAAATCCTGCGCTCGCACTTCTCGACTTTTCCGTCGGGGGTTTCCGTCCAAACATCGGTGAAATCCGTCTGCCGTTCGTTTTCTATCGATACCGGATTAAGCTCCGGATTGTCATCATAATCCTTACGTAATGGGAAACCTTTCCAATCGATATTTAGGAAAAGACGGCGCATGTCCGGATTATTGATGAATATGATTCCGAAGAAATCATATACCTCGCGTTCAAAAATCGTTGCGATCGCCCATAAGTCATGCACTGAATGCACAAAAGGCCGCTCACGATCTCCTGTAGCCATCACTTTGACCGAAATACGGGCATTACGGCTTGTCGAAGCGAGATAATAGATGCAACCCATCCCGTTTTCCTTCCAGTCCATACCTACGATGGTCACAAGGAAGTCGAAAGCGAGATCGCGATCGTCACGGAGGGTCTTGGCGAAGTCATGCCACTTTGCGTCAGGGACAGTCACCTGCATTATTTCACTATCCTCAATGACGGCCTCAGGCAACACGGTTGAAATCTTTTCCCGGATGTTGGACATAATATATTAATCGATATATGAACGTTACTCTTTCTTGATTTTGACGATCCCTGAATCTTAATCATCGACTCCGGCAACCGGGTGATTCTTCAAGAATTCTTCTTGCTTCTCCTGCCGGTTAACGCCACCAAAGAATTTTTCAACTTTTATTTTACGGGAAAGCTGCATGATTCCATAGATCATGGCCTCCGGACGGGGAGGACAACCGGGAATAAAAACATCTACCGGAACTATATCCTCTATACCCATGGCTACATGATAGCTTTTTTTGAACGGTCCGCCCGAGATAGCGCAACTTCCGCATGCGATGACATATTTCGGCTCGGCCAACTGATCGTAAAGGCGACGGAAAACAGGAACCATACGATGAACAATCGTACCCGCGACCATCATGAAATCGGCCTGACGGGGCGAAGCGCGGGCAACTTCCCAGCCGAATCGCGCCATGTCATAACGGGCGGCTCCGAGCGACACAAATTCTATGCCGCAGCAACTGGTGGCGAAAGTGAGCGGCCAGATAGAGTTGGAACGCCCCCAGTTGATAAGTTTGTCGAGCGAACCGACAACGACGTTGGTTCCGCTCTCCTGGAGCTTTTTAACAAGCTCCTCGATATATTCATTGTCTTTCCATGCCTCGTATGGCATTCCTTTGGTTGTCACTTCCATTCAAGAGCTCCTTTCCGCCAGGCATAGACAAGCCCAAGCACTATAATTCCAAAAAACACCGCTATCGCAGTTAAGCCGGAAGTTCCGAGTTCATGCACTCGAACCGCCCAGGGATACAGGAACACTGTTTCGACATCAAACATCAAAAAGAGAATGGCAAAAAGATAATAGCCCACCTTGAACTGAGCCATCGACTCGCCACGGGTAGGAATACCGCACTCGTAAGCTTCGCCTTTCTGAGGGTTGAATGAGCGGGGCGAAATCAGCCCCGCGAGCCAAAGAGCTATGGCCACGAGAGCCACTCCTGTCAGGAGAGCCACCACGGCCAAGGTCGCATTTTGAATTGCCAATGCTATCATATCGTAATTTAAACGGTTTCGATTGCAAGATACTGTGCATCATGGTATTGCGCGGACCTGCCGCATCCGTTACGGCACAGTTCGTAAAACGCAGTGCAAATATAGGGAAATTTTTCTGAATATACCTAATATATTCGACTGATATATTTGCCGCTATGAATAAAAATCCTATAGCCACAGAAAGTCACCGTAAAACAAGCGCGGTGTCCACCCGAAAAGAGTGAACACCGCGTATTGATTTATCTTCTACAGCAGGATAAACCTGCGGAATTTTAGAAGTTGTAGTAGAAACCGAAAGAAAGGTCGCTTCCGTCGAGGCTTACTCCATAAGTCTTGCCGGCAGCCTTGTTATCAGCATAGCCGAGGAAACCTACATGAGCAACGAAGCTGAATTTCTCAGTAACGTTAAGAGCGATACCGGGCTTGAAACCGATATTCCAAACTGTAGTAGAGTCGCCCTCGTCAGGTTTCTGATAACCGATGCCGAAACCACCGTCAACGAAAAGGTTAACAAGATTGTTTTCTGTGCGGAAATAAGTGTAACGTGCGTAAGGATTGATTGCAAACATATTGTAAGCATCTTTCACCCAAGTATAGTTGAGGGATGCACCTACAGCCCAATTTTCATTAAGGTTATAGCCTAATTCGGGCGCTATAGAGAAAACGTCGCCTTTCAATTTTTCACCCTCTATTTCTTGTTCTTCATGTGAGTAACCGAGTGAACCACCGAGATACCAGTTTTGAGCAGATGCGCTGACAGCCATTACAGCTACAACAGCGAGGAGTAAAATCTTTTTCATAATGCGAAAAATAATTAAAGGTTAAAATTAAATTAAAAAAATTACTGTTAATTATAATTTGACGGGACTAAACCCGTCATGTGGTTTTCCGCTGCAAAGTTAATAATATTTTTCAGATATTTTAAAACTTATTTTACAATATTTTTTAACCGGCATCAATATGGCGATAAAATCAGCCTAATTATCAACAAATTATAACACTTTATCCTCATAAATAAATACATCGCTCCACTGTCCGCCCCTTTAAAGAACAATCACAAAAGCAAAAATCATGATAGCGCATATTTCTGACAAACAACAAGCCGGCAACAAGCCGCATAAAGAACCAAAAATCATTTGCCCATAAAAACACCAATCCAGACTTTTACTTTTATCACTAAACGACCTCTTAATTTGCTTTTCGATGAATATTGAGTAATTTTGCAACTGACTTTTCACGAAATATCCTTATGGCAACTGATACCGACAAAAACGCGGATATATATAATATAATAGGTGGCGAAATAGATATTCTCCATGACAATTTCGACCGTGAACACCTCTGGCACCCCTACACATCCACCATAGACCCTCTTCCGACATACAAAGTTGATTCGGCTCATGGCGTACGTCTGCGCCTCAGCGACGGACGCGAACTTATCGACGGCATGTCGTCATGGTGGTGTGCGATCCACGGTTATAACCATCCTGTGATAAACAACGCTGTCGCAAATCAGATTGCCAAGATGAGCCACGTCATGTTCGGAGGACTGACTCACGAGCCGGCCATATCCCTCGGCAAACTACTGTTGGAAATGGCACCTCCATCAATGCATAATATCTTTTACGCGGACTCCGGCTCTGTTGCGATAGAAGTAGCTATGAAAATGGCTGTCCAAGCCTCGATATCACGCTCTGGCGACCATAGAAAAACCAACTTCGTCACCATACGCAGCGGCTACCACGGTGACACATGGAACGCGATGAGCGTATGTGACCCGGTGACAGGAATGCACGGAGCGTTCGGCTCCGCTCTACCGGTCAGATACTTCGCTCCCGCCCCGGAGATAACATTCGACGCACGTTGGGATGAGTCAGACATCGTTCCGCTCGCCAATATAATAAACGAACATAAAGACGAACTTGCCGCGCTTATACTGGAACCAGTAGTACAAGGAGCCGGAGGCATGCGTTTTTACCATCCACAATATCTCCGTGAAGCCCGCCGACTATGCGACAAAGCAGGCATATACTTGATTTTCGATGAAATAGCGACCGGATTCTGGCGCACAGGAAAATGTTTCGCATGGGAACACGCCGGTGTCGAGCCCGACATTATGTGTATCGGAAAAGGGTTGACAGCCGGCTATATGACCATGAGCGCGGTGCTGACAAGCCGGGATGTCGCTGACACGATCTCACGCGGTGAGGCCGGTGTCATGATGCATGGTCCGACATTCATGGCCAATCCTTTGGCCTGTGCCGTGGCTGTCGCATCACTGACATTGCTGAAAGAACAGGACATGTCGCAACGCATATCACATATCGAAGCGGTAATACGACGTCACATAGCCCGGGCTGTGACTCTGCCGGGAGTCAAAAACGTACGTGTGCTCGGAGCGATCGGTGTCATAGAAATGAATGAGCCGGTCAATGTCGGAGAGTTCCAGAAACGTTGCGTCGAACATGGAATATGGGTACGACCATTCGGGCGCAACGTCTACATCATGCCTCCATATATAATCTCCGACTCGGATCTGAAACGCCTGATCGAACAGATGATCGAATGTATAAAATAATGGCAAAACACTACGGTGAGATACTCGACCATCTGAGATCATCCGGAAACTTCCGGCAAATACCACATGAGCCGGCAAATGCTGACGGATTCATTGACTTATCGGGCAACGACTATCTCGGGTTGGCGGCACGCAAGGATCTTCAAACAGATTTTTTCAACGACCCGGAAAAACGACTGATCCCAATGACCTCATCAGCGTCGCGCTTGCTGAGCGCGCGCCAACGCGAATACGACAGACTCGAATCATTGCTCGAAAGCCTCTACTCGCGTCCGTGCCTGATATTCAACAGTGGATACCACGCCAACACAGGCATAATCCAGTCTCTTGCATCAGCGGGCACATTAATCGTGGCAGACAAACTCGTACACGCGAGCATCATCGACGGCATAACTCTATCCAAAGCACCTTTTACCCGTTTTAGGCATAACGATTTCGAGCATCTTGAACGTATAATCAAAAAAGAGGCATCCTCATACGAACGGATCATTGTAATCACCGAAAGCATATACAGCATGGACGGTGACCGCAACGATATCGACAGCCTTTTAAGAATCAAACGGCTATATCCACATTGCATATTATATATCGACGAAGCCCATGCTTTCGGAGCCGAAGGCGCAAAGGGGCTCGGACTCTGCCGCGAAAATCCTCATTACGAAGACATAGATATAATCGTAGGGACTTTCGGCAAAGCCTGCGCATCAGCGGGAGCTTTCTGTGCCGTTTCATCCGAACTACGCGACTATCTCGTCAATCGCGCCAGAAGTCTTATATTCTCCACTGCTTTGCCTCCGATATCAGCCGCATGGACATGTTTCATGATAGAAACCATGCTCGACATGGATCATGAAAGACAGCACCTGCGTAAACTCGGCAAAAGGCTTCAACTACATCTTCAGCCATTGTCGCCACACTTCGACATAACGGCCAGTCATATACAACCACTGGTGCTCGGTTCATCGGCACGCGCGATCCAAACATCCGAAAAATTAATGAAGGAAGGATTCAAAGTACTCCCTATACGCACTCCCACCGTGCCTCCAGGAACAGAGAGGCTACGTATCAGTTTAAACGCCACGCTCAAAACCGAAGATATAGACCGACTCGGTGATGCCTTGAAAAAAACCTGCGGCCAATGAAATTCCATATATTTCGCGAAAACCCAACCATCCGACGCGCCATAATTCTTTTCGCGGGATGGGGCATGGACGAAAAGCCTTTCAGCCGACTATCGTTTAAAGGCTATAATATCATCTCTGTATATGATTACCGACAGGCGCAATCAACGGAGGCATTTCATAAAGCGATAAAACGATACGACGAAATAGTCATAATCGCATGGTCATTCGGGGTCCCGGCCGCGACCCGTTTCATCATGGAAAATCCGTTGCTTCCGATAACGGCACGCATCGCTGTAAACGGAACCACACACCCTGTGGATGACCTATACGGGATTCCGGAAACCATTTTCAACGCCACACTCGAAGGACTCAGTGAAAATTCCCTGTCAAAGTTTTATCTGCGCATGTGTGGAAGCCGCAGTTCATATCTCGAGTTCGCGAAAGATCTTCCGGAACGCACCATCGCTGATCTCCGGGAAGAGCTATCCGCGATCGCGAACGAAGAAAACATACCAGAACCACAGGCCCGACCGGTTTGGGACACCGCTATCGTAGGATTGGCTGACAGGATAATACCTCCGTCCAATCAACTTCGTGCCTGGCGCGAAAACGGAGAGGCATTCGAAACCATAGAGACAGACTGCGCTCATCTTCCTGATTTCAATACGATTATCAACCGCTTCATCACCGAAAAAGGACGTGTCGCTGAAAAATTCAGTCAAGCTGCGACAACTTACGACAACAATGCGGTAATACAGCGTGAAATAGCAGAAAACCTATGTTACCTCGCATCATCCGCGATCAGCAGGCAACCCATAAACGCTCTTGAAATCGGATGCGGGACCGGGATGACAACCCATATACTCACCGAAACATTACGGCCTCACAATCTGACCGTGTGGGACCTGTATATCCCCGACAATATCGGAGACAATATCTCCGGAACAAAGATCACGGCCGAAGAGAATGATGCGGAAACCGCCATCCGAAATCTGCCATCCGACAGCGTCGATCTTATCTTCTCGGCTTCAACGGTACAGTGGTTCAATTCTCTCTCTACGTTTTTAAAGCAATGTTCGCGGGTTCTCTCCGCGAAAGGGACGGCCGTCATATCGACATTCGGACCAAAAACCATGCACGAAATCAGCGACAGTCTGTCATTCTCAACCCACTACCCTTCACTCGAAGATATTAGACGCATGATCCCCGGTGAATGCACCGCGCTTCATATATCAGAAGAACTACGCACCCTCACCTTTCCCACCCCGATGGAGGCTTTGCGGCATGTGAAACTAACCGGAGTCAACGCCCTCGGAGGTTCGCATTCAGGACGCGACACGCTAAGGGTCATCAGAAACTACCCGTTGCTCCCGACAGGCGAAGCCCCTATAACTTATCATCCCATCTACATCATATTCCAAAAATCATAAAAACAGCCAAATGAGCCAGGTCTACTTCATATCAGGCATTGACACTGATGCCGGTAAAAGCTATGTCACCGGATATCTCGCATCAAAACTGATGCGGCAAGGAAAACGTGTCGCGACACAAAAATTCATACAGACCGGCAATACCGGGTTTTCGGAAGACATAGACCTTCACCGTAAAATAATGGGAACAGGGTTACTGCCTGAAGACAAAGATATGACCACCGCCCCTGTCATATTTTCATATCCCGCATCAGCGCAGTTGGCCGCCCGCATGGACGGACGCGAAATTGACCTCGATGCGATCGACCATTCGACATCCATACTGAAAGAACGCTATGACATCGTGCTCATTGAAGGAGCGGGAGGATTGATGGTTCCTATCACAGACGAATTTTTCACAATTGATTACGTAAGCAGCCGGCAACTTCCGGTCCTGTTGGTCACAAACGGTATTTTGGGCTCAATAAACCACACGATTCTTTCGCTTGAAGCCATCAAAAACAGAAATATAGCTCTTGCGGGAGTACTCTACAACGAACATTTTGATTCCGACAAAATAATAGCCGCTGACACAAAAGAATTCATACACCGATACGCATCCCGCAACTTCCCCTCTGCTCGTTTCGCGGTCGTGCCGAGCCTGCCGACAAAATAGCTTCCGCCTGAAGGCATTATCGCTTCAGAGTCTTCATCACGTCAGCGGCATACTGCCGTCCGACGGGAAGAGCCTCTCCCGTCCTCAATTTAAGTTCCTGCTTCGTAAAACTTTCGATCTGGCCGATAGCCACTACGTATGAACGATGAATCCTGATAAACCCATCCACAGGAAGCAGGGACTGTACCGCCTTAAGCGTACCTCGCGACAGAGTGCGCGCCCCACCCTTCCGGAATATTTTTGAATACCCCTCCATAGCCTCTATATACACAATATCCGACACAGGTATACTTATATTGCTATATTCCTGTTTCACAACTATATTCGTCGCTTCCTCACGACTGCCTCTGTTGTACTCAATGCGTCTCAAAGCCTTTGAGAAAGCTTTCTGAAACCTATCATAAGAGAAGGGTTTATGAAGATAATCTACCGCATCGAGGTCGTATCCCTCGAGCGCGTATTCTGGATAAGCAGTAGTAAAAATAAAACATGTGCCTTCAGGCAATTTTCGAGCCAAAGCAAGACCGTTGACACCATCCATCTCAATATCAAGGAAGACCAAATCCGGTTTTCGGTCCGTAATCTCGGCCAACGCTTCGTCAGGATCACAGAACACCTCCAGGTCGACACCACCGAGCCTGTCGCACAATTTCGATATCACCTCGAGAGCCAGCGGCTCATCGTCTACAGCTACACAACGGATAATCCCATTCATGACAAACTGATTTTAAGATCCACATTGAATCTATCGCCATTCTCTTCTACCGAAAGCAAATAATCATTCAGGAAAAGCCCATTGAGCCGTGCCCGGCAATTTTCGATACCGACAGGCATTTCGGACCGAAATTCGTCGGCATGTTTCATTATCATATTGGAAACCGTAAAATGCAACTTTCCCTTATTAAGTGTGAGAGATATTGAAATCACGCAATCGTGTCGTGACGAAACACCATATTTGAACGCATTCTCGACAAAAATTATAAGTATCATCGGTGGAATCCTGACATCCCTGTCGTCTATCTCCTGTTTCCATTTGATAACGGTATGTCCGTTAAGACGCAGAGACTGCAAATCAATATAATTACGTATGTATGCAATTTCATCACCTATAGCGACGGTCTCCCTGTCAGCTATCGAATATGTATACTTCACAAGCTCAATAAACTTGACAAAAGCCTCTTCCGCCTTTTCAGAGACCCCGACAATCAAACCGTAAAGCGAATTTAGAGTATTGAACAGAAAATGCGGATTGATCTGCGCTTTCAACACAGCCAGCTCGGCCTTGTTTTTCTCATATTCCATATCCCGCCTGATAATCATCTGGCGGTAAAGTTCCTGTATGAACGAAATCGTCAGGGAATATCCCATGACGATCGACGACATCAGCCATACACCCATTGACATGCTATAGTTACGTATCCTGTTATATAGCGAAGTAAGCGACGGTGTGTTGAACGTCACCTCCGGCAACGGATATAGAGCTATGAGATAATTTATCACGACAAATATAAGAAATATGAAAGCTATAAGCAGATAACGCCTTCCGACCACGAGCTTGGGTATATTGAGCAAACGTACGGCAAAATAAATTCCATAGAGAAAAAGCGTGATAACCAACGTGAAAGATGGCCATGAATCGAGCCAATAATATGTAGGTCCGAGAATAAGTATCAACGGAATGAACACTATGCACGAAACAACGTTTATTATAAATGAAATTTTTTGTTTTAATGGTTTCATAGTGCAAAGTTAACAAATATCATCCTGTGTGAATGCAACGTTTATTGTCACATTATGGTCGTTCATTGACACATCTTTGCGAGAGTATCCACGAATCGTAACTTTGCACCGCAATAATAAACCGCATGAAATATTCATCACTCACAGTTTCCTTATTGTGCATGGCCGTATGCAACGGCATCATCTATGCACAGGAAAGCGTATCGACAGACAGTGTCGAACAATCACAGGCCGCTGTCAGCAGAAATGGCCGGGTATACGGTACGGTAACCGACAAAAAAGGCCTGCCCATCATAGGTGCGACCGTAAAGATTATCGGAAACACCAACATCGCCACCGTGACTGATATCGACGGCAAATTCTCATTAAACGGTGTCGATTCAAAATCAGTGATCCGAGTATCCTATATAGGATACAAGACAGTCGACATTCCTGTCAATGGAAAAAAGGAAGAATATTCTATAGTGATGAGAATAGACAAGTCTATGCTTGACGAAGTGGTCGTTGTAGGCTATGCCTCTCAGAAAAAAGTCAATCTGACAGGCTCTGTGGCCTCCGTCAGTGCCGCCATGCTCGAAGATCGCCCGGTCACGAATATCACAGGCGCGCTTGCCGGACTGGCTCCGGGACTAACCGTCACCAATTCAGGCGGCAACACTCCGGGCTATGAGGCACAAAGCATACGAGTCCGCGGGCAAGGCACACTCAACGACGCTGCTCCACTTGTCGTAATCGACGGCATGACCGGGATAGCACTGAGCGACATCAATCCACAGGACATCGAAAACATCTCTATCCTCAAGGACGCCGCATCATCCGCGATCTACGGCTCGCGCGCTGCCAACGGAGTGATTCTCGTAACAACCAAACAAGGCTCAGAGCGCGCCCCAAGAGTCACATATAGCGGCAACATCTCTTTCGAAACCGTGGCCAAACGTCTCAATCTGGTCACCGATTACGCTGACTTCATGGAGATACAGAACGCAGGCCTCATTGCCAACGGACAAGCTCCGAGATTCTCTCAAGGCAAAATCGACGAATGGCGCAACGACGCTGGCCGCAACCCCACCATCTATCCCAACACCGACTGGCAAGACCACATCTACCGCAATCCATCCGTGGTACAAAATCATAACCTTTCTGTGACAGGAGGCTCAAAAACAATAAAATACAACCTCTCTTTGGGCTTTATCGACAACCCAGGCATGATCTATAATACAGACTACCGTCGCTACCAACTTCGCGCCAATATGGATATCGACATAAAACCATGGCTTAGCGTCGGAACCAATCTGTTCGGATATATCGACACAAACAATCCGTCATCGTCAAACGCTACCAACGGTGGTGATGTCATTTTCGGCTCGGGGGCGTTCAACACGGTTCCAGGGATGACGCTCTATGACCCATCCACAGGCCTATACGGTGGCATACAAAATCCCGAGGAGGAAAACGTGAGCAACTTCAATCCCTATCGTCGCCAATGGTTTTATAAAAATGATTTCCCTATACGCACACGCCGTACCGTCACCAAACTATACGCCCGTCTACAGCCATTGAAAGGCCTGACTCTTCAGGGGGCTTTTTCTTACAATTACTGGGATCGAAACGAAGAATACCAACTGTGCGACCGAGACTTATACCGATTCACATTCGAGGGGCCCGTACTTATACGCGAAGGAGTGGTAAGAACCTATATCCGACGCTACAACTATCGCAACACATTCCGTTCATCAGAACTCACCGCCCGCTATGAACTGAAAACCGGACGATTTGAGGCGTCTGTGCTCGCAGGCATGAGCCAGGAATACAACAAAAGCGAGAACGAAGGATTCACAAAATACGATCTTATCGACGACGCGTTGACATCCATCGACGGTGGTGCGACAAACGGTCCGATAAGCGGCAACTATACGGAATGGGCCATGCGCTCATACTTCGGCCGAGTGAATCTGAATTGGGATGACAAATATATGCTCGAAGCCAACTTGCGTGCCGACGGGTCGTCAAAATTCTCTCCGGACAAAAGGTGGGGATATTTTCCCTCCGTATCAGCTGGTTGGAGGATGTCTGAAGAAAACTTCCTGAAGCAATCGGCTCCATGGCTGAGTCTGTTGAAACTGCGCGCCTCATACGGCTCGCTCGGCAACAACGCCACCACAAGCTACTACATGTATCAGTCTCTGTTCTCTACCGCGAACTATATACTGAACGGAACAATTGTCGGAGGCTTCGCACAGACAGTGCTGTCCAATCCGGAACTGACCTGGGAGAAAACTTATATGACCAACATCGGAATCGACTACGCTTTTTTCAACCATCGGCTAAGCGGTTCGATCGATCTTTACGACAAAAATACTAAAGGCATACTCGTCTCTCTTCCAGCGTCACTCGAACACGGGACAAGCCTGGTTCCAAACCAAAACGCAGGAGAAGTAAACAACCGGGGATTCGAATTTGACGTCAACTGGAATGACAATATCGGCAAAGTAGCCTATTTCGTAGGCTTCAATATGGGATTTGTCAGAAACAAAGTGACAAAATTTCAAGGAGACGTCTCTTCCATCAACGGGGTCTACAAAACCCAGGAAGGAAAGCCTATCAACCAGATTTATGTAATGAGCGTTGACCGTATCGTGCGCGATCAGACCGATCTGGACTATGTGCAATCCCTCGTCGACAAAAATCCCGACTATTTCGCGACATACCAGCGACCGGAATTAGGCGACTTTCTCTATGCCGATACAAACCACGACGGCAAACTCGATTCCAACGACCGTATAGAGATCGGCTACGGTTCACTTCCACGACTGACTTTCGGGGCAAATCTCGGAGCGAGCTGGAACGGATTTGATTTCAGTATGCTTTTCCAAGGAGTCGGTGACAATCCCGTCTACTACAACAACCAAGCATTCCGCTTCGTCACAGTCATGGGTCAATCGCTCAATAAGGACATCACCGACAACGCTTGGACCCCCGAAAACCCATACCATTCCAAATACCCGATACTGCGCAACAATTCGAACGGGAAAAACAATATCGCAAGCGACGCTTTTGTCCACAACGCATCCTACATCCGTTGCAAAAACCTACAATTCGGCTATACCGTGCCGAGAAAAGTCACCCGTAAGTTTTTTGTGGAAAACCTAAAGGTCTACGTCAGTCTTGACAACCTCTTTACCATCACTGATTTCCCCGGGCTTGATCCGGAAGTCGCCGCCGGAGTCGGCTATCCGGCCGTACGCCAATACTCCTTTGGACTAAACGTATCGTTCTGAAAATCCATTTTTCCAAAATCGAATTCACAATCACGACAATATGAATATATTCCGCATAACAGTATTGACAGTATCCATCGCCATCCTAAGCGGATGCGAGAGCCTCGATCTCAATCCGTCCGATCAGATGTCCGGGCCGAATTTCTGGAAAACCGAAGAGCACGCCAGACAGGCCGCCATAGGAATGTATGCCGCAATGAAGGAACCGTGGTGTTTCGGCATGGAGTTTACCTTCGACATGTGCAGCGACATAGCCAACGGCTCCTCTCCATGGGCCGATATATCGGGAGGCTCCTCGTTCGCATCAGGAAGCGCGGGCGTGCAAAACCACTGGCAATACCTCTATGAGCTCGTACACCGCACCAACACGGTCATCCGCAATGTAGCAAAAATGCCGATAAGCCCCGAGACAATCGACCGGGTCACAGGCGAGGCAAAATTTCTGCGGGCCATGGCCTATTTCCGTATGCTCAACTGTTGGGGCGGAGTACCCTATTATGACGAGAATTGCGACATAAACCAGGAGTTTGCAAACCTCAATGCCCCGCGCAGTTCGGCCGAAGATATACGTAAACATCTAATGGACGATCTTAAAGAGGCAATCGACAAGCTCCCTGTAAAATGGGATGACGCTGATCTTGGGCGCGCAACCAAAGGCGCGGCCTACGCCCTCAGGGGCAAGGTATATCTGTTCAACCGACAATGGACGGAAGCGATTTCGGACTTCGAAGAGATTGTCTACAACCGCAGCAACCACTATGGATATTCGCTGCATCCCGATTACAATGAGCTTTTCCGTATCTACAACGGAAAACGAAGCGATGAGATGATATTCTCTATACAGTCGATCGACGGAAATACAGCAGGCCACGCGCTTGACATCGTTTCATATTTCGGCAATAAATCAACCATGAGACTTATTGCCGGCAACAAGATCGTACCGTCAACAACTCTTGTGGACATGTATGAAAACCTTGACGGAACCCCGTTCAATTGGGAAGATCACTTCCCGGGATTTACAGACGGAGGACCGGACATGCGTCGACGCTACCTGAGCGTAGCCATAGACCAAGGAAGCACAGTCGTGACAAGCACACTCGAATGTGACACGACCAAAGTCATGGACGCCTATCGACATCGCGATCCACGGCTCTGCCTCAACGTTATCACACCGTACTCACATTATCTCGGGACCGATGCCGGATCGAAACCTATGGACAAACAGTTTGTACTCGCCGACCCGACCAAAGGGGGCTCCCCGATGGAAGCCATGGCCTTCATTCGAAACTCCGAAGGATGGAATTCTTATTTCTGGCGCAAGTGGATACCCACAGGAAATCTCGACGGTTATTGGGGAGAGTACAACCGTACGCCCTTCGAATTTCCCCTCATCCGTCTCGGTGATGTCATTTTAATGCTCGCGGAAGCCTACAACGAGACGGAACAAACAGACAAAGCGATCATCGAACTCAACAAAATCCGAAGCAGGGTCGGAATGCCGGAACTTGGTTCAGGACCGGAATGGCTTGACGTAAACGGCAAAGACGACATGGCCGCACGCATAAGAAAAGAACGCGCCTGCGAACTTGCCGGAGAAGGACAACGCTATTGGGATCTGCGTCGCTGGGGACTGCTTAAAGAATCAGTCAAAAATGCTACCGACATTTTTGGAGACCTTATGTATACCCGTACCTACCAGCCGCGCCACGAACTTTGGCCGATACCGCTCGTAGAACTTGACCGCAACACAAATCTCCAACAAAATCCGAGTTGGTGATAACCGCTCATTCTTCAAAAAAGGCAAAGAGAACATACATGAATACCACTTCAAAATTCGGTGTGTATCGACCATGATTAGCAAAAATGTTCACCTGTAGTTCTACAATTCGGGAATTATCGCTAACTTTGCCTATCGAAAGAGAGGGTCACCAGATGGACATCAACCAATTCAGCATCTCAATATCCAAAGAACAGCTGTCGGCTCTGCCGACAGTAGAGTTTCCAGGCGCCATTACGGTGCTTGAAACCATCCCGGATGCGTTGGAGGCCCTTCAATATCTGCGCACATGTCGGACAGTGGGTTTCGACACAGAAACAAAACCGAATTTCCGAAAAGGCCAGACCAACACCGTATCACTCATACAGATATCGACTCTTGATCATTCTTATCTGTTTCGCCTCAACAAACTCGGTTTTTTTCAGGAACTACGCGATTTCATGGAGTCAGACGATGTGGTGAAAGTCGGTTTGTCGCTACGCGACGACTTCCATGTGCTTCACAGGATAGCAGCTTTCGATCCCCACAATTTCATTGATCTGCAAAACGTCGTAAAGACATTTCATATCTCAGATTCAAGCCTTCAGAAGATATATGGCATAATTTTCAACGGCCGCATATCAAAAAGCCAAAGACTCAGCAACTGGGAGGCCTCACAACTAAGTCCAGGACAGATGGTTTATGCATCAATCGACGCATGGGCCTGTCTCCGTATATACAACCATCTTATGGCCGGGTGCTTCAACCCATCCGAATCGGCTTATATACTCCCATTGGAAACAGAAAGTCCGAAGCCCGACTGCGAACAATAACGATGAAAATCAGACGCTCGACAACAATACCGCTTATTCTCCTCGTATATCTCGGAGTAATGAGCTACATAGGTTACCCCGAATTCCAACAGGGTCACTATCTTTTCTATTTCGGTGTGATCGGACTGACTCTCGCCATCATTTTATTGCTTCGCATATTTTTGAAAAAACGCGAACGTTACAAGCCCTGAAATCCGTCTTAGATAACACGTGACTGTTCAACCCTACACCATAAATTAACACCAGAATACACTTACGATGCAGATAAGAATACCACGCGAAATCACCGAGGCAGCGACAAACACCGGAGCCGCAAAAGCCGCTCTCACACTCAACGATACTCCCCGACTTTTCACAGCCGCCTGTCTCGCAGGCGCATATATCTCGCTTGGAGGGATACTGTCACTGATAGTCGGATTCGGGTTTCCGGGCATTACGGCAGGCAATCCGTCGTTACAGAAACTTTTAAGCGGATGCATGTTTCCGATAGGACTCATACTTGTGGTCGTACTCGGTGCGGAACTTTTTACAGGCAACAACGCGCTTCTCGTACCATCATACATGAAACAGCGCCACAGCTTTGGAACCATGTTACGCAACTGGGCCGTTGTCTATGCCGGCAACTTCGCGGGTGCGATGATTTTTACCTACCTGATGGTATATCTATGCGGACTCACGTCTTCCGAACCGTACAAAAGCGCGATCACCGGAATAGCCACGGCCAAAGTCTCAATGCCATGGCTGACAGTAATGCTCAAAGGCATCGGAGCCAATTGGTGTGTATGTCTCGCAGTATGGCTTGCACTGTCTGGAAAAACATTTTTCGAAAAGGCTTTCGGCTGCTGGATTCCAGTAATGGCGTTCGTCGCACTCGGTTATGAACACTCGATAGCAAATATGTTTTTTATACCCCTCGGCATAATGGAGGGAGCGGATATCGGAATAATGGAGGCGATCTTCACAAATATCATACCGGCGACAATAGGAAACATAATCGGTGGCTCACTCCTTGTCGGAGCCGTATACGGTTATCTACATAAGTAAGCACCTCTCTGAAAATATTTTTATCAATACGACTTAAACTCATTCAATAAAGGCTCAAAATCCCGTGATCACTATGTGATTTGCGGGATTTTGGCTAACTTTACAGCTCTAACCGTATACAGAACCATCATATATGGATAACCGACTATTCCTGCTTGACGCATACGCCCTGATTTACCGCGCATATTACGCCCTTATACGCTCTCCGCGCTTCACCGGAGCAGGTTTCAATACTTCAGCCATATTCGGATTCTGCAATACGCTCGACGACGTGTTGCGCAAAGAGAATCCGTCACATATAGCAGTCTGTTTCGACCCGCCGGGAGGCCACACTTTCCGCCATGAGGAGTATCCCGAATATAAGGCGCAACGCGACAAACAACCGGAAGACATCACGGCATCCATCCCATATATCAAACGCATACTCGACGCATATCGCATACCGGTCATCGAGGTCGCAGGCTACGAAGCTGACGACGTGATAGGGACTATAGCCTTCAAAGCCGCAGACAACGGATTTGATACATACATGATGACCCCCGACAAGGACTATGGACAACTCGTCAGCGACCATATATTCATGTACCGCCCATCGTTGCGAGGCGAAGGATTCGAAGTACGTGATACGGCACGTGTATGCGAAAAATACGGAATCTCATCCCCACGGCAGGTCATAGACCTTCTCGCTCTCGAAGGAGACAGTTCAGACAACATTCCCGGATGTCCCGGTGTCGGGGAAAAGACAGCGCGGTCACTCATTGAAACATGGGGATCGGTGGAAAACCTGCTCGACAACACCGACAAACTCAAAGGCGCGCTACAGAAAAGAGTTATCGAAAACGCAGATAAGATCAGAATGTCCAAACGCCTTGCGACGATCATGACCGATATTCCTATCGACATAGATCTCGATTCCTTCAAACGGAGTCCGATCGATATCGATGCTCTTATGGCGATATATACCGAACTTGAATTCAGGACTCTGATAGCCAAACTCAAATCATTGAAAAAAACATCTGAATTTAACGAAGACAAAACCGGTAACGAAAACAATGTCCCGCAACCCGACAATTCCGGAATGGGATCGTTGTTCGATATAAATACAGACAGCACTGATACGGAATTAAAAAACGCATGTGAAAATCACGATTATACCGTTCTGTCCACACCCGAAGACACAGCCGCCATCATAAAGAGACTCACAAAATCGGAGGCTATCGGTATATCCGTCTATGCCATCGGTGAAGAAGCCATGAACACGAAGATCGAGGGAATAGCTCTCGCCGAAAAAGAATGCAAAGCTTTTTACATTCCACTCAGCAATCGCGATACCGAACTGCGCAACGATTTACTGTCCGTGATAAAGCCTATATTTTCAGCACGGACCATTCTTGTAAGCCACGATCTGAAACGCGACTATCTACTGTTGAAAAATGAAGGTATAGCCTTTAACGCCCCTTACTTCGACACTTCGGTCTCACACTACCTGATCGACCCGGAGATGAAGCATAACCTTCGTTTTGTCGCAGCCAGATATCTCCACATAGAACTTTCAGAGACATCGGCCACCAAAGCATCACATCCGAACGCTCCCCTATCGGAAACGGAAGCAGTGATGCGCTATTGCGAAGAAGCGGATATCGCCCTCCGACTCCGCAAGCCATTGAACGACGAGATAAGCGCCCGCGACATGAGCGACCTCCTTTCAAATGTCGAATTTCCTCTCATAAAAGTTCTTGCGGAAATGGAATTTACGGGTGTCCGCATAGATACCGAGGTGCTCCACGACCTATCATCACGACTGAAGGAACGGTTGAAAGGAATGGAGGAAGAAGCATACGAGATGGCCGGTGGCCCATTCAACATCGCATCCCCGGCACAAGTAGGAATGGTTCTTTTCGACAGACTTAAGATCGATCCTAAAGCCAAAAAGACAGCCCGTGGCTCTTATTCCACCACAGAACAGATCCTTGAAAAATATGCCTCCAAAATACCGTTGGTCAGTCAGATCTTAAAGATCAGACGTTTAAGAAAACTCATCACGACATATCTTGACGCCCTGCCCGCAATGGTCAATCCGTTGACAGGCAAGATACATACGTCCTACAACCAAACGATCACTGCTACCGGACGCATATCCTCGGCCAATCCGAACCTTCAGAACATCCCCATACGCACGGACGACGGACGCGAAATCCGGCGCGCATTCATCGCAGATCCCGGCGACCTCATAATGAGCGCAGACTATTCGCAAATCGAACTCCGTCTTATAGCAGATCTTTCGTCGGACAAGGATATGATTGACGGATTCCTATCCGGTGACGACATACATCGCATCACGGCATCCAAGATCTATAACATACCTCTTTCGGAGGTCACCGACGATCAACGTCGGCACGCCAAGACTGCCAATTTCGGAATCGTATATGGAATCTCGGCTTTCGGCCTATCGGAACGCCTCGGAATAGCCCGTGCCGAGGCGAAAAAACTTATTGACGGATATTTCGCCACATATCCCCATATACGCGACTATCTGTCCAAAGCCATAGAGACAGCGCGAGCACTGGGATATGTAAGCACCAAAATGGGACGTCGACGCTACCTTCCGGAAATCAACTCCCGCAACGCGGTCGTTCGCGGATATGCCGAGCGAAACGCCATCAACGCTCCGATACAAGGATCGGCGGCCGATATAATCAAGGTGGCGATGATCAATATCCACAACGAGATGGAACGTCGCGGACTGCGGTCGCGAATGATCATGCAGGTTCACGATGAACTGGTTTTCAATATCCACCCATCAGAACTCGAAGAGATGAGCCGGCTCGTCACCACCTCCATGGAAAACGCTTATCACGGAGTCGTGCCGCTCACCGTATCGTCCGGAGTGGCAGACAACTGGCTTGAAGCTCATTGATAAATCAAACCCGAATTCATAATCGCAAACAATAATGACACCCGAAGAAAAACTCAAGATAGAAGAACGCATCGTCACTATGCTGAAAACGGTCTATGATCCGGAAATTCCAGTAGACATATATAATCTCGGACTCATCTACGGAATAGATCTCGCTGATGACGGCAATCTTAAAATAGACATGACACTCACCGCCCCGAACTGTCCGGCGGCCGATTTTCTGGTGGATGACGCCCGAATAAAACTCGAAAGCATAGAAGGCATCAAAAATGTAGACATACGCATCGTCTTCGAACCTGAATGGACAAAAGATATGATGACTGAAGAAGCGAAACTCGATCTCGGTTTCCTCTGATATCCGGCATCGCCCCTCCTGACGCGCGCATAACATCCGTACACAAAATAATGAGAACCAAGACATATTTCATTAGCGATCTGCACCTCGGAGCCTCATACATTACCGACACGCGGGCACACGAACTCCGTATCGTGAATTTCCTAAAATCAATCGCCAATGATTGCCGCAGACTCATATTGCTCGGTGATATCCTCGACTATTGGTGGGAATACCGCTCTGTCGTGCCACGTGGATTCGTCCGTTTTTTCGGTGCACTCGCTTCATTGGCCGACGACGGAGTGGAAATAATTTGGTTCAAAGGCAATCATGACATCTGGATTTTTGACTATCTGCCCAAAGAGATAGGGCTGACCGTCCATGATGGAATCATGGTGACCGAATTCGACGGGAAACGTTTCCTGATGGAACACGGTGACGGCATCGGTCGTCTCCCATGGTCTTTCCGCAAGCTTCGTGCTTTGTTCCGCTCTCCGACAGCACAACGTCTGTACGCCTCCATACATCCACGATGGACCATAGGCTTCGCTCATTCATGGTCATCCCATTCACGGAAAAATGGCGGATACGTGCCATCCGAACGCTCCGGAGACAACCTGATCGAATTCTCAAAAAAATACAATTCGGACAACAAAAACAAACCGATTGACTATTTTATTTTCGGACATTGCCATATATTACTCCAAAAGCAACTCGATGACGGGGCGAAAGTGGTGATTCTCGGTGATTGGATAAACCGATTTTCGTATGCCGTATGGGACGGAAACGCAATTTCAACACATACTTATAAATAAAAAATTTAACCTTCTTCATTGTTTTAACTTATTTTAATAGGATTCCGCAATTCGCCTAATCAGCATAACAACCTATAACACAACAAACTGACTGATTACAGTGCAATAATTGCAAAGTTTTGGATATAAAATTATGTTGGAAAACATAAAGAATAATTTGTCTGCACACGATTCTTGCCATACCTTTGCATCACGAACCTAAAACAATCTTTTTTACCTTAGAAATTGTACCTATTGGAAACTCATAAACGGGAGCCGCGTGAAGCAGTTCCCGTTTAATTTTTTGTGCATTAATTCCATCATAAATTTTTAACATATTTTCGCAAGAATCTATTGCAAATAATAAATATACAGTATATCTTTGCAATGAAATCAGAATTGTAATTAATACAATATTAAACACAATCAAATGAGTTTATACAGGTTTACCACTCAGGAAATACTTAATCAACTCTCAGCGAACGGAGTGAAAGCTTCAGCGCAAAGAATGGCGATATTACGCTTCCTAATGGAAAACCGTATACATCCTACCGTCGATGAAATTTTCAAAGCTCTTCAGCCAGAAAATCCAACATTATCGCGCACCACAGTCTACAATACCCTACGACTTTTTGCCACGTCTGGAATCATACGCTGCATTGAAACGGGAGGAGACGGAGCCAGATGGGACTACTCGCAAGACGATCATGCACATTTTATATGCACATCTTGCGGCTGTGTGACCGACGTTGACTATGGAGACTCCTCCCAGCCATTGCCTCAACTACCTCCGGGTTACAAAGTCCAGTCCTCAGACCTTCTTTTCAAAGGTCAATGCCCGCAATGCGCCACAGATACATCGGCATATTAAATTCAAGAAACAACTCAACAATAAAAATTCGTATAACTTATCAAAACTACATCAATCATGAAAAAGAAATTCATCTGTACAGTATGCGGCTATGTTCACGAAGGCGACGAAGCACCCGAATTCTGCCCTCTCTGCAAGGCTCCCCGTTCAAAATTCAAAGAACTTGACGAAACCGCTGAACTCGAATTTGTCACCGAACACGTTATCGGCATCGCCAAAGACACCGATGATGAAATGAAAGCCGATCTTCGCGCCCACTTCGAAGGCGAATGCTCTGAAGTAGGCATGTATCTCGCCATGTCACGCCAGGCAGACCGCGAAGGCTATCCCGAAATTGCAGAAGCATTCAAACGCTATGCGATAGAAGAAGCCGAACACGCGTCAAAATTCGCCGAACTGCTTGGAGAATGCGTATGGTCGACTAAAGAAAATCTCGAAAAACGCATGGCAGCCGAGGCAGGAGCCAACGCTGACAAAATGCGCATAGCACGTCGCGCAAAAGAGCTTAATCTCGATGCCATACATGACACAGTTCACGAAATGGCCAAAGACGAAGCCCGCCATGGTCAAGGCTTCCAAGGGCTCTACAACCGTTATTTCAAAAAATAAAGATCATAGCAAGCTCTAAATATTTTAAAGATAGATTATCCGGCCATTTATAACCGGATAATCTATCTTTTTCTATTTCAATAGTTAATTAATATTAACGCGTCAATGTTTCTGTAACAGTTTTGTCGGTGGTTTGTAACTATGTTGTAACTTTGCTTCGCAATACCTATTGACTATAAAATTCTTATGTTATAATAATGACATAGGACTATACCTATTTCTAAATACCGATAGTCGAACACCGAGAATTCATATCAATATGAAACGATATCTATTTGTCGTATTTATCAGTCTTACAGCCGGCCTTTTAGGCCTTAGCTGTCTAAATGCCTCAAAGTCGGTCCAGAATACCGACAATACAAAAGCTGAAACGAAGCTGAAAAGACCTGCCAGCTTCAACCGCGACAGCGCCTATTCTTACATCAGACGCCAAGTCGCGTTCGGTCCACGCGTCTCCGGGACAGAGGGAAACCGTCTTTGCCGTGACTATATCGTTTCCGAACTCAACAGACATGGAGCTAAAAACGTCTCTGTCCAGACCGGAGAAGTCAAGGCCTTCAATGGCGACCGCCTGCCTATCGGCAATATAATGGGATCGTACAAACCCGAGGCCAAAGACCGTATATTGATACTGGCGCACTATGATACACGCCCATGGGCCGATTCCGATATGAATGAAGAAAACAGAATCAAACCGGTACTCGGAGCCAACGACGGAGCCAGCGGAGTAGCGGTAATTCTCGAGATCGCGCGGCAACTGAATCAGATCGAACCACCGATAGGCGTAGATCTTCTGTTGGTCGACGCTGAAGACTACGGACAGGCATCCGGATTCTCAACCCACGATTCAACATGGTGTCTCGGCACTCAGTATTGGATTGAAAATATGCCTTACACCACTGATTCCCTCCCGCGATATGCCGTACTTTTAGACATGGTTGGTGGTGTGGACGCAAAATTTCACCGCGAATATTTCTCCGACAGTGACGCCCGCAAACTCGTCGACAAGGTATGGTCCATGGCCGAACGTTCCGGTTTCGGAGACCGCTTCATCAATAAAAGCGGAGGAGCGGTTGTCGACGACCATATATTCCTCAATAAAGCCGGCATAGAGTCCATCAATATTATCGAAAGCAAGAACGACGCGACAGGTTCTTTCGCTCCGACATGGCACACTGTCGATGACAACCTGGACAACATAGACCCTTCTTCACTTCACGCAGCCGGACAGACCGTATTGAACCTTATCTACAACGAAATAAAATGCGTAGACAAACCGGCCGAATCAGAAATCCAGCCATAAAAATATAAGTTAAAATAAAAACATTCCGGGACATCATCGATCGCTGATGTCCCGGAATGTTTTTTTTATGAAATTGAGGGCCTAAGATATAATTTCAGCCGTTATTTCAAAGTCCCTTGATTGGCCTGCTCGATCATTTCCTTACCTGCGGTAATGTATATCTCAACACGACGATTTTGAGCTCTGCCCTCAGCCGTAGCGTTCGAAGCGATATAATCCTGCATCGGAAGACCTTCAGCCGAAAGTCGTGTAGCACCTACACCACTATTAAGCAAATAATTGCGTACGGCATCCGCACGGCCGTTGGCCACACGCTCATTGACTGCGAGCGAACCCGTATCGTCCGTATATCCGTATATCTGCACATTGGTTCCTGGATTATTTATCAGAGAGGCTGCAAACTTGCTGAGATCGGTACGGGCATTCGAACTTAAAGTCGTTCCGTTAGTCGGGAAAAGAATTCCACCATTGAAGGTAACCTGAATAGCCTGAAGTCCGTTTTCGTCAGTAACCTGCTTTATCTCGGCCTGCTTTGCCAGCTCAGCTTCCAATTCGGCCTGCTGCTTGTCCATTTTCTTACCGATAAGCACACCGGCTCCGGTTCCGACAGCCGCACCGATAGCTGTACCTATGGCAGCACCCTTGCCGCCACCGATAAGAGCACCGATCCCGGCTCCTAATGCCGCGCCACCGCCACCACCGATAGCCGCACCCTTGCCTGTATTCGTCCATGAGGAGCAACCCGTAGACAAGAGCACGCACAGTGCCATAGCGGGAATCCCTAATACTTTCGCGAGTTTCATCTTTTAAACTGTTTTTAAGTTAACGTGTTAATATGCGACGCAAAAATAGAAAATTCCATCAACATTTCCCAATAAAATTCCCTCCTAAGGACAATATTTGGGTGCGTCTGCATAAAATAATACAAGCTGAAAGCAAATAAAGTTCTTTCCGACACCCCGTTCTTTGATAAAAATTTCTTAATTTTGCCCTTGTTATGCCGACGTCAACTCCTTCCGTCGACACAACCGGCCTATGGTCAGCGTCAGCTCCGGGTCAAAGACGAAGGTTAACCTTAAATTGAGGTCGCGTGAACACGTCTTTCGTGTCCACGTACCATCTGATTTCCTGGCCTGATCCATGTCAGCAACACGTTTTTCCACCGGAAGCAATCACCTGCTTTACCATGCAGGGGCAGCGATAGCCGTAATCGCCTGGGGTGTTTCTTTTATCTCCACAAAAGTTCTCCTTGAGAGCGGACTTTCACCCATCGAAATCTACATCTACCGTTTCGCACTCGCCTACATAGCGATGCTACTGTTTTGCCACAACCGTATACGAAGCAATTCATGGCGCGACGAATTCCTTTTCATGCTGTGCGGACTTTTCGGAGGCTCTATTTATTTCATATCAGAAAATGTGGCGTTGGAATACACCCTTGTCAGCAACGTATCACTGATCACCTCGCTCTCCCCTTTGTTGACGGTATTGCTCATCGGCTTTATCTATCGTTCAGACCGCCCAGGCAAAGAAACTCTTTTTGGCTCGACAATAGCGTTCCTCGGGGTGGGACTCGTGATTTTCAACAGCAGCTTTTCACTGAGCATAAATCCGTTAGGCGACTTATTGTCTCTTCTCGCCGCGCTTTGCTGGGCAATATACAGCATAATACTCAAGCAACTCAACGCACTTTACAACGCGCTTTTCATCACCCGTAAGACATTCTTCTACGGGGTGCTGACGGCACTTCCTTTTCTGCTTATCGAACCGCAGATCACACCTCCCACGGCCCTGATGCAGCCCAAACTGATGTTCAACATTCTATTCCTCGCCCTGTTCTGCTCAATGTTCGCCTACCTTATGTGGGCAGCCATCATAGGCAAAATAGGTGCGGTAAAAGCGTCAAACTATATGTACTTCCAGCCGGTGGTCACTCTCGTTTTCTCTTATTTCATATTGGGAGAACAAATAACACTGATCGGCTGCACAGGATGCGCGATGATACTGCTTGGAGTATGGCTGGCCGACTATCTACAAAAGAAGAAAGTTTAATTAGACCTTATATTTTAAAGTCATGAAGAAATATTTTTTCAGTGCACTTCTCGTATGCTCCTCACTTGGAGCCAGCGCCGTCACTCCACTATGGCTGCGCGATGTCCGAATCTCACCCGACGGTAAACACATCGCATTCACATACAAAGGCGATATTTTCACCGTAGCAACCAAAGGAGGCGAGGCAAAAAGGCTGACAACACAGCCATCATACGAAACACTTCCCGTATGGTCGCCCGATGGCAAAAAAATAGCCTTTGCCAGCGACCGTGAAGGAAGCACCGATATATTCATCATGGACGCAAAGGGCGGAGAAGCCAAAAGACTCACCTTCAACTCCGCAACCGAAACGCCACAGGCATTTACACCGGACGGAAAATACGTGGTCTATTCAGCCTCAATACAAGACACTCCGGAAAGCCTTCTGTTTCCAGCCGCATATATGCCAGAACTTTACAAAGTCCCTGTAGAGGGAGGCAGACCTGTACAAATCCTCTCGACTCCGGCCGAAGCCGTCTGCTTCACAGGCAACGGTGAATCATTCGTCTACATGGACCGGAAAGGCAGTGAAGACGAATGGCGCAAACACCATACATCCTCGATAACACGTGACATCTGGAAATACGATGCCTCGACGGGCAAACATACGAATCTCACCTCGCGCGCCGGAGAAGACCGCAATCCGGTCGTAAGCACCGACGGCAAGACTCTATATTTTTTGAGCGAACGCAACGGAGGCAGCTTCAATGTTTATTCCGCACCGATCGACAACCTCTCGAAAGCAACAGCGCTGACATCGTTCTCCACCCACCCCGTACGCTTTCTCTCACAAGGTTCAGACGGAACACTGGCGTTTACATACGACGGTGAGATCTACACCATGCGCCCAGGCACAAAACCTGCTAAAGTCGCCATCGACATAACTATGGACGAGAGCGACCCAATCGTTATCCGCAACTTCTCATCGGGCTCCAATGGCGCGAAAGTATCTCCTGACGGAAAACAGATCGCCTTTACAAACCGCGGAGATGTCTTCGTCACTTCGGTAGAATACGCCACCACACGACAGATAAGCTCCACCCCTCAAGGAGAAGACAATATAACATGGGCTCCCGATAACCGTACCATATATTACAGTTCCGACCGAGACGGGCACAACAATATCTACAAAGCAAGTATCTCCAGGGAAGCCGACCCCAATTTTGCAAACGCGACCCTCATCAAAGAAGAGGCGGTCTTTTCACCATCGGAAGGCATAGATCGCACATGCCCTCAACTTTCACCCGACGGCAGCAAGATGGCTTTTGTTCAAGGCCGTCGAGACATAGCTGTCATGGATATGAAAACAAAAAAAGTACGTCAGCTCACAAAAGGCAACATCGGCACAGACCGTGACGGAAACATTGATTTCACCTGGTCACCGGACGGAAAATGGCTTGCCGCCACAGTAGACATGCACAAACGCAACCCATATTATGACATCGCGATCATCAACGTTGACAACGGAGAAATAACCAACATCACAAATTCCGGCTATTTCAACGCGGCTCCTCGTTGGGTCATGGGGGGCGACGCCATCCTATTCATAAGCGACCGTTACGGTATGCGCAACCACGCCTCATGGGGATGGCAATACGACGTTATGCTCGCATTCACAAATCAGGCGGCCTACGACCGTTACCGCCTGTCGCCAGAGGATTTCAACTTGCAAAAAGAAGTAAAAGCATCCAAAAATAAGAAATCCGAACCGGCCACACAGACTAAAAAAGATAAAAAAGAAAAGAAAGACGATACCAAAAAGGACACAGGCAAAGCCACCGACGACAAAAAGGCGATCAATATCGAAATCGAAGGCATCGGAGACCGCATTGTCCGTCTGACACCGTTCTCGTCTGACATCGCTGACGCATATATCGACGATAAAGGCGAAACACTATGGTTCCTTTCGTCTGTCGACGGAGGCTACGACCTTTGGAAAAAAGGACTGCGCGGAGGCAGCATAAGCATTGCCAGCAAACTCAACGCCGGCTCTATGAGCATGCAACCGGACGCAGCCGGGAAAAACCTGTTCTTCCTAAGTTCAAACTCAATGCGCAAAATGGGACTTGCCGGAGGAAAGATGGAGCCCATCTCATTCAACGCATCTCAAAAACTCGACCTCGAACGTGAACGCGAATATCTTTATGACTATATTTTAAACGAGGAGGCCGAACGTTTCTTCGATCCGGCCATGCACGGAGTCGATTGGAAAGCCATGGGTAAAGCATACCGGAAATTCCTTCCACACATAAACAACAATGCCGACTTCGCTGAAATGGCAAGCGAACTTCTTGGAGAACTCAACGTCTCCCACACCGGTGCGCGTTGCTATCCGTCCGGAAGCAAACAGCCGACAGCGTCCCTCGGACTTTTATATGACATGAGCTACGAAGGCCCGGGACTTAAAGTCGCGGAAATACTAAAAAAAGGTCCGTTCGGACACGCTGACTCCAAACTGAAACCAGGTTCGGTGATCACAGCCATCAACGGAACTGTCATAGATAAAAAATCGGATTTCACACCGGTGTTCTCTTCGCTCACAGGCAAAAAGACCCTCGTCAGCTTCACTCTCCCGTCAGGAGCCAAAGAAGACGAAGTGGTACTTCCGATCAGCAGTCGCACACACAACGAAATGCTCTACGACCGTTGGGTGAAACGCAACGCCAATATAGTAGACTCTCTGTCAAAAGGCCGTCTCGGCTACGTACATATCAAAGAGATGACCGACGGCAGCTACCGCACAATATATGCCGACATACTCGGAAAATACAACGAATGCGACGGTATAGTCATCGATACCCGATTCAATGGAGGAGGACGCCTGCACGAGGATATCGAAGTTTTGTTTAGCGGTAAAAAATATCTCACCCAGGAAGTCAAGGGTGTGGTTGCGGGCGAAATGCCATCCCGCCGTTGGAACAAACCGTCCATAATGCTGACATGCGAAGCCAATTATTCCAACGCACACGGAACACCATGGGTCTACAAACACGTAGGCATCGGCAAACTCGTCGGAATGCCCGTACCGGGAACTATGAGCTCCGTCAACTGGGTAACCATGCAAGATCCCAGCCTTGTATTCGGAATCCCGGTGGTAGGGTTCAAAACAGAACAAGGCAATTATCTTGAGAACACCCAGCTCGAACCCGACGTGAAAGTCGCCAACGATCCCTCACGTATAACCCGAGGCATAGACGACCAACTCTCGACAGCTGTAAAAGTTCTTCTTGAAGACATAGACAAAACGAAATAAATCCAGATAACAACTCAGCACAGAGTCCCCGACCGTTTGACAGGTCGGGGACTCTGTGCTATAAAGACTTTATACAGTTCCCACTGTTTTCATGTCCGCCATAATCGCAAACTCACACCCCATCAACCATGACAGGAACATGCCGTCCTAAATAGCCTGTAGATCATTTAAAGATGCAAGTCGCAGGTTCTTTAATCAAGAATTCAATTCCCATTTTTATTTTGTAATCTTAATTTATCCTGAATTCCTAGCAAGAGTTGTTCTGTCGCGTTTTTGTCTTTATATAAGAGATAATATATCGCTCCATCATTCCGTGTAATGCGTACGAAAAATTTATCGGAATGAATGAAGAAAATTATGTTTTTGCCTTCTGTGGTACGAAGCCCGCCCGAAGCGAATCCCAGCTAATGCGAATCCATTTGTCCTGATACTTATTTGGGGCAGTGATCGAAACAGTGTCGTCAGATATAAATGTATACTCAACCGTATCTGACTAAATATGACCAAAAACGCAAACATATTATCTATAGGTGTCGACGGGCATATAAATACGGATGTAACAATGGCCACAGGCTTTATGCCTTAAAAAACTTTGATGTTGTAAAAAATCAAGATACGTCAGCAGTGTATATTTTCTTTCAAAATATTGCAATTGAGCCATTTTTGCATTATCTTTGCAGCCGATTTCGCAATCTCTGGCAGGACATGCAGCCTGCGAACATTGCGAGTAGTGTTAACATTTTTAATATACGTATAAAAAAATGGACTTAATTAAAGTTGCCGAAGAAGCTTTCGCTACAGGCAAACAGCATCCCGACTTCCATCCCGGTGACACTATCACTGTCGCATACCGTATCAAGGAAGGCAACAAGGAGCGTATTCAGCAGTACCGCGGTGTTGTTATCCGCATCTCCGGTGAGGGTGACAAACGTCGTTTCACCGTACGCAAAATTTCAGACAATATCGGTGTTGAACGTATCTTCCCTATCGAGTCACCTTTCATCGACTCCATCACCATCAACAAATATGGTAAGGTACGTCGCGCGAAACTTTACTATCTCCGCAAGCTCACAGGCAAGAAAGCCCGCATCAAAGAGCGTCGCGTAGTAAAGAAAGCCGAATAAAGAAGAAATATAATACCCGCCCGTCCGGGCGTCCCCAAACTCCATCGCCCGGACAATAAAAGAACCGCAAAGCCGTATCACCGAGAGGCGAGAAAGCAAATTGCGGTTCTTTAATTTTTTACAATCTTCAATCCTACCGGACTCATAAATTCAGTGGCGGAATGAAAGCGGCCACATCCGTGTCACCGAAAATATCGGCAATGGTGAGCCATAACATAAGAAGTATGATCAATACCACAACTCCGATAACGAGCCACACCACGGCTCCTTTTTTTGTCTTCTTCTCGCTCATAATCATTATATAGTTTACTGGTGATACTGTCTGACATATCCATTAAAACATCTCCATTGGCCAAAAAGTTCCAAACACACACGGCACACAAGCATCGGTGACAGGCCTGAAAAACCTCCCATAAACTTCACATGACAAATCTATATGAGAATTCGGGATTAATTTGTAACTTTGCGTGCAAATTTTCCGCCCAGAGCCATGAGACATAAATGCTATCAAGGGATGAAATTTCGCCCCTATATCGACAACTCCCAAATCAAAGCACGCATCAACGAACTTGCCGGAGACATCATCTCCGCCTATGCCGAAAAAAAGCCATTGTTTATATGTGTGCTCAACGGTGCAGCTCCTTTTGCCGTAGATCTTTTCAGAGCATGTGAAGACATTGATGCAGAACTCTCTTTCATGCGACTTAAAAGCTATGAAGGGACCGGATCGACCGGGGTAGTAAAACAGGTAATGGGACTCAGCGAAAAGCTGGAAGGCCGCGACATTATATTGGTCGAGGACATCATTGACACAGGCAACACAATGGCAAAGCTTCTTGACGACCTTCGTCAACACAAGCCATCGTCCATAAGAATCGCCACACTTTTGTTCAAACCACAGGCTCTACAACATCCAGAACTACATCCGGACTATGTAGGCTTCGAAATCCCGACAAAATTCATCATCGGCTATGGCCTTGACATCGACGGTCTCGCCCGTAACCTCAACGACATCTATATACTCGACGAAGATTAACCTATCCTTCATCAGCCATACGTCATAGCCGACCCGCGATCAACACACTCGTACATACATATAGGTATTTTAAAGGATAAAGAATGTTTAATATTGTAATTTTCGGTGCGCCCGGTAGCGGTAAGGGCACACAGAGCCAAAAACTTATTGACCGATACGGTCTCACCCACATTTCAACCGGTGACGTATTGCGCGCGCAGATCACCGCCGGGACAGAACTCGGCAATATAGCCGACAGCTATATCTCAAAAGGGCACCTAATACCCGACGATCTCATGGTCGATATTCTCGCCAATGAGATAGACCGTCTACGACCGCAGGCCAATGGATTTATTTTCGATGGTTTCCCACGCACAATACCTCAGGCCGAAGCATTGAAAAAAATGCTTGGACAGCGTGGTGAAGAGGTGCATTCTGTGATCGGTCTTGAAGTGGATGATGAGGAACTGATGAAACGCCTTGTAAAACGCGGAGCCGAAAGCGGCCGCTCGGACGACAATCCCTCGACAATCAGCAACAGACTGAAAATATATCATACAACCACATCCCCTTTACGAGAATATTACACAACCGAAGGCAAATACCGTCCGATCCATGGTCTGGGCCATGTCGACGAAATATTCCAACGGATCACGGATTCCATCGACGCACATCCGTCATCACCGAAAGCGAAAAACTAAAACGGCACTCAATCCTGTCCGATCGAACATATCGGATTGCCATTTCTCATAAAAAAACACTAAATTGAAAGATCTTCCTCCCGTAGATACACTCTCCTACGCCCAAAGCCTTAACGAGCTTGAAACAATCCTTCGTACAATGCAGAGCGACAGTTGCGACATAGACCATCTCGCTGCATACACCAAGCGTGCGTCAGAACTGCTCAAAGCCTGCCGCTCGCGCTTAACCACAACCGAAGAAGAGCTTCACCGCATTCTTTCCGACCTCGAAGACAGAGCCGTCTGAGAATGTAAACACGGGGAAACAAGACATACACAACACTCTTAACTATGAAGTCAATATCAATTGCAATGGCAATGACTCTCGCCTTAGGCTCAGCCGCTACATCATCGGCCGCCTCTAAAACAGAGCACCTGAAAAGCCTCAATCCCGCCTATTTTGACAATAACACAGCTCCGGGCAAGGATTTCTATACACACGTGAACAAAGGATGGCTCGAAGCACATCCATTGACAGACGAACATGCCCATTACGGCCAATTCAATATACTTAACGACTCTTCTGAAGCACGTGTAAAAGAAATCATTCTCAACCTCGGCAAAACAAATCCGAAACCCGGGACTGTGGCACACAAAGTATGGACAGTCTACTCTCAGGCCATGGATACTGCACGCCGTAACTCCGAAGGGGCAACTCCCATACTCGCTGACCTAAAAAAGATCGAAAATACACCTCACGAGGGGATGGAGGATCTATTTATATGGATGCACGGCAATTACGCAAGTCCGTTTTTCGGAGCCGGACCGATGGAAGATCTCGCCAACTCACAGGTATACGCCATGTACGTCTCAGGTGGAGGCATGGGACTTAGCGACCGTGACTACTACCTGAAAGATGACGAACGCAACACTGACGTGCGCAACGCATACAAAAAACTGATCGCGGCCCAAATGCGCAATGCCGGCTATTCCGAACAGGACGCACAACGCATTGTCGACAACGTCATGAAAATCGAGACAGCCCTCGCAGACTCCGCTAAAACACGTGAGGAGAGCCGCGACATACCTGCCATGTACAACCCGCGCTCTTTCGCACAGCTTAAAGAACAATATCCGCATATCAATTGGGATCGGTTCTTCATAGAGACAATGGGAATCGCATCTCCTGAAAACGTCATCGTCACCGACCTAAAATCAGTCAGTCAAGCCGATAAACTGATGTCGACTTTGACCGACCGTGAAATCAAAGACTATTATATTTGGAAATATGTCAACCAAGCGGCATCCACGCTCAGCAATGATTTCACTGACGCGAACTTTGAATTCTCAAAAGTGATGAGCGGGGTGCAAGAACAACGCCCCTTATGGAAACGTGCGCTCGGAGCCACAGAGAGCGCACTCGGTGAAGCTGTAGGACAACTATATGTCGAAAAACACTTCCCGAAGTCGTCAAAAGATTATATGCTCGGCCTTGTTGAGAATCTGAGAACCGCCCTCGGAAAACACATCCAAAATCTCGATTGGATGAGCGACACCACAAAAGCACGCGCACTTGACAAGCTCAGTGCGTTCGCTGTCAAAATCGGCTATCCCGATAAATGGAAAGACTATTCTACAATGACAATAGACCCCAAGCTCAGCTACTACGAGAACATGCACAACATAAGCATGTGGCATCAGGCCGAGAACTACGCAAAATGGGGCAAACCAGTTGACCGTAGCGAATGGGCCATGACTCCACAGACTGTCAACGCCTACTACAATCCTCTCGCCAACGAAATCGTATTCCCTGCCGCCATCCTTCAGGCCCCGTTCTTCGATCCTGAAGCTTCCGACGCTGAAAACTACGGAGGCATCGGAGTCGTAATCGGACATGAGATGACCCACGGTTTCGATGACCAGGGACGAAACTTCGACGCAAACGGCAATATGACAAGCTGGTGGACTGAAGAAGACGCAGCCAAATTCAACGAAAAAGCCAAAGGGCTGATAGCACAGTTCGACGAAGTTGAAGTTTTGCCCGGACTGAAGGCAAACGGACAATACACACTCGGGGAGAACATCGCAGACCAAGGCGGATTGAGAGTGGCCATGACAGCATTCCTTGACGCACAAAAACAAAAAGGCGTTGACATAAAGTCACCCGAAGCCCGCATAGACGGCCTTGACCCCATGCAGGTGTTCTACCTGAACTATGCAGCCTTATGGGCAACTAATATACGCGACGAAGAGATCCGGTCATTAACCACCGGTGACGTTCATTCTCTCGGATGTAACCGTGTCAACGTCACATTACGCAACATAGCACCTTTCTTTGAAGCATTCTCCATCACAGAAAACCAACCGATGTTCCGTCCGGAATCCGAACGTGTCATTATCTGGTAAAAAACCGGGACAAAAAACATTAAAGAGGAAAATCTAATAATACCCGAATCGAAAGAACCGCCTCCGCTACATTTATCAGTAGCAGGGGCGGTTCTTTAAAAATAGTGTTTTGATACACAAAAATTTTTTAACCTAAAACACCGTCTATACACGCTGACAATATTTTACGGTTACATCTCATATTGCGCGAGAGCATCACGCAAAGCTGTGGTAACCATAGCCTTTAGCTCCGGAGGGTTCATCACCTTTACATCCGCCCCATGCGATAAAAGCTCACGCACAAAATCAGGAGTAAGCCGCAACCTGTAATGAAAATCAGAAAAATCATCATGTATCTCTTCGCGTTGTGAATGATGGAGCGGCAGAGCCCGGAGATATTTAGCCTGACGCGGACCGGTACGTATGACAACGTCATATGCCTCTCCCTGCGAAAACACTATCCCGAAAGAATCTCTTACGAAATCACCGGCATCGAAACCAGGATCCGCACTGAATGTGTCCGGATCGACAGTCACATCCTCCATTCGGTCGAGCGCGTATGTTTTTACGACGTTGTCGCGCACGTTAAGTCCCGTGACATACCATCGCTGACGGAATATCTTCAGGAAATAAGGCTCGACCAAAACATCACGAGTCGGATTGACACGAGTGTATGGCCTATATGTAAAACGCAACGGATGCTTCTCCCTCAATGCCGAAATAACCTGCGACAGATATAGCCTGGCCGAAGGGACATCCTCAAGAAATATGAGATCCGAGACATCGCTCACCGACGAGAGAACATTGCTCATCGCAGCGGAATTAAGCAACCAGTCTGTGACACTTTCCTGATGCGAGTCTCCGGAATCAATATAATATTCGTAGGTAGCTGTATTGCATTCGATATTTATGCTGAACAGATCCTCTATAGCATTCCGATAGTTATAGAACGTACGCCTGGGCAAAGGATTACCGTCCGAATACGACGATTGCATCCATAATTCATTGAGACGTTCACGTGTGACCGCCCCGTAGCGGCGTATAGTGTCAATTATCCATATATAACGCGCAAGCAGGTTTCGTGACATACAAATTACATGATGATTAGGAGTGAGCGAGTAAAGTAATAACAAAACCGCTGAATTTCAATTCAGACGTCGAGGGAAAAGAAAGATTATCGACAGAATTATCATAACCGCAAGAGCCCACGGATAATAAAGATACGGAAAAGGCGATGCCGGTGAAATTCCGGCGAGCGAAGTGGCAAGCAATGTCTGCGCTCCGTAAGGTATAAGACACTGCACCACACACGAGGCCGAGTCAAGCAGTGACGCGCTTTTTCGCGGGTCAATACCGTAACGCTCAGCTATGTCACGTGAAATTCCACCCACAGTAATAATCGCCACAGTATTATTGGCCGTACACATGTTGACTATCCCTACAAGCAATGCCAAAATCGCCTGCGCCCCACGTCGGCCTGATATATGCGAGGTAAGACCTTGAAGCAAAAACTGTATGCCTCCGGCGGCCTTTATAATACCAAGCATTCCGGCGGCAAGAAGCGTTATTATAATAAGGTTTCCCATGCCATCAATTCCAGCTCCTGCAAAACCGGCTATATCCATCAGAGAAAACCCCTCTGTCAATCCGAGCAAAACAGCAACAACAATTCCGAGTGTAAGCACTATGGTCACATTAATCCCAGCGATGGCTGTTGCGAGAACAACAACGTATGGAAGCACCAATGCTGGATTTCCATCATTAGACATAGTTATGGCAGACGTATCCTGTCCCATGACTATATATATCCCCAGGGTTATCACAGCCGCTGGAAGTGCGATCCAAAGATTAGCCTTGAATTTGTCAGCCATATCGCAACCCTGCGACCTGGTGGCCGCGATAGTCGTATCTGATATAAAAGAAAGATTATCCCCGAAAAAAGCGCCTCCGAGCACTACCGCAACATAAAACGCAATATCTGCGTCGACCATTTGGGCCATCTCAACAGCAAGAGGAGTCAACGCCACTACGGTCCCTACGGAAGTACCCACCGAAAGCGATATGAAACACGCAGCGAAAAACAAGGTAGGCACCACAAACTCGGGAGGAAAAAAACGCAATGCAAGATTCACTGTCGCATCAACCGCCCCTATCTCCTTGGCAACCGTCGCAAAAGCCCCGGCAAGCACAAACACCCATATCATATACAATATGTTGGGATGCCCGGCCGCCCGGGAGAAAGTCTCTATCCGTTGTGCAAGCGAATGTCCGCTGTAAATCAAGACAGCCCACATGGACGCCACGACGAGCGCGACAGCGATAGGCATCTTATAGAAATCGTCAAGCACGACCGACACAGCGACATAAAGCAAAAGAAAAACTATAACCGGTGACAATGCAAGCCACCCCTTTATTGCGGGGACACGCCTGTCCATCTCCATAACATCACGTTTAACCATTCCAAGCTATTCAGTTAATAAGATTTTATAACAGCATTTACTAAACAAGAAGTCTTACAAAATTTTACGGGCATCAAAATGGAACTTTAGCAACAGTCTGCCCCCAATTGCCTCGATCGAGATTGCGATACGACAAAGCCTCCTGAAGATGATGTATCTTCACGGGAGCATCGACAGCTTCAGCAGTAGAAAGAGCCGGATCAAGTCCATATTCAATATCCGCTATCGTGCGTGCAACCTTAAGTATACGGTCGTAGGCTCTCGCACTCATGTCGAGTCGGATCATAGCCTCCTTGAGAGCCTGTAATCCATCTTTATCAACAGACGCATGGGCTCGCAACAGACGAGAATTCATCTGTGCGTTACAATGAACCCCGTTTTCCGTAGCGAAACGCAAAGCCTGTATCTCACGCGCGCGTATCACCCGTCGCTTCATATCCTGACTTTTTTCACCTTCACGGGCGGACGACAACTCGTCAAACGGGACAGGATATATTTCAACCTGAAGGTCTATACGGTCGAGTAAAGGCCCGCTGATACGGTTTAGATACTTCTGTATAGCAGCGGGACTGCACATACAATCCTTTGTCGGATGATTATAAAAACCACATGGACACGGATTCATCGAAGCCACCAACATGAAACCGGCCGGATAGTCTATCGTATATTTGGCTCTGGCTATAGTTATATGCCGGTCTTCAAGAGGCTGGCGCATCACTTCAAGAACCTGTCGGGAAAATTCAGGAAATTCGTCCAGAAACAGCACTCCGTTATGGGCGAGAGAAATCTCTCCCGGAGCAGGATTGGAGCCACCACCGACAAGCGCGACAGGGGAGATAGTATGGTGAGGCGAACGGTAAGGGCGATTGGTCATCAACCGCGATCCGCTTTTCAACTTCCCTGCCACCGAATGTATTTTTGTAGTCTCAAGCGCCTCTGCAAGGGTCAACGGCGGAAGTATAGTCGGAATGCGCTTGGCCATCATTGACTTCCCGGCTCCAGGAGGCCCTACCATCAATATATTATGGCCTCCCGCACACGCCACTTCAAATGCCCGTTTGACATTTTCCTGGCCTTTGACTTCTGAAAAATCACAATCAAAAACAGACGAAGCCCTGGCAAACTCCTCGCGCGTATTTACAACAACAGGTTCCGGACAGAACCTTCCTGTAATAAAATCTATAACCTCACGCAAAGATTCCATTCCGTAGACGTCAAGATTGTTTACCACAGCGGCTTCCGTGACATTTGCTACAGGCACGATCATCCCTCTAAAGCCCATTTCACGTGCTTTGACCGCCATAGGCAAAGCACCTTTTATCGGAAGCAATGATCCGTCGAGCGACAATTCGCCCATAATCATAAACGCATCCAACGAAACTGATGGTGCGATCTGCTCACACGCCGCAAGCACCCCAATAGCGATCGGAAGATCGTATGCCGCCCCCTCCTTTCGGATATCGGCCGGAGACAGATTGACGACAAGACGACGCCTCGGCCACTTATAGCCCGACTGAGTTATCGCAGACAATACCCGCTGATAACTTTCCTTGACTGCCGTATCGGCCATCCCGACGAGTGAAAACTGCACACCGGCCTCGGCTACAGCCTCGATCGTGACAACGAGCGCGTCAATTCCATGGACAGCGGCTCCGTAAGTTTTAACCAACATACTACATCGTTTTTATCTTATGAATGGCTTACAGAGCTAACAATCTCTTTACTTCGTCCGAAGAAATCCCACGGCGCAAGGCATAGTCATCGATCTGATCATCAAAGACAGAGCCGACCATGAAATATGAAGCATCCGGATGAGCTATATAAAGCCCGCAAACTGATGCCGATGGCTCCATCGCTCCGTTTTCGGTCAATCTTATGCCTATACTGTCAAAGCCGAGCAGTCCATCAATGATGAATGTCAATTTTTGATCCGGAAGAGAAGGATAGCCCACAGCCGGACGTATACCTTTATAACGAGCATGAAACAAAGCCCGGGTATCAAGATCCTCCTCAGGAGCGTAGCCCCATATCTCACGTCTCACTTTCTCATGCAACCATTCTGAAGCCGCCTCGGCCAGGCGATGCGATAGACTTTGGATCAAAAGGGTGGCATAGCTGTCAGAAGCATCCCGCAGACCAAAATCCCCCATATCTACAGTGACTGCGAACGCTCCGATATAATCGCCTGACTCAAGGACATAATCGGCAAGAGACCGTGACGGTGCCCCGACACAGACAGACTGAGATCTAAGAGTGGGGATGCGAACATCACCCACAACTATATCATCGCCTTCGGAACACCCTGGCTCGATATCCACAACCGCACGGCACACCACGCCTCCGGCCGACATTCTTGACAACATCCTTGAGGCATCACGGTAAAGTTTTATGACCTCTTCACCTTTGGCAGGATCATCGGGGGTATGCCTTTCTATCCATTGTTTATGACATGCCGGACAATCATGCAACTGGGTGACAGAAACATAATCTCCGGAAAGTTTCCATGCATTAAAGAAAAAACGCCAGTTTATATAAGGTATAAGCTCATTCACTCCGACATCAACCATCGTGCGTCCCGGACAACGCGGGGCAACAGGATGATAGTCACCCAGATTATACCTCACACTTCGGCTCCGGGCTTCGACAAGCGACAGTTTTGATATGTCATGCTTTACCTCTTTATCTCTAAGCGCGGTATATTCTTTTTTAATTGTCGACACAAACTCTTCACTCGTAAGCGGGTCAAGCAAACGTGCCGCAATCAACGGATTTTGCGATGCGTCCGGAACATGGACAACGACTCCGGAATAATTAGGAGCGATCTTCACGGCTGTATGCAACCGCGAAGTCGTAGCACCTCCGACCATCACCGGAATTCTCAGTCCGACTTTTTCCATCATCTTCACGACCCTTACCATTTCATCAAGCGAAGGAGTTATCAATCCTGAAAGACACACAAAATCAGGTTTTTCATCTATCGCTGCACGTACAATCTCCTCGGCAGGCACCATGACTCCAAGGTCTATCACCTCATAGTTGTTGCATGAGAGCACTATCGAAACGATATTCTTGCCTATATCATGAACATCACCCTTGACCGTGGCAAACACGACCTTACCGGCTTTGGCCGACACACTGCCTCCATTGGCCGATTCCAGCGCGGGCTTCAATATCTCGACAGCCCGCTTCATTGTCCTTGCGGTCTTTACCACCTGAGGAAGAAACATTTTTCCCTCTCCGAACAAGCGGCCTACATGGTCCATGCCCCTCATCAACGGCCCATCTATGATCCGAACCGGAGACGATGTCCCGGCCAAAGCTTCCGCTATGTCCTGTTCAAGATAATCATGAATCCCTTTCACAAGCGCGTGTTCCAGACGCTGATCAACAGAGAGCGTCCGCCAACCGTCCGTCGAACGTCCATCCACACCACTACCAGATGAAACGGATTTGTCTTCAAGCATTTTCTGAGCCATAGCTATAAGCTCATCAGAAGCACCATCGCGCCTATATAGTACCACATCCTCAATCAGCGAACGTAATACCGGATCTATATCATCATATACAACCGACGACGACGGATTCACTATTCCCATATCCATACCTTTAGCTATGGCATGATACAGAAATACTGCATGAATGGCCTCACGCAAATAGTTGTTACCGCGGAAAGAAAAAGAAAGGTTGCTTACACCTCCGCTCACTTTCGCCCCGGGGCAATTTGACTTTATCCATTCAACCGCCATTATGAAATCGGCTCCATAACGGTCATGCTCCTTCATCCCCGTGGCTATAGCCAAAATGTTAGGGTCGAATATTATATCTTCGGGACTGAAACCGACATTTTCAGTCAATAAACGATAGGCTCTTCCACATACCTCGATCTTCCGCTCGAACACATCAGCCTGCCCTCGCTCATCGAAAGCCATCACAACAACGGCCGCCCCAAGTTTCTTTATACGTGACGCACGTGTGAGAAACGCCTCTTCACCTTCTTTCAACGATATAGAATTGACTATTCCTTTTCCCTGCACACATTTTAGCGCGGCCTCTATAACCTCAAAGTCGGATGAGTCGATCATCACCGGCACACGAGCGATATCCGGTTCTGATGCGATCAGATTCAGGAATCCGCACATCTCGCTACGGGCATCCATCATACCGTCGTCCATGTTTATGTCGATCACCTGTGCACCGTCATCAACCTGCCGGCGGGCGATTGACAGAGCCTCGTCATATTTACCCTCTTTTATCAGCCTCAGAAACTTCCGCGAACCGGCCACATTGCAACGCTCACCGACGTTGACAAACAATGAACCATCAGTAACATCAAGACGTTCGAGTCCGGAAAGATGAAGACCGGCAGATAACGTAGAGACACTATGCGGTCTCCTCTCTTTGACCACTGCTTTTATAGCCTCGATATGAGCCGGTGTAGTACCGCAACAGCCTCCGACAATATTCACAAGCCCCTCATCGACGAATCCTCGTATGTGATCCGCCATCGCGTCCGGAGTCTCCGTATATCGTCCCATCGCATCCGGCAGACCGGCATTCGGATGACAACTTACGGGATATGGAGCATATTTGGCAAGTTCACGCAAAGCCGGAAGCATATCAGCCGCCCCGAAAGAACAGTTTATACCTATGCTCGCTACCGGAGCATGTTCGACTGAAGCGAGAAACGCAGGAATTGTCTGCCCTGAGAAAGTACGGCCATCACGCCCCGAAAGAGTCATAGACAACATCACCGGACACTCCCTGCCAAGAGCATCCATGACAGAGACAGCCGCGTCAAGACCCGCCTTAAGGTTGAGAGTGTCGAATATCGTCTCAAAAAGAAGAATATCCACGCCACCATCCATGAGAGCTTTGATCTGTGTGAAATATGCGTCAAACAAATCATCATAGCCAACAGCTCTGTAAGATGGATCATTTACGTCAGGGCTCATCGAGGCCGTCTTGTTTGTCGGACCTATAGAGCCTGCCACCCAAATTTTTCTGTTTTCTTCTATCTTATACCTGTCAACAAGCTCGCGCAGCAGACGTGCCGCCTCCCGGTTTATCTCACTGACAAGATGAGACATCCCGTAGTCTTCCATGGAAATGGCATTCGCATTGAACGTATCGGTACTGACAATGTCGGCTCCGGCATCGATATATCTTCGCGAAATATCCGTGACGATGTCAGGACGTGTCAGCACGAGCAAGTCATTGTTGCCTCGCAGATCAGAGGGCCAAGAGGCAAAACGCTCACCGCGAAAATCAGCCTCATCAAGCCCATAACCCTGTATCATAGTTCCTATCGCACCGTCAAGGACCAAGATACGCTCCTGCAACAGGGATGAAAAATTGTCTGAGATCAAAATGTTGTTTTTTATTGAGTGTAAAATTTATATTAAGGTTCTCAGAAATCCGGTCAGTTCGTCAGCCATTCTGACCGACTGCGCACGTGACGGATGATAGTCTGCACCAAAACCAAGTTCACCTGTCTGCGGTGACATATCAAACCTATAAAAGCGAGCATCCATAAGGGCAAGACGGTCAAGCACGGCTTTTACGTCCGCAAGAGCCTTTCCACCAAGCATGGAGCCCGTCAGAAGGACAATTTTAGCATCAGGATGCAACATACGTAAATGCACCAAAAATTTTTTGTAAGCCATTTCGAACAGCTCGATATCATAATCGTCAAGAGAAGTATCGTTGGTCCCAAGATTTATACAGATAATATCGGGATGAAAAGAGGCATGGTTCCATAAATAACCCGGGGTATATATCAATGTCCGGTCATACTCTCCAGGCATTCTTTGATCCGGAGTTCCCTCTCTCGGCCCTCCATAGCTACGATACATACCAATGCCCGACCGAGCCACGACATTGAAATCGGCATTCAGTTCACGGGCTGTAAGGTACGCATAGCTCAACGTATGATTCTCCGTATCATAACTAAAATGAACCGCTGCGCTGTCTGCTTCCGTACCGTAACCGCAAGTTATAGAATTGCCAATGAACTCCATTTTAAGTTTCGGCCTTTCCGGTGCCGGAAGCATTTTGGCATCAGGACCTTTGATCGTAAATCCTCTGAAAGCAGGATGCTTCTCATATCCTTCCACAGCATAGGTGACACGCGCGGAATGAGTTCCGGAAAGAAGTGAATCGGCGAGAATAATAAGCGAATCGTTTTCCGTGAAGTTTATCTTGAAAGGTTCGCATCCGTCAATCTCGACCATAAACTGCCCGCTTCCAGGTTTTGCAGCCATCGCTATGCCAGTCCCCTCGAAATTGAGCATGGCTGTCGTTCCCGGATATGTAAATGTCGGGGCAAGCGAATCGGCCCACAATATACGCCCCATATACAATATGCCCGGATCAGAAGGTTTCACACTGACTTCACCCGAGCAAGCCGCGGACATAAGCAACGTAACCATTGCCAAGAACGAGCCTACTCCTTTCAGTCTCTTTTGCTTCATGATATTTTATATTATTAAGGTTTCATGGTTCTGGTCCGGCATGTATTCTATTCTCGATACACGGCAGTTCCGTCAATATCTCCGCCGGTAATCAAGATTGTTGTTCCCGAATTGGTTGCGTACAGCCGAATTCATGAATGGATCATCGAAAAATTCATCTTCTTCCTCGTCTTCCGGTCGTTCTTCCTCCTGTTCACCGCGTTTACGCTTGGGTTTGTTTTTCTTTATTTCCTGTGGTTTCTGAAGATCGATCGGAAGTTCATTTATATTCCATGTCTGTTCTACACCCCAATTTTTTTTCAAACTCAGCTTTTTAGGATAATAATATATCTCTTCCGGTTGAATCGAGTCAAGAATACCGTTGGTATAGACCCCGTTGCTGTCAGCGTCTATAAACAGACGCGCGTAATAAGTGCCCGGAGAAAGATATTCTACCCGTCCCACATTATTTTTTACAGGAGCAGATGCAACAACTTTATCCGATGCGTCGAGTACTTCCACAAACGCCGGTCTGCCTTCAAGCCCGTCGATATTGAATGTCAGTATCGAATATTCATCGAGACGTTTTGCGGTAAACTCGTGGACTATAGGATCGCTTGCAAGTCCATAGATATCATAGACAGCAGCCGTATCCACAGACAGCCGATACAACATTCCGGGCTCCCAAAGATATTCAGCCTTAAATTTCATCGGATCCAACTCCGAAATACGCGATACACGGGGAGCAGGTAAAGGATACCAGACAGAATCCATCATTTGTTCAAGCCTTACCGCAGCGGTATCAAACGAAGCAACAGGAGTGGGCGAACTGAATACCAAAGGCCTGTTCAACTCCTGGTTTGTCGGGCTTGCCACCTTGAATTCAAGAGGCTTTGGTCGAGGAGGAATGGTGTCGGCCGCATCAAGCGAGTCGAGGTTCACACCCTGTTTTTCAAGTTCCTTTCGTTCTTTCTCGCGTTGTTTTTCACGCTCACGAGCCTCTTTCTCCAACTGCCTACGACGGGCTTTGGCATTTTTTGTCACCAAACGAAGCGTGTCAGTTGTCATAGACAATTGTTCGAGTGTATCAGTGATCATGTATCTGGCTTCTACCATGAGGGTGTCAAGCGCGATAAGGGAGGTATCGGTGATCCAATATCTCAATGTATCCAACGACGGATTAGCCTGTATCGCAGACCACTTGGAAATGTCATCACCGGCACGGTGAGTGTTTATCAGTTTGAGTATCGGAAGCGTGTCAGCCTTGGCTGAAAATTCAAAATCGATATTGCGCGGTTCCGGGCGCTCATGCTTACGGAGATATTGAGCGTTATATCCCTCATTGAACCATGTGAGCAAAACATCGTCGGGAAGGTAGCGTGTAGCGGGATAAGTAACCACCGAATCCTCTCCCGCCACACCGATAAGCGTATCGGTAAACTGAGCCGGTTCGGTCGACGGGGATATGGTCACGTCATAAAAAGCGACATCCTCAGAGCGGTCCCAATGATAGTCACGGTTCAGGTCGTTGACCGCATAGATACGATATGTTCCCGGTTTGAGATTACGTAACGTAAACTGACCAAGTTGATTGGTCTTAGTGATCCGTTCAAATGGAAGCGTGCGTATGGCCGTGTCGGAAAGGTTTGAATATACTCCCACAAGCATACCTTGCGCAGGTTCAAGAGTACGTGCCTCAAAAACCATACCTGAAATCCGCAGTGTGTCTATACTGTCGCCTGTAGCAAAGTCAAGAGCGAACCCGTCAAGAATATTCGATTCATTAAGATCTTTGATGGCATCGGCAAAATCAATCGTATAAGTCGTGTTAGGCAGAAGAGTGTCGCGTAACTCAACAGTCACCCTTCGGCCGTTGGCGGAAACAACCGGAGGCGTACGCTGAGCCGGAGAGACCACCACTTTAGTCATCGGATCGTCGATGGCGACATTCTCGTCAAAATCGACAGTTATCCTATTGCCCTGCACCTTCACCTGCCCCGGACGAGGATTTGAACGTACGAAGACAGGCGGATCCATGTCACGGGGTCCGCCTTCAGGCCGGCCCATGCTCGCACAGGCCGCAAGCAAAGTCGTGACGACAAATATAAACAGTAGCCTCATGGCTGAAGTCGAGTGCATATAGATAGATCTGGCGTTTATAGTAACCGACAATGATACATGCCAACCGGCAAATATGCAAAATTAAATAATTTTTACAACATATATGGCCCTGTCGACGTTAAATAATCACTAACAGCGAATCACAACTCTACTCTTAACACTTAACACCTGAAAAAATGTCACCTGTAATTATCAATATCGTAGGCTATGCGGCAGCCATTTGCATGGTTTGCGGCTATCTCCCGCAAGCTATATACACAATCCGCACCCGCGACACAGACGGCATAGCCATGCCTACATTCCTTTTGCTCGCCTTTGGTAGCATTTTCTTTGTAATCCAAGGTTTTATGCTTGGCAACTGGCCGCTTATAATCACAAACACAATCACCACTGTATCTTCCGCAATAGTGTTCGGTATAAAAATCCATAATGACCGACTGAAGAAAAAGAAATAAACCGGAAAAACCGGCAGTTAAAAGCATTAGACGGTGTCACGAGCTTCGACTCATGACGCCGTCTAACGTTATAATCCACCACTCCGTCTTCATTGGACTGCCAAACAATCGTTTTTGTTACAAAAAAACAATATTTTTTTACAGGGATTTCGTAAATTTGCACATCTTTTGCACATATATCGCATATCATATTAGTTATCATGAACATATCATATAATTGGCTTAAAAAATACCTCGATTTCAACCTTAGTCCTGATGAACTTGCAGCCGCGCTCACGTCGATAGGACTTGAGACAGGTTCGGTCGAGGAAGTCGAGTCAATCCGCGGAGGTCTCCGCGGGCTTGTCATTGGCAAAGTGCTTACATGCGTGGAACATCCCAACAGCGACCATCTCCATATAACGACGGTAGACCTCGGAGACGGGGCGGCAACACAAATCGTATGCGGGGCTCCGAATGTAGCAGCCGGACAGACAGTGGTGGTAGCCACGGTCGGAACGACGCTTTATGACAGAGATCAGGAATTCGTGATAAAAAAATCAAAAATACGCGGCTCAGAATCGTTCGGCATGATATGTGCGGAAGACGAAATAGGCGTTGGGACATCACACGACGGCATAATAGTCATTTCCGATCCGGAAGTCAAACCCGGGACCCCGGCTGCGGAATATTACGGACTGACCTCGGACTATCTGCTCGAAGTCGACCTTACGCCTAACCGCATCGACGCAGCGTCACATTACGGTGTCGCTCGAGACCTCGCGGCATGGATGTCAGCGCATAGTGAAGCGGCAAAGCTTCACCGCCCTACCGTAGACGCATTCGCTATTGAAGAAACCGACGGAGGCATCGACGTGACAGTCGAAAACCGTGATGCCTGCCCGCGCTACACCGGTGTGACCGTCAAAGGGGTAAACGTAAAAGAATCGCCCAAGTGGCTAAAAGACGCATTAAATACGATAGGCATCAGACCGATAAACAACATCGTCGACATAACCAACTATCTTCTTCATGCGATGGGACAACCGCTCCACTGTTTTGACGCAGCCAAAATAGCGGGAGAAAGGATCATTGTGAAAAATGCCATTGAAAGTGAAAAATTCGTCACTCTCGACGGTGTCGAACACACACTCGATTCTCGCGACCTCATGATATGCAATGCCGAGAAGCCAATGTGTATAGCCGGTGTATTCGGAGGACTCGACTCCGGTGTCACCGAAAACACAACCGATGTATTCCTTGAAAGCGCGTATTTCAATCCGACATCCGTCCGTAAGACAGCCCGCAGACACGGTCTTAACACGGACTCGTCATTCCGATTCGAACGTGGTGTCGACCCCAACAATACACTCTATGTGCTCAAACTGGCGGCTCTGATGGTCAAAGAACTTGCAGGTGGCAAAATATGCGGCCCGCTTTGCGATCAATATCCATCCCAGATAGAACCGAAGGAAGTATCTTTGGGCTTTGATTACCTCGACAGTCTAGTCGGCAAACACATTCCGACAGACACAATCACAGGCATACTCCGAAGCCTGGAAATGGAGCTGACAGAAATTTCAGAAGACAGGGTCGTGATGAAAGTTCCGACCTATCGCGTAGACGTCACCCGTCCGTGCGATGTCGTTGAAGACGTGTTGCGCATCTACGGCTACAACAATATCGAAATCAACAACAGTGTAAGGTCTGCCCTTTCCTCGAAAAGTTTCGAGGATGAAGACAACAGTCTGCGCAACCTTATCAGCGAACAGTTATGCGCAGAAGGATTCAACGAGATCCTCAACAATTCACTCACGGCAGAGTCTTATTACGAAAATAATGCCGAATATCCGACAGAACACTGCGTCAGGTTGCTGAATCCGTTAAGCAACGATCTTAACGTAATGCGTCAGACCCTTTTGTTCGGAGGACTTGAATCTTTGAGCCATAACATCAACCGAAAAAGTCCGGATCTGGCCATGTTCGAATTCGGTAATGTCTACTTTTTCAACCCGCAAACCGAGCCGTCAACCGACAACATACTCGCGCCATACAGAGAACAATCACGCCTGGCTATATGGATGACCGGAGCTCTTCGCCCGGGCAATTGGGCTCGCGCGGCACAGGAATCTTCGTTCTATGATCTCAAGGCAGTCGTCGGAAACATTTTCGCTCGTTTGGGCATAAATCCATCAGAAATCAAATATTCCGTATGCGACTCACAAATATATGCAAGCGCGCTTCACATAAACACAAAATCCGGAAAAACGCTCGGATCAATGGGGGTAATCAATAAAAAAACCGCCTCCAAATTCGAAATAAAACAAGAGGTGCTGTATTGCGAACTGGATTGGCACGCCCTTGTAAGCCTTGCCCTTAAAAAGAAAGTCACATATGCGGCATTGCCAAAGACCATGCCTGTCAAACGCGACCTTGCCCTCTTGCTCGACAAGTGTGTGAGCATGGAACAAGTGGAATCTATAGTCCGGGAAAGTGAACGACGCCTGCTGAAAGACATCACATTGTTCGATGTTTATGAAGGCGAACATCTGCCAGAAGGCAAAAAATCATACGCAATAGCAATCACTTTGCAGGATGATGAAAAGACTCTGCAGGACAAGCAGATCGAAGCAGTGATGAATAAGATCATCACGAATCTCACAAAAAAACTCGGAGCGGAACTAAGATAAAAGATCCCGACCCGTAATCACACCCAACAGGAAAACAAGAAACAAATAAATAAAATCAATTGTAACTCACAACCATGGGAAGAGCATTTGAATACCGCAAAGCACGTAAGCTAAAACGTTGGGGCAATATGTCACGAACATTTACCCGCATAGGCAAAGAAATCACTATCGCAGCAAAAGCTGGTGGTCCAGATCCATCCACCAATCCCCGCCTTCGCGCCTTAATGCAGAATGCCAAGGCGGCAAATATGCCTAAAGACACCGTTGAACGTGCAATCAAAAAGGCCACAGACAAGGACGCTGGTGACTACAAGGAAATAACCTATGAGGGATACGGCCCACACGGAATCGCAATTTTCGTTGAAGCCGCGACTGACAACAACACACGTACTGTAGCCAACGTACGCTCATATTTCACCAAGCATGGTGGTACGCTCGGTACACAAGGCTCTCTTACGTTCCTGTTCGACCATAAAAGCGTTTTCAAGATTCAACCCAAAGAAGGTGTAAGCCTTGAGGACCTCGAACTTGAACTAATCGATTATGGAGTCGACGAACTCGGACATGACGAAGACGAAGACGGCAACGAACAGATAGTTCTCTACGGTGCCTTCGAAGAATACTCGAACATACAAAAATACCTTGAAGACAACGGTTTCGAAATCATTTCATCTGAATTCGAACGTATCCCCAACGATCTGAAAGAAGTAACGCCCGAACAACGTGCGGCAATCGAAAAACTTCTTGAAAAAATCGAGGAAGACGAGGATGTACAAAATGTATTCCACAACATGAAGGAAGATTGATAAATGATCAAACTTCGATAAAGACTCCGATATCACAAGCATCTATAAAGACACGACAGCCGCGGGCAATTGTTCCGCGGATGTCGTGTCTTTATCATTGATCATAGAACAATCCGTCAATCAAGGATAAAAGATATTTCCTCGAGCATGGCCCGACACAGCGGTTGCGTGAGAGGATGATTGGACTCAATCTCAGCTTCTACGAACGGCTTTATCTCATCAGGACGCGAGTAAAGCAGATTGAACATAAGCCGGAAAGCTCCGTAACGCTCCATATCGGATGAAGATGCAGAAGCGTCAACGGCTATATCCATAGCGAACGGCAGATTGCGCAACAGCCTATGACATAAAATATCACAAACTTCAATCGTACACGCCTCACGAAGCATTTCAGCCGCTCGGGTTTTGGTCAACAACTCAGGCGGATAAATCATAGGCGCAAGCAACATACTTTCACGTGTCCGACGGTCCGCCCATAATTCTTCTGCAAGATCTCCAGACAACGGCAGATCTTTCGCTATCTCAACTATCTGGGGGAGATTTAATCCGAACACCATGTTATATTGAAGGCCGCCACGACGTATCGTATCCGCCACGACTCCGTTACGCATCGCAAAAAAACGACGTTTGATCTGCTGTATCTGGTTGAAATCAGTCATGAACCTAAAATATATTGACAACGGTCGGAATACGGCTATCCAAAACCGGAGATTAAAATTAGACTCAACAAAATTACTGAATTTTAATCATTTTTTATTTGTCAATTGTTAAAATACTATGAAACATCTTGCTTTACTTACATTCATTATATTCAGCGCAATTACATTAAATGCCGGAACCGACATGAAAAGTGTACAGTCCATGGTTGTGGATACAAACGGATTTATGACAGCCGGACCAGGTATCGGCAAACCTCCCCGCCCGTCACATCCGACAGTAGGCCTCGTGCTCAGTGGTGGTGGAGCCAAAGGGATAGCGCATATCGGAATCATACAGGCTCTTGAGGACAATGATATACCTATCGACTATATTACAGGAACCTCCATGGGAGCTGTCGTAGGAGGCCTATACGCATCCGGCTATTCACCAAAAGAGATGCTTGAACTGATCGCGTCCAAAGGATTTGCACATTGGAGCACAGGTAAAATAGACCCTGAATACACGTATTTTTTCACATCTCACCGAGACACTCCGTCGTTTGTCACTCTCAATCTCGGAAAAGATTCGACACAGATCACATCTGTTCTCCCTATAAGTCTCATCAATCCTATACCGATGAACTATGCCTTCATGGAGATATTTTCACCTTACACAGTACAGTGCGGGGCGGATTTCAACCGATTGTTCGTTCCTTTCCGATGTGTCACTTCCGATGTATATACCAAAAAGAAAGTCGTGCTCGGAAGAGGCCCGCTCGGTGACGCAGTTCGAATGTCCATGTCATTCCCAATGATATTCGAACCGATCGAACTCAACGGGGTGCCAATGTATGACGGTGGCATATACGACAACTATCCGGTAGATGTAATGATGGAAGATTTCGCTCCCGACGCAGTGATAGGCGTTAACGTAGGTGCCGGAAAATCGGCACCTAGCTCTCGAAATATGATGGATCAGCTCGAAGAAATGATAATGCAACCAAACGACTATCCTTTTCCGGACAAAACAGGAATAAACATCCGTATCAACCTTGACGAATTCGGGCTGCTTGCGTTCGACCGATATCAAGACATATATGACATAGGCTATAAAAGGGGGCTTGAGATGATGGACTCGATCAAAGCGAAAATACCACAACGTATCGCAAAAGCGACTGTTGACGCGGAACGCAAAGAATTTAAAAAGTCCACCCCCCAGGTAAGAATCGACAAAGTCACGGTCGACGGAGGTACGGAGACCGAAAATAAATACCTTCAATCGTTTTTCACTCACAGCCACAAAACACTTGACCTCACAAAAGGCCGCGATGCTTATTATCGGGCCGTAAGTTCCGGCCAGTTGCAAAATTTTGTGCCCACACCGATGTATAATGTCCGCGACAGCGTCATCGACCTAAAGTTCAAAGCAATAATCAAAGACCCTTTCACCATCGGAGTCGGCGGATATATATCTTCGTCGACAAACAGCATGCTATTTTTCAACACCGGTTACAACACTCTAAATTTCAACTCCATAAAAGCAAACATAAACGCATGGCTCGGGCAGAGTTATATGGCTGCCGAAGGAGACTTCAGTCTTCTGTTGAATTCACGCAGACCATCGGCTATCGTTCTTCGGGCCGAGACCTCCCGACAGTCATATCATGAGACCGAAGAACTTTTCTATCGCATCCACGAGCCTGATTTCATACACAAATCCGAGAGCTTCGTACGTGTCTTCTACGCCACAGCCCCGACATTGCGTTCGGAACTGACCACCGGTGTCGGCTTAGGTCACCTTACCGATAAATATCATGTCGACATACTTGACAGCGACCCGGAAAAAGGCCGAGACAAAGGCATCTTCAATCTCGGAGAAGCCTTTGTCGAATGGGAACACAACACGCTTGACAACCAATACAACCCCACAGAAGGTGTTTCTCTGTCAACATCTATCCTCGGTGTTATCGGAAAATATCATTATTATCCCTCAGCCTCTGACGCCAAAGGCCATCAACAAAATCTGTCATGGCTGCAGGCGAAAGTCTCAGCATCCAACTATTTCAATATCGACAAACATCTCTCACTCGGCCTGATAGGCAATGTCCTCCTTTCAACCCGCAAACTGCTACCGACCTACGACGCGTCAATCGTCGCAGCCGAAGCCTTCCATCCCACTCCGTCGAGCTACAACTACTTCAACACCAAATTACGTGCGAACTCCTTTGTGACAGCTGGATTGGCCCCCATACTGAAAATATCCGGATCTGTCCAACTACGCGGCTCTTTCCACTGCTTCATGCCTTTACGAAAAATAATCTATGACAGAGGCCCGGCATACGGAAAATGGTTCTCCAATCCCGAATTTTTCGGGGAGCTCCAAGCCGTCGTATCGCTTCCGTTCGGTTCCATAAGCGCGTATGGCAACTACACCTCATCCCATACCGACAATTGGAATTTCGGCATATCTATCGGTGCTTTCATATTAGCACCGAAATTCCTGAAATAACAGTCTATCCCGGAGGCCATTGGCGTCCCTTTATCCACTTGGCCTGGCAACCTATGGATAATGCCGGCAAAATATCTTTAGAATAGCTGTCACCGACCACCAACACATGCTCCGGCTGAAGTCCCAAAGCCTCAACACCAAGACGGAATATGGCCGGATCAGGCTTACGCACCCCGACCGAAGCACTTTCTATAACGGCCTTAAAATATATGTCGATACCGAAATCCGATATCACCGTATCCAGATTTCCATAGAAATTCGAAACAATAGCCAAAGGATAACGCTTTGACAATTTGGCAAGCACCGGCTTTGCCTCGTCAGTACAGTATTTCGCTTTTGTATAACAATATCCCGCAATGGCATCAACATAGCCTGATGAATCAAACGGAACTCCAAGATAGCGTAATTGGACCGCAACCTTTTTACGCATCAGTTCAAGGAAATTGTCGGAATATGCAACCACCCCATCCACGGCCAATTCACGCTCCCCTTCTATATAAGCCTCCTTGAAAGATTCGACGTCCACTCTAAGGCCTGCGGCTCTATATGCTTCAAGTATTATATGACTCCAATGGTCACCGCGACTGTCAAGAGTGCCACCGTAATCAAAAATCATACCTTTTATGTCAATATTGGCCATCGTCAAGACTGTTTACTAATTTTCTGCACATACGTTCATGCCGGTATATCATATAGACCAACAAGACGTTGAACACCGTCAGCTCCACCAGGAAGTACAACCATGGCTGCCCGAAAAAAATTACTGTGAACAGAACTATCGTACGCCAATTAAATGACAATATGTTGGTATACTTCATCAATGGCAAAGAAGACCTCCGGAAATCATCTCGGAACGCTTTCGGAATCCCGTTGTCAGGAAAGCGTCTTTGCAGTTCTCTCCTCAGAGACTGCATGGCCGGTGAAACCGCCTCCTGCCTACGCGTATAGCCCAAATAGACAGCCATGGAGATCCTACGCCAAAGGCCTATGCGGCCACCGGATCGTTCAGCGTCAATCTGCCGCTTCAGACTGTCTGTGTTGTCAAGTTCGCTTCCATCTGCCCCTTTAATGAAATACAGATGAAACTGACGATAATAGTCTGCCATCGCTGCCTGTTGTGCATGACATATACCAGTAACGACAGCCATCACCCACAACACCCAGACATGAGAGGAAAAAAACGGGGAGAAGGTGTTTTCCCTCAATATTATGGAAATGTATATCGCCACAAACCAAATATCTCCGCAAAGACCGTCAAGAATACGTCCGAGGCGCGAATAGCTGCCTGTCAGGCGCGCCAGCTGGCCGTCGGCACTGTCAAAACTGTTAGCCCACACGAGCAACGACATTCCGATGACGTTTATCCACAATTCGGGAAAATAGAACAACACGCCCGCTGCTATGCCAAGAAATATCGCCATGATCGTAATCGTGTTAGGCGATATTCCAAGATAGGCTGCAAGTCGCGCCCACAGATATCCTACAGGACGATAGAACACAAGATCTATGCCCTCCTCCGTGTCCATTGACTTCAGTGACCTTCGATAGTCGTCTCTTAATCCTCGAATCATTTATAGTATGATGGAGAAGATATGTAACGGCTATATGAGGAAATAAAACGGGAAAACACAGGGATCCGCATCAATATTCCCTCAAAAAACATAACTCCGAGCAACGTGCACAATATGCCGGCCATCACATCTATTATATAATGATGAGATGTATATACGGCCGTAAACCATATTCCCACACAAATAACCGCGAAAAGCGATCTGAGCCACCAACCGCAACGCGCGCGAAGCGAATAGATGAAAGCCACAAGCATATATGCGGCATGTAGCGACGGCAATGCAGCGAAGACGTTCGAGTTACGTGAGTAAAGGCCATGGAAAATCCCCAACCCGGTCATGTCGTCCCAGCGACCAAGCCCGGCCACTTCCCCCGGAGTGCCGGGAATAAAATCGAAACCGTGCATGGCCACATACCACGGTGGAGCGGCCGGATGGACATAGTAGAACGCGAAACCTATCAGATTGACCAAAAGAAAAACGATCGAAAAATGAAGATAAACGCTATATTGACGTTTGAAATACAGCCACAGCCCGAATAAAATGGGAACCGGAACCCAACACAGATAAAAGAGTCCCGCGAGAAAATCCATCACAGCAGACGAATGTATGGAAAAATATTCGTTTGGCGTAAGAGTACCCGCGGCTGTCGTTATGCCGAACATACCTTTCTCCGCCTCATATAGAGAACGTATATCCACCGGATTTACCTCATAATTAGGCAATATGTTCATCCAATCGTACGATATGCCAAAAATTGCGAACGGAAGAAGTGCGACAACAAGCCGTCGGGTCGTGGCCGTAACAAAAAGCAGAGCGGCCAAAAGGACAGCGATATATAAATGCTCCGGACGGAAACCGACAAAGACGCACGTGACGGACAACCAAAGCAAAATGGACGGAACGATCACACCGATCTCCCGACGTGTGGGTAGATATATAGCCATTATGGTTATTTCTTGTCGCTAAGAAGACGACGGCAATGCAACACTCGTGCGAATGCCGTGATATTGGCAAAAACAGCAATCACCGCCATACAGACGATCAGAATGACTACAGCGTCGAAATGTTCCGGACTGACACACTGTCCGGTTATTCCGGTGGCGAGAGCTCCGATAGTCGTCACGACCACTCTTTCGGGACGCTGCATGAAACCAACCTTACATTCAAGCCCAAGCCCCTCGGCTCTGGCACGCACATAACTGACCATGACAGAACCGACAAGTGCCACGAATGTCACGAGCGCTCCTCCCACATAACCGGTCTGTATCAGATAATAGCTCAGTCCCCCAAGCGTGAACAATTCGCAATACCTGTCGAGAACAGAGTCATACATCGCACCAAAAACCGAAGTCATATTTCCGAGACGGGCAACCTGCCCGTCAAGCATGTCAAAAAGCGAGAACAATATGATGACTACGCCACCCCATGTAAGCAAAGGAAAATTCAAATTTTCAGGTGTAGCCATATAACCCGCATAGACAAATATCACAGCGGCCGCTATGTTCCCGAGAAGTCCAATAGTGGTAACCATATTCGGGGTCACTCCAATACGTATAAGAAACCTCACAAATGGATTGATAATGCAATATATGCCTTGCTGAAGGCTATCACGGAATCGTTTGAACATAGATGTTTTCTGAGAGATTGTTAATTCGTTTTCAGCCATTTTTTTTATTTTTTACGGATCACACTGTCAACCATACGGATAGCATATGTATCAAATTGTGTAGTACGGTATACAAAATTCTTTTGCATAAAAAAGTTCCAGAAAATAGAAACTATCAGCGATACGCTCAATCGGGCCGCCGCATAATAACCGTTCGGCTTGAAACCCCATTCTTCAAGAAAAGACAGATTCGCCAATAAAGCGAATACCAATTGCGTACCAACGACATTAAGCAACAAGGAACCGAACCATATCATAGAGTATTTTACAGCCACCGCCTTGACTGGCACATCCTGCGCATGAAATGTAAAACGGTAATTGATCGCACAGTTGACAACTCCTCCGAAAACCGCACCGATGGCAGTGGCCAGCCATGGGGCAAGATGCACCCAGGCAAAAAACACGAAGCCTATTCCCATATCGACCCACGACGCTACCTGCGAGGACAATGACGAACGCAAAAACGTGACAATCAAACCAGGATCGTTTACAAACTTATTCTTTATATCTCCTATTTTTCCCATAATACTGTTCAAGAGAAGAAATACATGCACAATGCAAGAATCACCGCGCCATAGATCCCTGCGAGAATATCGTCGGCCATTATGCCAATTCCCCCCGGCAGATCTTCCATTTTTCTGACTCCAAGAGGCTTAACGATATCGAAGAAACGGAATAAAATAAGCGACAATATGGCCCACATCCAAAACGAGACGCTTTCAAAAGGACATGCGGCAGTGGCAAATACCGACAGCGGAAGCATGGATATCCATTGTCCGACGGTCTCGTCCATGACAACCTTGGATGGATCAGGGCCCCAGAACCGCTCCGCGACACTTGCCGACCATATACCAAGCGCGGTAAACACAACGATTAACCCGAGTGTTGCAATGAAAGTCCCGGTAACATGTCCTGTCATCACAAGAGGCAACCATAAAACAAACCCTACGACCGCACCGGCCGTACCAGGTCCCCAAGGCCAATATCCCGCTCCAAAAGAAGTTGCTATAATACGTGGAAAAAACGGAAATTTCATAATCGTCGGTTTGCTTTACTGTTATTATGTTCCTTGATCTCACTTAAAATGGCGCGCGCGATAACTCCGGAAGCTTCAGACCGGCAAGGAGCAAAGCTCGGCCAATCGTTAAAATCGATAATAGTGAAACTACCGTCAGGCAATATGATAGCGTCACCGCCATAAATCTTTACATCCAGCAGATCGGCCGCACGGTTGCATACCTCATGGAGTGCATCTACATCAAAACGCGGCTTGTCTTCATCAGTCCCACGCTTGTCACGCGAACCGTTATGATAGAAACAATGAAACCATCCGGATCCGTACACCCCATAGAATTTCAACAATTCACCTTCGATATGACGATTTATGACAGCTCGCTTTATGCCACGAAGGAAATATTCCTGAAGCACTTCCTGTGCCTCCGCCGGATGACTCACGTAAGTGACATCCTCCTTATGCATAGTATGGAAATCTCCACGCTTCACCCAGACTTTCGTCATTCCCGCCTGTTTCATCCGTTCGATGACAACCTCGTTGGTATTAACCATAAGGCTATCGGGCGTCGGGATATTGCTCCCCACCAATATCCGTGTCAGACGTTCACGAGTACAATTCTCAACCCCATAACCGGAATTTAACACAAGAGCACCATCGTCCTCTTTTCTTTGCAATATGGGGAAGGACCGGTGATGACGACACATATTTATGATTATATCCTCGTTCACCTGCCCTCCTATCAGCTGATCCTCACTGTAGACCTTCACCTCGCAACCACGTTTGCGCAACTGATCGGCGGTAAGATTTAGTATCGATGCGTCGTTACCTATATGATTTGGCGAGTATATCCCCGCCCTCATTATAGCGGCTATTTTAATATCAGCCATTAAAGTTTTTAATTAAAGTTTCTTATTCAAGACGGTTGTTACAGCTATAACACAGGCCTTTGTGGAGGCTTCCCCACAAAAGAGCGGGCTTTCTCAAGATCCGAACCATGGTCTACATCTATGATACGGCTGAATGGCCATGCCTTCAAACGCATACCAGAAGCCACGAGAGCTCTCTGAAAATCGCGCATTCTCGTAACACCCGCTCTGACGCAGTCATCGAGAACCGCAAACACCTCCGGACGCAAAGCGTAGATACCTCCGGACACATATACCGCCCCTTCATTCGGACTGTCAAGAAAAGCGGTGATTTCACCATTCCCGGCAGCAGCTATATAAAGAGGTTTTTCATCATCTATATATGATGTCACCCCCATATAACCGTCAGCCTCCGTATCGGCTTCAAAATCACGGATGAAACGTTGAAACTCATCCGGCAGAAACACACTGTCGACGGTCAGCAGACAAAAAGGCCGTGTACGCTCCATCACTTTCGACAACTCGGCAAAACTTTCCATAGACCCACTTGTCGACCGGGATATCAGTTGTACCGGGACCTCCGACTTGACAGCTTTGACACATTCGGCCACATCCGAGTTTGCCGTACTTACGATCACGCTTATCTGACGTGCGCACGAACGGCTCAATATATGTATCAGACGTGCGATCATAGGCTCATCGTCAAGACACACCAAAGGTTTTGGCGAAATCTCTCCATCCTCTGCAAGGCGTGATCCCTGCCCGGCTGCTATGATTGCATAGTCGATCATTCCACCTTGCTATTGATTGCGTTCGCTACGGTCAGACGGAAGTTTGTCGCTTCCTTTATCGAAATTCTGTTTACGCAGAGGATTAGCCGTCGCTTCAGCCTCGCGTAAACGGTTACGATAAATATCGATAGCTGTGTAGATCGCTTCGCGCATAGACTGCCCGTCAGCAACCCCTTGGCCTGCTATATCATAGGCTGTGCCATGGTCGGGGGATGTCCTGACAAACGGAAGACCTGCTGTAAAATTCACACCAGACTCCGAGGCAAGCAGTTTAAAAGGTATCAGACCTTGGTCATGGTACATCGCCAAAACACCGTCAAATTTTTTATATGCGCCACTACCGAAAAATCCATCAGCGGAATATGGTCCGAACGCGAGTGCCTTTCTCTTGTAAGCCTCCGCGATAGCCGGAACGATAATTTCCGTATCCTCCGCGCCTATGACCCCGGAGTCACCCGCATGTGGATTGAGAGCGAGCACTGCTATACGCGGGCCATGAATGCCGAAATCCTCAACAAGAGAACGATTAAACGATAATATACTGTCTGTCACACTTTTGACAGTTATGCCTTCAGCCACCTTGTTGATTGGATCATGAATTGTCACAAGAGCCACACGCAAATCTCCGCTACACATGACCATCATAGCTTTACGCCCCTCACCTATTTTCTCCTGAAGATATTCTGTATGACCCGGGAAATCAAAATCCTTGCCATGAATGGCCCGCTTGTTGATCGGAGCCGTGACGAGCACATCTATGTATCCGGCGGCAAGATCAGAAGTAGCTCGTTCAAGAGCAGCGACAGCGGCCTTTCCCGCTGTATCGGTTGGCTGTCCGGGTTCAACCTTGCAATCTTCACCGACAACATTTATGATGTTGACCTGATCACCGGCCGCATCCTCGGCATTATCGATCTGAAACAATTTGAATTCAGGCATATCAAGCCCTTTTCGATAAAAACCGGCAATCTTGGCCGAACCATAGACAACAGGCGTACAAAGCTCCGTGATACGGGTGTCAGCCAAAGCCTTGAGTAAAACCTCATAACCGATCCCGTTAATGTCACCGTGTGTTATTCCGACACGGATTTTTTTATCTTGTTCCATTGCTTTCGCTAATAACGTGACAGAGAACGCATCTGCCAAAAAGACATAACATTCTCAAATTAATTGGTAAAATTACGAAAAAAGCTACCGCGATAAATCTATTTAACTTTAGTTAACAAAATCAAAGAACATCAAACATCCGTTTAATTGAAAAATTTAACAAGTTTAAACGGGGGCTATGATTTGTTTGTTGTATTTATTGACTACCTTTGATATTCTCTTTCAGACAGGAAGCCAAAAGAAATACAATCACCCATATTCCTCAAGCAATCATCAATTTACAATATGAAAAAGCTAACAATCATCGTGGCTCTGTTTGTAGCCATCGGTATGCTGACTTCCGCAGCCACACGTAGCAAAAAAAACGATATATCGCGCAATCTTGATATCTTCAATGCCCTATATAAAGAATTACAGACATTTTACGTGGACTCAATTGATGCCGAAAAGTCCATAAACACAGCCATAATGGCTATGCTGAATGACATTGACCCTTATACGGAATATTTTTCCGCCAAAGATCAGGATAAATTCCGCTCAATGACAACAGGCGAATACGGTGGCATTGGCTCAATCATTCAACAAAGCGACAAAGGAGTTATAATCGTCGAACCATACAAAGGCAGTCCATCACAAGTGGCCGGGCTACGTCCGGGAGACATATTCCTGTGTATAGACGGAGACAGCGTGACGGGATTGAGCTCCGATCGCGTGAGCGACAAACTTAAAGGGCAAAGCGGATCTATCGTAAAACTCACAATGAAGCGACCATGGGCATCCGACTCAATACTCGATTTCGATATAAAACGCGCCAAAATCCAAATACCTTCCGTCCCTTATTTCGGGATGGCACGCCCGGGCATAGGGTATGTAGCACTCAACACTTTTTCCGAAAAAAGCTATCCTGAAGTCCGTGCCGGTGTCGAGAGACTCATAAACGATGGTGCAAAAGGCATAATTCTCGACCTGCGAGGCAACGGGGGCGGACTCGTCGAAAGTGCGGTGGAGATACTCGGCATTTTTCTTCCGAAAGGCACAACCGTATTGACAACGAGAGGCAAAGGAGTACTCAACGAAAAAGTCTATCGCACAAGCGTCAACCCTCTTGACACAAAAATTCCTGTCGCGGTTCTGGTTGACGGAAACTCTGCTTCCGCCTCTGAAATTGTGGCCGGAGCCATACAGGATCTTGACCGTGGAGTCGTCATCGGCAATCGCTCTTATGGCAAAGGGCTTGTCCAAAGCACCCGCGAATTGCCATACGACGGCCTGCTCAAAGTCACTGTTGCGAAATATTACATTCCGTCAGGGCGTCTTATCCAGGCAATAGACTATTCACACCGTAACCCCGACGGATCGGTGGCACGCATTCCCGACAGCCTTACAACCGTCTTTAAGACAGCAGGTGGCCGCGAAGTACGTGACGGTGGCGGCATCACCCCCGATGTCAAAATCGAATATCCGGAAGTGAACAGACTGACCTACAACGTGGTCCGTGACAACTGGGCATTTGATTTCGCCAACAAGTATGCGGCCGAACACGACAGTGTAGCATCTCCGGAGACTTTCGAAGTAACTGACGAAATATACTCACAATTCAAAAAATTTATCGACCCGAAAAAATTCAACTACGACAAAGTCTGCGAAAACGCGGTCGAACAATTGCGCGAGATAGCCAAAGTCGAAGGCTATATGAACGATTCCACGTCCGCCCAGTTCGACGTGCTCGCCTCATTGTTAAAACACGACCTTGACCGGGATCTCGACATAAACCGAAAAAACCTGTCCCCATATATAGCCGAACAGATACTGAACCGTTATTATTTTAACCGTGGAGAGGTGATTTATTCGTTGCGCGACGATCAAGCCGTCGACTCTGCGGCATCCATACTCACTACATCAAGATTTAACGAAATACTCGGGAAAAAGAGATAAACCAGTATCACCGCGCTTTTCCCCACGCTGACAGGTCTACCATATAGAACGTAGGGAGCCATCTGAATTTTACCAGTCTTCCACATAATGTTTTCAGTGAGACCCTATATTTGCGATCCATTCCAGTGCTGAATATATGACCGTCAAAGAACTCAGCGACTTATTCATGTCGTCGCAACGCAGAGCCGCCGTCAGAAAGGCCCTCGAAGGTGAATGCCCTGTGACATCGGTATATAACCTCACCGGTTCATCACCGGCCATGATGTTGGGAGCCTTGTCATACAGCAAGACTCCGACAGTCGTCATAGGCGATTCGCTTGATGATGCCGGATATATATACCACGACCTGTCACGGATACTCGGAGAGGAACACGTATTGATGTTCCCGTCAGGCTATAAACGTGACATAAAATACGGACAGATCGATCCTCCGTCACAGATTCTGCGGACAGAAGCCCTCAACCTTTGGCATTCCGACCGCGCACCGCTATACATCGTGACATATCCGGAAGCCTTGGCCGAAAAAGTCGCGCGCCGCGAAATCATCGAACGACACACGCTTTATCTGCGAAAAGGCACAGAAACCGACATGACAGCAACAATCGAATGGCTGCGTGAAAACGGACTGCGCGAAACGGACTATGTGTATGAGCCAGGACAGTTCGCTGCGCGCGGCTCGATTCTCGACATTTTCGGTTATAGTCATGAACTTCCTTTCCGAATAGATTTTTTCGGTGACGAAATCGATTCTATACGCACTTTTAATATCGAGACCCAATTGTCAGAAAAACGCCTGGAGGAGGTGGCCATAACTTCAGGTGTCGCATCGCAATCTTCAGGAGAGTCTCTGCTCGAATATGTCGACCCTCAAACGCTATTCGTAGTGAGAGATGCCTCATATACCGTGGAACGCATAAAGGCCATCGCCTCGGAAGAAATCTCGCACAGCGCGCTGATGTCAGGAGAGTCTGACACAGACGCTATGCGTCAGGTTGTCGACGCTGACGTTTTCGCAAAGCGTTTCGCCACTTTCCGCCAACTTCGTTTCACCGCAGCGGCACTCCCCGATCCTGAAGCCGGATCTGCAGTAGACTTCAAATGCTCCCCGCAGGCCATATACCACAAAAACTTCGAACTTATAGGCGAAAGCTTCACAAAATTCATATCTGACGGATACCGAATTTATATCCTCAGCGACAGCGAAAAGCAGATCGAACGTCTGAAAACGATTTTCGCTGACCGCGGAGATGACATAGATTTCATACCCGTGACCTCCACGATCCACGAAGGATTCACGGACCATTCTCTCAAAATATGCGTTTTTACGGATCATCAGATCTTTGACCGTTTCCATAAATACACCTTGAAAAGCGATCGCGCGCGCTCCGGAAAACTCGCGCTCTCGCTGAAAGAGCTTAGCGCGATTGAACCCGGTGATTTCATCGTACATGTCGATCACGGTGTCGGACGTTTCGCCGGTCTGCTACGCACAAATGTCAACGGCAAGACACAGGAAATGATAAAACTGGTCTACGCCAATGACGATATAATTTTCGTATCCATACACGCCCTGCACAAACTGGCCAAATACAGGGGAAAAGAAGGCGTCGCACCTAAAATCAACAAACTCGGTTCCGGTGCATGGAACAAAATAAAGGAGCGGACCAAATCGAAACTCAAGGATATCGCGCGCGACCTTATAAAACTTTATGCAGCCCGTAAAAACGAGAAAGGCCATGCGTTCGCGCCCGACAGCTACATGCAACAAGAACTCGAAGCCTCCTTCATCTATGAAGACACTCCAGATCAGCTTACAGCCACAAAGGCGGTTAAAGCGGATATGGAAAGCGACAAACCTATGGATCGTCTGATTTGCGGTGATGTCGGATTCGGCAAAACCGAGATCGCTATCCGGGCCGCGTTCAAAGCAGCGGCCGACGGGAAGCAGACCGCTGTCCTCGTTCCGACTACCGTACTGGCCTATCAGCATTACAACACATTCCGCGAACGCCTGAAGGAACTTCCAGTAAGAGTAGACTATCTGTCGCGCGCCCGCACCGCAAAACAGGTGAATGAAATCGTAAAAGACCTGTCAGATGGAAAAATAGACATACTTATAGGCACTCATAAAATCATCGGTAAAAGCGTCAAATTCAAAGATCTTGGATTGCTGATAGTAGACGAGGAGCAAAAATTTGGTGTAGCCGTAAAAGAAAAGCTCAAACAGATGAAGGTCAATGTAGACACACTTACCATGAGTGCCACACCGATTCCACGTACCCTGCAATTCTCGCTTATGGGAGCGCGTGACCTGACCTCGCTCAATACACCTCCTTCCAACCGCTATCCGATCATTACCTCAGTCTGTGGCGCCAGCGACGATATCATCGCTGAAGCCGTCAATTTCGAGCTTTCGCGCAACGGACAGATATTCATGATCAACAACCGCATCGAAGGTCTTTACGATCTTGAAGCACAGGTCAAACGCCTCGTGCCTGACGCGAGGATCATTGTCGGACACGGACAGATGCCGCCTGAAAAACTCGAAAAAGCCATCATTGATTTCGCCAACCATGATTATGATGTCCTCATAGCCACTACAATCATCGAAAGTGGCATTGATATGCCAAACGTCAACACTATTATTGTAAACAACGCTCAAAATTTCGGGCTAAGCGAATTGCACCAGTTGCGCGGACGCGTCGGACGCAGCAACCGCAAAGCGTTCTGCTATCTGCTTGTCCCGCCTCACATACCACTCTCTCCCGTGGCTCGCAGACGTTTGCAAGCCATCGAAAGTTTCAGTGATCTCGGCAGCGGAATACACATCGCTATGCAGGACCTCGACATACGCGGAGCAGGCAATCTGCTTGGAGCGGAACAATCGGGATTTATAGCTGACCTCGGCTACGAAACTTATCAGAAAATACTGAAAGAAGCTGTCACAGAATTACGCACGGAAGAATTTTCTGAAATGGATCATGCGGACAGCCAGGAGGACGAAACCGCATACGTGGCGGACTGTGTCATCGAGAGCGACATGGAACTCTTGTTGCCGGCCGACTACGTACCGACTGAAAGCGAACGGATATCCCTTTATCAGGAACTCGACGGAATAGAGCGAGAACTCGACCTCCAAGAGTTCCGCAGCCGTCTGACAGACCGTTTTGGAGCTATACCTCCGGTGACAGCCGAACTTTTGCGCATTCCGCGTCTGCGACGGCTCGCACGACGGCTCGGAATAGAAAAAGTCGCATTGAAACAGGAAAAGATGTACACTTATTTCGTTGACGAAAGCAATAAAGCCTATTATCAATCCGAGATGTTCGGCAAGATGCTTGGCTATCTCACATCGAATCCGAGGAGAGTGCAGATCCGCGAACGCAACGGCAAAAGATCGTTTGCCATAGCTAACGTGGAGACCGTTGAGACTGCAGTTGAAATACTACAGGAAATAATAGGGAAATAGACATTTGTTCCATTTTATTGGTCAAAAAGGCTACCGAGAAAACTTCTCAGTAAGAATAACGGTTTCTAAGGATATTTAAAACCCACAAAACAGAGAAGTCATGAAACGAATAGCAGCAATAGCCTTTTCAGCAGTGATAGCCGGCTCCACATTGGCTGTCGGACGGACCAATGTCTCGTTTTGGATGGACCTTGGAGGCGCTGGATTCAGTCTGAACCATCATGAAGGCCACCGTATGCCCCCACCTCCACGAAAAGTGGTACACTACGTGGACTACGAAGTTCCTGTCTATCACCATGATTGCGGACATCATAATAAGAAACTTCAAAAGAAATACAAAAAATACCGTAAGGCGCAAAAGAAGTACTACAAGGAACTGTACAAACATCAGACCCACCGGCAACGTCATCACTGAAATCGATGAAAAAATATTAACGGACACTATTTAAGTGTCCGTTATCATGCCAAGAACACTTTGTTGTATTCAAGAATAATTTTACCCTCATCCGCAAGCGATCTTAACATACCTGTGACCTCTTCCTTAGGACACCGGCAATTCTCCATTATCTCATCAACAGTCCGACCGCCCGGACGACCGGCCTGATAAAGGATACTTTCACGCAAACCGGCCCCTGTTTTCAAACCGGACTTGACACGGGAACGGCAAAAATCGCATTTACCGCAATCGGTGGCATCGCTTTCTCCGAAATATCGCAGCATACCTTTCACCCGGCACTCATTCGTCCCGAACGCAAACTTTTTCATGGAGTCAAGGCGCAATGACATCCTTTCTCGCTGACGCTCATATACCTCCTTTGGAAAGAGTATATGTTTCGGCAATTCACGCGACGTCGTGTAATATATATATGGCGTTGTACGCCGAGGGACATAATGGATAGCATGTATCCTGCCAAGATACAGCAACGCCTGATATACATCATCGGTCGATAGCCCGGTCGAACGAGCTATCACAAGTTCACTTATATATACATAATCGGCAAACAAACCTGTATAGCTGCGCAACACACACTGAAAAACATCCTCGGCCTCAGGTGTGAGTTCCAATCCATACAATTCTTCCTTACGCATTATGACCATAAGCCGCGAGCGCGAAGTGGTCTCATCAATATATTCAATATATCCCGCACGGCTCAGAATTCCTAACGCGCTGCGGGTCGGTGAAGGAGGCAATCTATATGTCTGGCAGAACAGGTCGAAATTGAATTCATAAAGGGCTCCGTAACCTTCTCCAACCGCGACATTCAAGAAATTTCCGGCAAGTTCATAGACGCGACGCATGAAATCTTTATCGGGAAAACTATCTGTCAGACGTCGGCCGAGCATAGCCTTGTCACGGCTTGAAGCGATTACGACAGCGAACGATTCACGCCCGTCTCGTCCCGCCCGCCCGGCCTCCTGATAGTATTCTTCCAATGATGAAGGCAGATCATAATGAACCACCGTACGGACGTCAGGCTTGTCTATGCCCATACCGAACGCATTGGTAGCGACCATGACACGCACCATGCCTTCTTTCCATGTGTTTTGTCTCAACTCCTTTTCCTCGGGATCAAGACCGGCATGATAAAAGTCTGAGGATATACCCTCTCTCTGCAACAATGCCGACAACTCACGACAGCGCCGACGCGACCGGACATAAACGATCGATGTCCCAGGAGTGGCATTAAGTATCCTTAGAAGCATATCTTCCTTGAAATCGGCATAGCGGACAACATACGAAATATTCGTACGGGTGAAACTTCGTGCAAAGACATCCCGGGAACGGAATCGAAGCTCACGCATGATATCAGCAGTCACTTCCGGAGTGGCGGATGCGGTAAGTGCGAGTATAGGGACGCTCTCTCCCACTATTTCACGCATACTGGCCACTTTCAGATATGAAGGCCGGAAATCGTAACCCCATTGAGAGATGCAGTGAGCCTCGTCGACGACTATAAGGCTCACTTTCATGGCACGCAATTCTGCCATGAAGTTTTCGTTTTGCAGACGCTCTGGCGAGAGATATGCGAGCTTTACTTTACCGAGACGGCAACGTGTCAGACCGAGTTCGGTTTCGCGTCGTGTCAGACCGGAATGGAAATAGACAGCCTTTATGTCGCGTTGGCGCAGATTGTCTACCTGGTCTTTCATCAACGATATCAAAGGCGTCACGACAACAGTCAATCCGGGAAGCAACAGTGCGGGCACCTGAAACGTGATCGATTTTCCACCACCGGTAGGAAGAAGGCCGAGCGTATCGCGACCGTCAAGCACCGAGCCGATTATCTCCTTCTGTAACGGCCGGAAATCATCGTAACCCCAATATTGTTTAAGAATATCAAGCGGCATGGAAAGAGGCTTCATCTGATGTCTATTCAAGATGAATTTCTTTCACGAAAAGCTGTATGGACGACGCGCCCTTATGCTTGTTCTCCTCAATCGTATAGCAGATGCTGAACGGTCTACCAGAATGAATATGGGGATAACACTCGGCACAGTTGAAAACTATACCGTTCATTACTTTTCCACAGGTACTGTCAACCAGTTCAAGTTTTATATGTTCGTTATGCCGGCCGACAAGTTTCGAAGTTCCAAAGTCCGTGACAGTGCGTGTACAGAACACCGGCTTACTGTTGCCAGGTCCAAACGGATTGAACTGCCGTAAGTAGGATATAAATTCCGGTGTGATCTCCGAGAATGTCAGATAAGCGTTTATATCGAGTTGCGGAGTAAGCTGATCGGGTCTTATGTTCTCACTCACGAAATTTTCGAAACGCTGCGTGAATTCAGGGATATTCTCCTCCTTCAGAGAAAGGCCGACGGCATAGGTGTGACCACCGAAGTTCTCAAGCAGATCGCGGGCCGATTCGACGGCCTTATATACGTCAAAGCCCTGTACCGAACGCGACGAACCAGTGGCAAGCCCGTTGGAATAGGTCAATACCACCGACGGTTTATAATAAAACTCTGTCAAACGCGAGGCCACAATCCCTATTATGCCTTTATGCCAGTTTTTATTATATATGACGATCGATTTCTTTTCAGAGGTGCTTTCGCCACGCTCCTCAAGGATAGCGTTCGCTTCGTCCGTTATCTGCTTGTCAAGCTCCTTGCGATCCTGATTGTAACGGTCTATTTCCTTAGCTCGGCTATAAGCGTCGGCTACATCTCTCGACACAAGCAAATCGACTGCCTCCTTTCCGCTCTGCATACGCCCGGACGCATTTATGCGCGGGCCTATCTTGAAGATCACGTCACTGATGGTTATATCCCGGCTACCAAGTCCGCATATCCGGATAATAGCCCTTAACCCCATGTTAGGGTTCGAATTAAGACGCCTCAGCCCATGATAAGCCATAATGCGGTTTTCTCCTACCATAGGAACAATGTCCGCAGCGATCGACACAGCCACAAGATCGAGCAGCCCTTCGAGATCGACACATCCGAGACCGTTGGATATGGCGAAAGCCTGCATGAACTTATAGCCCACACCGCAACCGGACAGATGAGGACACGGATAAGAGCTCCCCTCAAGCTTAGGGTTCAGTATTGCGACCGCCGGTGGGAGTTTTTCATCCGGCACATGATGGTCGCAAATTATAAAGTCTATACCCAGACTACGGGCATATTCGATTTCCTCAGTCGCTTTTATACCGCAATCAAGGATGATGAAGAGTTTGACCCCTTGTCCGGCCGCCATGTCGATGGTGGCTTTAGATATACCGTATCCGTCTTCGTTGCGTGTCGGGATATAGTAGTCGATATTGGAGTAATAGTTGCGTAGATATTTATAGACGAGAGCTACCGCTGTAGTCCCGTCCACGTCATAGTCTCCATAGACCATGACTTTCTCCTTTGAGCCCATGGCGCGGTTCAGCCTTTGGACGGCTTTGTCCATATCAGGCATCATGAACGGGTCGTGCAGATCCTTTAACGAAGGATGGAAAAATTTTTCCGCCTCTTCGACAGAGGAGATACCACGTTGCACAAGCAGCTCGCTAACAGGCGGTACCCCGGCATAGCTTTTCGCCAAACCAGACTCCAATTTTTGTTGTTCGGATGTAAGGGGACAGTAATTCCATTTACTTGTCATTTATGTTGTTTCTTTTTTATTTCAAAGAAGGCAAATGGCCGATATTGAAAAAATCGACCGTCAAGGGCCGCGTAATCATACCCTATTAATTGCAAAATTACGGAGAAAATTTGGATAAATTGTCATAAGAAATGTTATTTATCCTTTAGTCTCTATAGCCCTGGAAACAGATTACACTACCCCTAATCTAATTCAGGCCTCTTTTTCAGGCACTACATGGACATCGAGCTGGGGAAAAGGAAACGACAATTCCGACATTGACGAGATAACAGTATAGAACTCCTCGTTGTGATCAAAAAAAACAGGCCAGTAGTCAGCGCTTGCAACCCAGGCTCTCACACTAAGATTCACTGACGAGTCCGCAAGAGCCGCGACAACCACAGCGGGCGGTGAAACTGCGGGAATCCCGGCGATATTTTCGCGTATCACCCGGACATCCCGTTCGAGAAGACCAAGCAACGTGGCCCGGGCAAGTTCGACACTTTCTCCATATGATATCCCGATGGTCCACTCAACACGGCGGTACGCTTGCGTCGAATAATTGTTTATAGTTCCGGTCGAGAGTCCGCCGTTGGGTATGATGATCGACTTGTTGTCCGGAGTACAGATTATTGTATTGAATATCTCGATATGCGTTACTGTGCCGGCAAAACCTTGGGCCTCGATATAGTCTCCGACCTTGAATGGCTTTAGAAGCAATATCAACACCCCACCCGCAAAATTTTGTAACGTGCCGCTGAGAGCCATACCTATCGCGACACCGGCTGAGGCGAAAAGCGCGAGAAAAGAGCTGGTCTCTATGCCGAGTATACCGATGACGGTAACAATAAGTATGAAGAAGAGTACTATTCTGACAAGGCTGAGCACAAAGGTACTCAGCGAGGCGTCAACCTGTCGTTTATGGAGTATGCGATAAACCAGCGCATACAATTTCTTTATTAGAAATTTGCCTGCATAAAAAACTATTATGGCCACTGTCAGCGAGATAGCGAAGTGAACCATATCGCTTACAAGCGTATCAAGCAACTGGTCGAACGACATGTTTTTCAGCGCGCTTGTTTCTTTTGCTATCGAAGGGATTGAATCCGTAGGTAAAAAGTCGATTTGTAGCATGATGCGTAGTCTGATGAAATCTATCAGTTGAACAACGGGGCCGCGGATACCACGTCTTTCCACCATTGCGTATCGTTATATCCACGATAGCCCGTCTCCTCCTGCCTTTTGATTATAAACGAACCGAGACCACCGTATGTTTTTATTTCTATTCCGGTAAAGTCAAATTTGGTGCTGCTTTTATATACTACCGCACTCTCGAACGCGGCCTGCCATTCCTTTAAAAGCTCGTCGGAATATTGCGAAGCGAGCGTTACCATATATTCCTTCATATCATACACCGGACGGGTGTTGCGGAATACGTTGTAGTACGGATCATTAAACGAAGTAAAACTTTTGGACAATGGCTGTATTTTATCGAGCCATTGCGGATAAGATGTCAGATTGAGCAATACGATGCGTGACACTTCGGCCAGCCTGTCAAGCGCGGAAGTGTCGACAACGACCATCTGGCATGTACTGTCGTGACGTCCGTTGTAATATTCAAATGTATTCGAGGCGGCTTTAATCATGTCAGGAACACCTTTCGCAAAAAATACGGGAACATTGAGATGATAAGGCATGCCTTCTCCTTCCAATTCCGTGGGAGACGCAACAATGACCGGAGCGACATGTCGTAATTCGTAAGCCACCTCTACGGTCCCCATGAGGCAACAGTCAAAATATATAAATCGGAAATAACGGTCTTCAAGCGCTTTGGCAAGAGAACCAAGGCTCATCCATTTATAACGGTCGTGGCCATACGAACGTTTTTTAGACGACAGATCCTCCGGAATATCTCCAGACTCAGTAAGCCACGATGTAGCGTGCCCCCAAAATACCAATCCGAATTCGTCGGCAGGCGCCAGACTTTCGACATCGCTCAAAACCTCCCTCATACGTGAGACCTCGACGGAATATATCGACGGATCGTCCGGATATGTTTTCAGTATTTTAGTCCCGTCTTCCGTAATCTCGATCAATTGCGGAGGATTACCGCTATCGGTCCCGGGACGGTTGCGATAGACTATCAGGCGGCCACCGTTAAGAGCGTTGCCTTTAACACCGATAAGCATTTCGTTTATATCCGCCTCATCAAAACGTGAATGCGTACCGAGATTATTGTCAGCGATCATATAGACAAGCACGGTTCTGTGAACCGATTTTATCTGAACAGGGCCATCTTCCTTGCTGTCACCGCACGAACCGACAACAGCGGAAAGAATCAAAGATATCAGTATGGTGAAAACATGTTTAAGCATTTTTCTGTGTGATGATATACCGGATCATCCTCAATAATCTGTTTATAAATTTATCTGGCAAAGATACGTTTTTTTCGCTCTCGAGCCCTTGATTTCATGATTTTTAACCAGACTTATAAATGAAAGGCGCACAAACCGACCAACGGTTGCGCGCCTTACGCATTCAAGTATTAGATTCTATGATTATTTTTTCTTTTTCAGACGCAGATAATATCCGGTATAATCTTTTCCTTTTTTCCCTTTGAAAGCCGAAGCCCCGAGATTCACGGCTGTCGCGTCGGTGTCTTTAGCCTGTTCGGCAAGTTCTTCAGCCGCACCGTAACGGTTGTCCCAAATACGCTTTTCATCAGGCTCGACCGTAGCGACACTCTTATAGCTTATACGCCCCGTCTCAGGATCTTCGATAGCTTCGAGTACCTCGTATTTGTCGCCTTTGGTCAGATTCTCTTTAAGCCCGATACCAGCAAAGATTGTTCCGTCCTCTTCCATCCGCTGGATGGGAGCCACTGTTCGGAACACCTCGTGTTGAGCCTGGAGTTTGTTGATCGCATTGTCTATCGCACGGCCTGTAGCTCGTTTGATAAGTTCGCTTTCAGGTGTGGTGTTGAGCACGCTCTGACGCACATTGCACGAAGCCTTGTCCTTACCGACAAACGACAGTTTACAGATGCCTGCGTTGATAAGATCTTCCATACTTGCGTTCTTGTCGAAATAGTTTTCGGCAAAATTGGCGGAAATCTCATCGTTCCAGTCAAGTTTATACAGATAGGTCACGGCCTGGACTTGAAAACCCTCGCCCGCGGCCGCACTGGCGGCTGCTCCGGCAAGGCTGCCGATACTACCGAATACACCTTCAGCAAGTGCTTGAGACTCTGCGACAACGGCCTGGTTACTCCTGAAACGGAGATTGACAGCAAGGACATACGTGTTATTGATCAGGTCAAAGCCCTTTCCAGCGAGTTTGCTGGAGAAAAATCCGCTCGATTTGGCTTTTTCAATATCTTCGGCCGATGCGTTCTGGAGTCCTCGTTCAGATATAAGTCCGAAATTCTTGTCCCAACGACTTTCGCTTTCGTTATTGTAACCGAACCATTTTCCGACCAATTCAGGAGCGGTGTTCGTCGAATTGAAATGCTTCATAAGCACGGCAGGAAGATAATCTTCCATATCGTCGGTAGAAAGTATGGCTGAATTGCTTGTACCGGCCTGATCAGCCAACATCTCACCACCCAAAGACTTCATGAAACCACCGAACTTCTTGCTATTTGATTTCTCCGGTGTGTACAAAGCCTTTTCTTCTGGCGTGATTGTCTCTTTTATAGGATCATAATCAATCACTCGTAACGACAGGTTATGGTCGTTGAACTGAGAGGGGATGGGAATTTCCTGAAACTTGGCCAAAGGGATCTGCACTTTGGGTATTGAAATCGTATCGCCCGCCGCCTTTTTCGCATCTGTATTGGCTATGTCCTTGGCGATAGCTATAAACTCGTTTGTCTTTGTCTCGTCAAGCTGTTTCTGCAGACGTTCGTTCTGAGAATCGCTTTTTACAAGTATCGTGTATAGCGAACTTCTCATGTAGGTTGGCTCGTCATTTGCCGAAACGAAAAACGCTCCCGAAGCGATGACGGCAGCCGCGATTGTTGAAAGTGATCTCATTGATTTATTTAAATTTGGTTAATATAATGATTATTGACACAGACATACCCATATCAGAACCATCCGTAATGATAGACAACTTTCGGCTGATTTTCTGCTCTCGCCACCCCTACGGCACGAGCAGCCTCGATCATACGGGTGCGCACGATATGCTCGTTTTGCATTTTCTTTTTCTCCATAGCCAAAGCGTCCTCATACTTCTGCACGTTTTCAAACACCCATTGTTCCTTGACAGTCTTTGCGATCTCGTCGCCAAGCACTTTCGCTGCGGGATACGACGAGCATCCTGGATCTATCTGCGACAGAAAACTGAAAGCTTCGCGCGCTCCGCTTTCGGTCGGATCAGCCGCCCACTCGCCTTGAGCCCGTGAAAGAAGCTGTGCCCCTTCATAGTCCATACGGTGTCCGTATGCCTCAACCATCAGGTCAGCGGCTTCGTCAAAACCGTTGCAACATTCAGGTATCTGAGAGGCCTGATAGATCGCTTCGTCATAATCGCGCTGCTTCATGGCCGTGCGGGCTTTTGTAAGTATCACCGCAGAGTATTTGTTATAGTATTGAATGATCTCCTCCTTGCCTTTCTCCACAAATCTTTTGAACGTCAAATTTTGAGCGTTCAGTTGGCTCATAGCGTTTAGATATGCCCGCTGCTCGGAGGCTCCCACGCCTTTCAATTCGAAAGAAGCCGTAGAGAATATCTTTTGGTCGTCAGCGTCCCCGATATAGAGCGTCAGAGTGGTTTTAAGCAGGAATTTTTGCGACGGGCCGGAGGTCACGTCCATAAATCCCTTGTCGAAGCGTCCTGCAATGAAAAAACGACTGCTTTTCGCGTCACCGGCCAATCCGGCAGCGGCAGCAGCGCGGGTGAGGCGCATCTGTAGCTGGTTCTCGACCTGTTTGTCGACTTTATCGCCCTGGCTGATGGCAGCAACCGCCACATGCAACTCGCAATCCGTAGCATATACGATCGGCATGGAACTTATAAGTCCCAAAGCTATACCGAATATTCTTTTAAGTATCATGTTGATTTATGTTCTTTTGATTCTGACGGCATTTATTTTTCACCTATCGCCAGACCTCCTGTCCCAAGACGTGAGGATATATTTTCGGCACATATACCAAGAGAGGAAAGATGCTTACGCAATCCGTCGACAAACTGGCGTGCGTTCATCGCTTTGCCGCTCGCATCGCGCATCGGCACACGCACCTGATCGTAGGCGCGACGATTGCGTGTGGCCGTGCGTTCGTTAAACCGATGTGCCTGAGTATTTTCATGCATCCAGTCATATATAATCGAGCCAAGTTCCTTACCTCCATATTCTGTGTTGAAATTCACACCGCTTCCGTTGTCTATGATGCGGAAATTCATGCGCATCTCTCGCCCGTTTGCCTGAATGTCTGCGAAATGATTCATCAATTGGCTACAAAATTCATCCATATTGGATCTCATAGATTCTCCGATCGACGCTGTCAGCGGAGTCTGTCGGCCAACAGGTTCACCCTCTCCGGTGACAGCCGCTATACTCTTGTTTGAATACGAATCGACCGCCTCGAGACGATAGGATATGCTGTAGTTGAATCCGACCTGGTTTATGATCCATCCGATTTTCAAAAGTATGTCAGGCTTGGCCTTGTTCATTATCTGATCATGGGCATTGGAAGCCAATGACGATCCTGTCTCAGCACTTTCAAAAGCCTCTTCCTCCATTTCATCCTCATCGTCGCCTTCGGTCTGTGCCAGATAATCCTTGAGAGGGAATCCCCGTTGTGAGAATATTGAATTGACACCGGTCTTTATCTGTGTAAGTTCTTCATTGAGGAATGCCTCTTCGTAGTTCTCGATAACCCTAGTCTTCCCTCCTACATCTATCCGGTTCACATAACCGTTGGAGTTACACCATGTTTTGTCAGGAAGCAACATCACCGAAGGAGCCTCGGCCGACATGGAACCTGCCCACAGCGCCATCGTTGCAAAGAGCGATATAGAAATAATTTGTTTCATTATTAACAGATTGGATTTTAATTGATTGTATACACAAGACTATAAATCCCTAAGGTTTAAGGATGCCATCTTTTATAAGCCGTTCGCGCAGAGCCTTGCGATCGATGTCAAGCACGACACCATAACCGGTCATCGATTTGCCGGAACTTTCAATGCGCGAAGCCCTCGTTCCGTCGTTCTCTTTGACGAATTTGCGATAGGTTCCACCGTCTTTAAAGAAAGGGGCGAAATAATAATCGTAGCGTTCGCGTCCGTTCACCTCCATGACAAGCGGGAGCCTGTCGTCGCCTTTGACACCGGAACTGAAACCCTCAAACAAAACTTTGGCTATCGCATTCTTTTTAGCCTGTTCGATGGCGTCACCCTTATTTGTGCCGCGCCCCCAAGCCCTAACAGTCAAAGTACTGTCAAGATTCTGGTTCAGGCATACGGTTTCGAGAGAGGTGTAGGCATACGTAGATGCCACTTCCGTTTTAGAATGGCAAGCGGTCAGCGATGACAGACATGCGATCAACGCTGCGAATGTGAAAATTTTGGCTTTCATTTTATATATTTAGTCTGATAAAGGTTATTAGAATTCGTAGCCGATTTTCACACATGCGAACGACATCCATTTGCGTTCGCGGGTCACGCCTCCGTCGGTCGCAACCAATTGAGGCAATTGCTGCGCGAGGTAACTTATGCCCAACAAAAAGGCCGACCTGCGTTGCCCCATGCGCAGACCGATGCCAGGACGTATCATGGCTCCGTCGCGGATGGCCGCACCGACGTCAATATTGTAATAAGGAACCACGGATCTATACATGTCGCCGAGTAGGTTGCCCCGAAGGTTGAAATACACGGGAAACGAGCCATCGATAGCGGTGCTGCGGAATTCTGGATAAGCATTGAAATAATAACGGAAGCCGACTCCCACTCCGGCTTTGGCATACTGGTTGAAACGGTATCCGAACACAATATCACCTTCTCCAAAAGCGCGGTTGGATTTACTGAAACGGCACGAAACACCAGCACCAGCTTCGACAGCAAACCAGAAACCGTTCTCCATCTCGGAAAGGACTCCGAGATTGGAGTCGTGAGTGGCTGTCGGAACCACAGGTGCGTTACGGGTTATTTTTCTTATCTGCGTGAAATCATACGTGTAAAGAGAGCCGTTCTCCGCCCTTATCGTAACGCTGACGTTAGGCTCCTCGGTAACTATCCGACCTTTGACAACACTGCCGTTGTTGAGCATTATATAGTCATAATTGGCGGCTAAAAGAGAAGATACGGCAATTACAACCGATAATATAAATATAAATGACCTTCTCATCACCATCCACTGTTAAGTCCACGAATGACACCCTGTTTTTCCAGATCGCGACGAAGTTGGGCCGTGTTGACGGTGAGCTGGCAAGAAACCTTGTATTGTTTGCCGTATTTTACCACCCGACGCGTATTCTCAACCAATTGCACATAGCCCATGTGGCTTCCACTCTCGAAGAAATGTTTGAAATAGTCTCCATGTTCCATTTCGGCTGTCGGAGATCCGGCAAGCGCAGCATGGTTGGTAGAGGTTCCGAAACCGCATGTCGACGAATCTGTGTAACCCTTAAAAAGCATGGCGTGGATAGCGGCCGCACCGAGTTCTGAATCCGTTACCTTGTCCGCTTTTTTAGCGACTACCGTGATCTTGACATTTGCCGAGCCATTGTTTCCGGCTCCGGCTCCTTCCAAATACTCCTCCAAAACATTCGGAGCCTTCTCCTTTGCCAATGCAAATGGTGACGCGGCCGCGATAAATATACTCAGAAGAGCAGCAACGATTTTTCTCATGTGTATATCGAAACGTTGCCTTACGATACCCTGTTTAAGGCGGATTAATCAAGTTACTTATCTGCGTCTAAGCCACATAAATAAAAAACGCGGGTATCACACTGCTGCCCGTCTCTGTTTTAGGCCCTGAGAAAGCCTTGCTTGCAGACGAACAGAGTTGATGCCCACGCCGTATGTCGTTATGCCACCAAGTATGCGGGAAGCGCACACGCCTCTCGCATACTCCGGGCTTGATATAACATACCCGTAGCATTCACCCTTACTGTGTCTTCGGCAAGCATTTGGAATTTCTCAGGTTCAAAACAGCTTGAAGACAAAGCGTTAGTGACGCTTTTTATTATGTCGCGTCCTTCCCCTCTTACCCTCCTTACAGTGGCGTGGGAATGAACATCGGCAAAATTACATTTTTCTGTTAATAAAACAAAATATGCCGGATTTTTTATCTTCAGGAATAAAATATAACAATAAGGCCGATATGAACAAGCCGAATAGGCTACACGTTAATTTTTAATCGGAACCTAAGATTGAATCCAATATTTTGATTAACCTAAATTAACCTACGAGGCAACTATATTTTACAAATTTTAATCAAAAGCGGAACTATCTTTGGGACTATAAATCTGACTCAACAACGACCCCACCACCACTTCATTCATCGCGTCATGAGTAAACAACTAAAAGTATATTGTGTAAATATAGGCGAATACCTGCCTATTGACGGAGGTATGACCCTTAGAGAAATCTACGAAAACATCAAGAAACGCATATCCTTCACTCCGGTGTGCGCAAGGGTCAACAACAAGGCCGAAGATCTGTCATTTCCGGTTTTCACCCCCAAACAAATTGAATTCCTTTCGGTTGACTCTCCTTCCGGCTACCGTTGTTACATACGGTCGCTATGTATGGTTCTTTACAGAGCCGTCGTATCGCTATATCCAGGTACACGACTTGTAATCAGCCACTCTGTTTCGCGCGGCTATTATTGCAGACTTTCTGGAACTGACGTGGATTCAAGTATCGCGGAAGCTTTGAAAACCGAAATGTCACGTATCATATCACTCGACCTTCCTTTCGAAAGGAAAGAACGCCTGACAAGCGACGTGATCGAGATAATGCGCGGACAGGGGCTGACCGACAAAGTAAAACTGCTTTCATCCATCCAAGATCTATACACGGTCTATTATCGGCTTGACGGAGTATGCGACACCTACAATGGCAATCTTGTACCGTCGACAGGCCTATTGGGCGTCTTCGATCTCATCCTTTACGAGAACGGGCTTCTACTGCTCGGGCCGGATACTTCAGACAAAACCCGACCCGCTATCCCCGCCCCACAACCAAAACTATATCGGGCATTCACTGATTATCTAAAATTCAATTCCATCATAGGCATACGTGACGCCGGTGATGTCAACGAGGTTGTCTCCGCCAAAGGCACGGCCATGATGATAAACGTCGCGGAAGCGCTTCACACTAAATACATAGGCAACATAGCTGACCGTATTACAGAAAGATATCACGAAGGTGGTGCAAGAGTGGTGCTGATAGCCGGACCGTCCTCATCGGGCAAAACCACTTTCACAAAGCGGCTTGCCGTACAATTGCTCACCAATTTCCTGAATCCGGTGATGATATCGCTTGACAATTATTTCGTCAACCGCACGCGCACTCCGCTTGACGATACGGGCGAATATGATTATGAATCGCTTTTCGCTTTGGATCTTGAATTATTCAATGATCATCTCAACCGTCTCATACGCGGTGAGCGAATCGAAATCCCGTACTATAATTTCGAGCGTGGCGAAAGAGAGTATCGGGGAGAGAGCATCAGTCTCGATTCACGCTCCATTTTGCTGATCGAGGGCATACATGGTTTGAATCCGGAATTGACACGCGATGTCGTTCCCGACATGAAATACCGTATCTATGTTTCGGCTTTGACCACTCTTGCAATCGACGATCACAACTGGGTCTCAACAACCGACAACAGATTGCTACGAAGAATCATCCGTGACTATAAATACAGGGGGACAAACGCTCTTGAGACCATACGTCGCTGGCAGAGTGTGCGAAGAGGAGAGGAGAAATGGATATTCCCTTATCAGGAGAACGCGGACTCAATGTTCAATTCGTCATTACTGTTTGAACTCGGAGTCATGCGCGACGAAGCGGAAATGGTGTTGCGCAGCGTGCCGCGTGACATTACGGAATATGCCGAAGCCCATCGTCTGCGCAAATTCCTCGATTACTTCTCTCCTATCCCGTCAACGCTCATACCTCCCAACTCTTTGCTGCGCGAGTTTCTCGGAGGTTCATCTTTCCATTATTGATTTTGATTAAACGATACATTATTTATGCTACGGGGGATATGTGTTATCGCACATATCCCCCGTAGCATATTTTCACATCATGGATTATTCCATCAGTTTACGGTAGCGTCGACGGGTTGGTTCCTTACCGTCGTTATGGGCTTTCTTATAATCCTCATAGTCGGAATACGAACCTTCGTAGAATACCACTTCCCCGTTGCCTTCGAACGATAGGATATGCGTACAGATACGGTCGAGGAACCAACGGTCGTGACTGACAACAACAGCGCAACCGGCAAAGTCCTCAAGACCCTCCTCAAGGGCTCGTAATGTATTGACGTCAATATCGTTAGTTGGTTCGTCAAGCAATATCACATTTCCCTCCTCTTTGAGAGCCATAGCCAGGTGCAGGCGGTTGCGCTCTCCGCCCGAAAGCACTGCGATCTTCTTTTCCTGATCGGCTCCGGTGAAATTGAAACGCGACAGGTAGGCACGGGCGTTGACATCGCGACCACCCATACGGAAACTTTCCACTCCTTGCGAGATTACTTCATAGACACTCTTGTCGGGAAGGAGGTCATGGTGGGTCTGATCCACGTAAGCGATCTTCACTGTCTCTCCTACATCGAAAGTTCCTTCGTCTGGAGTTTCCTGACCCATTATCAAACGGAAAAGCGTAGTCTTGCCCGCTCCGTTGGGACCGATCACACCGACAATGCCACCTTGGGGTAATGAAAAGCTCAAATCCTTGAAAAGCTGTTTTTTACCGAATGCCTTGGAAAAACCTTGCACATCTATGACCTTGCTTCCGAGACGCGGACCGTTGGGGATAAATATCTCCAGACGTTCCTCTTTCTCTTTCTGATCCTCATTGATAAGTCGGTCATAGCTCGACAGACGCGCCTTGCCTTTGGCCTGACGGGCCTTAGGAGCCATACGCACCCACTCAAGCTCGCGCTCAAGGGTCTTACGACGTTTCGATGCCTGCTTCTCCTCCTGTGCCATCCGTTTGGTCTTTTGGTCGAGCCATGACGAGTAGTTTCCTTTCCAGGGTATCCCCTCTCCTCGGTCGAGTTCGAGTATCCAACCGGCCACATGGTCAAGGAAATAACGGTCATGGGTGATGGCGATCACAGTACCAGGATATTGCTGAAGGTGCTGTTCAAGCCAATCGATCGACTCTGCATCGAGGTGGTTTGTAGGTTCGTCGAGCAACAATATGTCGGGTTGCTGCAATAGCAGACGGCACAAAGCCACACGGCGGCGCTCGCCACCTGAGAGAGTGGTCACATTCTGATCGTCGGGCGGACATTGGAGCGCGTCCATGGCGCGTTCGAGCTTGGAGTCGATGTTCCACGCATCGGCAGCGTCAAGCTTGTCCTGCAACTCGGCCTGACGTGCGATCAATGCGTCCATCTTGTCAGGATCTTCGAGCACATCGGGGTCAGCGAACTGCTCGTTGACTCTGTCAAATTCAGCAAGGAGATCCATGATAGGCTGAACACCCTCACGCACTACCTCGATAACCGTCTTCGACGGATCGAGTTGCGGATCCTGCTCGAGATAACCTACCGAGTACCCGGGCGAAAACACAACTTCGCCCTGATAACTCTTGTCTATCCCCGCGATTATCTTGAGCAATGAAGATTTTCCAGAGCCATTGAGACCTATGATACCTATTTTAGCTCCGTAGAAAAACGAAAGGTATATATTTTTAAGAACTTGTTTCTGAGGCGGATAGGTTTTTGAAACCCCCACCATAGAGAAGATTACTTTCTTATCGTCGGCCATGATATGATATTATATTAAGGCTGTTTTTAAAATTCTTGTTTATTTTGAACCGAAAGTTTTTTCTTGTAATTATATTGCAGCGATATTTAAGGTATACCAAAATATATCAACGTTTTTTCGGTGCGTATTTCACCGGGTAGTCACAACGAACCTTTCCGGCTATGATATTGTTCAGCTTGCTTTTGATCAACTGCTTGCGTATCATAGATATATGGTCTATGTAGAGTTTACCCTGAAGATGGTCGCACTCATGCTGTATGATACGCGAAAGGAAACCGGTGAAGACCTCATCGTGCTCCTCGAAATTCTCATCGAGCCAGCGCATGCGTATATTTTCCACACGGCTGACTTTTTCCGACAATCCCGGCAGGCTCAGGCATCCTTCTTCACGGCTCACGGCCTCTCCGTCAAGCACCTCTATCTCCGGATTGACAAGAACGAGCCTACGGCCAGCACATTCCGGGAAACTGTCCTTGACAGGATCTGCGTCTATGACGACTATACTGTGGCCAAGACCGATCTGCGGAGCCGCAAGACCGACGCCTTCGCTGTCATACATCGTAGAAAACATATTATCGATAAGTTCCTTGAAACCTTCATAATCCGGGGTCACCGGAGCGGTGATTTTACGGAGCACGGGATGTCCGTAGAGATATACAGGTAAACGCATCTATATTAAAATCCTTATGATATTATTTTAAAACTGAAATTTAAAATCTTGACATCATGTCACGGCTTTCGAGATAGCCGTTGAGTATGATGACAGCCGCCATACGGTCAATGGCTCCTTTGTCGCGACGGTCGCTCTTTTTCACTCCGGATTCGATCATAGCACGATGAGCCATAGTGGAAGTGAAACGCTCGTCGAAAAATTCAACCTCCATTCCCGGCAGTTCCTTGCGCAGACGATTGATTGCCGGAGTGATATAGCGCATCGAATCGGAATCGTGACCGTCAAGCGTACGCGGAAGCCCGACAATAATTTTATCGACAGGCTCACGTCCGACATAAGATTTTATATATGAGACCAGTTCAGCTGAGGCAACGGTATCAAGAGCAGTGGCGACAATCTGCAACACATCGGTCACAGCTATGCCGCATCGTTTACGTCCGTAATCTATAGCCAACAATCGTCCCATATTTTTTGTGCAAAGTTACGAATAATCACCGAAATATCGCTATATTTGCCGCTCCATATCATACTTACTCATCACATTACGTATTTTTCACAAATTATTTTAGGTCATGAATCATCGCGCACTCTTAAATATGGTTCTGGCAGTCTGTATGGCTCAGAACCTTGCAGGCGAGGAGACTTTGAAGTCGCCCGACGGTGACATCACGCTTAACTTTGAACTCAGGGATGGCCGCCCGACATATTCAGTCGATTTCAAAGGCAAACAGATCATAGCTCCCTCCGGACTCGGTTTCACGCTTTTCAGCGAGTCAGGACGCAACAGTTTTGACCATCAAGGCAAAAAAGCTTCGGCCGACGCATTGTCGTTGCGTGACGGTTTTGAATTTGTGAAAACCGTACGCGACAGTTCCGACACTGAATGGCAACCCGTATGGGGAGAAGAAACATCTATCCGCGACCATTACAACAGCATGGCTGTCACTCTGCGCCAGCCGGCATTCGACCGCACGATGACAGTGAGTTTCCGCGTATATGACGACGGTATCGGCTTCCGCTACGAATTTCCCGGACAACCGAATCTCAATTACTTCGTGATCGCAGAGGAAAACACCGAGTTCGCAATGACAGGAGACCATACTGCCTATTGGATTCCCGGAGACTATGACACACAGGAATACAACTATACGAAATCGCGATTAAGCGAAATACGGACTCTCTTCCCTTCGAAAATAAACCCGGACAACGCCTCGACAACACCTTTCTCACCGACCGGTGTACAGACAGCACTGCAACTGAAGACCGATGACGGTGTCTATCTCAATATCCACGAAGCCGCGACTGTCGACTATCCCACCATGCACCTCAACCTGAATGACACCACAATGGTGTTCACTTCATGGCTTACCCCCGACAATCAAGGGCGAAAAGGATATATGCAGACCCCGGCGATGTCACCATGGCGCTCGGTCATCATAACTGACGACGCCCGCGACATACTCGCGTCCCGTCTTGTCTACAACCTCAATGAACCGACAAAGTTTGAAGACACATCGTGGATCAAACCGGTCAAATACATCGGTGTTTGGTGGGAGATGATATCAGGTGCCGGATCATGGAACTACACTGACGATGTCTACTCCGTGAAACTTGGCGAGACCGACTATTCCAAGACAAAACCCAACGGACGTCACAGCGCGAACACCGCCAAAGTGAAACGCTACATCGACTTCGCAGCCGAACATGGATTCGACCAGGTGCTCGTCGAGGGGTGGAACGAAGGATGGGAAGACTGGTTCGGACAGTCAAAGGACTACGTTTTCGATTTCGTCACCCCATATCCAGATTTCGACATTAAATATCTTAATGACTACGCCCACTCCAAAGGGATCAAACTCATGATGCATCATGAAACCTCCGCTTCCGTGCGCAATTATGAGCGACATCTCGACGAAGCATACAGACTGATGAACGACTACGGTTACAACGCGGTCAAAAGCGGCTATGTAGGCAACATCATACCGCGCGGTGAATACCACTACTCGCAGTGGATGAACAATCATTACCTCCATGCTGTCAAGAAAGCGGCCGAACACAAAATCATGGTCAACGCCCATGAGGCTTCGCGACCGAGCGGACTCGCACGCACCTACCCAAACCTTATAGGTAACGAAAGTGCCCGTGGCACCGAATACCAAGCCATGGGAGGCAACGACAAAACCCACACTTCCATTCTTCCTTTCACACGACTGCAAGGCGGACCGATGGACTATACACCCGGAATATTCGAATTCGACCTATCGACATTCACTCCCGGCAACAATTCAAAGATAGCCTCAACCATTCCCGGACAACTGGCTCTCTATGTGACAATGTACAGCCCCCTCCAGATGGCGGCCGACCTTCCAGAGCATTACGAGAAACATCTCGATGCCTTCCAGTTCATTAAAGATGTGCCCGTAGAATGGGAACGTTCGGTATACCTCGAGGCCGAACCGATGGACTATGTCACCATAGCCCGCAAGGACAAAAACTCAGATGAATGGTACGTAGGATCGACATCCGGAACAGCCGACCGCAAAAGTGCAATAAGCCTGTCATTTCTCGATCCTGACCGCAAATACGAAGCCACAATCTATGCCGAAGCTCCTGACGCGAACACTGTCGACGGCCAGACTCGCTACACGATAACACGCAAAAAAGTCACTTCCAAATCCAAATTGGCTATTAATGCCCTCGCTGGGGGAGGATATGCCATTTCAATCAAACCATCACATTAACACCTTAATAATTAATACTGAAATTTATGAAAAAGTCTTTACTGTTGCTTGGACTGCTTGCACTTGGAGCAAACGGGCTTGACGCCCGTACCCTCTCTCCGTCCGAAGCTTTGGCACGAGCCTTGGATACCACGGAAGGAAAGGGTCGCCGGGCTCCCGCACGCGCTATCCCCGCCTTGACACTCGGATCCGAGGAGAATCCCGCGATATACGTATTCAATTCCGGTGATGAGGGCTACATGATAATCTCGGCCGACGATGTGGCCGCACCTTTGCTCGGTTACAGCGACAGCGGTTCTTTTGACCCTGACAACATGCCAGACAACATGCGTTGGTGGCTTGAACGATATAAATCACAGATCGAAACCGCCATTTCAAACAATGCCGGCTCTTTTCAAAAAATCGACCGACCGAAACGCGCCTCTATCGCCACTATGATGACCACAAAATGGGACCAGGGCGCGCCATACAATTATCTTTGTCCTCTTCTCAGTGGAGCGCGGACTGCCACCGGTTGCGTCGCGACAGCCATGGCACAGGTGATGAAATATCACAATTGGCCTGACAAAGCCGCTCCATCGGCAAATTTTTCATATAAATGGCAAGAAGGTAACGAAACTTTGGCCAAAGACTTCAGCGACTTTGAGTTCAAATGGCAAAACATGCTTGACTCATATACGTACGGACAATATACCACTGCACAAGGCAACGCTGTGGCCGAACTGATGCAGGCTTGCGGTTACTCACTTGAAATGAGATACAATCTCGCGTCAAGTTACGGCTCAGCGGCGATAACCGCTCAAGTAGCAATGTCGTTGATCGATTATTTCAAATATGACCCATCAATGACCATCGAATCCCGCAGCCACTATTCTTGTATAGGATGGGAAGACAAAATTTATGCAGGTCTTAAAGCCGGCCCGATAGTCATACAAGGTTCAAACCCAAGCGGAACACACTGTTTCGTCTGCGACGGTTATAATGAAGACGGTACATTCCACATCAACTGGGGATGGTCGGGCATGAGCGACGGCCACTTCTTCCTTGATGCTCTTGACCCCGCCCAACAAGGTATAGGCGGAAGTAGCGCAGGATACAACAACGCGGTCATAGCTATCGTTGACATAAAACCGCTGCAAGGAGATGCAAGTTCAGAACGTTCCATCATGTATTCAGTCGAAGGCAGCATGGTAGTCACCACATTTGACGGAACGGATGGAATACCGGCAGCCATGTACATAAACGGCTCTATCATGAACTACAGCACGACCAAAGTATCAGGCAAGCTTGTTTGCAAAGTAGAAGACGTAAATACCGGCAAAACAGTCAAGACAATAGAATTAGCCACATTAAAAGACCATCATCCCGGTCATTATCTCCCTTACTTTGAAATAAAACCGGAACTAATACCTGTCGGGACCTACAACCTAAATATCAGTGTCGTGTCCAACGACGGGGGATCCTATCCGATCAAATATTCACTTCCGCAGGCCGGTTATATCGAAATCACAAAAACAGCTTCGGGCAGTCTCTCCGCAAATGTTCCGAACATAGGCGACATGATGGTAAACAATATAAAATCAACCTCTCCTTTCTATATAAACCGACCGTTCTCTTTTGAAGGTCTCGCCGCATTCTCTTCGCCTATGGATGTTAGCTCCTCTTTGATGGGAGTACTGCTTGACACAGACAAAAACATAGTCGGTCTCGGAGAAACCATGAAGCAGGAATTCACATTTATGGGAGAGCCCTTCGAATATGTCAGCACATGGTTCAGGCCTTTTGCAGGCAGCACAATAACTCCGGGAACTTACTATTTCGCTTTCTATACAGACATGGCGGAAACCCGGATCTCCGAACCTATAGAAGTACAAGTGCTTGCCGATCCAGGAACACCAACGCTAAATGTATCTTCTTGGACAATCGAAAACGAATCATCGGTTGATCCTTACGACCTGAAGGTCACAACAGAATTGGAACTTTCCAAATCGAATTATTTCTTTGGCAACATCACTTTGGCCGTCTATGACGAAAACGGATATATGTGTATCGCCACGCTCGATTCACCCATGTTTACCATGGAAATCGGTGAAAAAAAGACCGTAACGATCTCCGGCTCTATACCTGCGCTTACGCCAGGGAAGTACATAGCTAAACTCAGCTATAACGACCGCGTTATATCCTCCGCAGGAAGCAAAACTTTCACCGTGATATCATCAGGGATAAACGATATTATCACCGACGGAGCAAAGAAAGCAACCGTATCTCCCAACCCGGCGGTTGATTATACAGTTGTGACAGCGACCTCCGATATTGTCCGTATAGACGTCGCTTCCGTCAGCGGAGCAATGGCCTCAGTTCACACAGAGATCGACGGAACTACAGCCCGTCTCGATGTCGGAACACTGACACCCGGTCTATACATAGCCCGCGTAGTGACCAATACCGGTGTCGAAAGCGTCAAAATTATCAAAAAATAATTATTCTTTAAATATAGGGCCTGTGATCTCACAGGCCCTATATTTAATTTTATAACCTCACAAACACCCTACGGCTTACACGATTACGAAACAATCCGATCTTCATTTATGAAAAAATCTTTACTCTTAATTGCGATACTTGCACTTGGGAACTATGGAATTGAAGCACGCATACTTACCCCATCAGAAGCTCTTTCCCGCGCATTGAACAGCCAGGAAGCCAAAGGGCGTCGTACTCCCGCGCTGGCCGTTCCCGCTCTTTCGATCGGGACCAAAGAAACTCCAGCAGTTTATGTGTTCAACTCCGGAGACGAAGGCTATCTTATAGTTTCCGCTGACGATGTCGCCGCCCCGATACTTGGTTATAGCGACAGCGGAACCGTCGATTCAGAAAATATGCCGGAAAACATGCGCTGGTGGCTCGAACAGTATCAGCGGCAGATCGAAGCGGCCGCCACTGAAAACCGCCCCTATAAGACGATCAGCCGTCCTACACGCGAGCCGATCGCCCCTATGATAAAGACAGCCTGGGATCAGTCCGCCCCCTATAACAATCTTTGCCCATCTGTCGGAGGCCAACTTACCGTGACCGGTTGCGTAGCCACCGCAATGGCCCAAGTGATGAAATATCATAATTGGCCTGACAAAGCGGGGGCAAACGCAACTTTCTCATACAAGTGGCAGAGCGGCAATAAAACCCTTTCAGCCGACTATGCGAATTTCGCATTCGATTGGGAAAATATGATAGACAATTACAATGGTCCGTATAATGAAGCCCAAGGCAATGCCGTTGCCAATCTAATGAAAGCCTGCGGTTACTCTCTCGGTATGGACTATGGCGTCTACTATTCCGGTGTGCCATCCGGCATAGTCGGAAGTGCCTTGATCGACTATTTCAAATATGACGCAGGTATGCACAACGAGCCGCGTGGCATATACACCCTCTCGGAATGGGAAGATATGATATACAACGACCTGAAGTCAGTCGGACCTGTACTTTACGGAGGCAACAACAACTCCGGAGGTCATTGTTTCGTCTGTGACGGATATTCCGAAAACGGCTACTTCCATATCAATTGGGGATGGTCAGGTATAAGCGACGGCTATTTCCTGCTTAACGCACTCGACCCCGACCAACAAGGCATCGGAGGAAGCACCTCAGGCTACAACGGGAAACAGTCTGCATTGTTTGGAGCCAAACCGGCTGGTAACAGTGTTTCCAAAAGAGTGATGAATTTCGCATGCACCGGCATACTTGATGGCCTTATAGAAGATAAGACATTAACACTCTTCGGAGATTTCGCCAACTATTCCACAGTAAAAGCCATCGGCTCTTTCTGCTTGAAAATGACGGACGAAACGGGCAAAGAAATAAAAACAATTACCGGAGGACTTATCAATGAAAACAGCAACTATCAACCAGGATCATGGTTTCCACAGTGCAGTCTAACGTTGAGCACAACTTATCCGGAAGGAACTTACCGCATCTATCCAATGTTCAAAAGCGGTATGGAATACTATCCCTACAAATGTTCACGCGCCCAGGCAGGCTATCTCATATTGACAAGAAGCGGGGACACATTTACTGTATCAAGACCGGACACCGGGCAATATTCCATCATAGGACAGAAATTGGACAGCGAGTTTTACGTAGGATCTCACTTCGCGGTTTCAGGCAATGCCAAATTTTCAGGCGATGTCGACTCCAATATCCCGATCTACGGACTTCTCCTGAACGCTGATCGCTCGGAAGTCATCGGAGTGGGCGAAAAACTAAACCAGGAGTTCACAACAGAGGGCGAAGCATTCAAATATATAAGCGATTGGTTCAGTGACGAAAACGGTAGCACCTCCATCGCAGCCGGCCAATACTATTTCATGATGGCTATGAAGATCGGTGATTCATACCAACCTGTTTCCGAACCCATACTTGTAAACGTAAAGGCAAAGCCGGCCAAAACCTCCATTTCCGTCTCAGGAACCATGGTGGAAAGCTCTGATGCCGTCGATCCAGCCAACTTAGTCGTGAAAACCCTTTTGGAATGCACCGACGGCTATTTCTTCGGCAGGCTCGAAGTAGCGGTGTTCAAATATCCCGCCCCGTACGATTACGTATCACAATTCAGTTCGGAAATGATTCCCGTAAGCAGTGGAGAATCCAGGAATCTCACGATCACAGGATCGATCCCCGGGGCGAAAGCGGGCGAACAATACTTCATTGCCCTCTTCAACGGATCGGAACAGATATCTGACGGAATAATCGTAAGCATCAGTGACAAGAGCGGTATTTCCGATATAATTTCCAATGGCACGTCGAACACAAACATATCACCAAATCCGGCAACTAGCCATACAGTCGTGACTGCTACATCTGAAATAAAAGCAATCTCGATAGCCTCACTCGGAGGGGGTATAATTCGCGTTCCGCTCGATATCGACGGATACACAGCCGATATCGATATCAGCACACTTATCCCCGGACTATACATCGTTAGGATCGAAACCAACGAAAGGATAGAAAGCATCAAACTTATAAAAAAATAAACAAGAACCGTCAGAAATATAAAAATGTAGGGGCTATTTTTGACCTCCATTTATTCCGCTTCAGCCAATTCGAATCAATAAATCTACCCTCAAATGCACAAACTAATATATCCTATCATGATTCTCGCAGTTCTTTCCGGATGCCACTCCACAAAAGGAAACGGAACAGCCGAAAACAAATCATCAGGAACTTCTTTGGGCTTGCACACAGAAACGCGAGACAAACCGACCTCAAGCCGACCATCCGCGGTAGTGGCTATGGCCCATATCTATAAAACAAACGGTGATTACAACGACAAGGTGCCCGTAACACTCAATGCGCGTCGCGACGGCCTGGTATCATATCCGGGGCCTTCCGATCTTATCGGATGCAGACCGGTGAGGCTGAAAGACGGATTTCTTCTCGACCGTCGCGGGATCAATCCGTCGACGGCATTTACTCGCTGGACTTACGAGGAATATTCCAAACTTCCATCCGCTCCGTCGACCGAAGAAATAATGGCAAATATCATACCGGGGGCAACCGTAACAAAAATATACCGTATGCCTTTTACGACCGGTACTCCCGATGCGGCAGAGCGATGCGACAGTCTTATATCCGAAGGATTGCCCGGCTGCAAACTTGTCTATACCGTCCCCCAATTAAAAAATCCTGAATGAAACAAAACACGGAAATGCGTTGAAACTTCTGACTATACATCAAACATCTCCGGCCTATATTAATAGTGTGTTTCGACCGCCTATCATGCCATACCGCACAGAACCACGATATTTTTCAGTGGATGCCTGACCGGGCATCCACTTATTTTTTACGTGCTATGACAAAGTCGAAGAGCGCAAGCAGACTTCCTGTCACAGGCGAATCGAAAGCACTCAGTATAGTAGCGCCTTCGTCGCGCAGCCGCTCCATGGTTGAATATGCATATTCTATGCCTCCGTTATCACGGGCAAAGGCTATCAAACGATCTATATCATCCTCCGCCAACGCATTGTCGGCACTCAGGATCGAAAGCATGCTATCACGCTCCGAACTTTCAGATTGCGAGAGGGCATACAGCAAAGGCAGTGTCACTTTTCCTTCGCGCAGATCGTTACCGGTCGGCTTCCCTATAACCGGGTCGTCAAAATAATCAAAAATGTCGTCTTTGATCTGGAAACATTGCCCGAAAAGCTCAGCGAAACGTCGCATATTTTCTATCCCGCTTTCGTCTGCACCTGTACAGTAGCCGCCCATAGCTACGCATGAGACGAACAGCGAAGCAGTTTTGTGGGAAATGACTTTAAAATAAGACTCCTCGTTAAGTTCATGATAACGCGCGTTATAAATCTGGTCCATCTCGCCCAACGAAAGCAGTTTACCAAGCTCTGCGATAGTCCTTATGACACGCAGATCGCCCGTACGAGTAGCGAGCATCAACGCATTTGACACGAAAAAATCACCGACAAGAACTGCGACATGATTGTCCCAAACAGCATTTATGGTCTCATAACCATGCCGGCGATCCGAATCGTCGACTACGTCATCATGGATCAAGGACGCGTTGTGAAGTATCTCGACAGAAGCCGCGGCTGTCAATACGTCGGCGTTTACTTCTCCGAAAAGCCTGGCAGTAAGCATGACCAAAATCGGGCGAAGCTGCTTCCCTTTATGACACAGATAGTTGCCTATCACTTGCTTCATCAACGGATTTGATGAGTCAAGAGTCTCGGCAATCAAATTGTCGAGCCGGTCAAGTTCCGGTTGGAGTGATTGGCGTATATCTTCGAGTGCGCTCATAACAAGATGCAAATTTACAAAATTTTTCGGTTCAGGAATGACATTACAAGCCATAAAAAAGAATGCGCCCACCCGCACAGCGGATAGACGCATATTTTTAGGGTCAGAAACACGGGCTTACCGTCCGCTCTTATCTGATGATCACTTTGCTGATCTTGCCGCCCTGACGACGGATAAAGAGACCGTTTTCGGGATTCTCTACACGTACGCCCTGAAGGTTGAAATATTCGACCGGAGCGTTCTCGTCGACAACGATGTCATCGATACCGGAACCATCGGCCTCCTCGATCAATACCGGCTGGAACTGAACGTTACCATTATAAGAACTCTTAATGCCGGTTACGTTGTATTTCTTACCATCATAATCAGTGGGAAGCTTAAGGCCAAACTGATTATAGCCGGTCAGATTGTCCTCGCCAAGTTTAAATGTGATGTTCTTGGAACTTATAGTAGAAATTTCAAGATTATTTATCACAAGATAAGCAAGCGCGCTTTCATTGTTGAATTGTCCAAGAGTACTTACCTCGGTCGGTTTGATCTCATTATTGCCTGTAGCGGCTTTGAATCCGACCGGCTGAGTCAACTGTGGATTCTTTCCGTATTCAGCGTAAAGGCCCTGGAATCCTCCGGGGATCACGTCTCCGGATTTGTATGTCTGATCTACGGTGCCATATACCAACATCCGACCTGAGTTGTCCTGCACAAAGAGATTAAGACCGATCTGATATATCACAGACACGTCGCCTTTAATGATTACAGGATTTTCAGCATCTTTCTTCGCAAGGAAGGCAGCGATGTCAGCGACCTCTTCCACCACATTGAGAGTATATGTGGCCGTACCTTCATTGAACGCCTCGTTAGCATTGCATGATGCAGTAATCACAGTGACACCGGCAGCTTTAATTGTGACTTCACCGCTCGTGCTGTTGACAGTTGCCACAGCTTCGTTGCTTGAGCTGTAGACAGCGGCAGCGGTAGTAGCTTTGGTCAGCGTGGGAGCAGTAAACGCATTACCGAAAATAACGGTGAAATCCGTTACCTCACCGAATGACAGCTCAGGCATCTGCTTGCCGGGATCAATATTGGAATTGCCGTTGAAAACGAGCGAGCTGACAGCGATATTACCGTTTTGTCCGGTCGCCTGCATATCGAAAACTATACGGTAATATAGCTTTTTTGCGGGAGCAGAAAGCGTAAATGTCTTTTCACCTGCGGAATAGTCTGCAGATGGAAGAGCTACCGTCTCCGCTATCGTTGCGAAATCCGCTGTGGTGGAAGTCTCAAGTTTAACGGAAGAAACCTTATCCGCTTTAGCGAAAGTCTTAAAATTGATCACAATCGAAGTTATTTCCTCGGGAACCGCAAACGCAGTCGCTATCGACGCGACAGAAGCATCCGATTTTCTTCCACACCTGATTTCATCCGCCCAACCACTTTTATTATTGTTAAAAGCAGTGATATCCCATTTGTTGTCTCCCAACGAATATGTCCATGTACCTGTATATGCAGTATTGGGCTCCTGGTTATCGGCATAATTACCACCAAAACCAAGGGTATACAGTGCCTCAGCGGCCGAAGCACCCAAAGCAATAAGCACGAGTGCGAGCGAGAGTAAAGTTTTCTTCATAAGCTATTAATTTTTAGTTTATTATATTTCACTATGCTTTTTGGAGTTTTAAAATCCCATAGAGAAGAAGCTATTCTTTTACAAAGGTAAGCCCAAAACGCACAACATTATATAACAAATATGTTAAATTTCGCTAAGCCAAAGAACAGATATCTATTCGGCTTATAACATATCATACATTTCCCATAACGCACGCATTCATGTCATGAATAGAGAAAAGTAATATATACTTGCTGAGCTTAACTGTATGAATTTTCCGATCCTCCGATCAGGCTATATATCGAGACCTCCATTTGGGAAGAATGGAAACGTCGTCCGAATAAATATTTAAAATTTACGTTCAAAAAGTTGCATAATAAAAAAATAACACGTAATTTTGCATCGCAAAAATCAGTGGGGCAATCCATATTTTTTGCCGTGAGACAAGCGAGTCTCGTAAATTCATGCTTCAGTAGCTCAGTTGGTTAGAGCACCTGACTGTTAATCAGGGGGTCGTTGGTTCAAGCCCATCCTGAAGCGCGATCAAAAAAAACACATATATTAGAAACTC
>CAJULW010000015.1 GCA_910587515.1 uncultured Duncaniella sp.
TTCTGCACCCTAAAGAAAAGAGTAGCGATTTCGTTCTTCTCGTCCTGCTTGCGGATGAAGAACCGGGAAAGAGATTTTGCCATAGAATCCAAGGTTCGATTCCCTTATGAATCGGACACTGCAAAGTTAGTGACTTTTTCCGAATAGTCACTACAATAGTCACTACAATTTCTAAAACGGTCACTACTCGCCTAAATTGAAAATCGTTTAATTTGCTTTAATATCAGAATATTAGTATATATTTGAATTTAATCAGATTGATAATAATTTAACATTTATATTGCTGGTGGCACCACAAAAGACCGCTAATTCTCAATGAGTTAGCGGTCTTTTATTCATCCACACCCCTCCGGGTCACCACAAAAGTCACCACACCCACGCTAAGGCATTGTAATATTGCACGTTAGGCGTGTTGCGACAGTCGCATATCTTTTATTGTATTTATTTAATGCGTTGATAATCAACATGTAAATCATCTCCATTCAAAATCATTCAGAATCATTCAACCCCACATCTCACCTCTGCAACCCCAAACTTTAACAGACTTTAACTATAATCGGGCGGTAAAAATGTGGTGACCTCAGCCAAAATCTCGTCAAGTCACCACGCTAAAATATAAAATTTCGTTAAACTTTCAGTTTGGGTGGTACTGAAAGAAGTAAAGAACCAGAACCGTTTGGACTCAACCGAGTAATATGTAATGTTTGGAGGGTTATCGGACCGAAATGTCGCTAATAATTTGTAATTTTGTAGTTAGAAAGGACTTTGTAATGCCCTGACACTGGATATGGTTATAAAGAAACTATTATATAGATGTCCGATACTGCTCATACTTGTCGCATTCTTCGCGACAACTTTCGGCGTGTCGTGTACCCATTCTCAGCAATCTGCCCAAATTATCTCAGACGCTGAAAGAATAGCAGATGTATATCCCGACAGCGCATTGACTATTTTGGAGTCGATAGACCCCTCAGACCTCAAAGCTGATTCTCTCAAAGCAAAATTCCATTACCTCAAGGCTTACGGTCACATGAAACGTAACCGTTCCATGATTGCGGACTCATTGATTTCCTTTGCCCACAATTATTATCGTGGAAAGGATATAGTTAAAGATATCCGGAGTGGTACTGCACTTGCATTCTACAAGTTTTGGATTGGCGATACTCCCGGCTCTATTGCCATGCTTGATTCTCTTACGAGTTTGCCTGGTGTACCCGATTCTCTGATGGTGGAGGCATTGAGGATTCGTGTCTTGCTCGGTACGGCCGAATATCAAGGACGACAGATTATACCGTTGTCAAAAAGACTTTACGCACTCGAAACCGATACATTGAGAAAGATCGAGGCTAAATATATGCTTTTGGCCGGCTATGAATATGCGGAGGAAACCGATTCTGCCTTACTGCTTGTGGATGAACTTATAAATTATTCCCGCAGTCGTAAGTGGAGAGACAAGCAATTCATGTTTATGGTAGAACAGTCTCAGCTTCTTACTGAATCAGGACGGGATAGCCAAAGCGACAGACTTGTCGATGAAATATTCAGCAAGGCGGGGCTGGATAACGGAGCCGCCGATATGCTGCATTTCCAATATGCCATAAATGCGCTTAACAGAGGAGATGTGGACCGGGCAGCGCATCATCTTGCGGTTGCCGACAGTATAGCCTTAAATTTGAGAGGTGATGACAACGCTTACTTCCGCAGTTACAGCAATCTGCTCCATGCCATGATTGATTTCAAACGGACCGGACGTATAAAACTGACGCATATAAATGGTCTTAATAATCGTCAGAACGAGCGGTTAAACCGTGTGAAAGCCTCCCAGTGGGAATCTGAACGTGGCGCATTGCAACAGCAGAACCGTGCTCTGGCGTTGAAAGCCGACAGCGAGCACAAGACGGTGGTTATTCTCGTCATAAGTATTGTGGCTCTATTGATAGCAGGCGGCAGCGCATGGATTATCATATTGCGGCGTCAACGTGAACGTGACAATGAAGAACGCATAGAGGCGTTGCAGAAAATGGTCGACGAATACAAATCGACACCTGTTAAAGAAACGGAGATAACTGATTCTTCCACATTGCGCGGAATCATGCTCAGGCAACTCGGTATTATCAAGATGGTTGCAGAGACTCCAACAGAGCAAAATCGAGAGATGCTGCGTAAAATATCCTCCATCGACGGAGAAACCAACGGCGAGCTTGTGGACTGGGAGAATCTCTTTGAATTGATCGATAACCTCTATTCCGGTTTTTATAGTAAGCTCCATCGGAAGTATGGCGAACTTCTCACTCAAAAAGAGGAACAGATAATTGTTCTTATGCTGGCTGGATTCTCGACTAAAGAGATAAGTGTGATAACCGGCCAGACAACCTCAACAATTTATGTCCGTAAATCGTCGATAAGGAAGAAGCTCGGAGTGCCCGAAAAGGAGGATATTGTCGTATTCCTTAAACAATGGGACAAGAATTAAGAGCCCATTAAGACCGGACAACGCTATATTAAGACTTTTAAGAGATGCAACCTCTGATTTTCAGCAGGTTGCATCTTCTGTATTAAGACTTTTATATTTGGAGTTAAAATCCCTTTAGACGTAATTTTGCATCAGAAAATCATTAAAACCTGATGTGAAATGAAAACAACAAACTACACTCTCGCACTTCTCATTCTGATGGTGTCAATCGCTATGGCTTCTTGCTCTATAGGCAAAGGAGACAGAAGGGATAAGAATCTTGAAGAGGCAACTCTTGCCCGTCTTGACTCTGTTTCCGGTATCCAATACGTAGGCATGTCTGACAGCCATGAGCTCGAAGGAGACAAATTCCAGACCATGATAATTTACTATGCCACGGATTCAATCGGTAACCGCACCGAATATAATGTACGTGTCACCACCAATGATGACTGCTCAGAGATTTATTCCTGGGAGGTGATGGACACCCACATTCTCGGTGATGTCAAGCAAAAGGTGAACGACAAGATGAAAGAATCAGGGATTGACATGGACGGTAGCCTGATAGATGCCCTTATTGAACTTAGAAAAAGATAAATACAAAAGCTATATGAAGAAGATACTTACACTTATAATGGTATTCATGGCCGTAGTTACGGTCTATGGCCGTGAGATTTCCGGTAAAGTGATCGGAGAAAATGACACCCCGCTCGACTTTGTCAACGTAGTATTGTACCGCGACTCAACCTATATCACAGGTACTGTGACCGAACAAACCGGTATGTTCTCCATTCATACCGATGTTGTCGGAACTCTCACCGCAAAATGTTCCTTTGTCGGTTATGAAACATCAGAGGTTGCTGTCCCTGTTTCCGGCGATTTGGGTATCATCAGACTTGTGCCCGCTACGGTGGAACTTGGGGAAGTAGTGGTCCGCGCCTCAAGACCCTCAACTACGATGAAAGGCAATGCTCTCGTTACCAATGTTGAAGGAAGTTCGCTCGCCATTGCAGGTACGGCAAAGGATGTTCTGACTCGCGTACCGATGGTGGTAAACAACGGCGGCACACTGGAAGTATTCGGTAAAGGAACTCCGGTAATATATATCAACGGGCGCAAAGTCAATGACACCCAGGAACTCTCACAGCTAAATTCCAATGACATAAAGAATGTATCTGTCATTACCAATCCGGGAGCCTCCTATGCGGCCAACGTAAAGTCCGTAATCATTATACGCACAAAACCGCCCAAAGGTGATGGATTAAGCGGCACTTTCCGCACCGACAACGGTTTTCAACACTATTTCCGCACCGGAAACTCGCTCGATCTGAAATACCGCACAGGAGGACTTGAACTCTTCGCCAACTGCGGCTGGTGGTACGGCAATAACCGCGATGACCGTTCAAACGACATGACTACTAACACTGTGTCAGGTACATATTATCAGTCGCTCCGGACAATGGGCAAGCAGTCATACAACGATATGACCGGCAAAATCGGATTTTCCTTCATGTTCAATGAAAAACACAGCATCGGTGCTTACTATCAGAACAGTTGGAACCGCCACCATCTGACCGGGACGATTCCAAGTGAAGTCTGGCAGAACGGAGCTTTGCTTGACCGCTATAATTCTGATGTAAACAACAGATCCACAGCTCTGCCGCGCCATAATGTCAATCTTTATTATAACGGAATGGTAGGAAAGTTCAATATTGACTTTAACGCTGATTATATCTGGTATAAAAACCGTGAACTTTCATTGAGTGACGAACTCAGTGAAACAGGAGATGACCGCAATGTCAGCACCGAATCGACCAACCGTAACCGTATGTTTGCCGAAAAATTAGTTGTCAGTCATCCTCTTTGGCAGGGTCAGATAAGATTTGGAGAGGAATATACAAATACTCGCACCACGAATCTCTTTGCCGCAAACATCCCTGAGGTTCCAGATGCCGATAACCGTGTGGATGAAAGCAATATCGCCGCTTTTGTGGAGTTCGGACGGCAATTAGGACGTTTCAATGTCGGTGTAGGACTCCGCTATGAGCATGTGAAATTCGATTATTTCGAGATGGGAGAGCATCGCGACGGCCAAAGCAAAACCTATAATAATCTGTTTCCCTCCCTGAATATCGCAACTCAAATAGGAAAGGTCCGTATGGGACTGAACTATTCAGGCAAGACCGTTCGCCCCGGCTATGGACAGCTCGACGGAGCCGTCAGCTATATCAACCGCCTGACCTATGAGACAGGCAACCCATATCTGAAACCCACAAAAATGCAAACTGTGGAATATATGGCACAGTGGCGCCAGTTCTTCGCGCAGGTGTCATATACCTACTTCAAGGACGGTGTGTACCACATCACAGAGCCTTACGGAACGGACGGGGAGGCAACAATCATACGCACGGCAAATCTTGACCATCGCCATTATCTTCAGGCATTTGTTGGCGGTCAGTTCAAAGTCGGGATGTGGTCACCTCGCGTGAATGTCGGCATGATGAAGCAATGGCTCACCCTCCCAGTTGACGGTAAGCCGATGAATATGAATACTCCGGGCTTCCTGTTCCAGTGGCAGAACGCCATTCATCTCCCCTTTGACATCTGGCTTAATGTTGATGCACAGTTGATGACACATTCATGGGACAACAACATGAAACTGTCGAATACTCCCTGCTATGTCAATGCAAAAATTTATAAGGGTTTCTTCAACAATGCTTTCAGCGTGACACTTGAGGCGAAAGACCTGTTCAATACATCTCAGCGAGATGCTATAATGTATAGCGATGCCGTGCAGATTGTACAGAAGAATTTTTCGCCCGGTCGATCGGTAATGCTCACCCTGCAGTACCGCTTCAACACCACCCGCGACCGCTATCGTGGCGCAGGTGCCGGCAATAACGAAAAATCACGCTTTTAATTCACTTAATATGAAACATATAATATTTACAATGCTTGCGTTGTTGTTCAGCTTAGTTGTCAATGCAAAGCCCCAATGCCAAGGTTTCAATAATTACAATGACAAGGTGACTATTGTCTTTACAGATGACAATGCTGGAGAACAATATACTGTTACCGATGTAAAACTCATTCCAACATGGAGAGGACAAGAGTATCAGGCGACTTCGGTTAAGGCAACCGTAAAGGACGGTGTCGCCACTGTAACACTCGTCTTTCCCCATATCACCCAATTCTCAAATCCGAAAGTAACTCTTAGGATTAACGGAAAGAAAAAATCCTTCAAAGTCTGCCAATAATCCGATTGATGAACAAATAGCCTAATTCATGCAAGAAAACATTAAATAGACAAAAATAGGCAACCCCAGCAGTGTTGTAGGGAATTTGACAAAATGCCACCGAGAGAAGCAAGAGCCTCTCTCGGTGGCGTTATTGGTTAGTGCAGTTTAGGCCCTGTGCGGCGTTGCTTGGCTTTCTGCTCTTCGCGGTAGCGGTGGAGGGCTTCATCGAAGGTAAGTCCGGGATGACGGCTCAACCACAATTTGAAATCATCCGGCAGAGCTGCTCCATGAGTGAAGTTTTCTTCTTGAATAGGTGCGCTACCGAAAGACGGAGATGACAATGTGATTCCGGCACCCTGCGATGACAATCCGGGAGATTGCTTTGACGCCAACTGTCGCTGGAAGGCTATATGCACGACTGGCATACCCAAAAGGCGGAGGGCGGCGGGATGCTGTACGACTGGGGGAGCCATCTGCTGGACCAGATGCTCTGGATGGTAGACAGCCCTGTCAAGAGCGTCTATGCCCATCTGAAGAACGTCATCAACGATGAGGTGGATGACTATTTCAACATCACCCTTGGCTTTGAGAATGGCGTTATAGTTACCACAGTTGAAA
>CAJULW010000016.1 GCA_910587515.1 uncultured Duncaniella sp.
CGACGACTCATTGCACTGTCAGTTTAGTTGAGCCTCTTGTCGGATTCGAACCAACGACCCCGAGATTACAAATCACGTGCTCTGGCCAACTGAGCTAAAGAGGCAACAAGTTAATTGTTCGCTTGCTTTAACAGAGCGTTTAGCTCTCAAAAGCGATGCAAAATTAGCGCAAATATTTTTAACCACCAAATTTTTTCACTTTTTTTTGCTATAAATTTAACACCCCATGACCCACGCATTACCCCATAAAAAACCTTTTTCAGTAACAATCAACAACTTACCCCATACACACCTCCTTATCTGCAATGAGATTTTATCCATTCATAATGTCCGCGCTCGGTAGGCACTGTGGTCCAATGCTCATTTATTGGAGTCAAAAGAGCATCCTTCGGAGCAGAAATGACATTGTAAACCTCATAACTTGTCGTAGGAGGACAGGTATTGTCGTTAAAACCCCACGTCATCCTCACCGGGCATTTAAGATGACGCGCAAAATTAACAACATCATAATACTCTAATGTGCGTATCTTATCCGGAGTCGCATCTTCCGGATTTTTACGAAAATGATGTGGATAACCTCCCGTTTTGTCGCCAAGATAACCGGTCATATCACTCAATGCCGGATGGTTCGCCACACATCCGGTCACACGATCGTCAAGCATAGCCGTCGTTATGGCAAGCGCGCCTCCCTGCGATCCCCCTTGAGTGAACAGGTTTTTGCCGTCCCACTCAGGCAAAGATGTAAGAAAATCAATGAAACGGCGGCATCCGAGATACACATCCTTCATATAATATCTATTCGGATCATCCAAACCGAATTTAAGATAATCGCCCTTCTCCTTACGCTCAGCGGCAAACTGAGCCTCAGTCAACTCCGGATGCAAGCCATGTATCTCGATTTCAAGGCGTATCATACCACCCTCTCCGTAATAGCGATGAATCATCGGATCTTTTATAGTCTTCACTCCAGCCCCCGGTGGCGTCAATACGGCAGGATACCGCCCTCCGCCTTTAGGAATAAACAGATAACCATACATCGACTTCCCGCCAGGCGTGGTTTGTAGCCTCACAAGCTGGCAACTCATTTTGTCTGTAGTATATTTCTCAACAGGCTCCAGTGTATAGCTCAAAGGAAACTTCACATCTTCAGCGACAGCCCTTTCCCAGAATTCGACAAAATCGCCAGGCTCTTTGACAAACGGCACAAGTTTTTCAGGAGAAAACCCGACCTTGACATGATGAGAAAATTTATGTCCGTCAAAAACCGCTGTAAGACGAAGATCGCGGAATCCGGGCTCATGCATGGTCCCAATATTAATTGTCCCTTTCCCGCCTTTAAGCGCCAACCGCCCTTCGGCATCGGCAGCAAGCATGTCAGGACCGATAGTATATTCCACATCCACACCGTCTACAGGAATACCGTAACGATAAAGCTCGACCGATATCATAGCGCTGTCCCCGGTCTCATAAAGCCAATCAGGATGGTCCGGATTGGTGACCCAAAGCAGGTCGCTACGTGATGGATAATTCTCCCCACGGCTGACATTAGATGCGAGAGCGCATAATATAATTAAAGTAACACGACAAAAATTTTTCATGGTTTCAATGTAAATTTATGACTGGCCTTTGTAGGCTTAACGAACGTTTACAATCGCAAAATTAACATTTTTAATCGTCACAAAAGCCGGCTGACGCATTTAAATATTCTTAAATCTTATCTTTGATTATTTATCAAAAGGTCGTAATTTTGCGGGAGAATATCACTTTATATGAAACGACTACTCACACTCTCCGCATTGTGCTGCATGGCCGCAGGAGCCATTCAGGCCCAGGTAAACAAGCCTGACGCTCAAGGCTTCCTTGACCGAGGCATCCTGATGTACGAAGACCGCAACTATGAAGGCTGCATAGATCAACTCGCACGCCTTCATATACTCCATCCAACCCAACAGCAAAGCGAACGCGCACTATATTATTTGGGACAAGCGGCCCAAGGACTTGGCGATGACGAAGCTCTTGAATTGTTCAATACTTTTCTGTCATCATATCCGGCATCACCTTTACGAGCCGACGTAATGATGTCAATCGGAGACTTCCATTACAACCATGGCAATTTCGCCCAAGCTCTGCGCGAATATTCTCAAGTCAATCCGATGGCCCTCACGACCTCACGTTGTGACGACATGACATACCGCTCAGCCTACTGCTATATGATGTTAGGTGAATATCCAACCGCAGCCGGACAATTCAGGACATTGCAAAGCAGCCCGGAATATGCAAACGCCTCCCGATTCTATCTTGGATATCTCGCGTATGTCGCTAAAGACTATCCTTTAGCGTTGCAATATTTCCGCTCCGTCGACACCTCGCGCGAACCCGGCAACGCAGCCCCGTACTACGAAGCTCAGATCGCTTTCGCGCAATCGGATTTCAGCCGAGCCCTCGATATATCTCGCAGGTTGCTTAAAAACGGCACTGTTCCCCAGTTTACCGCAGAATGCAACCACATCGCCGGAGAATCACTTTATAATCTCGGTGATGAAAACGAAGCCCTCCCCTATCTATGGAAATATTGTGCAGAAACAGACAAACCGAATCCGTCTGCATTTTATATACTCGGTGTAAGCGAATATCGTAAAGGTGACTACGATGCAGCAATAAAACTGCTGCAACAAGCAATAGGAACACACTCTGCCATGGAACAAAGCGCATACCTATTCCTTGGACAGGCATACCTAAAACGAGGCGACAACAACTCCGCGCTCATGGCTTTCGAAAACGCTTATCGTGTAGACTACGACCGAGAGATTCGCGAAACAGCGTTCTACAACTATGCTGTAGCTCGCATGGACGGAGGACGCGTCCCCTTCGGAAACTCCGTGGTTCTACTCGAAGACTTCCTTAAAGAATATCCTAATTCAAATTATAGCGCAGACGTACAACGTTATATCGTAAACGGCTATATAAGCGACAACGACTATGAGAGAGCGCTATCCGCTCTTAACAAAGTGACCAAACCATCTGCAGAACTCATTAATGCGAAGCAAAGGGTGTTACTCGTCCTTGGATCTCGCGAATACTCATCCGGAAAAATCTCACAGGCCATCGACCATCTCACCAAGGCCAAACAACTGTCAAAAGAAAACCCATCAATAAGCCGCCAGTGCGACCTTTGGCTTGGAGACTGCTATTACACACGCGGCAACTTCGACCAAGCCGCCTCTTCCTATCTATCGTTCATTGCCTCCGCACCAAAATCCGATACAGACAACCGATCCATAGCTTACTATAACCTCGGATACACACGCTTCAGCCAAGAACGATATCCAGACGCATTGGCAAATTTCAAAGATGCCACATCCATTCTTCAGTCACATCCGTCGGCAAACTCGACTAAACTTCTCGCTGACTGCTACAACCGTATAGCCGACTGCCACTACTATAGTTCAGACTTCGCGCAAGCGGAAGAAAGCTACACAAAAGCCTATGACCTCAACCCATCCGCCGGTGACTATGCACTCTACCAGCTTGCCATAATGAAAGGACTGCAAAAAGACCACAAAGGCAAAATAGAAAGCATAGATGCTTTGACCGAACGCTACCCATCGTCCGGACTTATTCCATCCGCAATGCTCGAAAAAGCCGAAAGCCAATCTGCGCTCGGACAGACAGACAAAGCACTTGCGACATACAACAATCTCGTACGCCTATATCCAAACACTGCCCCTGGACGAAATGGCTATCTGCAACTCGCCATCACATACATCAATAATGGAGAACGGAAAAAAGGCATAGACACCTACAAAAAAGTCATATACACCTTTCCGACAAGCGAAGAAGCGCGTATCGCCTCCGACGACCTAAAACAAATCTATGCCGCAGACGGAAATATACCCGAATTCATCGCCTTTATAAACTCTATTCCAAACGCACCGCGCTATGAGGCATCCGAACTTGAAAAACTCGCCTTCCAAGCAGCGGAAAACGATTATATCAACTCCGGATCCACTGATAAGCTCAACGCCTATATCAAAGAATATAACGACGGAACCAACCGGGCTCAAGCACTCTATTATCTTGCCGACGCAACTTGGAACGCAGGAAAAGCCAACGACGCACAGGAATACGCGATGCAGATATTGCTGACATATCCCGATTCCGAAGTAGCCGAAGACGCATTACTCATAAAAGCCGCGGCTGAAAGCTCGCTTGGAAAAACCGAGATCGCATATTCGACATACAAGCAACTCGAAGAACGCGCATCCGGTTCAAACATGCTGCGAGAAGCACGCCTCGGTCTCATGCGCACAGCGGCCGACCTCGGGAAACAGGCCGATGTCATTAATACCGCAAACAAGCTCCTTGCATCTACAGCCGCAAACACACCGGCAGACATTAACGAAATCAAATTTATGCGTGGAGCCGCCAACAACAACCTCGGGAACTTTGAAAATGCATACTCTGATTGGGAAGAACTTGCCGATAACACCTCTGACATATATGGAGCCAAAAGCGCATATTATCTTGGCAGTTCACAACTCGAACGCGGACAACTGAAAAAAGCGAAAGCCACCGCTGACAAACTGATCTCATCCGATACCCCCCACCAATACTGGCTCGCAAGAGGCTTCATCCTTTATAGCGACATTCTCCGTAAAGAAGGAAAGACCTTTGAGGCCGATGAGTATCTCAAATCACTACAGAGCAATTATCCCGGAACCGAAGCCGACATTTTCCAAATGATCGATTCGCGTCTTTCAACCAAATAATTGACACACCCAAAAGCATCATGAACAAAAGAACCACCATAATAGCGACCGGACTTGCTCTCTGCATACAAACTTTTGCACAAGGCCTGCACAAAGAAATCAATGTAGAACAGGAAATAGTCCCTGTAAAGCGCGAAGCATCACGCATCACAGTACTGCCAACCCTCAACCTTCCACCTATAAATCGCCCCCAGCTATCTTTCAGCGACCGTGTCGTGACCGCACGGGTCCCCAACTCGATATCTACTCTCGACCCGGTTGCATTCGGTGACAAATTATACACCTCTCCTTATCGCGGCTACCTTGTACTCGGATTGGGAGCACCCCTTTTCAATGCCACCCTATCTGCAGGCTACCGAGCCATGGACAATGATAAAACCCGCCTTAGCCTTTGGACTCAATACAATGGAGATATCTACCGAAAAAAAGAAACCGTTATAGGAGGCACATCGCATGACGTCACAAACTATTGGCGCGACCATTCCGCCTCCATCGGAGCAGACCTTCATCAAGCCGTAGGAAAAACATCATACCTCGATGCCGGCATAGACTATACTTACGGATATCATACAGCACCCGTCGGGCATCTGTCCTACTCTCAAAATATAAGCAGGTTAAATGCCTCAGCCGTTTTTACAGGCACTGGATCCGGACCGAGCTACTCGACAGGCCTTAAATACAACCATTTCGGATTCTATCATTTTGACATGCCCGACGGATATGGTTACAAGCTCGACGGATACCCCGAAACCGGGACACGACAGAACCTATTCTCGGCATTAGCCAAAGCAACCCTGCCTTTTGGCGACACATCATCTCTAGGACTTGATATCAATGCCGACTTTCTTCATACAGGATATCACCTGACGCCTGTATACCCATATAATGATGAAATCAAATCCCACACAGCCGGCACAACGGGACTTATATCCCTTTCTCCATACTTTGATTTCCGCACATCAACCTTGACAGGTCACATAGGCGCACAGATTGACGTCGCTGTCAATGATGGAAAAGTATTCCATATATCACCTGAAGTTTCTGTAGCGTGGATCCCGTCACAGATTATAGGCTTCGAAATAAAAGCCAAAGGTGGCTCAGAACTTAACACACTCGCATCTCTCTATGATATCACTCCATACATCAACTCCTTCATGGCCTACAACCGTTCGTACATACCATACGCCCTCGACGGACAAGTGACCATAGGACCTTTTCTCGGAGCATATCTTAATTTTTTCGGAGGCTATGCCAAAGCTGACGAATGGCTGATGCCGACAGGAACCAATATCTATGCCGGAGAAGGAGTATTCACGCCAGTCGATCTATCGGCATGGCATCTGGGAGCCACCGTAGGTTATGATTTCCGCAGGCTACTATCCATACGCGCATCTTATGAGACAGCCCCGAATGACTATGATCATAGTTACTATGAATGGCGAGACAGAGCCAAACATGTTGTCAATGCAGAATTGAAAATCCGCCCGATAGAACCCTTATTGCTTTCCCTTGGCTGGGAATTCAGATCCGGACGACGCGCATACGCATTCAGAATAATCGAAGTCCATCCGGAACTTGGAAATATCTATGAAAGCTACGTATGCCCTCTCGGAGTCGCATCCAACTTATCATTTGGAGCTGGCTATAACGCCACCGATGCACTGACAATCTTCGCACGTGGCGAAAATCTTCTGAATCGCCACTACAGCCATATCGGTCTCCGGCCATCTCAAGGAATCAACTTTATCATCGGAGCCTCTCTTAAATTTTGATCTTAATATTCCATGAAATCTTTAATCTATTTAGCATCCGTTTTAGGCATACTGTTTACATCACAAAAACTGATTGCCAACCAATTTTATACAGATTACTACCGAGACCTTCCGATTGAAATCAAACAGGTAAAACCATTCTCTATCCCGGATAAAAATATCAACCTCAGTGACCGCGGTGCGAAAGGCGATGGCCTAACCCTTAACACTGAATTGATCCAAAAAACAATTGACGAATTGTCACTCGAAGGCGGAGGTCATCTCATTATACCCCAAGGCGTATGGCTCACCGGCCCACTTGAATTAAAAAGCAATGTGGATCTGCATCTCGAGCGTAATGCAATCCTGTTTTTCTCACCTGACAAGCAATTGTACATCGACAATAACCCCAAAGCCGGACGCGTTTACCCATGCATCCGCGCGGTCAGATGTTCCAACATATCGATCACCGGCCAAGGCACTATCGACGGCAATGGAGCCCAATGGCGCCCTGTAAAACGAGCAAAAGTCAGTGACGTCGAATGGAAACGTTTCAAACAGATGGGTGGAGTCGAACGACAAGATGGAACCCTTTGGTATCCATGGCAACTCAAATCTGGCTACATCGATGTCGCTGAGACTCCTGAAAAACAAGAAAAACGTCGCAATGACCTTCTACGTATCAACCATTGTGAAAACGTACTCCTCTCCGGTGTTACATTTCAAAACGCACCCAAATTTCATGTACATCCTTTCAATAGCCGCAATATCATCATTGACGGTATAACCGTACGTTGCCCTTGGAACGCCCAGAACGGTGACGCAATAGATCTCAGTGACTGCCATCAGGCTCTTGTTGTAAACTGCATCGTTGATGCAGGCGATGATGGAATATGCATGAAAAGCGGTTCTTACAAAAAAGACGCTATTGTCAATGGCTGCGAAGACATCCTCATTCAGGACAACACCGTCTATCACGCCCATGGCGGATTCGTGATTGGAAGTGAAGACATCTGTGGCATGAACCGTATAGTAGTACGCGATTGCACTTTCTCCGGCACAGACACTGGTCTCAGATTCAAAAGCGGTATCGGTCGTGGAGGCAAGACCGGTGACATATATATAAACGATATAATGATGACCGATATAAATTCCGAGGCCATAATCTTCCAATGCGACTATGCCGACAGACCGGCCGGTTCAAAAGAATCAGACATAGTCAAGCCTACCGAAACTAAAAACATCCCGGAATTTACAGGCATACACATCTCGGATGTGATCTGTCGTGGCACTCGTACCGCAATCGCAGCCTCCGGACTGCAAGGGTTTAACTGCGTCCACGGAATCACCATAACCGACTGTACATTTGTATATACACAATCACCAACTAAAATTGACAAAGCCACAACCGATATAGCCATAAAAAACGTAAACTTCATAAACGATAAAAAATAAATCCGATTCGGACATCTCAGTCCATTACGCATATTCAACCTATGACATAACCGATATCAGGCAGCAGTCTGATATCGGTTTTTATCAAAAACGCAAATTTTATTACATTTTAATATTAACCGAGTGTGTTTTGACAGAAATTTGATATTTATTTCGTAATTTTGCAGACATTTTATCATTTTATTTTTTTACAACAGTTAGATGAACAATGATCAGATAAAGGTGATATTTGCCGAAGAAGAACATGCGAAATACGCTGAGCAGATTGTCACCCTCATCTATGAATCAGCCCTTCAGCGCGGAACCGGCATAGCCAGGCGCACACCTGAATATATCGCGAAAAAAATCCGCGGGGGAAAGGCTGTCGTCGCTCTCTGTGATGACCGTCTCATCGGCTTCAGTTATATCGAGAGCTGGGAACATGGTGACTATGTGGCCACATCAGGCCTAATCGTCGATCCTGAATTCCGACGATTGGGGCTTGCCGCCAGAATCAAAGCCAAAACATTCGAACTTGCCAGACTCAGATTCCCGTTCGCAAAATTATTCAGTATCACCACCTCGCTACCTGTCATGAAGCTAAATTCACAGATGGGATATAAACCGGTAACATTCTCGGAACTGACTGACGACGAGGAATTCTGGGCAGGATGCAAAGGATGTGTAAACTTTGATATCCTACAGCGCAACAACCGACGAATGTGCCTGTGTACAGGAATGCTTTACGACCCTAAGGCCAAACTTGAACGACCTTCCAAACGGGCTCCATATATAATGTGGCTCCACAATCGCATTAAAAAGCTCCTGCACCTGAAATAATTCTCTTCTCCATCTCTCCAATTCGCAACACTTTACACTTAACATCTAAATAAAATGGAACAAAAGAAAAAAGTGGTTCTGGCCTTCAGTGGCGGCCTTGACACATCCTTTGCTGCAAAATATCTTTCCGAAGACCTCGGCTATGAAGTTCACACCGCTATAGCAAATACCGGAGGCTTCACGCCTGACGAACTTAAAGCGATCGAAGAAAAAGCTATGCTTCTCGGAGCGGCATCCCACGCATCTCTTGACATAACAGGCGACTACTACGAGAAAAGCATCAAATATATGATAGCCGGAAATGTCCTGCGCAACGGCACATATCCGATCAGCGTATCATCCGAACGCATATTCCAAGCCATAGCGATCATCGAATACGCAAAAAAGATCGGTGCTGACGCAGTAGCCCATGGCTCTACCGGAGCAGGCAATGACCAGGTACGTTTCGACCTCACATTCCAGATTCTCGCTCCCGAGATAGAGATCATTACTCCGACTCGCGACATGACACTAACCCGCGAATATGAGATCGAATACCTGAAAAAACACGGATTCGAAGCTGATTTCAAAAAGATGGAATACTCCATAAACAAAGGTTTATGGGGAACCAGTATAGGAGGAAAAGAGACTCTCCACTCCGAACAGACACTACCCGAAAGCGCCTACCCGAGCCAAATATCCGAAAATGGAGAAGAACACATCTCCATCGGTTTTGAAAAAGGCGAAATATCAACCGTAAACGGTAAAAAATACACCGACAAAGTCGACGCGATACGTGAAATCGAACGTCTCGGAGCCAGATATGGCATAGGTCGCGACATGCACATCGGCGACACCATTATAGGCATAAAAGGGCGTGTAGGTTTCGAAGCGGCAGGACCTATCCTTATCATTGCAGCTCACAAGATGCTTGAAAAACACACTCTCACAAAATGGCAGCAATATTGGAAAGACCAGATAGGGACATGGTACGGAATGTTCCTCCACGAGTCTCAGTACCTCGAGCCCGTGATGCGCGACATGGAAGCATTCCTCGACAACTCACAACGCAACGTAACCGGAACGGTGGAATTGATACTCCGTCCCTACAGTTACACCCTCGTTGGTGTCGACTCGCCATTCGACCTCATGAAGACCGATTTCGGTGAATATGGCGAAGTCAACAAAGCATGGTCCGCTGATGATGTAAAAGGATTTACAAAAATTCTCGGCAACCAAATGAAAATATATCACAACGTCCAACAGCGCAACAGGAAGGACTGATGACCATAGGAATAATCGGAGGAGCCGGCTATACAGCCGGTGAACTCCTTCGCCTCCTGATCAACCATCCGGAAGCGGAAATAGTATTTGTCCACTCATCAAGCAACGCTGGAAAACTTGTATGCGAAATACACGAAGGACTGCTCGGTGACACTGACCTGCGATTTTCAGGCGACTACGACCTAAATTCCGTCGAACTGCTTTTCCTTTGTCAAGGCCACGGCTTCAGCCGCAAATTCTGGGATGAAAATAAAATGCCCGACGGACTTAAAGTGATCGATCTCGCCCAAGATTATCGCGACGAGAGTGATGGCTATGTCTACGGACTCCCGGAAATAAACAGGTCAAAGATATGCCAGGCTGCAAAAATAGCCAATCCAGGATGCTTTGCCACAGCTATCCAAATTGCGTTGCTGCCACTTGCATCCCGAGGCTTATTAAAAGGAGCAATACATGTAACCGGCATCACTGGCTCGACCGGAGCAGGAGTCAAACCAAGTGCCACAACACATTTCAGTTGGCGAAATGACAACCTTTCGGTCTACAAGCCCTTCACCCACCAACATCTCACAGAGATCGAGCGTACTCTCCGTCTGATACAGTCAAGTTTCGACTCCGAGATAACTTTCATTCCTGTACGTGGAGATTTTGCCCGTGGCATCTTTGTCATGGCGACTGTTGAGACAGATCTCGGAATTGACGAAATAAACGGCATCTACAAAGATTTCTATACTGACGCCCCATTCACTCATGTATCCGACCGACAAATAGATCTCAAACAGGTAGTCAACACAAACAAGGCTCTTGTCTCGCTCGAAAAACATGGCTCAAAACTGCTTATCGTTTCCGCCATCGACAATCTTCTGAAAGGAGCATCGGGGCAGGCCGTCCAGAACTTCAATCTCATCTGCGGATTCCCTGAAGACACTGGACTAAGACTGAAACCATCCGCGTTCTAAGCCATGCACGGCCATTGACTCTTAAAGAAGATGTATAGCCATACAGATTTTTACTTTTCGGATAAAATTCTTCCATACTCCAAAACACTCAGTATTCAAAGATGACTCTCTTTGACGTTTATTCACTCTATGACATAGAACCTGTCCGCGGTATAGGCAACCACGTCTACACCGCAGACGGAACAGAATATCTCGACCTATACGGGGGCCATGCCGTTATTTCCATAGGCCATGCCCATCCAGTATACGTCAACGCAATCTCTGAACAAGTATCCAAACTCGGATTCTACTCAAATTCCGTCATAAATTCGCTTCAGCAACAACTTGCTGACCGCCTTGGGCGAATTTCAGGCTATGACGACTACGCTCTTTTCCTCTGTAACTCCGGAGCGGAGGCCAACGAAAACGCGATGAAACTCGCCTCATTCCATACGGGACGAAAAAAAATTCTCGCCTTTGACCGCGCCTTTCACGGACGCACATCAGGAGCGGTGGCTGCGACCGATAATCCGAAAATCCAAGCCCCGTTTAACTCAACCGCAAACGTAGAATTCGCCCCGCTCAATGACATCAATGCCGCTGAAAAACTTCTCTCGACAGGCGATTTCGCAGCCGTGATTATAGAAGGCATACAGGGCGTTGCCGGCATACGCATGATCAATGACGATTTCATACACGAGCTAAGCGAACTTTGTAAAGCCACCGGCACTTTGCTTATACTTGACGAAATTCAATCAGGCTACGGACGCACCGGACGCTTCTTCGCCCATCAATACACCGGCATACGCCCCGACATAATCACATGTGCCAAAGGCATCGCCAATGGCTTTCCTATGGGAGCCGTGCTTATCGCTCCACATATAAAAGCAACCAAAGGCATGCTCGGCACCACATTCGGAGGCAACCACCTTGCCTGCGCGGCCGCAATAGCCGTACTCGATGTCATGGAGTCTGAAAATATGATAGCAAATGCGTCGACTGTAGGTAAATATCTAATGAAGCAACTTCAAGACATCGCCACGTCCAATCCGGAAATAACCGATATACGCGGACGTGGGCTTATGATCGGCATAGAAATCAAGGCCTCGGCCTCGGAACTCCGAAAACAACTTTTATTCAACCACCATATCTTTACCGGTGGAGCCGGAGAACACACTGTACGCCTACTTCCACCACTCTCTCTTACACTTACACATGCACAACGTTTCATCGAAGCGTTCAAAACCATACTCTCCACAAAAGGCACATAAAAACGATGAGAAATTTCACTAATGTAAGCGATATAGGCCCTCTCGACATAGCAGTCAAGGAGGCTTTAAAGGTAAAATCAGACCGCTTCGCATACTCAGCTTTAGGCAAGAACCGGACTCTGATGATGATATTCTTCAACTCGAGCCTACGCACCAGGCTCAGCACACAGAAAGCCGCGATGAATCTCGGCATGAACGTAATCGTGCTCGACGTAAACCAGGGAACCTGGAAACTCGAAACAGAACGAGGGGTCATAATGGATGGTGACAAGGCCGAACATCTGCTCGAAGCGATACCGGTCATGGGCTGTTACTGCGACATAATAGGCGTTCGCTCTTTCGCTGGTTTAAATGACAAAACCGAGGACTACGAAGAACGCGTCATCAACCAGTTCATAAAATATTCCGGACGACCGGTGTTCAGTATGGAAGCCGCTACTCGCCATCCCCTCCAAAGCTTCGCTGACCTCATCACTATCGAGGAATTCAAGACAAAGCCACGGCCTAAAGTGGTGATGACATGGGCACCGCATCCGCGCGCGTTACCTCAGGCTGTCCCCAACTCTTTTGCCGAATGGATGAACGCCACTGACTATGAATTCGTAATCACACATCCCCACGGCTATGAACTCGACTCGTTCATTGGAAATGCCCGTGTGGAATACGACCAACGTAAAGCCCTCGAAGGAGCCGACTTTGTCTATGCCAAAAACTGGGCGGCATACACCGACCCCAACTACGGCAAAGTGCTGTCAACCGACCGCGCATGGACTGTCGATTCTGAAAAAATGGCGCTTACCGACAACGCTTTCTTCATGCACTGTCTGCCGGTCCGCCGCAATATGATCGTTACCGACGAGGTCATCGAATCAGAGCGCAGCATCGTCATTCCCGAGGCAGCTAACCGCGAGATTTCAGCGCAGGTCGTGCTGAAACGGATGCTCGAAAGCCTTTAAACAGACTTTGAAAACGATAGCAATATAGAAATGGAGAAAATCACGGTCTTAAAAATCGGTGGCAACGTAGTTGACAATCCGGATGCTCTCGGACAGTTCATAAATGACTTTGTCAGACTTCCAGGAAAAAAAATCCTGGTACACGGTGGAGGAAAGAAAGCCACACGCCTGAGCGAACGACTGAATATCCCGACCACAATGATCGAAGGACGACGCGTCACCACACGCGAGACCCTCGACGTTGTCACAATGGTATATGCCGGATTGGTCAACAAACGCATCGTCTCCCTACTTCAGGCTGAAGGGTGCAACGCAATCGGACTTACCGGAGCCGACGGCAATTCCATTACAGCCGTTCGTCGCGACCCGCGTCCGGTCGACTACGGATACGTAGGCGATATACACCATGACGGGATTAATTTGCAACTGATAACCTCTCTGCTCGAATCAGGCATAACCCCCGTATTCTGTGCCATAACTCATGACGGACACGGAACACTGCTAAATTGCAACGCTGATTCAATAGCCTCGGCCGTGGCCATAGGCGCATCTCGTATCGCTCCCACCGAACTGGTGTTTTGCTTCGAGCATGCCGGAGTCATGGAAGACATCAACCGCCCCGATTCCGTGATACCGCTTATCACTCATGAAATTTATGATTCTCTGCGCAAAGCCGGAATAGTGAACAAAGGAATGATCCCAAAGATAGACAACGCTTTCGCGGCAATATCTGCCGGTGTGGAGAGCGTGACAATCAAGCATTCCGGTGCGATAGCCTGTCAAAGTGGAACCTTAATAAAAAATTAAACAGATCTGACAATGGCATCGAATCCTGCAATCGAACTGCTCAGGCAATTGATATCGGTCCCTTCACACTCCCGTAAGGAAGAAGGGACAGCAGGGCTGCTGTATGATTATCTCAATTCGCATGGCGCATCTCCTCTACGATATCGCAACAACATCTACGCGACCGCTCCCGGACTCGACAGATCTAAACCAACACTGCTGCTCAATTCCCATCACGACACAGTAAAACCCGCTGTGAGCTACACGATAGACCCATATACTCCGATCGAACACGACGGACGTCTTTATGGTCTCGGGAGCAATGACGCGGGGGCGTCGGTTGTATCTCTGATCAGCACATTCCTCGATTTGCGCTGCTCCGACCTTCCTTTCAACCTAATCCTTGCCTTGACGGCCGAGGAAGAAGTCGGTGGAGAATACGGCATGAGAGCCTTCCTTCCACACCTCAAGGAGAAAGGAATAAATATTGACTGCGCGATCGTAGGCGAGCCGACAGGAATGCAGCCCGCCATAGCCGAGCGCGGACTTGTCGTACTCGACTGTGTCACCTCCGGTGTTACAGGCCACGCAGCCCGCGGAGAGGGCGTAAATGCAATATACCGGGCGATGGAAGACATCGACACCCTGCGACACTATGAATTCCCGAACGAGTCACCGACGCTCGGGCCGATAAGCGTGAATATAACCCAAATCAATGCCGGCTGGCAGCACAACGCCATCCCCGATGAATGCAAATGGGTGGCAGACATCAGGACCACAGACGCGTATACAAACGAAGAGACCATCGAGCTATTACGCAAGATCATAAACCACAGCACATTGACACCCCGTTCGACACGTGTGAGAGCCTCCGTAATCGACAGTTCTCACACGCTTGTCAGAAGCGTGGTCTCTTTGGGTCTCAGCCCTTTTGTCTCTCCGACCACAAGCGACATGTCGTTGATGCACGACTTTCCGTCCATCAAGATCGGACCGGGACAGTCGTCACGAAGCCATTCGGCTAACGAGTATGTGTTAATAGAGGAAATAAACTCTGCCATACCTTTATATAAAGAACTTATCAGAAGTTTACAATTTTAAAACGGGGAACGATTCATCCCCTCCTTTTATTCGATATGAAATTATGGAGCAAGGGCTTCGAGCCCGACAAAATGATAGAAGAATTCACCGTAGGAAATGACCGTGAACTCGATTTGCGTCTCGCGCGCTATGACGTCCAAGGCTCGATGGCGCATATACGTATGCTCGAAAGCATCGGGCTCCTGTCTGCTGACGAACTCAAAATCCTTCTCAAAGCTCTCGGTGAGATAGCCGAAATCATCGAACGTGGAGAATTCACTATCGAGCCTGGCGTGGAAGACGTACACTCTCAGGTCGAATTCATGCTAACCGAACGCCTCGGTGACGTAGGCAAAAAGATACACTCCGGACGTTCGCGCAACGACCAAGTGCTCGTCGACCTAAAGCTATTCATGCGCGACGAGCTCTGCGACGTTGCCGATGCCACAGAGCGTCTTTTCTCATGTCTGCAAAATCTTAGCGAGCGATACAAAGACGTACTGATGCCTGGATACACACATCTACAGGTCGCTATGCCATCGTCTTTCGGACTTTGGTTCGGAGCATACGCGGAAGCTCTCGTCGACGATATGCAATTTCTCCTCGCAGCCTACAACGTGGCCAACCAAAATCCGCTTGGTTCAGCGGCAGGCTATGGCTCATCTTTCCCGCTTGACCGCGAGATGACCACCCGTCTACTCGGATTCGAGACCCTGCACTACAACGTCGTGGCCGCACAGATGTCACGCGGCAAAACCGAACGCGCCGCCGCGATGGCAATCGGAGCCATAGCCTCGACACTTGGACGCCTTGCGATGGACGTCTGCCTATGGATGTGTCAGAACTTCGGGTTCATCACATTCCCCGACGAACTGACCACAGGTTCGTCCATAATGCCACATAAGAAAAATCCCGATGTCTTCGAGATCATGCGCGGAAAATGCAACCGTCTGCAATCGGTCCAAAACGAAATCGCCCTCCTCACCGCCAACCTCCCGCTCGGCTACAACCGCGACCTGCAATTGCTGAAAGACATAATCTTCCCTGCCACCCGCGAAATCATTTCCTGTCTCGACATGGCCGACTTCATGCTGCGACATATCAAGGTCAAGACGGACATAACCAACGACAGCCGCTATGACTATCTGTTCACCGTAGAGGAAGTCAACCGCCTCGTCCTTGAAGGGATGCCTTTCCGTGAAGCCTATAAGAAAGTCGGACTCGAAGTCCGCGACGGCAGCTATAGCCCCGACCGCAATATATGCCACAGCCACGTCGGCTCCATCAACAACCTGTGCAACCGCAAGATTGCCGAGAAGTTCCACAGACTTTACGACAAATTCAAAATTACATCTTTTCCTCACACATCGAAATAACTCTTTAACTTTAATGCAAACCATGTTGTATCAATTTGTGTTTAAATTTTGATAATTGATATAACTGTATGAAAAATATACTTATAGTGACCGGACACCCTCAATGGGAACGTTCGGTGGCAAACAAGGGTATAACAGATGCCCTTGCCGCGCTTGACGGCAAAATAGAGTTCAGCAACATCCGGGAACTTTATCCCGATGGAAACATCGATATCAGCGCTGAGCAGAAAAAGCTTGCCGAAGCTGATGTCGTGATCTTTCAGTTCCCTATACAATGGTTCGGTGCCCCGTCGCTGATGCACAGATATATGGAAGATGTTATCACTTACGGGTTCTCTTACGGCCCGGGTGGCGATAAACTTAAAAATAAGCCTTTTGTAGTTTCATGCACGGCTGGCGCGCCTGAAAGCGCATATCGCGAAACCGGAGCAGAAGGATATACGATGGACGAATTTATGTATCCGTTTTTGGCCTTGGCACGCTATTGCGGCATGAAATGGGTCGGTTATGTATGTTCGTATGAAATGATGAACCCTTCACCGGCATTATGTTCAGCGCATGCCAAACGTTTGCTTGACATGATTGAGGCTTTATAGAAGCTCTGAAATACATTTTATCCGCCTCGGATTCAAGGTCTCCACTATGGGATAGCACTGAATCCGGGGCGGATAATTTATTAAGATTCCATAATCGCGTATTATCAGTTGGATGCCAGCCACATCTCGATATGAAAACGAGATATCTATTTTAAGTATATTTAACAATCGGGGGGGGTAATTAGCCGGTCATGATATAAATTTGCATTTATTAACCCTGAAGAAATTCCATATCATCACATCTATGAGAACAAAATTCTTTTTATTGTGTATCACATTGATCCTATGCGGAATATCAATGTCAGCACAAAAAACCGTCATTATTGAAGAACCAACGGTTCTGACATCGGACTCTCTAAAGAAGACAATGAAACGTAAAGTAGCGATCGGAAGATTCTCAAATGAGACCGAATATGGCAAAGGGCTGTTCTATGACAAAGAAAACGATCCTATGGGCAAACAGGCCTTTGACATTTTATCGGCCAAACTGGCAGCCTCTGAAAAATTTCTCTTGCTTGAACGAAATGACCTCGCCTCAATACGCGAAGAAGCGAACCGCAACGGCCAATCATCACAACAAGCAATCGGAGCTGACTATATGATCGTCGGTTCTATAACGGAATTCGGAAGAAAGACCACAAGCCAAACCAAAGTTTTCTCATCTTCCAAAACACAGACCGTAGAAGCAGCCGTAAACATTCGCCTGATCGATGTGGCAACCGGACAAATCATCTTCTCAGACGAAGGCAAAGGAGCAGCGGAAATTACCACAAAAAGTTCGTTTGTCGGAACCGGAGGACATGCAGGTTACGATGCGACTCTCAGCGACAAAGCTATATCTGCAGCTATAGACCAATTAGTCGAAAACATCATCAACAAGCTATCCGACAAACCTTGGAGATCATATTTTCTCGCCATTGACAACGATGGAGTAATTATAGGCGGTGGTGCAAGTCAAGGCATCGAACCTGAAATGGAGTTCAATGTAAAGACCAAGGGTAAACAAGTAAAAAATCCCCAAACCGGAATAATTATAACTCTCCCCGGAAAAGAAATAGCCAAAATTAAAGTCGAAATGACAGGCGGAGACACCCCGGAAACAGAATATTCGATTGTAACCGTCTTGAGTGGGAATATTTCTCCGGAACAGATCAATAACTATATAATTGAAGAATCAAAATGAAACGGAGAAATTTATTTTCAACTATCTGGATTGTAATCATAAGTTGCATTTGTATTTCCCTCACAGGATGCCGTACAGGTTCTTTCTCGACAAGCTACGGAAAGGGAGATCGCGCTTTTATCTCTATTATCTCTGGAAAACAATATAGAGGAAAGACCGTACAAGTGTTTATAGACGGAAAAACCTTTTTCGACGTAAAAGTTATCAACGAAAAACAATCAACCGAAAAGCACAATGGCAGCCTACATGAAATCCATCCGGGAAAACGACATGTTGAAATCCGATATAAAGACAAGATTTTATACTCTAAAACCATATTTCTAAGCAGCCAACAGACCAAAATTATCAGATTATGAAACATCGAGCGGCAAAATTAACAGGACTGTCATTCATCGCGTTTTTTATGACATCATGTATGTCGACAACAAAAACTCTCTATTCCTGGGAGAATTATGAAAAAGTCTCATACGAGTACACAAAAGATCCATCCGACAAAAATGAATCAAAACTTGACGAATGTTTTGACAAAATGGGCTCAAAACAAAAAGGCACAAGGAAAACAGTCCCCCCAGGCATTTGTGCGGAAAAAGCTTATCTTCTTTTAAAGCAAGGGAGAAACTCCGAAGCACTATCAATGCTCGACCGTGAAATTGAGCTCTACCCCGAATCCAAACCATTCATAGAAAAAATAAAAAAGCAAATCATCCCATGAAAAACTATCTGCTTATATTTCTTGCATCTATCGCATTGGCCTCTTGTTCGGTATCAAAACACACACGAGGATCCCTATATTCAAAAATGTACGAGGAAAAACCAAACACTATCCTTGTAATGCCTCCTATCAACAATACCAATCACGCAGAAGCCAAAGAATATTTTTACTCATCGCTTGCAAAACCACTGTGCGAGAAAGGCTATTACGTAATATCTCCTTTCCTGGCCATGGATCTTCTTAAACAGGAAAGCGCCTATGACAGCGAAATGTTTATCAATGGATCTCAAAAGACTTTTCAAAACTTTTTCGGGGCAGACGCTATTTTATATACAACTATCACCAAATGGGAGAAAAAGTCATTGCTGAGCAAAATCACTGTCGGAATTGAATACACCCTTAAGTCGGCACATACAGGAGAGGTGCTGTTCGACCGCTCCGGAGAATTATCCGTTGACTATTCATCCGGCAACAATGGACTACTCGGCTTGGCCATTGACGCGATCACAACAGCCACGTCTGACAAAATAGTAGCAGCTCGACGATGCAATAAATTCGTATTATTTGATATGCCAGAAGGGAAATATAGCCCCCTTTATGAAAAAGATGCCGATTTAAAAGCTTCTGATAAGACATTCAAAGGCTCAGTCAAAAAATAATCATATTGTTTTATTCACACATGTGTTTTTGACAATTACATAAACACTATTTTAACAAAAATCCGGATAAAAATATCCGGATTTTTGTTAATTATACTATGAAAGTTTTGTATTTTTGTCAGTTGACAAAATATACCGAACAGTCAGCCTGATATTAAAAAAATCAACCTAATATTTATAGAATATGCTAAGCAACAAGGTTCAAGACGCGATCAACGCACAAATCAACGCGGAATTATGGAGTGCATACCTATACCTCTCGATGGGTCTCCATTTTGAGGCCGAGGGTATGCCCGGCATCGCAAACTGGTTTAAAATCCAATTTCAGGAAGAACAGGCCCACGCCACAATCTTCATGAACTATATCAACCAGCGCGGAGGCCGTGTGGAGCTCAAAGCCATCGACGCTGTCCCCACCGCATGGAACTCTCCACTCGAAGCTTTCAAGGCGACTCTTGAACACGAGCAGAAAGTGACCGCGCTCATCAACAACCTATATGCCCTTGCGGAAGCCGAAAATGACTATGCCACGCGCGACCGTCTGGCATGGTTTGTCAGCGAACAGGTAGAAGAAGAAGACAACTGCCACACTCTCATCGACAAGTTCAAACTCATCGGTGACAACGGAATGGGTCTCTATATGCTCGACCAGGAACTCGGTGCGCGTGTTTACAACGCACCTGCCATCCTCTCGGAATAGGCCTAATCCGCAAGGACTCATAGAAAACCTTATTTAAAACGAGCTTCAAAATCCGCAAATGGATTTTGAAGTTCGTTTTTTTATTTTGCGTCCAAAGCCGGCTTATAACATTTCACCGGATCCGGTATACGAAACCCGATACGCGCCACCAAAATGCTCATCAACGGTGTCAATATATTGAATATACAGCACGGCAGGTAAGAGAGCGTGGCAACACCCAAAACCGTAGACTGAGTCAATCCGCACGAATTCCACGGAACGAGGACCGAGGTCACAGATATCGAATCCTCCAACGAACGGCCAAGCAGACGCGGTTCCAAACCGAAACGACGGTAGAGCGAACGATACATGTTGCCGGTGATTATAAGCGCGAGATACTGGTCGGCAGTAGCACAGTTCATAGCAAGGCCGCTACAGACAGTGGCACTAACAATAGGAGTTCGTTTGCGCAGTGACGCGGTAAAAGCCTCGGTCAATCTCGCAAGCATACCGGTACCTATCATCACAGAGCCGAAAAGCATCGCGGAAAGGACAAGAAAAACCGTAGGCAACATACCTATTATACCTCCCGTTCCGACAAGACCGTCGAGAAAAGCGTCTCCCGTCTTTAAGTCCACACCACTCCAGATTGATGACAGCACATCTGCCACCGACATCGAAAACTGTGGCTGAAACACGAATATCCCCACGACACCAAGCATCGACGCAACAAGCAGCACTATAAAGGTCGGTATCCGCAACACGATCATAAGCAATGTAAAAACCGGTATAAGAAGCGTCCATGATGTCAAATTGAAGGTATCACCAAGTATGCCCGTCACCGCAGTGTCGCTGTCAGGCAATCCTACCGTTGAAAAAAGCCCGACGCAGAGAAACACAACAAGCGAAATACCCATCGCAGGAACGGTAGTATACATGAGATAACGTATATGGTCGAATAGATCAACCCCGGCTGTCGATGAGGCCACGACCGTCGTATCGCTCAACGGTGACACCTTGTCACCGAAATATGCCCCTGAGATCACAGCTCCGGCAATCCACGGATCGCTATAGCCCATCACCCCGCCTATCCCCATAAAGGCAACACCTATAGTCGCAATCGTGGTCCATGAACTGCCGGTCATAACCGATATAACGGAACATACAGCGCACGCTATTACGAGAAAGAATCTCGGCGACAACAATTCAAGGCCAAACGAGATCAACGTGGGGACTACACCCGAAAGCATCCATGTCGTCGCGACCATAGCTATACAGATCAATATCGGTATCGCTGGAAGAATCTGCAACGCACTGCGATAAAGACCTGTTCTCAAACCTCGTTTAGTCGCTATCCCACCGAAGATGGCAAGCCCGAGAGCAAGCATGGATGAGGCTATAAGTATCCATGGTCCGAATTCAGACACCGAATCCGATCCCATAAAAACTATAACAGCCACAAGAGAAATCAACAGGAATGACAACGGCCCAAGCGAAACCACTGTCGAAGGGCGGTTACGATCACCCCAGATACTACGTTTATTCAATTGTTTGTGTCTTTTTAGATTGATAATTACCTTAGAAAATCACACTGACCCGACTCTAAACACGGGAATCCATTGACTGTCGATAACGGAACATTATGTGCATACGATATAAGCCGCAATCACAAACTCCGAATCTCATCACAAAATTACTCAAAAAGCTCATTTTTATTTACCTCCTCATACCCAAAACACTCTAAAAGCTTCAAACACTTGTTAAATCACATACAGAATCTTCAATGAATTATATATTCCACCACAAGAACAGACATAATAGGACCTGAAACAAAACCGCCATTGGAACAATTTGGATTCCAATGGCGGTGATATCAATTGGCTATAGCCTCATGGGCTTAACGAGATCAAATCGCTTCGTCTTCCACAGTCTCGAGCTGATCGACACCTGCGGGAGCCTGAGTGTCGGACGTTGCAGCCTCAAGTTTCTTCATTATAGAGAATATGAATGCCGCTGACACAAGACAGATGACAACAAGTATACCCCAAAGCATGGCGGTCGAAATCTTACCCCAAAGAAGCATGGGGATAGAAACAAGATAGTTACCGACTGCAGTAGCGGCAAACCATCCACCCATCATCGATCCTTTCAACTTCGGAGGAGCCACCTTGCTGACAAAACTGATGCCCATCGGTGACAGAAGAAGTTCAGCGAAAGTAAGAAGCAGATAAGTGGAGATAAGCCAGTTGGGCGATACTGCCGCGCTTGTCCCAACGATCGCGAGAGAACCGACAAGCATAACACCGTAGGCCACAGCAGCCATGATCATACCATAGCCGATCTTACGGGGCGCTGAAGGTTCGCTATTACGCTTGGCGAGCCAACCGAAGATAGCGAGAGAGAAGGGTGTAAGAGCCACGACATAGAAAGGATTGAACTGTTGATACTGCTGAGGCTGGATGCCGGTTACAGTTTCGGGAGTAGTATTGTAGAAATAGTACAGTGCCCAGCCCACAAGCAACAGAATGGCAATGGATATGCCTCTGCTTACAGCACCCTTTGATTGGAAAAGGTTGAACAAAGCATACACACCGACAGCGACACTCAAGAGAGCCCAGACATTGAAGCCGATACGTGTCCAGCCTGTAGCGTCAGGCGATGTGCAGCTCTTGGCAAACTCTGTAAGCGTAGCACCGTTCTGATGGAATACCATCCAGAAGAATATAACCACAGCGAAAACAAGAAGCAAAGCGACCACACGCTGCTTGGTCTGCGCGGGAGTAAGCTCCGGACCGGTAGTGACGGCAGCCTTTGCCGCACCGGCCTGTTTCTTGTCATTGAGGATATGCACGTATGTGCGACGACCAAGGAAGTAAATAAGGAAACTGATTATAAGCGATGCGCAGGCCACTCCGAACGCATAGCTATAACCGGTTGAAAGAGTCGTTATATATGTGCTTGCAAATCCAGCGACATCCGCTCCGACAGCCATTCCGTTGTCAGCAGCGGTCGCAACGATATCGGCCGCGTTTTCAGCTCCGTCAAGGTATTGGTTGCACATGGCCGGAAGCGATGACACATAGACAAAACCCTTGGCTTTCATCGCCATGTTGCACATAGCGGTGGCGGCCATAGGCGCGAACATCGAACCGATGTTGATCGCCATATAGAAAAGCGAGAAAGCCGCGTCGCGCTGACCGCTATAGCGTGCCTCGTTATAAAGATCACCGACCATCACCTGCAAATTGCCCTTGAAAAGCCCTGTGCCGCAGGCAATCAGGACAAGAGCGCAACAGAGAATGGCGAGAGACGATGTGCTGCGGATATCGGTCGGAATAGCCATGACAAGATAGCCAACGAACATCACAGCGATACCTGTGACAACACATTTGGAGAAACTCCATTTATCAGCCACCCAACCACCGATTAACGGCATGAAATAGACAAGCGCGAGAAAGCCCGCATAGATCTGGCCCGAAACGGTCGAATCGAGGCCGAATTTCGCCTGCAGGAAAAGCAGGAAAATGGCAAGCATGGTATAGTAGCCGAAACGCTCTCCAGTATTGGCGAGCGACAGCACATAAAGACCTGCCGGTTGATTTTTAAACATAAGTGATGAGTTGTTATTTATGATATGATTTCATGGTAGCCTGCCCCTTACGGGCAGGTCGGTGGCAAAATTAAGGAAATTTTCCTAATTTTGCAGAGAAAAGAATGCCAAAATGAAAGAATCTGTAAAATTTGAGAGCGAACGGCTCGGATATGGCAACGTGACACTCTCAAATCCATCACGGCTGGCGATACCGGAAGGCATCTGCGCGGTTGTCGGCTCTAACGGCTCAGGAAAATCAACCCTCGGACTCATCCTCGCAAAAGGGCGGCACGCATACGGCAACCGTCTTTCGTTCCGCTTTGAGGGAATGACAGCCAAAATGCTCACTTTTACAGATATCCATTCGTTTACAGGCGTCGATGTCTTGTCACACGAACAAAGGCTCGAATCGACCGCAAATGATTTCGTGCCTACAGTGGCCGAAATCGTCGGACAACCATCCGAAAATCCGGAGTGGCAAAGACTCTGTACAGCATTCGGGCTGCGCGAAATCACAGGCAAACGCATAAATTACCTGTCAAGCGGGGAGCTGCGCAAACTGCTCGTCGTCAACGCACTGTATTCACGACCTGATATACTCGTGCTCGACAATCCCTACATCGGACTTGACTCGGCTTCACGGCAGGAACTCGACTCGGCTCTTGAAAAATTCAAATCGGAAGGCATAGGTATCGTAATGCTTATCTGTGACAATGCCGACATCCCCGCCTACGCTGACTCCGTCCTCATCCTCGAAAACCGCATTTTAAAGAGACTTGCCACAAGTCACGATGAAATCGAAACTCTGCGCGCGACGCGGACAAAGCATACATCCGAAAGCCCCTCTCAGTATTTATTACCGTCACATCCTACGGCTCGAAAAGAATTCGACACAGCTTTCGCGATCAACTCCGGACACCTGCGCTACGGTGACCGCGAAGTCATTGCCAATATCGACTGGGAAGTCCGACATGGAGAACGATGGGCGCTGACCGGACCCAACGGTAGCGGAAAATCACTCCTCCTAAGCATGATATGCGGTGACCACCCACAGGCCTACGCAAACGACATAACCCTTTTCGACCGTCGTCGCGGAAGCGGTGAAAGCATCTGGGACATCAAAGACCGCATCGGCTACATATGCCCCGAAATGCAACTTTATTTCCGTTCGGCAGAAACGGTCGCAGATATCGTGGCCCGCGGACTACGCTCAATGCTTAACCGTTTCGCGAAGATCACGGACGAAGAACATACAGTGTCCCTACAATGGCTCGAAATTCTCGGTATCAGCCACCTTGCTGACCGAAAATTCGAAACACTATCATCCGGAGAACAACGCATGACACTTCTCGCCCGTACCTTTATCAAGCAGCCCGACCTCCTTATCCTTGACGAACCGCTCCACGGCCTCGACTCAGAATCAAAAAAACGTGTCCGCAACGTCATCGATACACTCACCATACGCAACGGCTCATCCCTTATATTCGTATCCCACTATCAGGACGAAATCCCAAATTGCGTCACCCAAACCAAAAGGCTGTTTAAAAATTAACTTGATTTATAATTGTAAGACAGGCAATTTACTATTTTGACAATTGTTAAAACCTATTGCCATGCAGACTTGCAAACTACTATCCTTTATTTGTGCGTCGATACTGACATTCGTATAAACGCCCAAAACGTGATCGTATATTCATACTCTCCAGGAGGCAACAGATCGACACGAGAACTAATGATCACAAAGAAAACGGTGTCTACAGTATCGAAAAAATCATTGATATCCAAAGCGCAATATACTTGTCGCTATCCAGCAAAAGAGACACCAAACCCCGGATAATTTTAAATTTAGACAAATTCGGTATACAATGAAAAAAAGACAATACAACCGTCTCAGAAAGTTTTTGAGTAGTTCTTACTTTTAGGCTCAATCTCATAGTACGCTATACTCCATCGGCTCAAAGCAATATCCTTCTCAAAACTTTCGCTCAGATATTAACTTTTGTTTTTAAATACCCTCTTAATGATTTTGGGTAAAAATGCGTATCTTTGCACCTATATTTAATTAATTATCGATACGCTTACCGACAAGCATTCCATGGCGGAATTTTATCACCTGGAGCCGACGGCAAGCCTGATCTTACGTCAATCAAACATCTACAATTTCTATAAAATCATGGCTAAGAAAGCATTGTTAATGATTCTCGACGGTTGGGGAATCGGCAACCATTCAGCGAGTGACGCTATATTCTCAACCCCTACCCCCTATTGGGACTATCTAATGGCCACCTATCCCCACAGCGAGTTACAGGCATCAGGCGAAAACGTCGGTCTTCCAGACGGCCAGATGGGCAACTCCGAAGTGGGACATCTCAATATCGGAGCCGGACGCGTACTCTATCAGGATCTCGTGAAAATCAACAAGGCCTGCAAAGACGGTTCTATCCTTTCGAACCCCGAAATAGTAGACGCGTTCACATACGCCCGCGATAACGGCAAGGCAATACACTTCATGGGGCTTACAAGCGACGGAGGTGTGCACTCATCGCTCGACCATCTTTTCGCGCTCTGCGACATAGCAGCCCGCTATGGACTTGAAAAAGTATACATCCACTGTTTCATGGACGGACGCGACACCGACCCGCGCAGCGGAAAAGGCTTTATCGAACAGATCGAAGCCCACTGCGCAAAATCAGTAGGCAAGATCGCTTCGATCATCGGCCGCTACTACGCCATGGACCGCGACAAACGCTGGGAGCGAGTCAAAGTCGCCTACGACCTTCTCGTCAACGGAGAGGGCAAGAAAGCAACAGACATGGCCGCAGCCGTACAGCAAAGCTATGACGAAGATGTCACTGACGAATTCATCAAACCGATCAGCAACTCCACCGTCGACGGAACCATCAAAGAGGGCGACGCAGTCATCTTCTTCAACTACCGCAACGACCGCGCCAAGGAACTGACCATCGCCCTGACACAGCACGACATACCTGAAGCTGGCATGAAAGTCATCCCTGGGCTGCAATATTACTGCATGACCCCTTACGACGCCTCATTTACCGGTGTGCACATCCTTTTCCCGAAAGAAAACGTCGGAAACACTCTGGGCGAATACCTTTCAAGCCTCGACAAAAAACAGCTGCACATCGCAGAGACCGAAAAATACGCCCACGTGACTTTCTTCTTCAACGGTGGACGCGAACAGCCCTACGAAGGGGAGGAACGCATACTCGTAGCGTCGCCCAAAGTGGCAACCTACGACCTCAAACCCGAGATGAGCGCTTACGAAGTGAAAGACAAACTCGTCGAAGCCATCAAGGAGGAAAAATACGACTTCATCGTTGTCAACTACGCCAACGGTGACATGATCGGACACACCGGAGTCTACGACGCCATCTGCAAGGCTGTCAAAGCCGTCGACGAATGCGTCCGCGACACCGTCGAAGCCGCGAAACAAGCCGGATACGAAGTCATCATCATCGCTGACCACGGCAATGCCGACAACGCAGTCAACCCTGACGGCACTCCAAACACCGCACATTCCCTGAACCCTGTTCCCTGTATCTACGTCACAGAACGGAAAGACGCCTCATTGACAGACGGACGCCTCGCGGACGTAGCCCCGACAATGCTCAAAATCATGGGACTTCCACAACCGGCAGAAATGACAGGACGCGCCCTTATCGACTGATGGAATCAATCAAAAAACTCTATAAAATCGGACACGGCCCATCAAGCTCCCACACCATGGGACCATTGAAAGCCGCCCAGGAGTTTGGCTCCCGCTATCCGGAAGCCGCATCTTTTATCGTGACCCTTTACGGAGCCCTTGCAGGCACTGGAAAGGGCCACATGACTGATGTGGCCATCCTTAGCGCATTGCAGCCCATAGCTCCGACAACAATCGAGTGGCAGCCAGACATATTCCTTCCTTTCCACCCAAATGGAATGACATTCAAAGCCTTTAATTCCGAGGGACTCGAACTTGGAAATGACACCGTGTTTTCAATCGGAGGAGGGGACATAATTCACGAAGGCGAAGAACGTCCGCCCGTCAAGGAAGTATATTCCATGAACACAATATCCGATATACTCGCATGGACCGACAAAACAGGCAAAAGTTATTGGGAATATGTCGATGAATGTGAAGACAGCGACGTTTGGGATTATCTGCGCGAAGTGTGGAAAGTGATGAAAGAGTCAGTCGAACGCGGCATCGACGCGGAGGGCGTGCTTCCCGGCGGACTCGGAGTACGTCGCAAAGCCGTCAGCTATTATATCCATGCCACAGGGCATACCACCAGTCTCCGAAGCCGTGGACTGCTCTATGCCTACGCCCTCGCTGTCAGCGAGGAAAACGCATCTGGAGGCAAGATCGTCACGGCTCCCACATGTGGCTCATCCGGAGTATTGCCGGCTGTGCTCTATCATCTATCGACATCAAAAGGTTTCAGCGACAAACGTATATTCCGGGCGCTGGCTACTGCCGGACTTTTCGGTAGCGTCGTCAAATACAACGCCTCCGTTTCAGGAGCGGAAGTAGGCTGTCAGGGAGAAGTAGGAGTAGCCTGCGCCATGGCAGCGGCAGCGGCGACCCAATTGTTCGGGGGCACACCCGCACAGATCGAATACTCAGCCGAAATGGGACTCGAACACCATCTCGGACTTACCTGCGACCCTGTATGCGGACTCGTTCAGATACCATGCATCGAACGCAACGCATACGCGGCCGCCCGCGCTCTCGACAGCAATCTCTACGCCTCGTTTTCCGACGGACACCACTCCGTAAGCTTCGACCGTATCGTCGAAGTGATGAAACAGACCGGCCATGACTTGCCATCGATCTACAAAGAGACCGCCCAAGGAGGCCTCGCGATCATCAAGTAGTACCAAACAGACGCGAACCGCGTCACAAGTTAAAACCATAGAGCGTAGAAAAATAGTATGGCTCGACAGTATGACTATCTTGTAATAGGCTCAGGCATAGCCGGCATGAGTTTCGCACTTAAAGTCGCCTCAAAAGGGCGCGTAGCACTCATCTGCAAAACCACTCTCGACGAAGCGAACACCGCTTTGGCACAGGGAGGCGTCGCCTCTGTCACAAACCTCGAAGTCGATGACTTCGAAAAGCACATCAATGACACCATGATAGCCGGTGACTGGCTCAGCGACCCTGAAGCGGTCAGAAAAGTGGTCACCGAAGCTCCGGAACAGATACGCGAACTCATAAACTGGGGAGTAAACTTCGATAAGAAAGAAGACGGCAGTTTCGACCTGCACCGCGAAGGCGGCCACTCCGAGTTCCGCATATTGCACCATGCCGACAATACCGTTTCGAGATACAGCGATCGCTCATCGAAGCGGTCAGAGCCAATGGCAACATCGACATATTCGAACATCATTTCGCCATCGAGATAATCACCCAACACCATTTGGGGAAAATAGTCACCCGTCGAACCCCCGACATCACCTGCTATGGAGCATACGTGCTTGACACGTCCACAGGAAATGTCGAGACATTCCTTTCGCGCATCACGCTAATAGCGACAGGGGGCGTTGGCGCTGTCTATCAGACAACAACCAACCCGCTTGTGGCCACCGGTGACGGCATCGCAATGGTCTACCGGGCCAAAGGCACTGTCAAAGACATGGAGTTCATCCAATTCCACCCCACCGCCCTCTACCACCCAGGTGACCGACCGAATTTTCTCATAACCGAAGCCATGCGCGGTTACGGTGCTGTGCTTCGCAATCTAAAAGGTGAGGAATTCATGCACAAGTATGACCCGCGACTGTCGTTGGCTCCGCGCGACATAGTTGCCCGCGCCATAGACTCCGAAATGAAACTCACGGGTGACGACCACGTGTATCTCGACGTGACACACAAGGATCCGGAAGAAACACGCCATCATTTTCCGAACATCTATGCCAAGTGCCTGTCACTCGGCATAGACATAACCAAAGATTATATCCCTGTCGCACCGGCCGCCCACTACCTCTGCGGAGGCATAAAGGTCGATTCGAACGCAGAATCATCCATCAGGCGCCTATATGCCGTCGGTGAATGCTCATGCACCGGTCTACACGGAGGAAATCGACTTGCATCCAATTCGCTCATCGAAGCCGTTGTCTATGCCGACGCGGCAGCGAGACACGCCATTGACAACGCTCCCCATTACGAACTGCGCACGGACATACCTTCATGGAACGACGAAGGCACACGCAACCCCGAAGAAATGGTGCTCATCACCCAAAGCATCAAGGAAGTAAACCAGATAATGGGAACATACGTTGGCATCGTGCGCTCCAATCTCCGTCTTGACCGTGCCTGGAACCGTCTCGACATTCTCTACGAGGAGACAGAACGACTCTTCAAGCGATCGAAAGCCTCTCGCGAGATATGCGAGCTACGCAATATAATCAATGTAGGATATCTTATCATGCGTCAGGCCAAAGAACGAAAAGAATCCCGAGGACTGCACTACACCATGGATTATCCGCCCGTACCACATGAACCCAAATCATAACCCAAAGACACATCCGGAACAGGGCGCAATAAAATCCCCGCTCCGGATGTTATAATATATATGACATATATCCGACAAATCCTGACAGCACTATTACTGGCTACGTCTATCCTCCATCCGGGGATACTCAGAGCCATGCCCGACGATGGGGATGATGTGCCTGAAATAATCAATGCTGGTTCGGGACGCGTCAAACCGATTCAAGGATACTACATTTTTCAGGAAGACGGAGAAGACAGGCTAATGCTCGTACTTGCGGAAGTCACCATATTTCCACCAATGAAATTCAAAAACAAGAAAGAAGAAGAATTTTATTGGAAGACCGTACGCGATGTAAAGAAAACCCTCCCCTACGCAAAACTGATCTGCGAGACCCTGATCGAGACATACGAATATATCGAGACCTACCCTACACAAAAAGAGCGAGAAGAGCATCTGAAGCGCATGGAGGGCGAAGTGTTCAAACAATACAAGCCCACATTGAAAAAATTTACCAAATCACAGGCTCAGATGCTTGTGAAATTGATAAATCGCGAGACCGACCAGTCAAGCTACAATATCTTAAAAGCATTTCTAGGCTCGTTTCGCGCAAGTTTCTGGCAGACTTTCGGCCGACTTTTCGGAGTGAACCTCAAAACCACATACAATCCGGAGACCGACCGCAAGGACGCTATCGTCGAACGTGTCGCCACTATGGTCGAACTCGGCCAACTCTAAAAGCCTATGGTCTTTCCCTTATCCACAACATAATCGTTGTGTTTAATCAAGTCGTAAAAAATGATGTGAGTAACACAACCGGCACGATCTGATTAACGACAAAAAGCCCGGCTGGACGCTGGTTCCACTGCCGGGCCGGGTGATTTTAATCGGATAGCGGGGTTTCACTGCCGCCATCCTAAGATTTCTACGGTTTAGAAACCTTCAACAATCGGAACTGAGGGGAATATATCCGCAAACAGTTCTTACATTATATAGTCCGAGGGTAATGCCCTTGGCTACCGTTGAACGCGATTGACAAATCCCGTTCACTGTTAGAACGTCCGAGCCAACTCTTGGTTGGCACGATATCGTTTAAAATAATCAAATTGATGTTAGAGGGTGTTTAATAACTCACCGAAAAGGCGTATCTTTGTAGCGTTCAATCACACTTTAAGCGCAGAAGCCCATGAAACAAAGACATGTCAAATCCGACATGGGAAGCGATGTCAAACCCAAAAAGGCTCTCGGCCAGCATTTTCTTACAGACGAGAGCATCGCTGCGCGCATAGCCGCAACTCTCGATGACTACAAAGGGCTTCCCGTGATGGAAGTAGGCCCGGGCATGGGGGTGCTGACCAAATATCTCCTCGCGACAGGCCATGACGTAAAAGTCGCTGAAATAGACATAGAGAGCGTCGAATACCTGCGATATAACTATCCGGAACTTGCCGGACGCATACTTGACGCTGATTTCCTTCGCCTTGATCTCGCACAAGTTTATCCTGACGGACAGAAACTATGTGTCATCGGCAACTATCCATATAATATATCATCACAGATATTCTTTCATGTTCTCGACTACCGCGATCAAGTCGTATGCTGTTCCGGTATGCTTCAGCGCGAAGTGGCCGAGCGTTTCGCTGCCGCACCAGGGACGAAGGCCCGCGGTATACTAAGCGTCCTGCTTCAGGCTTGGTACAATGTGGAATATCTCTTTACCGTAGACGAAAACGTATTCAATCCGCCACCAAAGGTGAAAAGCGGGGTCATTCGAATGACCCGCAATACAGTGACCGAACTCGGATGCGACGAAAAATTATTCAAATCCGTGGTCAAAACCACATTCGGACAGAGACGAAAAACCATACGCAATTCAATCCGCGGCATGTTTCCGGCCGGAGTACCTTTGCCTGACTCCCACCTCCTCTCCATGCGCCCCGAACAGCTTTCTGTCGGTGAGTTTGTAGAGCTGACCAAGCTCATAACCTCTCTCAGGTAAAAGAATTTAACATCTCCAACCGGCCCAAGAGGCAGAACGAATATGAAAGAATTCACTCCGGAATATCTCGCCCATCTGCGTAAAATCATACACGACCGAGCCGACACGGCCGCCCGTGAGGAACTATCCGATCTTCACCCGGCAGACATAGCCGAACTTTACCAAGATCTGGATCTTGACGAGGCGGAATACCTGTTTAAGCTTCTCGACGAAGATACGCAGGCCGATCTTTTGATGGAACTTGACGAGGACGACCGAGCCAAGCTCCTCTCAAAAATGGATGTGGCGGATATCGCCAAACAGATCGAGCACCTCGACTCGGACGACGCTGTCGATATCATCCAGGAACTCGACGAGGACGACCGAGAAAAAATCCTCAGCCACATTGACGACGTCGAACAGGCTGGCGACATCATCGACCTCTTGAAATACGACGAAGACACGGCCGGTGGACTTATGGGCACTGAGATGATCGTTGTCAACGAAAACTGGAGTATGCCGGAATGTATCAAACAGATGCGTATGCAAGCCGAGGATATGGACGAGGTCTATTATGTCTATGTGGTCGATAATGAAGACCGCCTGCGAGGCACTCTACCTCTCAAAAAACTCATCACACACCCATCAGTGTCAAAGATCCGTCATGTGATGGAAACAGACCCTGTGTCAGTCAAAGCCGACACGCCCATTGACGACGTGGCTCTCGATTTCGAAAAATACGACCTTGTCGCCATGCCTGTCATAGACTCTATCGGACGTCTTCTCGGGCGCATAACAGTCGACGACGTAATGGACAAGGTGCGCGACTCAAGCGAACGCGACTATCAGTTGGCATCCGGTCTTTCAGGTGACGTAGAAAGTGACGACAAACTTTTCGCACAGACAAAAGCACGTCTGCCATGGCTACTTATCGGCATGATCGGGGGATTGTGCAACTCTCTGATACTTGGCCGTTTTGAAGGCGGGTTTGTCATAGATCCGGCTCTTGCGCTGTTCATCCCGCTTATAGTACAGGAGGCAATGTCGGCACACAATCTTCAGCAATCGTCGTTCAAGGTCTTGCCAACGGCTCTCTTGACATCCGTAAGTCTTCGCGCCAACTGCTAAAGGAACTTGGCGTCGGGCTGCTCAACGGCAGCATAATCGCGATACTCGTCTTCCTATATAATTTCTTCACACTCGGCCACGGGCACGAGGTCACGACTTTCGCTGTATCCATCTCTATTTTCTGCGTGGTCATGTTCGCTTCCGTTTTCGGCACTTTTGTCCCGCTTACCCTTGAAAAATTCAAAATCGATCCGGCTATAGCTACAGGTCCGTTTATCTCCATAACCAACGACATAATAGGAATGCTTATCTATATGTCGATATCCTCATGGCTAATAATAGCATTCGGAATAAGTCACTGACAAGAAATCATGACTGAGAATCGCGGCCAATCCAAACAAGAACAAAAGCGTCGACTTCACAAATGAAGTCGACGCTTTCAGTTTTTTTCAATACCGCTTAGTTCTCAACAAACGAACAGGAAAGCGGTTACATAGAGGGATGGAGATCTAAAAAGCGTTTAACAACACACCCTCTATATCTCGGTGTCTTCCTCGTCATATTTCTGAAAAAGAAAATCATTATAAGGAAAGCGAGTCAGATGTATCTCCTTGGCCCGTTCATAAAGCATCCGCTTCAATTCATCAATATTCGTACCGGTCTTAGCCGATATGAACACACAATCATGCGGCAGACGGGACATCCACATGCGTTTCAACTCGTCAAGCGATATGTTTTCGCGTGTCTCCGGAGTAAGATCATTTTCATCCTTTGGCTTATATGTGAAAGCGTCAATTTTATTGAACACCATGATCATCGGTTTTTCAGCCCCGTCGCAAATCTCACGCAGCGTCTTGTCAACCACCTCTATCTGCTCCTCGAAATTAGGATGTGAAATATCGACAACATGCACAAGCAAGTCCGCCTCCCGGACCTCGTCGAGAGTCGATTTGAACGAATCTACAAGATGGGTGGGCAACTTACGGATAAATCCAACCGTGTCAGTCAGCAGAAAGGGAAGATTGTCTATTATGACCTTACGCACTGTCGTGTCGAGAGTCGCGAACAGCTTGTTTTCGGCAAACACCTCACTCTTGCTCAGGACATTCATCAGCGTAGATTTCCCGGCATTTGTATAGCCCACAAGAGCGACACGCGTAAGCTTACCCCTATTTTTACGTTGCACGGCTTTCTGCTTGTCTATGCTACGTAATTCCTCCTTAAGCAAGGAAATCTTATTAAGGATTATACGTCGGTCGGTCTCAATCTGAGTCTCACCCGGTCCACGCATACCGATGCCACCACGCTGACGTTCAAGGTGAGTCCACATACGTGTAAGACGCGGAAGCAGATACTGGTACTGCGCCAACTCAACCTGCGTCTTCGCATTGGCCGTGCGCGCGCGTTTAGCGAAGATGTCAAGTATCAGACTCGTACGGTCAAGTATCTTGACTTTGAGCTCACGCTCTATGTTAAGAACTTGCTTCGAACTGAGATCGTCATCGAAAATCGCCATCCCTATATCATTGTCCTCGATAAAATCCCTTATCTCTTCCAACTTCCCCTTGCCGACAAAAGTGCGGGGATTCGGATAAGGCAAACGCTGCATGAATATTTTCACCGTCTCCGCTCCGGCCGTATCAGCAAGAAAGGCAAGCTCGTCAAGATATTCACGCGCTTTGGTTTCGTTTTGCTGTTCGGATATCAACCCGACGAGCACAGCGCGTTCTGTAATCTGCTCGTTCAATATCTGGTCTATCATAATTATCGGTGCTTTATTAAGAAGAAAACGAAGCCGCTAAGGCTTCAGTGGATAATAATAAATCGATGTGATTCACAAAGGTAACAATTTTCCTACTAAATAATCACCTTTAACGACATATAATAAGAGTGTGCCTGGCATTCAGACACACTCTCTATACTCTATAGGAATCACGCTTTTACTCCACACATGCCTCCCTGCGTTTCTTGATACGCGCGGAAAGATAACTGTTGGCGACAATCCAAAGCAAGACATCCATCCCTATAAGGATATTGATATTGACATCGAGAGCCGACAGTAAAAAATTAAGGAGTGTAAACATAAGTGACACACTGACTATCGTGACCATTGCCACACGAGGCTTCATGCCGGCAGCAAGGAGTTTATGGTGAATATGATTCTTGTCGGGTAGGAACGGACTACGGCGCTGACGTATGCGAAGTATATAGACCCTCACAACATCAAAACACGGCACAAGCAAAGGCGAATAAGCAAGCACGGCTGTATTTATCTCCATGCCAGGAGTCGCAGGATGAACATAGAGCCGCACTCCAAGCACCGCGAGGAGAAGCCCGATAGTAAGCGAGCCTGTATCTCCCATGAAAATCTTGCTATGTTTGGTGACGTCACCGAACACATTGTAATAATAAAACGGAACGAGAACTCCGAGAGTGGCGAAACTCAATGCGGCCAACGCATACTCTCCGAGGTAGAAAAACGAAACCCCGTATATGGCACAGGCGATCGAACTGAGTCCGGACGCAAGCCCGTCAATACCGTCTATGAGGTTTATCGCATTTATAAGAAACACTATGACGATCAATGTGAAAGGCCATCCAAACCATTCCGCGACCTCTCCTATGCCAAGTACGCCACCAAGGGTGGAGAACCATACCCCACCGCCTATAATGGTAGCCGCACACATAAGCTGTACGACAAATTTAGCCCTGTATTTAATACCTATCAAATCATCCGCCATACCGACAAGATATAGCAGTTCAAGGGCGATAAAAGTTGAAAGCATCGTCTGATACGCATCAGAAAAGGCATCCGAAAAAGCGACAAACTCAAGACGAAGATTGGAAATCAACACGACCGCTATCGAAACGTAGATCACCGGGGCGAAAGCGATGCCACCGAGACGAGGCACAAGACCTTTATGTATTTTACGCTCATCGACCTCATCGAAAAGCTTACGACGATATGCTATCAGCAAAATTTGAGGGATAAGCACTCCGGCAAAAAGCGCACAGAGCACAAAAACGATGACTAAGTTGATAGACCAGTAGCCCATGAAAAATGTAATTGTAGACAAAACGGTTACATCTTATAAAAACCGATTATGCCGATAATTAATAGACGCGCAAACCAAGTGTGCATTAGTGCGCAAAACATTTACGGAAGTAGTTCCGATTGCAAAAGTAGGTAATAAAGGACTAAAAAACAAATAATAAATAAAAATTACCCCCCCCGAAATTTTAACTATATTTAACTTAACTATTCTGATTTAATTAACATCCCCGATAAAGTTTGGCACTACAAATCAAGCATAATTACAATCAGTCAGCCAAAATATAAAAACCGCTCACATTTTTAAAGCAAAAACATAATTATTCACACTTTTTGCCTAAAAAATCCACATAAAAAACTTAGGTTTATTTTTAAAATTTGTTTAATTTATGTAAATTTGTTCTTATTACACTCCATAACAAACCTACATACCGACACATTTTTTTTTGCAATTCCACAGTTACCATGAATATTTTCAGCAAGCTAAAACAACTGTTTCTATCCTATCCAGACAGACCATACATCGAAAACCAGACAAAAATTTTGATAAAAGCACTACAAGACGCCAGACGTTATCCTGAACTCGGCCAAAACATAATATTCCGCTCTGAAACCGGAGTGTCATCCACCCGCTGTTGCAACGAGGAACTGATAATATCCCTCTCGACTTTCGGTGACCGTATACACGGAACAGCTATCACAATCGAGTCACTGCTCGAACAGACTATAAAACCGAACCGGATCATACTGAACCTCGGCCGGCAATTCGAAGGGAAAGGCAAAATACCAGGCTCCATCAAACAGCTTGAACGTCGGGGACTCGAGATAAGATTTACCCGCGATATCGGACCTTACACCAAATTACTGACAACACTTAAAGACTTTCCTAACGCCACCATCATCACTGTCGACGACGATATCATATATGACTACGACCTTGTGTCCAACCTCGTCAACGAACACATAAACCATCCAAAAGACATCATAGGTTCGAGATGTCGGATAATGGAAACGAAAGGCTCCAAATTGCTTTCTCCTTTTCTTTCATGGAAGTTCGCGCCAAACGGTTCGGATGCGAGCATGAAATTTCTTCCGGAGGGAGCAATGGGCATACTGTATCCGCCCAACAGCCTCGACGAAAGAGTCTTTGACGAGAAAACATTTCTCGATCTATGTCCCTCGACCGATGATTTCTGGTTCAAAGCAATGGGTATGCTCAAAGGCAATATGGTCAGAAAAGCGTATTCGGCAAGCGACGACACGAAAAACAAACGATCAGACGTCGCGCAGACCCTCTATGACATAAACAAGTCCGGTGGCTACGACCGTCAGCTCGAAGCCGCGCTGAACTATTTCGGATTATACCCATGGCTCGACAACCATCACAAAACATGGCTGGAATACAAAGCCCGCGACTGAACAAAAAAATGATAACCGCTACGAGTCACACCATTTCGGCAACGTAAACACAAACTCCAATCCGCCCGTAGAGCGATTGCGGACCGAAATAGTCCCCCCAAGCGAAACGACAGTGCTTTTTACAATCGACAGCCCGAGACCTGTTCCGCCCATTTTACGCGAACGGCCGTTGTCGACCCTGTAAAACCGCTCGAAGAGATGCGGGATATGCTCCGGGCTAACTCCATTGCCGTTATCACAGAAAGAGAAAACGCAGAAACTGTCATTCTCGGATATCAAGCTGCAACTGATTTCGCTACCGCCCGAGTGCAGAGCCGAGTTACGTATCAAACCGCATATCATACCCTGAAGCAGATTATAATTACCGGAAACGTAACATCCCATCGGGATATCGAAACTGAATTTCATATCCCCTGCAAGATTATTAGCAGGCAGGTCGCTGTCTATCTGATAGACTATCTCATGCATATCGACCTTGTCGACCGCTATCATATCGCCACCGTTCTCAAGACGGGTCATCGTCGAGACATCGTTGAGCAACGCGGTCAGACGTTCCACGTTCGTAAGCATTCTTTCAAGAAACCTCGTGCGTGTCTGCGTGTCCATTTCAGGATCGGCAAGTATCGACTCAAGATAGCCCCTAATGATCCCCACCGGGGTTTTTATCTCATGATTTATATTATTGGTAAGCTGACGAGTCACCCTGATCTTCTCTTCGATGGCATGTATGGCCACTTTACGTTCCTTCTCTATAAGCTCAAGAGCCTTTCCGCGCTCACGGTACAGCGTAATGATCTCACGCGAAATATCGCCCAGTTCATTACGCGGAAATTTATCTTCACCTGTAAACCTGCCACCGGTCACAGCTCTATAGGCAAAATCCTTAAGCAACACGACATTGCGCGAAAGCATACGTGTAAAATAAAACGTCACTACCAAAGTGACCAATAGACATACAAGAATAACGAGCCACACAATCCCGTCGACATCAATCGCGTCGTGCACGTTTTCACTATATGGCATAGCGGTCCTTACCGTGACTTTTCCGTCTTTGCTTTTAACAGTCGAAAAGAAATATATATTCCTGTCTTCGTCACGACCGACGAGCCTGCGGTTAGCTTCGTCATCCGTATCAAGAACAGCATCAGTTTTTTTAAACTCAAGCCCGTCATTGTCAAGCGGAATCGGTATGCCGAGCGAGTAGTACAGCCTGTCATCAACATAGACGCTAACTCGTATTCCTTCGAATACAGAGCCTTTAAAAAACTGTTGGATGAAAGCGAGAAAAGTGCGTAGATTAACGTCGTCCTCGTATGCATCGAGAATACGGTTGTCAATCAACTCAAGCTCCGTACTGAAAAACTGAGCGCGATAATTAGCCTCTCTCTTATACTGATAGAAGATGATAAGCCCGAAAACTACACAAAGTATTGTCGCTATCGGGATAAACAAACGCCAATGATAGCTAATCCTTCTCTTTAAAACCATAGCCGAAACCTAAACGAGTCTCGATATTATTGCCGTAAGGCGCGATTTTCTTACGCAGACGCGTGATATTAGTATCGATCGTGCGATTCGTGACCACAACGTCATCAGCCCAGACATGACGGATTATCTCTTCTCGCGAGTAAATGCGGTTGCGTCGACGAAGGAAAAACGCGAGAATCTCGAACTCTGTCTTTGTGAGAGATATCTGCTCACCGTCAAGATAGCAGACCTTTTCATTAGGATCAATCCGTAGCCCCTGATAGACAATCTGCGGTTCAAGCGGCTCCGAGTCAACCGAAGGCGCGGCCTCCCTGGCGCGTCGGGCGATTTGTGTGCGACGCAACACAGCGTTGACCCTTGCGATAACTTCGCTGATCTTAAACGGCTTGGTAATATAGTCGTCCGCACCGATATTCAATCCCATGACAGTATCGTCCTCACCATTAAGAGCCGAACAGAAGATGATCGGTGTTTCCTCAAATGCGGACGAGGAATTGCGCAGGCGTTTCGCAAAATCAAAACCGCTCAAACGCTCCATCATAATATCAACGACAAACAGTCCGTATGGCGAAAGATCCATTTCCAACGCTTCTTCAGCGCTGTAGGCCATATCCACCTGATAACCTTCTTTTTCGAGATTATATTTAAGTATCTCACAGATTGACTCCTCGTCGTCTATCACTAATAGGCGTGTACTCATTATTCTATGGTTCAAATCAGATTTCTGGTTCAACAAATTTTATCCGGCCGCATAGAAACCTAAACTTAATATCTTGACATGCGGCTTTGACGAGACCTAAAAGAAAACGTCCGCCATCTCACTCTTGGGTTATATGCAATGACATATCCCTATTTAATGTTGCTAAATTACAACATTTTTTCATGCCATTCATGTTAATATATATTAAATCAAGATATGCCGTGAACTTTTCGGCACGACAACGGTTTTAAAGTCATAGTTACTATATTTGCACTGTGTTTTCATGGTATTAGATTTAAGGTTAAAGAACAAAAAGGCTGTCGCGATGACAGCCTTTAGTTTTTATATGCATCTGCAACCCGACCATACCGGATTATCACTAAATTTGCAATACAAAAAAATTTGTCGACCCATACATCCACCTTAAAATCATCAATACCACCATTTAAAATGAACACGAGATCCATATTATCCCCCATATTATTATCCCTTACGGCCACATCCGCAATTATAGCCAATGATTTGAGAGTGCACACCATCGGTGACTCCACCATGGCGGATTACGCAGAAAACACCACCCGGACCCGCGGATGGGGAGAAATGTTTCAAGAATTTTTCACCGATAGCGTCAGCGTCTTTAATTACGCCCGCGGGGGACGCAGCTCCCGTTCCTTCTATGAAGAAGGCCTTTGGGACAAGGTAAGACACAACATACTACCGGGTGACTATGTCTTGATACAATTCGCACACAACGACGAAAAGGAAGGAGGTAAAGACGGTAATGACCTCAGGGGGACAGCTCCTTGGACCACATATAGATCATATCTCGAAAAATACATCGATGAGACAAGAGATCTTGGAGGAAGACCCGTTTTGGTCACCCCTATCGTCAGAAGATATTTCGACAATTCGGGAAAAATCACCCCCAAAGGATGCCATGACCTCGGAAATGCCGATGACTCTATACTCAACTATGTAAGAGTCATGAAACATGTTGGCCGAATAAAAAACGCACCTATAGTCGACATGACAGCGCTCACCAAATCGTTCGTCGAAAGCTTAGGGCCCGACAGCACAATCAAAAAGATATACGTCCCGACTGACGGCACTCATACCCAGGCCACCGGGGCCGCGATCTATGCGTCCATCGCAGCGAAAGCACTTTCGGATCAAGGAATATTGGACGAATATCTTAATCCCACCCCGCCACTTGTGCTCAATCCGAGATCGCTCGATTTAGGCACGGTATATGTAGGCGACAAGACATCAGCATGTTTCGATGTCACCGGCCTTAAATTGTCTCCGAAAAAAGGTACTCTCACTTTGCGCGCTCCGGAAGGGATGGGCATTTCCGTTCAACCATACTCCGCTCCATCACGCGAGATATCTATCCCTTACGACAACGGATCACTCTGGAACACGTCTTTGTTTCTTCATTTCAATCCATTGTCGGCAGAGTCCGTCGAATCGGAAATCACATTGACAAACGGACATCATCGACGCTCAATTCCGGTTAAAGCAATCAGCCGCGAAATAAAAAATATGAAAGATACGGTCATCTATAACCCCCACACCCAGCTAAACGGGCTTAAAGAACAAAGCGGATTTTTCACCACTGAAACAGGCCTTTGGCCATCAGATATAGACGAGAGCGCAAACAGATATGTGGAACTAATCGTCCGAAACGACAACACTAAACAGCTGTTAGTACGCGAAATATCTCTCACGCTCGATGGCGCCCTGTCATATCGCATCGCTTACGCCCGCGGAAAAGACTTCTATCCACGCACCGACCTGGCAGAATGTCAAAACAACAACAATCACACACGAAAACTGTCTGTGCCTGGTCAATACGACTGTCAGCCCTCACGCAAATCTCCATATTCGTTTTTTTCCATGGAGCACCACTTCAGAAAAAAAGACATTCAAAATACGAAATGCACATATTACCGGGATTTTGATTGAGTAGCACCACCGCCTCTGAAATTTTTTTGAAAAAAATTTCATTTCCCATGAACCATTTCAAAACATCCGATGTTATAAAGACAAGTTACTATATTTGCACTGTGTTTTCATGGTATTAGATTTAAGGTTAAAGAACAAAAGGGCTGTCGCGATGACAGCCCTTAGTTTTTCCTAACCAAATCCATGGCAAGCAATATTAACGACAATATATGCCCGATAGACGAAACAAATTTTTAATGACAAAGAAAAAAGCCACCCCGAAAATTCAGGATGGCATACTCTCGTTTGTGACTCATACAGGATTCAAACCTGTAACCTTCTGATCCGTAGTCAGATGCTCTATTCAGTTGAGCTAATGAGCCGTTTTGTGAGTGCAAAGTTACCACTTTATTTCGAACATACAAAATTTTCGGCCACTTTTTTTATCCACACAACACTACCGGCACTTCAGACGTTAGATAATTGACTCTCCACGTGACTTTCATTCACCATATTGCCTATCCGATTACCAATGCCAGATCTTTCAGTAATACTCGTCGCCCTTCTTCTTACGCTCATAGCCGGACTTTCGACCGGCATAGGGGCAATGCTTTCATTTTTCACCAAGCGTACAGACACACGCGTGCTCGCTGGCGCACTCGGACTCTCGGCCGGAGTTATGGTCTACATTTCGTTCATGGAACTCATGCCACAGGCCGAACTTGGTCTGGCAACCATATTTCCACGCCACTGGGCCAAAGCCACAATGCTCCTCGCATTCCTCGGTGGCATAGCACTCATAGCCTTTATCGACTATCTCGTGCCTGAAGACGAAAACCCGCACGAGACACATTCACTGTCGGAACTTACCGATCGTTCCGGGAGCCACCACCTGAAACGCACCGGCACAATGCTCGCTCTTGCGATCGGCATCCACAATTTTCCCGAAGGCATGGCCACTTTCATTTCGGCTCTCGACGGACTTGATGTCGCCCTTCCAATAGTAATAGCCATAGCGATACATAATATTCCTGAAGGAATAGCTGTCTCCGTACCGATCTACCATTCAACAGGCGACCGTCGCAAAGCTTTCCGGTATTCCATATTATCGGGACTTGCAGAACCCGTAGGCGCACTTGTCGGGATGGCATTTCTATTACCATTCTGGTCTCCTGCCGTCAACGCTATATGCCTCGCCTCTGTAGCAGGCATAATGGTATACATCGCTTTTGACGAGCTGCTTCCGAGCGCGGAAAGCTTCGGGCACCACCACATTTCATTGATAGGCGTAATCCTCGGAATGGCACTGATGGGAGGCACGATCATTCTCCTATGAAAGCAGCGCGGTCTACTTCAAAGCATTTCATCATATCACGTGCGACAGACGAATCAGTATTCGGCCCTATGACCCTCGCGGCCGCCTCTTTTACCTCCGGCAACGCATTACTTACAGCAACCGCGTCGTCAGCGACACCAAACATCGGAATATCGTTCAAATTGTCACCATAGACCGTCACACGCTCAGCCCCGATACGTGTCGAAAGCCGTCTGACCGCCGCAGCCTTGCTCACTCCCGAAGCAAAAAGTTCGAGAAAAGCGATATCCTTATTGAATATGTCACGATAGCATGAAACAGAAAGCCGCGGATCAAGACGCAAAACACCGGCCACTTCCTCGACCAAACCGGCAATTCCCATCGCGAAAACGAGTATAGTACCTTCACGCGGCACAAAGCAGACGTCATCCTTTTCAAAGATAAAACGTTTTAAGACAAGCGACCTACGTTCCTCATAAAACCCACGCTCAAATGCGTTCATCTCCTCGCGATGAAACACATCAAGCTCACCGTCTTCACCCAACACATATACAAAAGGGCACAATCCTTTGGCTGCAAACAAAGCCAAAGCATCCGCTACAGCGCCTAAAGACGGATAGACAGGATCGACATAACGTTTTGACGACCGATCCCACAAGGCCGCTCCGGTCATCACTATAGCCGGAATGTCTGTACGTGTCGCCTCCATCAGAACCTCGACACTCGCAGGAGTCCGAGCGGTAGCCACCGTCACAGGAACACCCTCACGCGACAAAGCCGAAATAATATCCGAACTCTCACCGCTGACCCGGGAATCGCTACCGAGAAGTGTCCCGTCCATATCCGTCACAAACAAATGCCTTCCAGGCTCAATGCCACTATTCATCGTCTATAGTTTATAAATTTCCAATAATTATAAATCAAAATATCAATCAGCACCATATCCGCAAAGTTACGACAAAACCTTAATTCCACACATCCACAACAACACACAGATAACCCATTTTGACTATCCGGCATGGCTGTTATCTTATTTTGACCACTACGTACGACCGATTTACCGACTTTTGGCTAAATATTGTTAAAACACTATCTACAGCAACGTATATTCAAATATTAATCTTTAAATTTGCATGTGTGTTTTTCATAGTATTAGATTAAGATAAAGGTTTAAAAAGGAAACAGGATGTCGTGAGACATCCTGTTTTTATTTCCCAATCAAGGAAACATAGCCTTACACCTCAGATTTAAGAAACGTAAACTAAAAAAAGTTGCATTTCGCCAAGGGAAATTTTAATTTTGTAGTCGATTATTCATCAATCCATTTTTCATTTCCACTATAAATTTCAATGAAACATCTTGACCTTATCCTTGCCGAGAAGCTCCTGAAAATCAGCGCAATCAAACTTCAGCCTGAAAATCCTTTCGTTTGGGCTTCAGGATGGAACTCACCAATTTACACGGATAACCGCAAGACATTGTCGTATCCCGATGTCCGCAATTTCATAAAGGTCGAGCTGAGCCGCATTATCCTGGAAAACTTCGGCAATGTAGACGCGATAGCAGGTGTAGCCACCGGTGCTATAGCTCAAGGAGCACTCGTGTCCGACAATCTTGGTCTTCCATACGTCTATGTCCGCTCGACGCCTAAAGACCATGGTCTTGAGAATCTCATCGAAGGAGATTTGCGTCCCGGACAGAAAGTAGTCGTGATCGAAGATCTTGTTTCAACAGGAGGAAGCAGCCTGAAAGCCGTGGAAGCCATACGCAATGTAGGATGCGAAGTAATCGGAATGGTGGCCATATTCAGCTATGAATTCCCTGTAGCAACAAAACGCTTCAAGGACGCAAACGTCAATCTGATAACACTTTCAAACTATTCAGCCCTTATAACCGCAGCACTTGAAACCGGATTCATCCGCGAAAAAGACGTTGCCACGCTGAAAGATTGGCGCAAGGATCCATCTCTTTGGATTCCTGCCACCACATCGCCCGAATCGGAATAAAACCATAACAAAACCGACTTACGATATATCAAGCCACCGTTCCGGACTATTACAATGCGGGAAAGGTGGCTTTCTTTAGCAAAACTTTTTAATAACCGTCAAAACAATTCAAATGGCCACATATTCAGGAAAAGCAGTGACGCTTCCGCGCCCCATCCGACAGATATACGAAAAAATCTCTGACCTCAGCCAGTACCGTGATCTCGTCAATCAGCTGCCAGAAGAACAGCGCGCGCATCTTAACGGTGTCATCTTCGAAGGCGAATCCATAAAAATGGACGCTCCGGCCATAGGCCAACTCATATTCCGGATCAGCGACCGCACGCCCTTCACTCATGTAGGCTTCACGGCCGAAGGATGTCCCGTTCCACTCGCTCTTAACATCGACCTTAAAGAAACCGATGCCGACTCGACACAGTTGACACCTTCTATAAAAATCGAAATACCACCCATGTTGCGCCCTTTCATAGGAAACAAGATACAGGAAGCGGCCGATAAGTTCGGAGAAGTGTTCACTTCAATATTCAAATAGAACGAATATGAAATCTCTCCTCAAGCAATTTGCTGTTGTCGCAGCGATTACCGCGACAACAGCGGCATGTGACTCCATTGACGATTCAAGAATACCATACGCGGAGGTCCATCTGACCTTCCATACTGTGGGCGACTGGAATATACACGGTGTAAAAGGCGACGCTGCCGACTGGCAGACATATATATTCAATGACCGCGAACGCGTCCCCTTCGACTTTCCATACACAGCCCTCGACCGCACGGGATTCGGAGGAATACTGCTTGTCACCGATGTTCTCGGAGATCTCCACGCATACGATCTGGCTTGTCCATACGAAGCCCGTCCGACTGTCAGGATAAATATTCCAGACGGAGAGACATTTGCACGATGCCCCTCATGCGGAAGCACATTCGACATTTTTATGAACCACGGAAACCCGCTGTCAGGGCCGGCGGCCGACCGTGGATATGGACTCGCCCGCTATTCGGTGGTTTCAGGCGGTGCGACAGAATATCGCGTCATCACAAGATAACGAGACAAAACTTATCTCAAAAACAGCCGACCCTATCCGTTACTTTAATCCCAGTGGTTACACTTCCTTCTTTTCAAGCGCGAAATATTTCCATAAAGGAGCCGCCATCAACGATTGTTTCATCCCGTCATCGATAAGCAATTCCCTCACTTCCTCCTCTGTCAGAATCTCGACTTTTATATCCTCGGTCGCATCGAGATGCTGTCCGCTGATAAGCTCTACGCCACGTGCGACAAAACTATAGGTAAGATTGTTCTGACTTCCGGGATTAGCCGATATCACCATATTGAGTTCCCAATCGCCACCACCGAAACCTGTCTCTTCGAGCAGCTCACGCTTTGCCGCTTCAAGCGGGGTTTCTCCCTCTTCCGCTACTCCGGCACAAAGTTCAGTGGCAACGATGCCGAGACCATGGCGATATTGCTTTACCATCACGAAATCCCCATCTTTCGTCAAAGCGATCACATTTATCCACGTCGGATATTCAAGCACATAATATTCAGGATATATGACTCCGTTCGGGAGTTTCACGGTGTCACGTCTTACTGTAAGCCACGGCCTGCGGTGAAGATATTCGCTCTCCACAATCTTCCACTTCATTTCGTCGCCATCACAGGCCTCAGAGAATTCTTTATTCATATTTCCTATTATATTCAATAACACCAAAGCATTATCGGTCTTTATTCCTTAACATATAATCGCTTATAGCGAGGGCGACATTTATCAAACCATCTGGCATTTCCGGAGACAGAATTTCCCAAATCCTATCCGGCTCCTCTTTGGCCACACTCATCACCCGTAGATACTGCTCTTTCGTGATCACAGACGAGAAATCGCTCAACTTGTCTTCCTTTATCAGAGCCGTGATATGCGAATAGACAGTCTTCGGCTTTATACCCTTGGTTTTAGCTATCTCATCCACTTCATAGCCGGCATTCAGCAACAAAAGAGTTTCTTCATGTGAAAGCCCGGCTCCAAGAGGCTGCTCAATACCCTTGAATTTACGTATAGCCATGACAAACGGCTTCCAATATTTGACAGTCTTCTTCTCTCCGACACCCTCGACACGTGCAAATGTTTCCATGTCAACAGGCTCGGTTCTGACCATTTCAAGCAAAGTTTTGTCTGAAAACACGATATATGGCGGCACTTGTTCTTTCCTGGCAAGTTTCACGCGCACTTCCTTAAGCAATGCCAACAATCTTTCGGCCGGTTTTAGCTCCATTTCTACAACCGCCTCACTCCTTCGTCCGCTCTTGCGTCGCTCCGGTTCCTTATATTTGGCGATCGTCACTTCCTTGCGGTCGCGCAACACCTCGGCTCCGTAAGCCGTCAGCTTCAAATGATTGTTTTCATTATATGCGACGTCTATGAGTCCAAGCTGAATCAACTGCGAAAGATAGCTGTTCCATTCCGCGAACGAAAGGTCTCGTCCAGCACCATAAGTCTTTATGAGATGATAACCACGATCCACAATATACTGACGCGAAGCTCCCCGAAGGATATCGATCAGCATGGAAAATCCCACTTTGCCTCCTGTCCTTACGATCGCACTCATAGCTTTCAAAGCGACCACAGTGCCGTCCATACGCTCCGGAGGATTCAGACATACGTCACAGTTGCCACAATCATGGTCCATCGTCTCATTGAAATAACTTAACAATATCCTACGACGACAGAGCGATGATTCTGCATATTCCTGCATACGTTTAAGTTTTTCGGCATTTATCGCCTGCTGACCGCTCTCATCGACAAAACTTCTCAAAGTGGCAATGTCTGCATAGGAGTAGAACATCGTTGCTTCAGCTTTAACACCGTCACGCCCGGCCCTGCCTATCTCCTGATAATAGCTTTCGATGTTGCGGGGCATATTGTTGTGTACCACCCATCGGATATTGCTTTTATCGATCCCCATACCGAAGGCAACTGTAGCGCAGACAACCTGGACATCCCCGTTAATAAAACTTTCTTGCGCGAGATTACGTTCAGCCACGGAAAGTCCCGCATGGTAAACCACAGACCGATATCCGCGCGACTTTAGTTCGACATTCATCGATTCAGCCGCACGGCGGCTGATACAGTAGACTATGCCTGAATCATGACTGTAACGGTCGATCAACGAAGATATATAACTGAGTCGCAAGCTCTTGCCTGGATTATTGATGACCCGCAGGGATATATTAGGGCGATCGAAGGACCCGAGAAAAAGACGCGGCTCGCAGAGTCGCAACTGCGAAGCGATATCTTCGCGCGTCAGACGATCGGCCGTAGCCGTCAGTGCCATTATCGGTACATGAGGAAAGACCTCTTTCAATCGCGACAAGCGTGTATAATCCGGGCGGAAATCATGCCCCCATTGCGATATGCAATGAGCTTCGTCGACAGCGATAAGAGCAATCGGAAGCTCACGAGACCAACGCTCCAGCTCAAGGAGCAGACGCTCGGGCGATATATAGAGAATCTTTATTCGTCCGGTCGCCAATTGATTCAATATATGCCGGTTTTCATCATCGGTCTGCATCGAATTGACCGCTGCGGCCGGAATTCCGTTGGAAACGAGAGCCGTAACCTGATCCTTCATCAGGGCGATGAGCGGAGAAACAACTATCACGACCCCACCGTCCGATAGCAGGGCCGGTATCTGGTAACATATAGACTTGCCACCTCCCGTCGGCATAAGCACGACGCAATCGCGCCTCTCCATAGCCGTACACACGATATCAAGCTGCAATGGCCTGAATTCGCTGTAACCGTAAAATCTCCGGAGCATGGCTCCGGCACGTTCACACACATCGGACCACATGCCTTCCGATATATCATTTGAAATCGAACCCATATCGAATTGTTTTCGTATAACGCATCCGGTCAGAACGCCTTCTCTTCACTGCGGAAAGCATTGATAACGGTACTTACGATAATCTTCAGGTCAAAAAGGAAACTCCAATGTTCTATATACCATATATCATGTTCGATACGCTTCTCCATCTGCCACAGCTCCTCTGTCTGTCCACGGTAGCCACGCACCTGTGCCCATCCAGTTATACCGGGCTTTATAAGATGACGAACCATATATTTGCCTATGAGACGACGGTAATCTTCAGTGTGCTTGAGCATGTGTGGACGAGGTCCTACGACAGACATGTCGCCCTTGAAGACATTTATGAACTGTGGAAGTTCGTCAAGACTTGTCCGGCGGAGAAAATCACCGAGACGCGTTTTGCGGGGGTCGTTCTTGCTGGCCTGAAGCGTATCGGCCTGCGCGTTGACTTTCATCGTACGGAATTTCCAACACAAGAAATCACGTCCTTTGTAACCGGTGCGTATCTGTTTAAAGAAAACCGGACCAGGAGAACTGATCTTTATGGCTATGGCTATAGGTATAAAGATCAAAGGCGATACAAGCAGGAACGCCCCGGAGAAGAGGATGTCGAATCCGCGCTTCAATGCACGGTTGACCCCGCGTTCCAACGGATTGTTCCTCACCTCAAGCACAGGCATCTGCCCGATAGAATCAAGACGGAATTTACGTGTAAGAAATGGAGAGATCTGAGGAACATAGTGAAATTTCACCATCCTTGACTCACATATACCCAATATCAATTGTACGGCTTCACGGTTTTCACCGGAAATGGTATAAAATATTTCGTCCGTAGAATTGTCCAGTACAAATTTTTCAAGATCACCGATATTTCCGGAATATAGATCCTTATGCCTGAAGCCTGGAGGACAATAAATATCGAAAAAACCTTGACAACGATATCCGAATCCGGGATCGGCTTTCATTTCCGACAACAGACGCTCAGCGGTCGGACCACAACCGACGATCACCACCCGAGTATAACTGCGTCCACCGCGCCTATAGTTTTTCAAGAGGTAATGCGATCCGAGCCACCACAAAGTCAACATGGCAGTAGCACCGATATAGAATTCACCGAAGACCTGCCACGGGATAGAGTCAAGCCCCATCAAGTATAAAAGGAATATGAAAGCAAGCGCGTGCGAGCCAACAGCCTGAAAAACAGAGAGCCACAATCGGTCCATCTGCATGGCTCTAATCTTATGGATCCGGCCTATGTGACGGCCGACCGGCACGTAGGCCAAATTCAGAAGAAGCCATACGAGCCTGCCATGTATCTCCTCAACATTCGGATTAAGCATAACAACGACAAAAAAGACTACGTTAAGTATGACGAAGTCGACTAAAGTCAATGCCCGGTGGAAATATCGGCTGTGATTATTCTTTTTTATCATTGCACTTCCGAGAGAAGCATACTGATCAAAACCGGAAGTCAAAATGACCTCACATTATATATACGCGCACGAACGTTTAAATATTGTAAAGACAGCATGGAAAATAACACCAACTTCATCTAATATGCAAAGCAATGGAATCCACTGATGAAGAGAAATCTATCATTCCCTCATCAGCGGATTCCGCTATTTCGGTTCACTCTTTTAGGGCATACCGTCCGACTTCAATTCAGTCAAAACGATTTCCACAAAATCAGAGTTTGCTGTCAATAACTTTTATTTTCTTTTCGAGATCAGCCAAATCGTCTTTCAGACGCTGCACCCTTCGCTCCATATCCCGAAGCATCGATCCTGCGTTTTTCGATTTCGCTGAAAGGAAACCCATATTATTCTCATAAGTCTGAAGATCATTGCGACGCGCCTCATAAACACGCATCAACCGCTCACGCTCACGATAAAGCTTATTCGAATCATTGCCGATTTCATTTATACTGTCTTCAAACGAAGCCATCCTCGATCCGCGCTGAGATATGTCAAGTTTCTGATACAGTCCATTGACAACAGCCCTGTAAGACTCATACACCGCATCCTTCTCACTGAACGGGACATGGCCGACACTCTGCCATTCGGCTTGAAGATCTTTGACTGCCTTGACAGCCTCGTCTCGCTCCATATTCTCCGTGTCAATACCCTTAAGCTTTTCAATTATCTCATTCTTCTGCTCAAGATTCGCCCGTTCGGTCCGACGGGTTCCAGAACTGTTTTTCTTCTTCTGCTCAAAGAAATAATCGCAGGCAGCGAGAAAACGGTGCCACACCTGGTCGGAATGTTTCTTGGCCACAGCTCCAATTGTTTTCCATTCCTTTTGTAGAGCGGCAAGTTCGTCGGCAGTCTTACGCCACTCCGTGCTGTCCTTGAGAGCTTCGGCTTTTTCACACAGAGCAATCTTCTTCTCTAAATTGCGTGCAAGCGACTCTTTCATGCCACGGAAAAACTCGGCTTTCTCGGCAAAAAACTTATCGCATGTCTGGCGGAAACGGGAAAAGAGCGCATTATTGGACTTACGGGAAGCAAAACCAATTTTTTTCCAGTCTTCCTGGGCTGCAATGATAAGCTTTGTCATCTCGTCCCATGCGGCAAATGTGCCAAGCTTATCAAACTCATAGCCCTCCACGCGTTCGCATATAGCTACCTTGGCCGCCTCATTTTCTTGCTCACGAGCCTTACGTTCCTCAAAAAAAGCCTGATATCGCTTATTTATATCAGCGGACACGTCTTTAAACCGCCCCCATATTTCTTCGCGAACCTCCTTCGGCACAGGACCGATGCCACGCCATTGTTCATGGAGAGCCTGCAAACGACGGAAGGACACAATAACATCATCCTCCTCAAGCAGCTTTTCAGCCTCGGCTACGAGAGCTTCTTTTTCAGTAAGATTCTTTTTGAAATCATAGTCACGCAACTCCTTATTTATCTTGAGTTGGTCATAAAACTTCTCGACAGCATCCTGGTAACTCTTCCATAACTCTCCGGCTACAGGAGCGGGCACATCCCCCACTTCCTTAAATTCGGTCTGAAGATCCCGCACCTGCTGAAAGAAACGGTTGGCATTGTCGACATCCGATCCCATTTCAAGAATCTTGTCGATTATATCTTTTTTACGTTCATAGTTTTTCTGTAACTCAGCTTCTACAGCTGCACGCTGGTCTGCCTTCTTCTCTTTCACAACTGAAAGCAGAGCTTTGAAAATCTCCTCCTGCTCGTCGGCAGACGGCTCGAATGCATCTGGCTGGTTACCCGCCTCAACAAACGCCTCTCGCTGCTGACGCTGTTCTTCATTGCGGATAGCATAAAACTGTTGTTTCATACGCGACAATTCGTCAGACGGGATATCCGAAGCCTCCTTCTCCGACAGAAGCCTGAGAGCCTCGACTATTCCCTCCTTTGTAGGCGGCTCACTCGGTCGGACAGTCTCCGGCTCTGCCTCCAAAGTGACAAGCGGTTCGACATCATCAGATCGTTTTTCCGCTTCCGCTGTCACCACAGCAGATATGTTTTCTGATTCTGACTCGTTGTTTTTTACATTTTCGGTTGCCGTTGCGGCTCCTTCATTCAGGGTCTGCTCCAATGCCTCTTTGGCCATTGAATTGTCACGCGGTTCCATAACAGTTGTTTTTATTATGATAAGTGTGCCCGTTACGTTCCAAGCGGCAACCGCAGTCGCCACACGTTTCCGGGAAGGGATAGGTATAAAGATTTGGTTTGCTAATTTAATGATAATTTTCTACAAATCCATAAAAATTCTCAAAAAATCCAAAAATTAACATTCCAAAAGCGCATTGTCGAGTTAAATTCACACATTATTTAACACCAACAGACATCGAGGTTTGACAATAAAAACCATTACGCGTAAAAATCAATGCCACAATGGCCGGACAGTATCACGTTTTTATTGTAACTTTACACCATGAGTCACATTATACGTATCATCTTGAACACGACACTGTTATCAGTCTCGCTATTCATCTCTGCCAATCCGGCTAAACCAGGAATCGCCACAGCGACCCAACCCGACGGCTCAACAGTCAGTTATAGACTGATGGGCGACGAATATTTCCACTATATGCTCAGTACAGACGGCTACCCACTCATAACAGTCGGTGACACCGTATATTATGCCGCAACATCATCCGACGGGCATCTGTCAAGCAGCGGTATAAAAGCGACGGATTCAATCCAACTCCCGTCGCAAGCACGCAAAGCCTTGAAAAAGACCATACCCAAACCAGGCCTTTCACGCACACCTTCCCAAATGACATCTTCTTCAAGTTTTCCGGCCATAGGTTCACCGAGATGTATGGTCATACTTGCCGAATACTCAGATATAAAATTCTCACTGCCGAAACCTAAGGAATATTTCACATCATTACTCAACGAAAATGGCTTCTGCGACAACGGAGCCACAGGCTCGGCCCGAGACTATTTCATATCGTCGTCATCAGGTCTGTTTACCCCGATCTTCGATGTCTACGGGCCTGTCACCCTACCTCAGCCAAGAGCATATTACGGAGCGAACGACATCACCGGAAATGACATCCGGCCTCACGAAATGATCATACACGCCTGCGACATTCTATCCTCACAAGGCATTGATTTTTCCGCATACGACTGCGACAATGACGGCAAGATCGACAATGTATATCTCTTTTACGCCGGTCGCGGAGAATCGACATGGGGCGGAGCCAATACCGTTTGGCCTCACTCATGGTCCATAAGCGAAGCCACAGACAAAGAACACATCTACAATGGCCGCACACTCGACCAATATGCCTGCTCAAACGAAACCGACGACTCCGCCGGCACTCCGACCGGCATCGGAACATTCTGTCACGAATTTTCCCACGTACTCGGCCTTCCGGATCTCTATCCGACACAACCATCCTCATCAATGCGTCTGACACCTGACTCGTGGTCTGTGCTCGACACCGGCTGTTACAACAATGAATCCCGCACCCCACCGGTCTATTCTTCGTTCGAACGTATGTCGCTCGGATGGCTGATCCCGGAAACACTCTCCAAACCGGCTCAAGTGAGCATACCGGATCTGCAAACAGGCAACAAGGCTTACATGATACCGACCGAAAACGACAACGAGTTTTTCCTACTTGAAAACAGGCAACTCAGCGGATGGGACAGATACCTTGAAGGACACGGGCTCCTTATATGGCATATCGACTACATACCATCCGAATGGGAGCAGAACACAGTAAACAACGATCCTTTTCACCCTTGTGTAGACATGATAAAAGCCACTCCACGCACCATCAATATGGCAAAAGCCTCCGATCCGTTTCCCGGTTCGGGCGGTGTCACAGAATTTACAGCATCAACCAATCCGCGCTTTATATCCTGGCGAGGTGACGACCCCGGACTACCATTGACCGACATACGCGAGATCGGCACGACCATTACCCTTTTGGCAGGCAACCCAGACAGTTCCTCGTTATCATCCGACATCAACAATGGAAAGCTATCCGTCTCATCAATGGGCAAAGCCATTGCAATACAAGGTACAGACTCTCCGGTCTGCATATTCGACATATACGGCACATTGATATATCAAGGGGCATCACGCCTGATCCCGCTACAGACCGGAATCTACATAGTCCGCATATCCGATCTCACAGTCAAAGTCGCTGTAAAATAAGATGAAAAGACCATATTCAAAATGTATATTTGTCTTTAACCTCTAAACCACCCTCAATTCAAGGACAGTAGCCCCGTTGACCTTGATCTCAGGACAGCAGCCAAGTCCAAGAGGCAGTTCCATTCCCTTTACGGGCAAAATAATAATATCACCGATTTTCAAAGTACTGTATACACTGACGGCACTGACGGCATCATCTATCACCGCGTCCATTCCTTCAAGAGTTACCTCTCCGGTTCCCCCATCAACAATCATCGGATCTGAAACGAGCGCCTTGTCAAGCCACTCTCCATGGACTATGGTTGAATCCATGCCAGACAAAACCCCGGCATCCAACTGAACCTCCGGCAATACAGCCCTCAAAACCACGCTGACACTATCGTAATAACGACCGGCAAACTTTCGTGATATATTTTTACCAAGGCGGCATATCTTTGCCGCCACATAAACCACGGCACACCAACCCTCTCCCCAATCAGGCATGAACATCGGACGTCCGGGCGATATCATGGCTGAATCCGGATGGAAGTCCACTTTTAACGACGGGCTTCGTTCTATAACTCTAATAATTTTCATTTAGGCATACGATTATACATCACCGCGAGATGGGCGTAAATCGACGTGTTCTGTATAGCCACATCAGCGGAAGTCTTTATATGGAACGGGGTGAAATTCCATAACGCCTTGATGCCCGCTCGGACACAAAGCTCAGCAACCTCCGCACAACTTTCAACCGGCACTGCGATTACCGCTATCTCAGCCCCAAGCTCCATCACTCGTTGATCGAGTTCCGAAATATGATAAACCGGCTTATCACAGGCAGATGTTCCTACCACATCAGGATTAACGTCGAATCCCGCCACTATATCAAGACCGTAACGCGACAATCCGGAATCAGCCATAAGTGCGGCACCGAGACTTCCGACACCCATCATAACCGCCTTGTGAACACGCTCAAAACCAAGAAAATCAAGCAGCCCTTTTTCAAGTCCCCTAACCTCATAGCCTATACGGGTCTTCCCCTTTATATTAAGGTACGACAAATCTTTGGCGATTTGCGAGGCATCGACATTGAGCTGGTGGGATATAGCGGTCGATGAGACATACTCCACGCCCTGGGCTCTCAGCCGTGACACACAGGCAAGATACCATGGCAGACGGTAGATGGCCGGTTCCGGCACGTAAGGTTCATGGTTCTCCATGATCTTAAGGATTAACAGAGTTTATCTGAACGGTTTTTCACGCTCCAAGCGTTATTGATTCATGGCAAAATTACAACTTTTCCGACTATTATCCAAAGAACCCCCCAAACGGATTTGGCGCGGACGCAGTTTTTCATTAATTTTGCCGCGATAAGCCATCGGCTTGTCAATTTAACGAAAACCATACATTATCCGCATAATATTCATCCATATATGGACCGTAAAGTCAGAGTGAGATTCGCCCCCTCCCCAACAGGGCCTCTGCATATAGGCGGTGTGCGTACCGCCCTATACAACTACCTGTTCGCACGTCGCAACGGTGGCGACATGATCCTCCGCATCGAGGATACCGATTCCAACCGCTTCGTTCCTGGAGCGGAGGAATACATAAACGAAGCTCTCGCCTGGCTTGGCATCGGCATTGATGAAGGCGTGCGCGAAGGAGGCAAATACGGTCCGTATAAACAAAGCGAACGTCGCGACATATATCGCGACCATGTAAAACGGCTTCTTGATTCAGGACGCGCGTACATTGCGTTCGACACCCCTGAAGAACTCGAGGCCGCACGCACCGCCACTCCCAACTTCCAATACGACGCCACTACGCGGCTACGCATGCGCAACTCACTTTCAATGCCGGCTGACGAAGTAGAAAAACTTATCGAGGCCGGAACGCCCTACGTAGTACGTTTCCGCATCGAACCCGGCCGGGACGTGGAGGTCAACGATCTACTTAGAGGAAAGGTCACAATAAATTCGTCTATCCTTGACGATAAAGTCCTTTACAAAAGCGCTGACGACCTGCCTACCTACCATCTCGCCAATATCGTTGACGACCATCTAATGGAAATCTCACACGTCATACGCGGTGAAGAATGGTTGCCATCGGCTCCGCTGCATGTTCTACTCTACGAGGCTTTCGGCTGGGAGGAGACACGCCCGGAATTCGTCCATCTCCCACTCCTGCTTAAACCCGACGGCAAAGGGAAGCTGTCTAAACGCGATGGAGACCGCCTCGGATTTCCCGTATTCCCCCTTGAATGGCACGACCCGAAAACTGGAGCCATCTCAACCGGATACCGCGAATCAGGCTATCTTCCCGAAGCAGTGATCAACTTCCTCGCCCTTCTCGGATGGAACCCCGGTGATGACACGGAAATAATGTCGATGGATGAACTGATCCAAAAATTCTCCTTTGACCATTGCTCACGTTCGGGTGCGAAATTCGCATTTGACAAAGGAAGGTGGTTCAATCATGAATACATCCAATCGACACCCGACTGCGAACTCGCAACGCTTTTCCGCCCTGTGCTCAAATCCAAAGGTGTCAATCCCGACGACTTCAGCGACGACTATATAACCCGAGTGGTCGCCCTCGTTAAAGGACGCGTGAATTTTGTGGCCGAACTTTGGGATCAAGCCGGATTTTTCTTCGTCGCTCCCAAAAATTATGCTGAAAAAGACATCAAGAAACGATGGAAAGAAGACACTCCGGCCATACTCAACGAACTGACCAAAGTGCTCGCTTCCCTTCCTGATTTTAACTCGAAGACGGCCGAACCGATAGTCCTTGACTGGGTTGCCCAAAATGGTTATCATCTCGGAAATGTCATGAACGCTTTCCGGCTCACACTCGTAGGCGAATGCAAAGGCCCACACATATTCGACATAACAGAAATGATCGGCCGCGACGAGACAATCAGACGAATAAACGAAGGGATCGACAATATCAGCCTCCCCGGATAAACCAATAACAGCCACACGTAAACAAAACGTCAATCACCTAAAAATCTATAACAAAAAGCCATGATAAAAGTAGGAATAATCGGCGGATCCGGTTATGCCGCCGGAGAGTTGATCCGTATTCTCCTCAACCATCCGGACGTGGAACTTAAATGGGTTCATTCGCGGACGGTCGGAGGGCAGCGCATCATGGATGTACATCAAGGACTTCATGGCGAAATCGACATGTGCTTTTCTAGTAATTTCGACCTGAAAAACATAGATGTACTTTTCTGCTGCCGTCCAGCCGGCAAGACCCGTGAGTTCATTGAAACGCACACGATACCCGAGGAACTGAAAATAATCGACCTCGCACGCGACCACCGTATCGAGGACGGGACACACGACTTCGTCTATGGACTCTCGGAGATAAACCGCAAGCCAATGGTGCGCGGAGCGCGCCACGTAGCCAATCCGGGATGTCTCGCCATGGCCTTGGAACTCTCGCTCATCCCATTGGCAAAAAATCTCCTGCTGAACTCCGACATACACACCACCGTCATAACGGGAGCCACAAGCGAAGGCGCGGAAAGGCGTCCAACGACACATTATGCATGGCGCAACGACAACATGGTCGTATACCGCCCGTTCGCCCATCCGCAGCTTCCGGAAATAATCCAGGTGCTCAAAGCCATGCAACAAAGTTTCAACTCACAGATCCACATGCTCCCGATGCGAGGAGCCTTCTCGCGAGGCATCATGGCTGTCAGCTATCTCGACTGTTCTCTCGACTTACCGGAAGTCATCAAAATCTACAGCGACTATTTCGCTGACCACAATTTCACATTCATCACATCCAAAATACCCGATCTGAAAGATGTTGTGAACACCAACAAGTGCATAATACATCTTGACAAAATCGATGGAAAACTACTGATAACCGCCGTTATCGACAACCTGCTCAAAGGCGGAGCCGGCAACGCAGTCCACACCATGAACCTACTTTTCGGGCTACAGGAAACCACCGGCCTCACCATGAAGCCGGTAGCATACTGACACCCGATACGCGCCCATCTATCCTCCACCTCTCCCATATCCCCCGCATATCATCACGTTTCTTAGTTAACCTTAAATACAACCTTACATTCTAACCCCATGATGAAACACCTGCTGTGCACGGCCGTTGTATACACGTGCGCCCTATCATCATCAGCGCTGGATCTGCCTGTAGAGGCAAGTTCCGACGAAATCGCACGTCTCGAAATCAACGCCAGACTCGACTATCAACTCGACCGAAAGGACGGAAATACCGTCGACGGAAACACCGGGTTCGAAGGAAAATATCTTGTCATCCGACTTGACGGCAATATAACCGACAACCTTTCCTACTCCTGGCGTCAACGACTCAACAAGAACCACAACGATGGTTCATTTTTCGACGCAACCGACTGGGTATGGCTCAACTACGACATTTCACAGAGATGGAGTGTCGCAGGAGGGAAACAAGTCGTAGCCATCGGTGGATGGGAATATGACCGCGCTCCGATCGACCTATACGGATGTTCGGTATTCTGGAACAACATCCCATGCTATCAGATCGGAGCATCCGGATCACTAAAAATCACCGGAAACGACAAGCTCACCCTCCAATTCTGCCAAAGTCCGTTTTTCACAAGTGAAAACCGCAATCTCTACGCCTGCAACCTACTCTGGTCGGGAAACCACGGTATTTTCAACGCCCTCTATTCCGCCAACATCATTGAATATCTCCCCGGACGATACATAAGCTACCTCTCCCTTGGCAACCGCTTCTCGGCAGGCAAATTCACGCTCGAACTTGATTTCATGAACCGAGCCTCCTCTCGGCAGACGTTCTTTTTCGATGACATATCTCTGATGGGGGAACTATCCTTCCGCCCGACAGCGAAATGGAATCTTTTCGCCAAAATGACATACGATGTCAACCATTCGCGCTCAAAAGCAGACTACTGTGTCCTACCCGGGACAGAACTGACAATGGCCGGAGGTGGTTTGGAATTCTACCCCCTTTCAAACGGACGCCACACCCTGCGGCTGCACGCAAACTGCTATTATTCCTGGGGCAAAAACGCCAATGAAGCCAACGTCATGCAAGACAAGTCGCTCCTTGTAGATGTGGGTGTCAAATGGGACATGAATATTTTCTCTATAAAACGCAAATAACGGCTCTTTTACCTTACAATTTATAATCCAATAAAAAATCTGTCATGGATTCACAGGCCAATGAAAAACAACTATCGACACCGTCGAAATCTCCTTTAAAGACAATCACATCGTATATCCCGCAAGGGGTGCCGTGCCTCGTTATCATAATAGGGCTTTTCTATTACCTCGGATCGGTCATGGGGCTGCCCAACATGCTCAACACCATTATGCACACGGCTCACGACCTACTTATAAACACAGTGTTCTATCTTATGGGTATATGCGTCGTCACCGGAGCCGTCGGAAGGCTGTTCGTTGAATTCGGGGTCGTAAGCCTGCTCGAAAAGATATTGCGACCGCTCATGGGACCGCTCTTTCGTCTGCCAGGCGTCGCATCGCTCGGTGCTGTAATGACCTTTCTCAGCGACAATCCGGCCATCATTTCCCTGTCTCAAGACAAACGTTTCAGCCGCTATTTCAAAAAATACCAATACATCTCCCTGACTAATTTCGGTACAGCCTTCGGTATGGGACTTCTCGTAATGGTATTCATGGTAGGACAAGGCTTTTATCTCGCTCCTTTCATCGGATTGGCCGGAGCAGTGGGCGGTTGTGTGGTCTCGACCCGTCTCATGCAACACTTCGTAATAAAAGCATATCCGAAATTCGCTGAAGAAAATGTCATTGACGACAATACCGAAGAAATGGAAGATGAAAAGCCGGACAGCAAATCACTCCCGATCCGCGTGCTCAACGCGCTGCTCGACGGAGGCCGCACCGGAGTAGACGTCGGCATAGCGATCATACCGGGCGTCCTCATCATCTCGACTCTTGTCATGATCCTTACGTTCGGAGCGTCAGCCAACGGAGAATACACCGGAGCCGCATACGAAGGCGTAGAACTCCTGCCATGGCTCGCACAAAAAATCAACATTGTCTTCGAATGGCTTTTCGGATTCACCGACCCGCACCTCGTAGCCTTCCCAATCACAGCCTTGGGAGCTGTCGGAGCCGCCCTGAGCCTCGTCCCCAACTTCATAAGCCAAGGATGGATCGATGGAAACGCAATCGCCGTCTTCACGGCCATTGGCATGTGTTGGAGCGGATACCTCAGCACACACACCGCCATGCTCGACTCGCTCGGCTATCGTGAACTTACAACCAAAGCCATTCTCGCCCACACTATAGGCGGAATCTTCGCTGCCGTACTTGCTCACTGCCTTTATATGATAGTCACACTGCTGCTCTAAATACATCTAAAATATAATCCAACTTCATCCGTTGAACGCTTTTTGACAAAAACGTTCAACGGATGAAAATTATCGGAACATATTTAAAACATCGTATTTGCCACACACCGATATGAAATTGATATGATCAGAAGTTTCGATAATTACAAATAAAAAAATCCGCGGAGAAAAAACGGGACAACCGTAATTCTTCGCGGATTTTTTACGGATATAAAAAATTGATTGTCTCACGACAACCAATCTTAGTTAACCTTAAATCTAATACCATGAAAAACACGCTACAAATATAGCGACTTTTCAAAACACCCACAAATTTTACGCAATAAAACTGCTACTTTTTAACATTATTTTTGTCTTTTTGAATGCAAAACATAGTTTTACTTGGATTTTTGGCATAAAAACACCCTTAAAATAGCAAATTGCCAATCACCGTAAACTCTACCGCACATTAGGAAAAAGGCAAAAAATTTCATATCTTTGCGAATAGAAAACAATTGTGTACAATGAGTGAGGACAACTATCCGACCGATCCGATAAACGAGACTGGAGAGATCGCGCCCGAGAGCGATACAACGGCAACCACATCAGAAAATTTCGATCCCAAAATCATAGTAGACACGAGCAATGACACTGTACGCCACCAATTGCGCGGCATGTACCAGAGCTGGTTTCTCGACTATGCGAGCTACGTTATACTCGAACGTGCCGTACCAAACATCGAGGATGGGCTCAAACCTGTCCAGCGACGTATCCTTCACTCAATGAAACTCCTTGACGACGGACGTTTCAACAAAGTCGCCAACATCGTGGGCAACACAATGCAGTTCCATCCACATGGAGACGCATCCATCTATGAAGCCCTTGTCCAACTCGGCCAAAAAGAGCTCCTCGTAGAAACCCAGGGAAACTGGGGCAACACACTGACAGGTGCAGGCGCAGCCGCAGGACGTTATATCGAAGCCCGCCTGTCACAGTTCGCACTCGATGTTGTCTACAACCCCAAAGTGACCGAATGGACACTCAGCTATGACGGACGTAAGAAAGAACCCGTGACACTACCGGTTAAATTCCCTCTGCTCCTGTCAAAAGGGGCCGAAGGAATTGCTGTGGGACTTTCGTCAAAAATACTCCCGCACAATTTCAATGAAATCATAGACGCAGCCATAGCCTATCTAAAAGGAGAGAATTTCACGTTATATCCCGACTTCTTTACGGGAGGCTCAATCGACGTTTCCCGCTACAATGACGGTGAACGCGGAGGCGTGGTCAAGATACGGGCCAAGATCGAAAAGATCGACAACAAGACCCTTGCGATAACGGAAATTCCTTACGGGAAAACCACCGCCACACTTATCGAGTCGATAATCAAAGCTCAGGAAACCGGTAAAATCAAGATACGAAGCGTCGACGACAACACCGCTCAAACCGCCAACGTAATAGTCCATCTTCAACCAGGGACATCGAGCGACAAAACGATAGACGCACTCTACGCATTCACCGACTGTGAGGTCTCGGTCTCGCCCAACTGCTGCGTCATCTCCGACAACAAACCCCACTTCATCGGAGTCAGCGACGTACTCCGCCACAATGTCGACAGCACACGGACCATACTCGGACGCGAACTCCGCATACAACTCGACGAGGTGCGGGAGCAACTGCATTTCGCCTCTCTCGAACGCATATTCATCGAGGAACGCATCTACAAAGACAAAGAATACGAAGAAAGCGAAAACCGCGAACAGGCCATAGCACACATACGGGGACGGCTCGAAGCATTCAAGAATATCTTCATCCGTGAAATCACGGACGACGACATCATACGACTTTTCGAAATCAAAATGGGGCGTATATTGAAATTCAATGTCGCCAAATGCGAAGAGCAGATAGCCTCCTACCACGAGCGCATAAAAGACCTCAACTCAAAACTCGATAAACTCACCGACTTCACCATCGACTGGTATGCCTCCTTGAAACGCAAATACGGAGAAGCATACCCGCGCATGACCGTAATAAGAAACTTCGACAGCATCCAGGCCGCAGCCGTAGCCGAGGCCAACGAAAAACTATACATCAACCGCGAAGAAGGCTTCATCGGCACATCGTTGAAGAAAGATGAATACCTATGCAACTGCTCATCGATCGACGATGTGATAATCTTCTACAAAGACGGACGCTACAAGGTGGTGAAAGTACAGGAAAAGCTATTCATCGGCAAAAACATACTCCACGTCGACGTGTTCAAACGCAACGACAGACGCACCGTCTACAATGCGATTTACCAAAACGGCAAAGGCGGGACATATTACATGAAACGATTCTCAGTCACTGGAATCACACGTGACAAGGAATACAATCTGACACCCGGTGAACCCGGCAGCCGCGTATGCTGGTTTACCGTAAACCCCAACGGAGAAGCGGAAGTAGTCAAAGTCACACTGAAGCCCAAACTGAGACTCAAGACCTTACAGTTTGATGTAGACTTCTCAAAAATGGCCATTAAAGGACGCGGAGCCATGGGCAATATTGTAACGCGCAACGAAGTCCACCGCTTCTCGCTCAAAGAAAAAGGACACTCCACACTCGGAGGACGTGACGTTTGGTATGATCCGGATGTCATGCGGCTTAACTATGACGGACGCGGGGAATATCTCGGTGAATTCAATTCAGACGACCTCGTACTCGTCATCCAGAAAAACGGAGAATATTACACCTCCACCTTCGAGTCATCCAACCATTATCCCGACAACATATTGCGAATCGAGAAGTTTTCTCCCCACAAGGTCTGGACGGCCATACTCGATGACGCAGATCAGAAATACCCGTATATCAAACGCTTCACATTCGAACCGTCGGCCAAGCCGCTACGCTATCTCGGAGACAACGAAAAATCATCGCTGATCCTGCTGAGCGACGAAGCGGGACTAAGAATAGAAGTCAACTTCGGAGGCAACGACTCGTTCAGGCCTCCGATGGAAGTCGTGGCGCGCGATTTTATTGCCGTCAAATCCGTACGTGCCAAAGGGAAAAGGCTTACGACGTTCACGATCGGAAATATCACGGAACTTGAGCCGGTCGTGACCGATGACAATGAAGATCTCGCAGAGGACGAAACAACCGATATACCCACCAACACGGATCTCGCATCCGAAAACCAAACGGAGCTCAGCGACGATGAGGTACGCGACGAGCTCACCGGCCAGCAACGACTGTTCTGACCACTGAATAAAACCGTCCATTACCTCTCTATCCATCAATCAATGACTCAACGCACAATCCTGACATTGCTCATCATACTCTCGTCCATGGCGTCAAAAGCCGGCATAAACGGATCTGACTCTGTCACAGTCTTGCGACCGGTATTCACGGCCTATACGCTCGAGACCGGTTCTGCGAAACTCACAGACACATACCTCACTCCCCTCATATACGAAGGCTGGCACACTGCTTTTGACTACCAACGATACCAGGCGATGAGATTTTCGCCTGACAAATGGACGATGCGCCTGCATCTTAACCTCCGGCTCGACAAGACGGACAATCCCGCCCGCAACGCCTCAATGTGGGATCTGATGCTAAACACAGACTGGGGTATGATGCATAAATTCCGGCCACTGCCATCTCTGACACTTGCTGCCGGAGCATCTACTGGAATCGAAATCGGCTGCCTCTACAACGCTCGCAACGGGAACAATCCGGCTTCAGCGAAGGCTGCCTGGACCGTCAATCTGACAGGCTTCGCCTCATACCGCACCCGAATCGGAAGCCTGCCTGTTACTTTCACATACCAGCCGACGCTACCGGTGACAGGTGTCTTCTTTTCACCGGACTATGGCGAACTCTACTACGAAATATATCTCGGTGACCATTCAGGACTGACGCATTTGGCATGGTGGGGCAGCTATTTCAAACTTGACAACCAACTGACAGCCGATATCCATTTCGGCAACACGAATCTGCGTTTCGGCTATCACGGCACCGTATTTTCTTCAAAAGTAAACCATATCGTGACCAATATCTCGACTCACGCTTTTACCATAGGCATCAGTGGAGAGTGGATGTCAGTCAATTCACGCAAAGGCATATCTCCAAAAGCACGCTTGATAAACGCCTTGTATTGACAGCCATATATGCCAAACCACGAAAATTCCTCCCGACTTCCCAAATGAAAAAAATATACAGCCTACTGATCGCCATATCCGCAATGACACTCACCGCCTGTCATGAAGTCCATGAATATGCCGACGATCCCCATGGAAACTTCGAAGCCCTATGGTCAACCATTGACAGCCACTACTGTTTTTTCAAAGAAAAAAATATTGACTGGAACGCGGTCCATGATGTCTATGCAAAACGTATCGGAAACGAGATGACACGCGAGGAACTGTTCATCGTCTGCTCCGACATGCTCGACGAACTACGCGACGGGCACGTCAATCTCTCCGCTCCGTTCAATACCTCATATTACCGCAAATGGTGGAGCGACTACCCGCAAAATTTTTCCCTTCGACTCATAGAGGAATCATATTTCAACTTCAACTATCGTCAGACCGCAGGAATGATGTTCGGGATACTGCACGAGAACATCGGCTACATACACTATCCATCGTTCGCCAACCCTATCGGTGAAGGCAACCTTGACAACGTACTCTACTTTCTCAAAAACACCCAAGGCCTTATCATAGACATCCGCGATAACGGAGGCGGGGATCTCACCAACGTACAGACTCTTGTAGCAAGGTTTATAAAAGAGCCGACCATCGTCGGTTACATCTCACATAAAACCGGCCCTGGCCACAGCGACTTTTCCGAACCGAGAGCCATAACCTACAACCCGGCCGACCTGCAGCGCATAAGATGGGGAAAACCGGTGATCGTACTGACCAACCGGTCAACCTTTTCAGCAGCCAACAACTTTGTCTCTATCATGAAACTCCTCCCCGATGTCCGCATCGTAGGTGCAACCACAGGAGGCGGAAGCGGCATGCCCTATTCTTCCGAACTCCCATGCGGATGGAGCATAAGATTCTCGGCCTGCTCTATGCTCGACGCAAACCGCAACAGCACAGAAAGCGGCGTTACACCAAGCCCAGGCTGCGCCATCGATATGGATCCCACCGAAGCCCTCAAAGGTAAAGATTCGATACTCGAATTCGCCATTTCCCTCCTACAAAACCCCTAATCACCCGACAATGACACAATTCGTCCATCTGCACGTACATAGCCAATATTCATTACTTGACGGCCAAGCCTCGGTCACAGGCCTTGTCGACAAAGCCATGGAACTCGGGATGCCGGGATTCGCCTTGACCGACCATGGAAATATGTTCGGCATAAAAGAATATTTCAACTACGTCAACAAACTCAAAGGCAAATATAAAGGGAAACTGTCCGACCTAAAGAAAAAACTTGATGAAGCGTCTCCGGCCGAAGCCGAAAAAATGCGCCCCGAAATCGAAAAGGAAATAGCCAAGATTGAGCGCAAACTCGCATTCAAACCGATATTCGGATGCGAAATGTATGTAGCCAAAGGCGACCTCACAGACCGCTCGGACAAAAGCGACAAGGGACGACACCTCGTGGTGCTCGCCAAAAATCTAAAGGGATACAAAAACCTTATAAAGATAGTATCCCAGGCCCATACGGAAGGATTCTACCATCATCCACGCACCGACAAAGCCGCACTTGCGGCTCACCGCGAAGGACTGATCGTTTGCTCGGCATGCCTCGGTGGAGAAATACCGCGGCTCATCGCACAAGGGCAACTCGACGAAGCCGAACGCCAGGTACTCTGGTTTAAGGAAACATTCGGTGACGACTATTATATAGAGCTACAGCGTCACAAAACCAACCTTCCCGGAGCGAACCGCGAGACATACGAAGAACAGGAACGAGTCAATCCGGTACTGATCGAACTTGCCCGTAAGCACAATATAAAAATAATCGCATCCAACGACTCTCATTTCATAAACGCAGAGGATGCGGAAGCACATGACCGACTTATCTGCATCTCCACCAACAACTATATAGCCGATCCCGACCGAATGCGCTACACCAAACAAGAGTGGTTCAAATCGCAGGAGGAAATGGCCGCTGTGTTCCCTGACCTTCCGGAAGCGTTGGCCAACACCGTCGAAATCATCGACAAGGTAGAAACATACTCGATCGACCATGCCCCCATCATGCCGTTTTTTGAAATCCCGACCGATTTCGGAACGGAAGAGGAGTACCGCAGCCGCATCACCGAACAGGAACTTTTCGATGAATTCACACAAGACGAAAACGGCAACGTGGTACTTTCACCGGAGGCCGCACAGAAAAAAATCGACAAACTCGGAGGATATGACAAGCTATACCGCATAAAATTCGAGGCGGACTATCTCTCCAAACTCGCCTACGAAGGCGCGGAACGACGCTACGGCTCTCCTCTGACACCGGAACTTGAAGAACGCATCCGCTTCGAGCTTTATATAATGAAAACCATGGGCTTTCCGGGCTACTTCCTCATCGTACAGGACTTCATCAATGTAGCCAGAAAAGACCTCGGTGTCAGCGTCGGTCCAGGTCGAGGCTCTGCCGCGGGCAGCGTCGTGGCCTACTGTCTCGGCATCACACAAGTCGACCCGATAAAATACGACCTGCTTTTCGAACGTTTCCTTAATCCCGACCGCATATCGCTTCCGGATATTGACGTCGATTTTGACGACGACGGCCGTGCCGACGTTCTACACTATGTCACCGAACGATATGGCGAAGAGAAAGTAGCCCACATAATCACATTCGGCACAATGGCGGCCAAGTCTGCTATAAAGGACGTGGCACGAGTGGAGCAGCTTCCCCTGCCCGAAAGCAACCGCATAGCCAATCTCGTACCGAAACGAATGCCGGACGGACCGGACGGCAAGACTCTGAAAACCAACCTGAAAAACTGCTATCAGTATGTACCTGAATTCTCTTCGGAACTCAATTCGACCAATCCGCTGATACGCGAAACTCTCGAATACGCACGAAGGCTTGAGGGTAATGTACGAAACACCGGTGTACATGCCTGTGGTGTGATCATCTGTCGCGACCCGATAACCGATTGGGTTCCGGTGGCCACCGCTGTCGACAAAAGCGTCGACTCAAAAGACAACAGCAAGATGATCGTAACCCAATACGAGGGGTCCATCATTGAGGACACAGGCCTCATCAAAATGGACTTCCTTGGATTGAAAACGCTGTCCATAATAAAAGAAGCGGTCTCGAATATCCGTCAGACACGAGGCATCGACATTGATATCGATAATATAGATATAGCCGACCCGAAAACATACGAACTGTATTGCCAAGGCCATACCACCGGAACATTCCAGTTCGAATCGGCCGGTATGCAAAAATATCTGCGCGAACTCCAGCCATCCACATTCGAAGACCTTATAGCCATGAACGCCCTGTATCGCCCTGGGCCGATGGACTATATTCCGGACTTTATAGCCCGTAAACATGGCCGCAGCCCTATCACCTACGACATCCCGGTGATGGAGAAATATCTGAAAGACACTTACGGAGTGACTGTCTATCAGGAACAGGTCATGCTCCTGTCGCGACTGCTCGCCAACTTCACACGAGGCCAAAGCGACACCTTGCGAAAAGCCATGGGAAAGAAACTCATCGACAAAATGAACGAGCTGAAAGGTCTTTTCCTCAAAGGTGGAGCAGCCAATGGCCACGATCCGAAAGTGCTTGAAAAAATATGGGCCGATTGGGAAAAATTCGCCTCTTACGCCTTCAACAAGAGCCACGCCACCTGCTATTCGTGGGTCGCTTTCCAGACCGCATGGCTAAAAGCCAACTATCCATCGGAATACATGGCGGCCATCCTGACACGCAACCGCTCTGACATAAATAAGCTCACAGGCTTCATGGACGAGTGCAAACGGATGAAAATTTCAGTACTCGGACCGGACATCAACGAAAGTTTCACAGAATTCGGTGTCAACACCCGCGGAGACATACGCTTCGGGCTTGCTGCTATCAAAGGCGTTGGCGAAAACGTTGTCAAAGTCATCATCAACGAGCGCAAGGATAACGGTCCGTTCGAATCCGTCTATGATTTTGTGGAACGCGTACCGTCATCGGCCATCAACCGCAGGGTATTCGAAAATCTCGTATATGCCGGTGCTTTCGACAGTTTCGAAGGAATAAAACGTGAGGACTTTTTTGGAGAGAATGCCAGAGGAGAAGTTTTCACCGAGACACTCGTCCGTTACGGCCAGGCTTTCCAAAACGACAAACACGACGCAGCCATGTCGCTGTTCGGTGACGACTCTGAAATGTCGACGGCCGGCCGGCCTCCGATGATCCCTCAGCAGGAATGGGCCGATGCAGTCAAACTTGAACGCGAACGCGAACTTGTCGGGATGTATCTTTCGGCTCATCCTCTCGACCCCTACTACATGGAACTTAATTACGGTACCTCATGCACTATCAAAGGTTTCAACGAATTTTCTCCCGTAGAGGGAATTGACCTCACATTCGGAGGCATGGTAGTCGAATTCACCAGCCGCCCGTCACGTCGCGGTGGCCAATTCGGTATTCTTAAAATCGAAGACTACACCGGAAGCGCGGAATTCATGCTTTTCGAGGAAAACTATATAAACTTCCATAACTACGGAGTCCCCGGCACACCGATACTTATAAGCGGACGTTACGAACGTCGTTTCGCGAACTCCGATCTGCGCTTCAACATCCTAAATATCAGGCTTCTCAACACCGTAAAAGGCCAGCTTATTCGCAACATCACCATTGATCTCCCGTCCGACAAAATCACCCAACATCTCAAAGACCTCATCAAAGAAGAAATAGAGTCCGCCGCCGATGCAAAAGGAGAATTATCATTCCGGATATTCGACCCGACAATCAACCGTTCGCTCCACCTTTCATCGTCGCGACGCATCCCGATATCAAGAAAATTCGTCGAAACGCTCGCGGAGGAAGATATCTCTTTTTCAATAAACGATTGACGGCTTTATCAAAAATAAACACAAAACACGTTTTTAGTTTCCCATTAATCACTATCTTTGCGGAACGGATCGGCTCATCCGCAACCGATAAAAACTATAAAATCTTTAATACATACTATCATGACATTCACTGATCAGAACGTACACGAAATCATCGCCTCAGGGCAACCAGTCGTAATCGACTTTTGGGCAACATGGTGCGGCCCTTGCCAGCGCATGGCACCCGTAGTGGAAGAACTCGCTGAAGAATACAAAGACAGCGTCGCTATAGGCAAATACAATATCGAGGAGGAAAACGACCTTACCAACCAGTATCGTATCATGTCGATACCCACCATCCTTTTCTTCAAAAACGGTGAACAGGTGCGCGATCTTCGTCTCGCAGGCGCTCAACCAAAGGAAAAACTCGAAGAGCAGATCAAAAAACTACTCACGCTCTAAATTCATTCCACAGCACGAAACCATAAAATCCCGGTTAAGAATCATTTTTCTTAACCGGGATTAATATTGTAAATTTTCAACACATATATCTGCCCCGAAACAAATGTGCTACTTTTGTCAAGCACATAATAAAGGATCACCACCACTTTGGGGTTCGCACCGCTGGCGGTCCTTCCCGAGTTTCAAAACCAATAGATTGGCGGTTTATTGCTACAAGAGGCGCACCAAATAGCAACTGCACTTGGATATGGAACCGCGGTTTTGCTCGGGCACAAAGACTATTATCCCCGTTTCAGCTATCGCAAAGCGATTGATTTCGGAATTGAATTTCCTTTTGATGTCCCCCTCGAATTATGTATGGTCATCGAATTGCAGCCTTACGCATTTGTCGGAATATCAGGAACCGTTCATTATCCAGATGTATTTTTTGAATAAAACATAATCACCAACTATACGAATTAAAAACGAAACAATCACTGTGAAACGGACTCCGTCTGCCGTAAACCGTTTCAGTAATTTTTATTGTCTTAAAAAGTTTTACCGAATATGAATGAATATTTATTCCTTACGCTTGCAGAGTGAAAAATTTTACGTATCTTGCGCAAGGAGATCTTTCGGGTTGGCCAATAGTCTCTACATCACTTTTCTCTCATCAAATTGATTACAGCTGAATCTATTGAGGCTTCAAATATGACCCTGGTTAAAAAACAGCTCCATTATCAGAATCGCTCTTAGATAAGAGAACAATATATACCCCTCCTATCGGCTCTTTCTTCATAATTTAACTCTTATTGATCATCAATCATTCCACAATTTTTTATTTTGTATTCCACATAATAAAATCACTTTTCAAAACCCACAAATCATGAAAAAAAGCACATTACTCACGCTTGCAGCCGGTTTGCTATGTCTGTCAGCTTCCGCGGCTGACGTTAAACAGAACGCACCGAGTATATCCACCCAGGAGATAAATGCCGATGCGCTAAGCGTTCCATATACAATATCATTTGACAATGAAAACAGCCTGAACGGATGGACCGCCATCAGCCCAGCCGACAGACAGAAATTCAAATTCGCCCCGGCAAACTCTTCACCGTTCTACTGCCAAATACCAGGCGTCGGATCAAAAATGATATACTCCGCGGATGCCAATCCATCTAAAGATTCATGGCTTGTTTCACCCGCGATATATCTCGAAGCAGGCAAAACATATAACATTAAATATACCATCGCGGCAACCAGACAACAGGCCGCTACCATCGGGGTTTTCTACGGAACCGAAGCTACCGCTGAATCGCTTAGAAAGAACCCTGCCATCGAGATGACAGGGTTCATGGGTGCCGGATTCCTACAAGACGATTTTAAACCTCTGACATGTAAAATCACACCTGCGACAAGCGATAACTATTACATCGGTCTGCTTGAAGACTCCGATAAATATACAGCCGGAAACTTCATGGTGTATGATTACTCGATTACAGTCGCTGCTTCAGGAGCAATGCCGGGCGAACCAGGCAATTTCACAGCCACCGCTGATGCCGACGGTGCGCTATCTGTGCTTTTGTCAGCGACCGCGCCATCAGTAGATGCGGGCGGCAATGAACTTGCAGAGTTAACTGCGCTTGAATTTTTACGTGGGAACACTGTGATAAAAACCATCGAAAACCCTGTCAAAGGAGAAACCTACACCTACACCGACACTGACCCGATCAATGGCAACAATATATATTATGTACGCGCTGTCAACAGCCTCGGCTCCTCCAACTCCGTAGAAGCATCCGCAAAAGCCGGATTGGAAATTCCTAAGGAACTGATAGGACTCAGCGCGCTTCAGACCACTCCCGGCAAAGTGAAATTCATTTGGGAGAAACCGATTGGCGATATCTTCGGAAATGCGTTTACAAACCCGTCACTCATCAAAGTGAAAATCGTAATCTATGACGGCAATACCGTTGTCAAAACATTTGAAGACCTGTCAGGCGACGAAGCTATCCTGGAAATAGCCAGCGAGACATCAACCGATCAGAAATTCTACTCATTATCGGCTTATGCCGTCACCACAGGTGGCGAATCCCTGCCTATCGAGATTAAAGGAATTCCCGTAGGAAAACCGACAGACCTTCCATACAGCGAAAATTTCACAGGGGGAACAGCACAACATCCCTTATATCTCAGTAACAACGAGAAGTATACCGCCAAATGGAGCTATATGACACAAGACGATATGGGAATGGCACGTTTCATGTCCACCAGTGGTGTAGGCTCAACAGCAACAATCTATAGCGGACTTATCGCCATCCCCGCTGATTCTCAGGAAAAATTGACTTTCAAATATTCAAGCTACAGTGGCAACTCATCTCATACATTGACCGTGCTGATCAATAACGATGGAGAATGGATCGAAGCAGAAAACTATGACATCGACTCTCCCGACTACAAAGAAGCCTCCATTGATCTTTCAGCTTATGCCGGCAAGAACATACAATACGCCCTACGTGTCAAACGCGGTATATCCGGTTATTATGCAGCGGTAACCGACATCAGGATAGGTGAAACCTCCGGTATCGATTCTGTGGTAACAGATGAGACACAGGGTGAAACCATATATTACGACATCATGGGCCGTCGCGTTGACAATCCATCCTCCGGTAAGATCTACATCAAAGTGACAAACGGCAAAGCATCACGCATACTCATGAGATAAGTTTCAGATATATCCATCATTACATACCTGACAGGCCGTTTAGCGTAAAAACTAAACGGCCTGTCTCTTAAAAAACTTGAATTTAAGGCACGGACAGGTATATCACCGCTCCGGAAAGGCTGGGACCTGAAAATCACCGGGCAAGTCTTTTTATAATTTTCCGGAGCGGTGATATACCTGTCCGCGTCTTATTTAAAGATTTTTATTACAACGTGACACCTGCTTATCTTCGAGGCTTTAATTATATCGTTCAAACGATAAACAAGACATTTAGTCACCCCGCGATAAAGCTGACATAAAAAGCCTAACAACAGCCATGAAATAAAATAAATCACCCGATTTGCCAGCCATCCAATCCTAAATTCAGATACACCCTCATAGTTAAATTAAAGATATAACAAAAGCATGGCCGATGTAAAATAAACACCGGCCATACGCATTTTTCAATATGTCTCTTTTAAAAGAGATTATTTCAGAATGATCTTGCTTACTTTTGAACCCTGACGACGTACATAGATACCGGGAGTGAGGTTAGTGTCGTCAACACGCACCCCAGAGAGATTGAAATATTCGACCGGGGCATTATCATCTGCCTCGATATCCGCAATTCCACTGGTGTCACCGATATAGAAATACGCTTTAGCGGTCTTGCCAATCCATTTGCCTCCCTCATTCTTACCGCAAGTCACCGAATATGAATAACCGGGTATAGCCGATATAAGAGAAGTATTGAGGTTGACAGTAACCGTCTGTCCGGCAGCGACAAACAATGGAACCCTCTTTGTCGACACCGGGGTGATACCTCTGGAGATGATAAATGTAATGTTTTCATCGACTACTCCAGAAATACCTTTCACCGTCGCTGTGATATTTATATTGGACGGATCAACTCCCGAAGCATTTTCAACTACCACCTCTACCACTTCATATTCTCCGGAGGCCGCTTTATCCGTCACGGTCACCGGACAAGTAGCGATTGTCTTGGTTTCGTCTTCAATAGCCAGTGTATAATCACCGGCTTCAATTACACTACCTGCCGGAGAGAACCAATCGCATACAAGATCTATCGGAGTCCCCTCCCAAGAGAAAGATATCATAAAGTTAGATCCATAGCCACATACGCTGCCGTCGTTAGCCAAAAGTCTGATAGCGACAGGACGTTTGGTCTCACCCTCACCGGAAAGTTTCGCTATACCGGTTATCCTGAAGCGTTTCCCAAGATATATCTCACCGTTTGTACTGAGACTTTCTATTGAGATTGTACCGGATTCGTGGAGCGACGCAGTGTCCTTGCCATTCTCACGTGTATAAATGACATAGTCAGCGCTTCCTCCCGGAACTTGGAATGTATATTCCTCACCGTTCATCGCAAATGCTGGATAGATATGATAGGTTCCGTCAGGGAGTGATGCCGGAATATCGCCCTTCAACATTGTCTCATAGTTAAGTGTATACAGTTCCGAAGGCGACGCAGGCATTTCCAATGGTAGTGACATAAGATATTTGCCATCATCCGAATATACCCGGAACACATAATTACCTTTGATCTTGAATGGAGAGAAGTTCATGAACTCTCCGAACATTTCCAACGACGATCCCGACAAGAAGACATTTGAGATTCCTTCGGATGAGTAGAGCGTGTATCTGCGCTCAGTGGACACACCCGGACTTGCCGGCTTGATTCCGAACAAAGCACCTTGAGCATTGTTGAATCCACCTGAACTGCCTCCGATTCCGGTCGCTCCGGGATTAAGCATGTCAAGAAGAAACCAACCGTCGCTAAGACCGCTCCAACCCCAGTTGAAATGATAATAACCGTTTCCCCTGTAACCGTCACACACAAAACAATGTGAGCCGCTACCGCTTCCCCAATATATGACGGGACCACAAGTCTTTAAATTTTCATAGACCATATTCTCCCATTCGACAGTCGAGTGCAGCTCACGCGGTTCGTTATGAAGTCCGGCATCATATTTAAAATACTCCACAAGCGCATTGCCGACGACAGGTGCGTGGGCACCTGAGGAGGATGTGCCATAGTGCATGTTGACTGAATAGCCACAAGCCTGCATCAGTTTTGCGACAGCCGCTGCCTGCTCCGGAGTTGACTTTACGCTATAGTCATCGATCATATTGGCCCAGTCAAACTCAAAATTGCTGAAGTCCTCGCTCAAGGTAACGGTTTCTCCAGTATACCACTGATAGGTGATATTGGCATTTTCACTCACTTTGTCAGGCCAATTATGATATTTCATTACCTCGGCCATCGCGGTAGCGACACATCCTGTAAAAGTTGAAACACCATCTAATTTCGGACATAAATCATTGTAAGGGGCATTCTGATCCCAAATTGTCGACATGAGCGGTGCTATAGGCTCGCGGGTAACGGTTTCGGAACGGGAATATGACTCAAAACCGCTGGCTGACGCCGCTTGGATCTGAACTTTACATTGTTCAAGCCAATAGCGGAAATTCTCCGGCAGGTTATCAGGATCGAAACGTCCGTTGTCGCTGTAACCGATAACGGGAGCGGCCACATCGTCAGCCGACACAATCATGTAGCCTCTCTCAGGCTGATTAAATACATAGAGCGCCGGAGATTCGTCCGAACCTATTGTCATTACAAGCTCCGGAGTGCCCGACATTGAACGAGAGACAGCACCGGAGTGCTGGCCCAAAGCCCGTTCCAATGCCTCGGAGGGATCAAGGCTACGCGCTGTAGCCGTTGTCCCCGCCAAGACTGCCATCGATAGGAATAATACTGATTTTCGCATTTGATTGTCAGTGTATGGATTGGTTAATTTTTTGATGGTTGACTCTATCTCACAAGAATTTTAGTGGTTTTCGCGCCCTGACGACGGATATAGATACCTGGCGTGAGAGCGTATGCATCGACACGAATTCCTTGAAGATTGAAATATTCTACCGGCTCGTTTCCATCGGCTTCGATATCGGAAATCCCGCTGGAATCGGCAATAGTAAACGAAACCGGTGATGTCAGATATACAGGAGCCATTCCGGCTGGATAACTATATCTATACACAAAGACATTGGCTTCGTATTCTTCTCCGGGAAGCGCGTCCGGAAGCGCGAGAGTCTGGCTTGCCTTGACAGAGTTGCCTGCGGTCACATAGAGAGAAACTGTCTGTTGCAGTATATTGGTCTCTGAACCTGCCTTTCTGATCCCAAAATATAATGTCTCATCAGAGGCCCCAACCTTACCGTCGGCTGAAACTGTCAGACGAATCGCATTCGGATCAACGGCTGAGGCGTTATCCACCTCAAGACCAGTCACCTCATAGCTGGGATATTCATATTTTTCAATTGTAACCGGACATGAAGATAAAGGCTTGTAGACATAGTCATTTTCATCGTAATAGCAAAGAGCGAATGTATATTCACCCGGTTCAATCTTATAGTTTCTTTCATCAAACCAAAGCGATATAAATTCGAACGCATTTCCTTCAGGAGTGAATTTCACTGTAGACCCATCAGCTGTAGTCAACACCGAACCTTCGGAATCAATAAGCGAAGCTTTGACATAGATTATAGTCTCCGCATCGCCTATAAATTTAGCCACGCCTGAAATCTTAATGCGACTCCCTAGGTAGAAATTACCATTGGTACTCAGGTTTTCAACCACTTTTTTACCGACATCAGGCAATGATGCAGAATTGACATACTGGCTACCATTCTTGGTGCGTGTATATATAACATATCCGGGTTCAGACTTTGGAGCACGGAAGATATATTCTTTGCCATCGACAAGTATACCGGGATATACACGGTAGACGCCTTCTCCGACTTCACTGGTCGGAATAGCTCCTGAAAGAAGCCATTGGCTTCCTGATGTAACTCCGAAATCAGTGAATCCGCTGGGTGTTGTTATAGCCACCGATGCGATGCGTTTAGATCCATCTTCACTATAGATTATAAAACGGCCTTGTCCATTGACAACAAAAGTAGAATTGCTTTTAAATTGCCCATGCATCGTAAGATAGGTCCCGGGTGTGGATATTTTAGCGATTCCGGATGTACTGAAAGTGTATCTGCGTTCCGATTGCTGCTCTCCGGCCGGCTTAATTCCGAGCAGCGCACCCTGGGAGTTGTTATAGCCACCGGTTCCACCACCCGTTCCGATAGTAAGCGGATTGAGCGCATCAAGCAGGAAATAGCCGTCACTGCTGCCGGACCATCCCCAATTAAAATGGAAATAACCATTATCTTTATAGCCATCGCAGACAAAGCAGTGACCGACATCGCCTGTACCCCAATACACAACAGGACCGTAGTTTTTAAGATTGTCGTAAATCAAATCCTCCCATTCAGCGGAAGAATACATATTCCGAAGTTCATTGTGCAAACCTTGATCATACTTGAAATATTCAGACAAAGCATATCCGACATACTCATTATATGCTGCAGAAGCCACAGAATTATACATCATTTCAACCGAATATCCACAAGCCTGCATGAGTTTTGACACAGCCTCGGCCTGTATGTCCGAACTGCCCATCCTATAACTGTCAAGCATATTCTCCCAATCAAACTTAAAGTTGCTGAAATCAGCTGACAATTCAGGTGTCGATGCCGGACCTCCTATCCATGTATAAGAAAATTTAGCATTTTCACCGGCCGTTTCAGGCCAGTTATGATATTTCATTACCTGCGCCATAGCCGTCGCCACACATCCGGTGGGCGTCCGGAAACCATTGATACTCGGACATAGCAAATTGAACGGTGTTGTCTGATCCCAAATTGTTGACATCAGAGGAGCTATCGGATCTTTGTCCGAACCCCTTGATACGGCATAAGGTTCGACTCCCGCCATAGATGCCTGACTGATCTGCCTACCGCACTGTTCAAGCCATCCTTTAAAATTTTCAGGTAAGTTTTGAGGATCAAACGAACCTTTATCGCTATAGCCTATCACCGGTGCAGCAACGTCATCGGCCGACACAATCATCCAACCTCCATCATCAGGTTGATTAAATACATAGAAAGTGGGAACTTCCGACGTTTCGAACGTCATAACAGGGACAGGCACTGCAGCAGCTCTTGAAACTCGTGATGCAGGCTGGTCCGCTACTCGACTCAACGCTTCCGACGGACTGAGGCTACGGGCTGTGGCCGTCATACCCAAACACGAGGCTAACAAAAAGAACACAAACTCACGCATAAAAATATAAGGTATAGTTAAAATTAGTTACTACTATTGGTCAAACGATGCAATATACTTGCGCAATGTACGTAAAAAACTTCACTTTACAAGCATTAGAAATAAATTATTATTGTGATTCAATAAAACTTTTTAAGATAATACACGAGACGAGCCGGCTGCATGTCACAATATCGCACAACCCGGATTTTCATAAAAAGCCCATATATGCTCTTTATTTCATGGTACGCTTATGAAAACGCAATCGATACGAAGCAAGGAACATACAATCAATGGTTATATCAACAGACCATATCCAGATACAATCATCATTTAATAATACGAAGGTACAAAGAGACGCATAACATATCTCACCGATATATTACTATCTGTTAAAATCGTCTCCGAATCAACAAAGCCTGACACGGCAATCCATGTGTCCGCATCAGCGGATAGTTATAGCGAGGGAAGATGATGCTGGATTGCTTACAATAAACTGAACGTGGCCGTTGAATGCGGGAATAGTAAACGTGTCGGGCTCTGAGCCTGGCACGGGACGCTCGACACCACGGAAAGCAGGGTCACCGTTACCTGCTCCAAGCAGACGCGGTCTAATGTCCTTAGTGCCCGGTGACGCTGACTCCATCTTTGTCACGGCCGGGGATTCAATCCCACACAAAGTGATGGTCACATCCTCGCAGGCATCGGGAACAAAACGACCTTCATGATCGACAAGTGAAACATTTATAATCTGTATGCCATCTTTATAGTACACGCACTCTGACACCGCGCGTTCGGCTTTACCCGTGGTCTCTATTTTTTCAGCCATGACGCAACGGCCGGCTTTATAGCCCATCGCCTCAACACACCCAGGCTTATAGACCGCCTTCCACGACAGATGTCCGTTTCGGGGCATTCTCTTCCGACCGAGATTCTTACCATTGACGATCAGTTCGACCTCATCTATATTGGAGTAGACCCAAAGGTCGATTTCTTCACCCTCATGCCCCTTAAGATTCCAATGAGGAAATATGTGAAGCGTCGGTTCGCCAGTCCACCACGACTTCAGGTAATAGGCCTCATCTTTTGGAAAGCCACAATAATCCAAAATGCCGAATTCCGAACCTGTTGCAGGATAATTGAGCGGGCTTGGTTCTCCTCGATAGTCGAAACCTGTCCAATAGAACAATCCTGCCAACCACGGACGCTGATCATAGAAATTCCATCCGCGTTCTATGCGGTTGAGGCAACTGTCTTTCGAATCAGGGAAACGGTTGAGAGAGGCTATATGTCCGTTTTCACAGTCATCGAAGTAGACACCTCTGGTTCCGCATCCGGAAGTCTCTTCAGATCCGTAGGCACAACGCGATGGGTAGTCCTCACGATGTTTCTCCACGGGATTCTGCATTATATAATTGTAGCCGGCCACATCGGCATATATCACCGGTGTAGGACCTCCGCTGGTGGCTACAGTCATCGGACGTGTCGGATCGAGCCGGTTGGCTACGTCACGCAGTTCTTTGACTATCATCGTGCCTTTAGTGCTCCATTCCACTCCCCACTCCTCATTACCGACACTCCATAGTATCACAGAAGGGTGATTGCGGTCACGTTCGATCATCGTACGCAATTGGTCGACATGATACCGGTTCATGCCAAGCAGGCGGTTTTCCTCAATCACGAGTATGCCGAGCGAATCGCATGCGGCAAGCACTTCCGGTGTCATCGGATTGTGACTTGCGCGATAGGCGTTGACACCATATTTTTTGAGTTCTTTCAGACGGTATATATTGACCGCATCCGGGATGCCCGAGCCCACTCCGACATGATCCTGATGCATGTTCACTCCTTTGAGTTTAACCTGACGGCCATTCAGCAGGAATCCGCGGTCAGGATCGAAATACACGCGGCGGAAACCTGTCGATATACGCTCCTCATGTGGGCGACGACCATCATCAAGCGTGACGCGGAGGTCGTAAAGCACCGGATTCTCTATATCCCATTCGACAATTTCGCAGGGAGACAGCGACAAAACCCACTCAGCCTCGGATTCTGGTAACGGTACGTGATCCATAGTGGCGACAGCCTCCGCAACTTCGACTCCTTTCGGATCAAACAGCCGCGCTTTAACCGTCCACCGTTCTCCGCTAACGTCCACTCCGTGAAGTTTATTGCTTATACGCCCGGACACCTTGATCCTGTCATCGGACTTAGGGTTGTAGGCCACAACTACCGAATTAGGGGAAATATGCCTTACAGGACGCTTATCAAGCCATACATGACGATATATGCCTCCGCCTTCATAAAACCATCCTTCCTCGAAAGTAGCGTCAGCCCGTACGGTTATGACATTGTCTCCATCCCAATTTATATATGGCGTGACATCATAGCTATGAGACTGATAACCGCTTTGTTCGCCCCCAAGATAAAATCCGTTGAACCATATTTTGCTGTCTCGGAAAATTCCGTCGAAAACCAACGAGATCCTGTCAAGCGAATCAGTAGCCGCTATAGGCAAAACCTTCCGATACCACCCGACGGATGTGGAAGGATATTTATAACCGACTGTCTTGTAACCATGGCTATGACTCGCCTCAGGCGAAAACGGCAGATCGACAACAAAGTCAAACGGCAAATCCACCCTTACCCATGATGAATCATTGAAAGCAACTGAATATGGCCCTGTATTGTGAACCGAAGCAGCCTTTGTCAAATAGTTAAATGACTCTGTTCCGGCTCCGAAATCAAGAGCCGGATTGGTGTTTCCAAATGCAAAACGCCAGTCTACATCAATATTTACACGCTCACCTGCGGCTGAAACGGCTATTGCCAGACCCACGAGGAAAAGAGAGAGTCTCATAGGTTTATTAGATTATAGATTTAAGGTGAGGGAAAATCAATCGTCGTAGGTGACAGGGAGCACACGGCTGATACTGTGGTCAAGAGAGATGAGGGTTTCAGTTCCAACCACCCCGGGAATCATCTGTATCTTATCGTTAAGGAGTTCCATCAGATGCTCGTTGTCACGTGCAAATAATTTGATAAGCATGGAGTATGGCCCGGTCGTATAGTGACATTCCACCACTTCAGGTATCTTGTCGAGTTGAGGCACGACTTCTCGATACATAGCTCCACGCTCAAGATTGACCCCGATAAAGGTACAGGTCCGATATCCGAGAACTTTGGGATCCACGAGATAGCCCGACCCCGTTATGACATTCAGGTCAATCATTCTCTGGATACGCTGATGTATGGCGGCACGAGAAACACCGCACTCCTGAGCGACATCTTTAGAGGCTATGCGCGCGTTGCGCATTACGATCTCAAGAATTTTCCGGTCTAAATTATCTATCTTTTCCATTTTGGCACATATTTTCACGCAGGCAATCGAGGCAAATAGAAACGATGCAAGAAACTACAGTGATACACAGATTTCGATAATACCCCACAAAGCAATTCCACAAGCGTGAAAAGAGGTTTGAACTTATTGCAAAAGGGCTATAGCCACAACGGCTTCAAGCTTAAAAATCATTGGCAAATATACACAATTAAAGACGATCTTCAAACATTTTGCCAAATAATCATCAAATCACCGCAAATATGCCCCAACTCAAAATAAAATGACACAAAACTGCTATTTCATGGACTGCATCTCGACGAGACGTGTATAAAAACCATCAACGGCCAAAAGCTCATCATGGGTTCCGCGCTCAACAATACGCCCCTCGTGCAGGACACATATCATGTCAGCGTTCTTTATGGTCGAAAGCCGGTGGGCTATCACAAGCGTCGTACGATCCTTCATTAAACGTTCAAGCGCCTGCTGCACGGATTTCTCGCTCTCGCTGTCAAGAGCGGATGTCGCTTCGTCAAGAATAAGTATGGGAGGGTTTTTGAGAATGGCCCTGGCTATCGACAAACGTTGACGCTGCCCACCGGACAGACGGCAGCCGCGGTCACCGATATTTGTCTCATAGCCATGCTCTGTAGAGATGATAAACTCATGAGCGTTAGCTATCTTGGCCGCCTCTATCACCTGATCCATGGTAGCGTCCTTGACACCAAAGGCTATATTGTTGAAAATCGTATCGTTGAAAAGTATCGCCTCTTGATTGACGTTGCCCATATATCCACGCAATTCGTGCACACGCATATCCCTGACATCACAGTCGTCTATGCTTATCCCACCTTTGTCTACATCATAGAAACGCGGAAGCAGATCGGCCAGAGTGGACTTTCCACTACCGCTCTGCCCGACGAGCGCGACAGTGCTGCCCGCGGGTATGTCAAGATCGATATCTCTGACGACCGGCACATCGGAGTCATAACCAAAGGTTACGTTCTTGTATCTGATGTGCCCGCGCAGAGTTTCGATAGAAACAGGTTTCTCAGGGTCGGCTATAGGGTTTGTGGCGGCAAGGATCGCATCGACGCGTTCCATTGCCGCAAGTCCTTTCTGAATGCTGTAAACGGCTTTGGACAGATCCTTGGCCGGATTGATGATACTATAGAATATCACCATATAATATATGAACGAGGCTGCGTTCATATTCGATGACCCGGAAAGAATTATCGTGCCTCCGAAACAAAGCACTATAGCCACTGTCAACGTACCGAGAAGTTCGCTCATCGGATGGGCGAGCGACTGGCGGCGCTGCACCGAGGTAGTGATATTAAAAAAACGCTGGTTGCCGTTGCGGAAACGCTGTTCGACTTTCGCCTCGGCATTGAATGCCTTTATGACGCGCAGACCTCCGAGAGTCTCTTCGATATAGCTCATCAGCGTTCCCCATTGCTGCTGCCCCTGCAATGATTTACGTTTAAGTCTTTTGCCCACCTTTCCCATGACCGCACCGGCTATAGGCAGAAGCACAAGAACAAAAATCGTCAACTGCCAGGAGATCACAAGCATCATGGAGAGGCACACTATGATCATCACCGGATTTTTGAATAGCATGTCAAGCGAAGACATGATAGAATTTTCGATCTCAGCGACGTCTCCGGTCATACGGGCCATAACATCTCCCTTACGCTCGGAAGTGAAATATGATATAGGCAGCGAAACAATCTTGTCATAAACGAAATTGCGTATGTCGCGAACAATCCCGGCTCGCATCGGGATCACGAAATAAGAGCTCGCATACGTCGCACCGGTCTTGAGAGCCGTCATCACAACAAGAAGTCCCGACAGCGCGACAAGCGCGCCTACAGCCCCCCACTTGAAGATACATTCCTGGGTGGCCCAATAAAAATTGTTTATCAATACATCCTTAATGGATGCGGAGTCCATCGGCATGAACTGATAGGTCGCTTCCTTGACTTTGAAAAGCATCTCGAGAATCGGTATGATCAAAGCAAAAGAGAACAGAGTCAGGAAAGCGGCAAGAAAATTGAAGAAGATATTAAGTAAAAGATACTTCTTGTATGGAGGGACGAAGCGCAAGAGGAGTCGCCAAAAGTCTTTCATATCAAAAGCGGATTCTACGAATCAAGCCTGCACCGACGCGTGAATTTCGGAATTCATGTGTCAGGGCAGGCTGTAAGAGGATATCAATTAATAAAACTATTCAGCAGGGGTCTCAACAGCTGGAGCCGGAACCGCAGGTGCAGCCGGAGCCGGAGTTGCTTCAGGTGCCGCGGTGTTGAAATCACCGGGGACCACCTGTTCGGCAGGAGTGGCGTTTACCCTCGAAGAATTCGCGTTGATTGCCTTGGGCATTGAGAATGTGGCGAGAATAGAGAGAAGGCAGATTGCACCGGCAAGCCCCCATGTCAGTTTTTCAATAAAACTGTTTGTGCGTCGCACTCCCATAATCTGGTTGGAACCGGCAAACGACGACGAGAGGCCTCCGCCTTTAGACTTCTGAACAAGCACCACGCAGATGAGAAGAACCGCACAGATGAGAGTCAGGACGATCAATACGATATACATAGTTATTGAATTGGTTTATTTTTGTTGTTCAAAGCTTGAATTGAGCATCAATTTTTGCAGAAAACGCAATTGGTCTGCAAAGTAAACACTTTTTTTTGGATTATTCAAACTCAAATTGCGAATTATTTCAAATGCCTTGTCATAACGCCCGCGTCTTATGTAGATTTTCGCAAGGCTTTCGCTCAACGACGAATCATCGGACTTATCTGGAACAGAAACAGGATGATCAGCCGGTGATGGAGCTACGACTGGCAACTGTTCGTCTTCCTTTCTTTCCGGAGTTTGCGCGGCCTGCGGAGATTTATTTTTCAGAATGAAAGCATTGATCAACGCATCCTGAGAATTGTCGGCAGGCTCCGGAACCGGAGGCAGACTATCCTCTTCCTCCCGTGAAAGTATCACGGAATAATCAGCCGACGGGTTGAATATCAACTTTTCAAGCAATTCATCCTCATCGGGCGAAGAATGTCCGTAGGTTGCCAAAAATGTCGTTATGGCATCATCGGTCGTCACCGCAGGTTTCTCCTCGGCCGGATAAAAACCGATCCAATCACAACGCGACTGATCAGTCATCATAGCCAGGGCGGAAGAATCAGGAGCGTTAAGCATGGCTTTCGACATAAGCGCCCTACGAGTCTCGACCGGAAGCGAAGCCCCCTCTCTCTGTATCAGGCTCACCACCGGAAGTGTGAAAAAAGGATAAACCGTCAGAAGCCTCTCCACATCGGAAAGACTCACCGGCACAGCAGGGTCGGCCAAAGAACGGAGATAGCGACTCAGTGATTCGTCCATTTGCAATCGTCTTATAGCAACAAGGAAAAGACAGCCAAAACGGTGTCTACCAATCGCCCAAAGTGGCATTGAAAATCAATTCGACAAGTTCACGAGCTATTTCAGAGCACAACTGATCCTGCACGTCGGTAAGCATCTCCGAACTGTCAAAGTCACGATAGGCGCTGAATGTCTGGTCTATATCCTTGCCCTCGTTGCGATTATCGACATAGCGCACCCTTACCTGGATTGTCAGTCTCGTACGGGACGCATAAGCATTCTCGGTGACAGCCTGAGGCGAAAGGCTATAGCCCGTTATCTCGCCTTCGAGCTGGAGATCGGCATTGGGTGAGTCAATCGTACGCAAACGGGTATTCCTTGTGACATAATCCAGCAGTTCGTTTTCAAACACCTGCTGCAGAGGCGGATAGACAAGAGCGGCACGTATCGGGAAATTTGACACGTAAATAGTTTTATAGACATTGTAGTCAATGGCCGCTCCGTTGAGCTTATAGCTTATCCGACAACCGGAAAGCACACAAGCCACCAACAGGATCACCGCGAAACGCGTAATATGTGTGATACGAAATGATTTCATGAACGCACAAAGTTACAACTTTCTTGAAAAAATGCCAAAAAATACCTAACTTTGCGAGTCGTGAATCTCTCCCATACACAGACAGTATATGATAACTTCACCATACCGTCGCGGCGCCGACGACGGCTTTATTTTCGGGCTATATCTCACGCTGATGTTTTTCGGCTCGATTTTTTCACCGCGGCTTCCGTTGCTCGGATTTTTATCGTTCGCGTTGATGGCGGGAGTTCCGGCAGTGATTTTCCTGTTCATGCGCCGATATGACAGAGCCATGCAAGGATGCGCTACTTTCCCGATGTTGTGGATGCAGGGCGTGGTGATATTCACCTGCGGCATTCTGATTTCTGGCGCACTGCTTGTCGTCTATATGAAATGGATAGAACCCGACTTCATTGTCCGGCAGCTTGAAGGCATCGTCGAGATGGGCATACAGGCACCGGACACAGCCCTCGCGGAGGCAGGCGACATCGCATCTCAAATGATAAAGGCACGTTTCATCCCCACTCCGATTGCAGTGGTGACAGAGTTTATAATGGGGGCGATCGTAAGCGGATCGCTGCTTTCGATCTTGCTTGGAGGCTATTTCGCAATCAGAAACAAGTCTCGACGCAAGCACGACGCCTGAAACCGCCCAAGCAAAACCGCAACAATCCACAAAAAACAATAGACATTATGGACATATCAGTCGTCATACCCCTATTCAACGAGTCCGAATCGCTGCCTGAACTGGCGTCCTGGATAGAGCGCGTTATGGCCGACCACGACTTTAGCTACGAGGTGATTTTCGTCGATGACGGAAGCACCGACGGCTCATGGGACGTAATCACGGACCTCAGCAAAGGCAATCCATGCATACGCGGCATTTCTTTCAGGCGCAACTATGGAAAATCGCCCGCGCTTAACACCGGTTTCAAAGCCGCACAAGGCGACGTTGTCATAACGATGGACGCCGATCTTCAGGACTCACCTGACGAGATACCGGATCTGTACCGCATGGTGATGCGCGACGGCTATGACCTTGTGTCCGGATGGAAACGCAAACGCTATGATCCGCTGTCGAAAACCATCCCGACGAAACTGTTCAACGCCACAGCACGCAAGGTGAGCGGGATCAAGAATCTGCACGATTTCAACTGTGGATTAAAAGCCTACAGACTCGAAGTGGTGAAACACATCGAAGTTTACGGAGACATGCACCGCTACATCCCGTATCTCGCAAAAATCGCAGGCTACACACGCATAGGCGAAAAAGAGGTACGACACCAAGCCCGTAAATACGGGAAAACCAAATTCGGTCTCGACCGTTTCATCAACGGCTATCTCGACCTTGCCACCCTATGGTTCACCGGCAAATTCGGAGCAAAGCCCATGCACTTTTTCGGGCTGCTCGGATCACTCATGTTCATAATCGGATTCGTGGCCGTCACGATAGTCGGATTCAGGAAACTCTATGACATGTACCATGGCAATCCATACATACTCGTGACAGATTCACCATATTTCTACCTATCTCTAACGATGATGGTCCTTGGAACCATGCTATTTCTGACAGGGTTCATCGGAGAGCTCATTGTCCGGAACGCACCGGAACGCAATCACTACGAGATCAAAGGAAATATAGGGAACAACGATCAGCCACAAGCCTAACAATCTCATCCAACCACAAATATGCAAGCAAACGCCTACCCACAACTATACAATCTCGCGCGGGAACGCTACTCCTGCCGAAACTATTCGGACCGCAAAGTAGACCGCGACACCATACTCGCAGTCCTCGATATCGCGCGTCTGGCTCCTTCAGCCTGCAATCGTCAGCCATGGAAATTTCTCGTAGCCGACAGCCAGGAGCAACGCGAAGCCGTTTTATACAGCTATGAAAGGGAATGGATACGCACCGCACCCGAATTCATCATTGCATGCGGTATCCATGACGAGGCATGGCATCGCGGATGTGACGGCAAAGATCATACTGATGTCGACCTCTCCATAGCCATCGAGCACCTCTGCCTGAGCGCTACAAGTCTTGAACTCGGCACATGTTGGGTGTGCAACTTCGACCCGAAGCCCATACGAGAAGCGTTCGGGCTCCCGGACAATGTCGAACCTATAGCCATCATACCCATAGGATATCCGGCCGAAGGGCAATCAACTCCTATAAAAAAACGCAAAGCGCTCGACGAAATAGTCAAATGGGGGAAATTTTAGAGGGTGTCTCAATGAAAGGTATTTTCCGATTCGTCATACCGTCTATTTACGCGGTGTCCGTCCTAAGTTCGTGTAACAACGTAGGGTGTACGGACAACCAGAACTCACTACCGCTGGCCGGGTTCTATTCAATGGCGACAAAAGAAGCCATACTTCCCGACTCACTCGCCATCGGAGGCGTAGACGCCCCATCCGATTCCCTCTTGCTCGACCCCGATTCTCGTGTCCAGCAACTCTATCTGCCATTCCGCTCCACAACCCCGACAACCAAATTCTATATCCGGTATCGCCAAAAGGCCCTTGACTATCCATGGCTGATCGACACGATAACATTCGACTATGAAGCCATCCCCTATTTTGCATCGGAAGACTGCGGAGCCATGTATCATTACCGAATAACCGACTACAACTACACCAAACACATCATCGACTCCGTAGGTCTAACCGACCGGCTAATAACCAACATAGACCGTGAAACGATAAAAATATTCTTCCGCACAGACGAGACTGAAGACACAGATGAAAATGAAAACGAACAACCGCAGGAGATTCGATAAAATGCCGCGCATTATCATATTAGCGTTCATCACTGTTTTCGCGTTACAAACGTCTGCCCAAAGACGCGTCACACCAGTCAAACCTCTCGCCCCCGGAACAACACCGAAAGTCGAAAGAGAAAAAAAGGTGGACCGCAGCAAACTCGTGGAGATGGAAGATGTAAACGGCAACGTCATTCTCGTCGACACCGTAACCGGTACGGAATTCAAGGACACCACAATGCTTGCCGCCCCACCTAAAATGGAATACCCCCTGCTACACGAAGTCATAGCGGGAGTCAATTTATGGAGTCCGATAATGCGCGCGTTCGGACAGCACTACGGCCTCGGAGACGTGTGGGGCGAAGTCAGTCTCCATAACCGGTATTTCCCATACTTCGCGTTCGGTCTTGACAACTGCGACGACACTCCCGACAATTCCAACTTCACCTTCAGGACTCCGGTGTCGCCATATTTCAAGCTCGGAGCGTCATACAACTTTTTCTATAACTCCAATCCCGACTACAAACTGCAGATGGGGCTCCGATATGGCTTCACCTCTTACAAATGGAATGTCGAAAACGCAACCGTCGACGAGGGATATTGGGATGATCCGTCACATTTTTCGATCCTCAACCAAAAGTCGACCGCCGGCTATCTCGAAGTCACATTCGGACTCAAGGTCAAGATATTCAAGAGCTGGTCCCTCGGATGGCACATAATATATCACTCCATGCTCCACGAGACAAAAAATCCGAACGGAAAACCTATGTTTATCCCGGGATACGGGAAACGCGGTTCAGCTGTCACCGGTAACTTTTCACTGATGTACACGATCCCGATAAACAAAAAGAAAAGCGTGGAAGTTATTACTGAAAACAATGAGTGAGCCACGATATGATTGAAAGACTCGTAATCATCGACAATGTCGACCCCGTCAGTTTCTACGGAGTAAACAACTGCAATATGCAGCTCATACGAAACCTGTTTCCGAAACTTCGTATGGCGGCCCGAGGATCCGTCATAAAAGTCATCGGTGACGACAGTGAGACGGCCGAATTCGAAAAAAGGATAAAGGAGCTGGAAGAATATTGCATAAAATACAATCAATTGACCGAGGAAGTCATACTTGACATAGTCAAAGGAAAATCGCCCGATATCCCTAAACATGATGATGTCATAATTTATGGAGTCAACGGCAAGCCTATCAGTGCCAGAAACGCCAATCAGGCTTTACTGATAAAAGCGTTTAACGATAATGACCTGACTTTTGCCCTCGGCCCCGCAGGAACAGGGAAGACATACGTAGCGATAGCCCTTGCCGTGCGCGCGCTCAAGAATCGGGAAGTACGTAAAATCATCCTGTCGCGTCCGGCTGTAGAAGCTGGCGAAAAACTCGGCTTCCTTCCCGGTGACATGAAAGATAAAATCGATCCATATCTACAACCGTTATACGACGCCCTTGAAGACATGATCCCGGCCGTAAAACTCAAAGAATATATGGAATCCAACGTCATACAGATCGCCCCACTCGCTTTCATGCGTGGACGCACGCTTAATGACGCGATAATAGTGCTTGACGAAGCCCAAAACACCACCGTCCATCAAATCAAGATGTTCCTTACACGTCTTGGTATGAACGCCAAAATGATCATCACCGGAGACGCCACACAGATAGATCTACCTCGCTCGGTAGGCTCAGGCCTAATTCAGGCCTTGAAAGTGCTACGCGACGTACCCGGTATAGGCAAAATAGAGTTCGGCAAAAAAGACATCGTGCGCCACTCGCTTGTACAGCGCATCGTCGAGGCTTACGAGCATTACGACAAAACCCACAAAGAAAACCAACTGGAAAATAACTCCGATAAAAGTTAGCGGCCTTGCTTCTTAAGGTCGGGAAGAAACGCCGCAACCATCCCGAGAAGAGGGGTATAGGCACAGAAATTATAGACAGCTTCTATTCCGTAACGGTCAGCAAAGTTTCCGAGGACAGCGGACGCTATGCCACCGACTCCGAATGCAAAACCGAAAAATAATCCGGAAATCATGCCAAGTTTTGTCGGAAGTAACTCCTGGGCATAAAGAAGTATGGCCGGAAAAGCGGATGAAAGCATAAAACCCGCGCAAAAACTGAGAATTACGGTCAATGCAAGTCCGACATGAGGCATAAGAAGGCTAAAAGGAGCAGTCCCGAGAATGGAAACCCATATCACTGCCTTACGTCCATAGCGATCTCCAACCGGACCGCCAACAAGCGTACCGGCAGCGGTTGAAACCACAAAAACGAACAAGAAAATCTGCGAAAGAGAAACAGAGACTCCAAAACGCTCTATCAGATAGAAGGTATAATAGCTCGAAAGGCTGGCCATATAGATATATTTGGAGAATATCAGAACTATTATCACACAGATCGCAAACACCGTAAGAGGCTTTGAAAGCGGAAGCGCGGCATTATGTTCCCGCTGCCTCTCTCCCGACCGCAACTGTCGGAGATAAGAAGCATACCATCGGCAGACAGGGGCCATCGCCCAAAAACAAAGAGCCGAGAATATCAGGAAAAAAGCCACATAACGACGATCGTGAGGAGCTACTATGACCGCTACCAGCAACGGACCTATAGACCCACCGAAGTTACCACCTACCTGAAAAACAGACTGAGCGAAACCACGACGTTCATGTCCAGCAAGCGACGTTATGCGCGAAGCCTCTGGATGAAGCGTGGCGGAGCCTATCCCTACCATAAAAACAGCAAACAGGATTCCCGGAAGCGTCGAACAAAAAGCAAAAAGTATTATTCCCACCGAAGTGCAACACATGCCGGCCGGAAGACTCCCGGAAAAGGGTCGACGGTCGAAAGCATACCCGACAACAGGCTGGAAGATAGAGGCCGCAAGCTGATAGACGAGCGTTATCAATCCGATCTGCGCGAAATTAAGATGAAGATCCGATTTAAGCATCGGGTATACAGCGGTTATGACAGACTGTAACAGGTCATTCAGACAATGAGCCGCGCTAAGAGCAAGAAGAACGTGGAAAGCAGGCATTTCCACAAACGTTTTTATCTTTTTCAGCAATTTCATCAATACAATTTTTATCCGGATAGAACAGTCTTAATAAAGGAACTGCAAAGTTAGTCCAATTATTCCATCCCAAGATTAATATCGTATAAAAAACGCCACATTTTATTATGAAACATTCCAAAAAGCATGCCATTGAATTGGTCAAAATAGGAAATAATGAGGTATCTTTTGATAATTTTTACAATTTTTATTGTTACGTTTTTCGCATCTTGTCGAAATCCTTGGTAACTTTGCATCGTTAATTTTAAGAAAAATAATAAAATAGGTATACAATCTTAGAAGAAAAAAGAACGACAATGAAATCCATCGCGTTATCGACCGGCAGCATCTCGTTGATGCTCGCCGCTGTGGTTTTGTTTCCATCGTGCTCAAACAAAGGCCAGCAAATGCAGCAGGCTCCAGCCCCTGAAATCGCCACAATCACCCTCTCTCCGCAAAACGCGGACTTGCAAAATTCTTTCCCCGCCACAATCAAAGGTAAGACAGACATCGAAATCCGTCCTCAAGTGACTGGATTCATCACAAAAGTCCATGTCGACGAAGGTCAGCATGTGCGTAAAGGACAAGTGCTTTTCACTCTTGACCAAGTAACATTCAACGCGGCTGTAGAACAGGCCCGCGCAGCCGTAAATTCAGCACAGACAGCCGTGAACACGGCAAAAATGACAGCCGACAATAAAAAGGCCCTACTTGACAAGAACATCATCAGCGCATATGAATATCAATTGTCAGAAAACAGCCTTCAGCAGGCCGTGGCCCAACTCGCGAACGCAAAGGCCGCTCTCGCATCGGCTCAAAAGAACCTTGCCTACACCGTGGTAACCTCTCCAAGCGACGGTGTCGTAGGAACCATACCCAACCGTGAAGGATCCCTTGCGTCTCCGTCGTCGGCTCAGCCTCTGACCACTGTAAGTGACAATTCACAAGTGTATGCTTACTTCTCACTTACAGAAAAAGACCTTCTTAACCTCGTGGGCGAAGGCGAACGCTCTATCGACGCTGCGATCAAAGCCATGCCGGATGTACAACTCAAACTCAGCGATGGCACACTCTACCCGATTTCAGGCAAAGTGGCAACCGTCTCAGGTGTGATCGACAATAGCACAGGCGCATCAAGTGTCCGTGCCCTTTTCAACAATCCCAACGGAGTACTCCGCAGTGGAGGGACAGGACAAGTCATCATTCCGGATTCGAAAGAAAGCGTGATCGTTATTCCGCAAAAAGCCACATTCGAACTTCAGGACCGTCGCTTCGCCTATATAGTAAACGATTCAAACAAGATCGTTTCAACACCTATCACTGTCGACACCAACAACGACGGCAAAAACTTCGTTGTCACTTCCGGACTCAAAGCCGGTGACCGCATCGCTATCGAAGGCGTAGGGACAAAACTCAGCGACGGCATGACCATAACTCCCGCAGAGCCTAAAGCGGAAGCAAACGCACAGGCTGCTCCGGCCGCAAAATAAGAACCCTGTCACACAGTATATTTTATAGAAAGATAATTCAATGAAATTAGATAGATTCATCAACAGACCTGTGCTGTCGACGGTGATTTCGATCTTCATCGTCCTCCTCGGTCTGATTGGCCTTTTTTCGCTACCTGTCACCCAATTTCCAGACATCGCGCCTCCGACAATCCGCGTGTCGACAACATATACGGGAGCAAACGCACAGGCCGTACTTAATTCTGTAATAGCACCTCTCGAGGAGTCGATCAACGGTGCTGAGGGTATGACCTACATGGAGTCGACCGCGACCAACACCGGTTCCGCCGATATAACTGTCTATTTCGAGCAGGGCTTCGACCCGGATATGGCAGCTGTCGACGTGCAAAACCGCGTGGCAAAAGCTCAGAACCTGCTACCGGCCGAGGTCACTCAAGTAGGCGTGTTGACACAAAAACGCCAAAGCTCCATGCTTCTCATGGTGGCTCTATATGACAAGAGCGGAAAATACAGCATGGAATTCATTGACAACTACGCCAAGATCAACATGATCCCTCAATTGCAGCGTGTTTCAGGTGTTGGTGACGTCATGTCGTTCGGTGCTGACTATTCCATGCGCGTATGGCTTAAACCGGAAGTAATGGCTCAGTACGGTCTTGTCCCTTCTGACATCACATACGCTCTCGCAGAGCAAAATATAGAGGCCGCACCCGGTGCGTTCGGAGAACAGGGCAACCAAAGTTTCCAATACACCATGAAATACAAAGGCCGCCTGTCCACTCCCGAACAGTTCGAGGATATAGTAGTCGCAGCTAAACCGACAGGCGAAGTATTGCGTCTGGGCGATGTCGCTTCGGTTGAACTTGGACGAGTGACTTACGGCTTCTCAAACTCTCTCAACGGCCACGTCTCCACAAGCTGTATCGTCTTCCAGACCGCCGGCTCCAACGCGACACAGATCATCAACGACTGTCTCAAAGTTGTAGACCAAATGGAAAAAGACCTTCCCGACGGTTTAGCGATCGCTGTTCCGATGAACAATAACGACTTCCTCAATGCGTCGATCCACGAGGTTATAAAGACTCTTATCGAAGCGTTCATTCTTGTATTCTTTGTCGTATACGTTTTCCTTCAGGACATACGCTCCACTATCATCCCCGCGATCGCCATACCAGTGGCTCTCGTCGGCACATTCTTCTTTATGAACCTCATCGGGTTCTCCATCAACCTTATCACCCTGTCGGCACTTGTACTTGCGATCGCGATCGTGGTCGATGACGCGATTGTCGTCGTCGAAGCGGTTCACGCAAAGCTTGACGTAGGCTACAAGAGCGCACGCAAAGCTTCGATAGACGCAATGGGTGAAATCGGGGGAGCTATCGTTTCGATAACCCTTGTCATGATGCTCGTGTTTATTCCGGTTTCGTTCATGTCAGGAACAACGGGTGTGTTCTATCGCCAGTTCGGTCTGACAATGGCTATAGCCATCGGCCTTTCCGCTCTCAACGCGCTGACTTTGTCACCGGCTTTGTGTGCGGTGTTCCTTAAAGGACATGACGAATCGACACTTAAAGAACGTATGGGCAAGGCATACGGTGCTGCCGCAGAAGCGGTCAAAGCCACAGCCAAACGCCGCTTCACTCTTGACCTCCCACCGTTGGTGACATTTGCGTTCCTAACAGCAACCATCACATTTATGGTGCTTGGATGGTACAGCTTCGAAAGTCCGCTGAAACTCTCCATTGCGGCCGTCTGTGCAATCGTGACAATACTCGGTATTTTCGGAAAACGTTTCCACAGAGGTTTTGAAATAGGGTTCAACCGTATCCTGAAACGCTACAACAAATGGACATCATTCTTCATCAACCACAAAATCACCTCTTTCTCGATTGTTGCCGTGGTGGTGGCAATACTTGTATGGTTGATGAACATTACGACATCGACACTCGTACCCAACGAAGACACAGGTGTATTGTTCTGTATGGTCGACATGCCTCCGGGAACATCACAGGAACGTACCCAAGAAGTCCTTGACCAACTTGATAATATTCTCGCCCAAGTACCGGAAATAGAATACCGTCAAAAGATCTCCGGCTATAGCTTTATGGCGGGTCAAGGTGCCACATACGGTACATTTATCCTTAAACTCAAAAACTGGGAAGATCGTAAGGAGGCCAGCCAGACTTCAGACGCCATACTGCAAAAACTATACGGAATGACCTCCGGAATCAAAGATGGCCGCGTCATGATTTTCGCACCTCCGATGATTTCAGGATATTCACTTACCAACGGTTTTGAAATCAAGATGCAGGACAGAACCGGTGGTGATGTCAACGACTTCTTCGCTGTAGTGCAAGGCTTCCTCGGAGCTCTCAACCAGCAACCGGAAGTACAAATGGCATACACGACTTTCAACCCGACATTCCCGCAATATCTTGTCGACATCGATGCGGCCAAAGCCAAACAGGCTGGTCTCTCGCCTAAAGACATCCTCAGCACCCTCCAGGGTTATTACGGAGGTATGTACGTATCCAACTTCAACCGTTTCGGTAAAATATACCGTGTCATGATGCAGGCAAATCCCGAGGCTCGTATAAGCCCAGAGACCCTGTCTGCAATCAAAGTACGCAACGGAAAAGAGATGGCTTCAGTATCAAACTTCGTGACTTTGACTAAAGTTTACGGACCTGACCTTCTCAACCGATTCAACATGTTCCAGTCAATCTCCGTCACCGGACAACCAGCACCGGGCTATACCTCCGGAGACTGTCTTGCCGCTATCGAACGTGTGGCCGCAGAGACCCTCCCCGCAGGCTTCGGTTATGAATATTCCGGTATGACCCGTGAAGAGGCGTCAACAGGCGCAGGCTCAACCACAGCAGTGATCTTCGGACTATGTCTGCTATTCGTCTATCTACTGCTGTCGGCCCAATATGAAAGCTACATCCTTCCATGGGCGGTTATATTCTCTATTCCTTTTGGCCTTATGGGAACTTTCATTTTCGCCCATATTTTCGGAATATCCAATAATATCTATCTGCAGATCGCACTTATCATGCTCATCGGTCTTCTGGCCAAGAATGCCATCCTTATCGTTGAATTCGCAGTCGAACGTCGCCGCACCGGCATGTCCGTAGTGAATGCGGCTATACAGGGAGCCACGGCACGTCTGCGTCCTATCCTCATGACCTCTTTGGCCATGATCATCGGTCTGCTCCCCATGATGTTCGCATCCGGAGCGGGAGCCAATGGCAACCGCGCACTCGGCGCAGGCTCTATAGGCGGTATGCTCATCGGTATGATACTTCAGGTGCTCATTGTTCCGGCTTTGTTCGTTATTTTCCAAAAGATTCAGGAGAAAATCACTCCGCTCAAATGGGAAGATACCGACAACGAAGGAATCGAAAACGAAATCGAACAATACACACCCGAGACCAACAGATAACGGCCTCACACTTCATGACTCTGTAAAACGTAAAATGTTTCACAGAGTCATGAAAAAGCCGATCTAAAAAACTAACACCACAAAGATGAAACTAAAAAAGACATCACTCATTCTCATAACCGCATTGGGCACATCTGTGCTCAGCGGTTGTGGGATATACAAAAAATACGACGCGGCCGACATCGACAGCAAGCTCGTAAAAGAGTATGCCGAGGCTCTTAAACTCGAGGAAGACTCTTTGGCATTCGGAAACATGTCCTGGCGAAATGTTTTCACGGATCCGACCCTTGCAGACCTCATAGACCGCGCACTCGCCAACAACACTGACCTTCGTAACGCGAAACTCAATGTCGACATAGCCCACGCACAACTAAAAGGCGCCAGACTCAGCTATCTCCCCTCTCTCGCTCTCACTCCCAACGGAGCCGGAGCAAAATATGCCGACAATAATTTCAACTGGACCTATCAATTGCCGCTCGCTGTCAATTGGGAAATAGATATCTTCGGAAAGCTCCTTAACTCAAAGCGCGGAGCGCAGATGGCCGAATTACAATCCAAGGCATACGAACAGGCCGTTCGTTCTCAGATAATCGCAGGTGTTGCGCAATGCTATTATTCCATAGCCGCTCTCGAGGCTCAACTCAAACTCTCGCACGAGACTTCAGAACTCTGGAAAGAGAGCGTCGACGTAATGCGCAACCTAAAGGAAGCCGGACGTCTGCGTGAAGACGCTGTCGTGCAGAGTCTCGCTCAATACTACAGCATAGAAGCAGCGATAACAGACATCGAGTTGTCTCTCCACGAAGCCAACAACACAATGTCGCTTCTCTTAAACGAAATGCCTCAACGTTGGGCAATCTCACCGGAAGCAGCGCTCAATGTGCCCGTGATGCAACGCACCTCAATTCCGATGGCCGAGCTTGCGGTCCGTCCTGACGTGCGCGCATCGGAAATGGCTCTCGCATCGGCATTCTATTCCACAGCGTCTGCCAGAGCAGCGTTCTATCCCTCCATCAATATCACGGCAAACGGAGGATTCACAAATATGCTCGGCTCGTTCATCCAGAATCCCGGTGACTGGTTCATACAACTCGCTGGAAGCCTCACGGCACCGATATTTTCACGTGGCCAGAACATAGCTCGCCTTGAAGCAGCAAAAGCCCAGCAGCAGCAGGCCCTCAATAACTTTGAGTATACACTCATGAGCGCATCAGCCGATGTCAGCGACGCGATGACCGTATATGAAAAGAGCATCCAGAAACAGCAGTGGCTTACGCTTCAGGTTGAAAATCTTGTCAAATCCGTAGAGATCACAAACGAACTTCTACTTTTTGACGGATCGACCACTTACCTCGAAGTACTGACTGCGCAAGGGAATCTTCTCAACGCACAGACCGCACAGATCACTACCAACCTGGCAACCGCCCGCTCCATAATCAACCTTTATCAGAATCTTGGCGGAGGTCGCTAAGGACCCTATCAGTGATTGTCTATACAACGACATAACAACAAGCTTTACCCCTCTAAACAAACCATAATGATCAGCGACAAAGCACATATCGACCCCTCGGCCAAAATAGGCGAGAACGTCAAGATCCATCCTTTCGCTTATATCGACAAGGACGTAGAGATCGGTGACAATACTGTCATCATGCCCTTTGCGAGCATTATCCGCGGCACACGCATCGGGAAAAACTGCAAGGTATTCCAGGGTGCGATAGTAGGAGCGGATCCGCAGGATTTCCGATGGAAAGGCGGATTCACATACTGTTATATCGGAGACAACGTTGTCATACGCGAAAATGTCATCATCAACCGTGGAATCAACCCTGAAGGCGGAACACGTATCGGTGACGATTCTTTCCTGATGGCAAACTCACATGTCGGACACGACTCTCACCTGAAAGGACGCGACGTCATAGGTAACAATGTCTCCATCGCAGGAGATGTCGAGATCGGAGAATGCTCTATCCTCTCATCCAGTGTAGTGATCCATGAAAACTCACGGGTCGGAGACTGGGTACTCATAAAGGGAGGCTGCAGAATCACCGGAAACGTACCTCCTTTCTGTATAATGGCCCATAATCCCACGTCATATTTCGGAGTCAACGCCACTATATTGCGCAAAAACGGCATGAGCGAGGATCGGATAGACGATATCGCAAAATGTTACCGTCATGTATACCAAACAGGCACATCTGTATTCAATGCAATGCGCAGAATAGAAGCAGACGTGGATGATAGTCCCGAACGTGAAAATATCCTTAAGTTTATCAATGATGCGAAGCTACGCATTGTCGCTATCCCTAAAGATCTTGAGGAATAAACTTTCTTTCCTCGCTAATATAGCCAAAACAGAATAGGCTACTTTGATAAAATCCACCGCCAACGGTTTATGTCGTTGGCGGTGGATTTTTTGGACAGATTTGACAACAAACGTTAAACACCACCAAGCGGTGTATTAATCCATTAAAATCCGTATCTTTGTAACAATACCGCTATTTAAAGACTGTTTAATTTTTGAACCGTGAATTTTGAGAAGACCTTGTTTATGCCGCTGAGTGAGTGGACTCGCGACACGGCAGAGTAGCCCCACGAAAGTCACGGTAAGACTAAATTAATATATAAATATTCTATGGATAAAGCCACCCGACTTAAGATCGAAAAAATAATCCGCGCTCAAAGGGATTCAAGCCCCTTACGTGTACTATTCGTTTGCCTGGGAAATATATGCCGATCACCCGCAGCCGAAGGTATAATGCGCTCAATAATCGAAAATAGAAATTCACAGTCAGACTGGGAAATTGATTCTGCCGGAACCGGTGGCTACCATATAGGCGAACTTCCAGACAGACGTATGCGACTGCACGCGCGAAACAGAGGGATAGAACTATCTCACCGCTGTAGGCAAGTCTCTCTTGAAGATTTCAGCCATTTCGATATAATAATCGGAATGGACGCATCCAATATGGCAAATCTGAAATCAATCGCGCCAACAGACAAAAGTCTTGACAAACTTGTTCCCATGTCAGCGTTCTTTTCATCGGAAGACCGCTATGACCATGTCCCTGATCCCTATTACGATGGAGCCGAGGGTTTCGAACTTGTGCTCGACCTCCTACAAGACGCCTGCACCAATCTATTCAATACTTTTCAACCATCACTTGGCCAATAGGTCCGGCTAATGAAAACAAACTAAATAAATACAATGAATACATTTGACATCACTGTTGAGATCAAAGAATATAATTATGACGAGCTTGATCCAATCAAGCAGAAACTTGTCACGTATGCCCGCAAAGCCACCTATCGAAGCTATGCCCCTTACAGCAAGTTTAATGTCGGAGCCGCCATACTTTTAGGCAACGGTGAAATCGTCACCGGTTCGAACCAGGAAAACGCAGCCTATCCCTCGAGTTTATGCGCTGAGCGCACAGCGGCCTACTATGCACACGCCACATATCCTGACACACCTTTCAAAATGATCGCCATAGCCGCGCGCGGCACAGACGGAGAAGATCTTTCAGATCCTATCTCTCCATGCGGTGCTTGTCGCCAGGCCCTACTCGAATACGAGACTCTCGCCAAAGAGAAAGTCCCGGTAATTCTGGCTGGAAAGAACAGGATTTTCATTTTCCCTTCTGTCAGTTCGACCCTCCCATATTGCTTCTCGGAGTTCTGAAACTCCTCTGTAATTAGTCTCTACAGCACTACAGCATTACTCTCCTACGGCTGACAAATAGCGTCTAAACGCAACAGCCACTGTTTACTTATTATTATAAAATAAACCCGTGCCGTCTAATAAAAACAGCACGGGTTTATAAATTTCGTCAATATCGTAAATCAGGATTAAAAAAGGAAGTTCATACCCAATGACACAGAGGAATTAGACTGCAACGGGATTCCTTGTTTGGCTGTTTTAGCGAATGTATTGTCCTGTGCGAGGAAAAGATTAAATCCGGTACAATGGAGGTTGACAAGCCATCCGAAACCGCCTCCAAGCGATCCGAGCGATCCATTGATGCCCGCCGAGAAAACTTCGCATGGAGCCACATTGGCTGAAAGTCGGAAATCGGTCCAAGAGTAATCTCCCGCTATACGTGTAGTGTTGAGAAGACCGAATTTCAATTTCCTCCATACCGGAAGAGTGTAAGATACTCCGACATTCGTCGTCGCATTGAGCATCTGGGTTCGGCTACCGACTTCACCGGTGCTCTCAAGTTCATAGAGCGCAGTAAGATTATCGCGCATACGCTTCCATTCGTTCGAAAAACTATTGGATGCATCATCGTCTGTGTTAAATGTAAACGCATCGGTATTGAAAGTCTTGTCACCGTTTGTCGTGGCAAGCATATCCTCGCTCCAAGATATAAAACCGAGATCGAGAACGGCGATGCTGAATTCCCAATCGGGCATTTTTTTAGGTTTATAGACCGCTCCGAGATCTATGGCCGCACCATAACCGTTAGGAGCGGAAAAATCACCGTCTATACCGCTGACATACTCATGATCCGTATGGTTGTTGCGATCCATCTTGTAGCGCATACCTTTAAGCGAGGTGTGAATAGAGGCATTGGAAGTAACTCTCCATGAATCTCTTCCAAGGTCAAGGCGCGCTGTAGCGAGATCGGCTTCCACACCTCCGATCCCGACAAGAAATTTAAGATTGGCCCCCAAACGTATCTCTGGGGTCAGGACACGGCTATGCCCGAAGGCAATCTCCGCATAGCTGATTGCGTCAGCCTTAAGGCCCGAAATGTCATAGTTCCGATTTGTGACACCTTCTTTGAGAAATGAGAATATACTCTTCGGCAGACGCACGTTGACATCTGCACGGGCTGATACATTGACCGTATTGTAACCACCCCAGGCTTTGAATCCACCCGAGAGAACATTGACACGCATATTGACCCCTGTCTTATTCATATCCTTCAAATTTCCCATCAGCTCACTGCTTGATACTCCAGGATTCAGAAAAGTAGTGGTGTGTCCATCAATATTATAGATCACATCAGTAAGGCTTAGGTTGCCTTTCATCTCCACGTTAATATTGCCAAGAGCAGGCATGGCTACAAAATTGCGCGAATTATCAAAGGCAGGATTCATTAGGAATCTATAGGTGTAGTCCTCGACAAAGTAACCGGATTGATTGTCCTGTGCCCATACCGCGGTCATACTTAAAGCCATCAGAGCCATCAAGGCTATTTTTTTTATATTGCGTAACATTTCTGTCTGTTCTTTTGATAATGGATTAGGTAACTTCGCAGGTCAATTAAAGCTCTTTGATATAGTAGCCTGAAACCTTAGCACGTATATTTTTACAATCAATATGCTGCGCTGGTGACAGCGGTTGGGTCATATCAGCCGGAACTCGGCCAGTGGCAGTGAAAACAATTCCGTCGAGGTGGGTAACCTTGCCTGTGACGCGTATGGTCACATCAACCTCGCGCGCATTGGCCGGTATATTCGCTCCCTCTATATTTACGCCATTGATTTGGTTTCCGTCAATATCAATAGGATGGCCGGTGAAATCAAGCGAGAAAGGAAGATCGGAACTTACGGTTGTAGTCAACACTAATTCTTCAATGGTTATAGCGTCGACGTCATCGTCATTCCACCCGTCCTCGATATCGGTATATATGACATGGGAACCTTCCTCAAAGGCCAGGGGAGCAAGAAAATCATATCTGCCCTCGACTACTCCGAGTTGCCGGCCAAGCGGCAGGTCGACAACAGTCTGCGGAAAAACCTGCGGATCGACAAGGTCAATGGTGAGCGACTTCGGAAGTCCGTCACCAAACAATACTGTCGAAAGAGAGGTGTAAGGCACATGGAGCGGATTATTATAACCCGGATATGGTGAAGCCGGCTTCGGAGAGAGAAGATAGTCGCTTGACGCAGCGGATGAAACAGTAAAATAACCGGGAGCATCAAGAAGACATGGTTTTCCATAGAATGGAGGCTCTCCGTCGAAATATCCGGTGATCGACATACCTGTAGTCGCTTCCAAACCATAAGGGGCAAGAGGATTGACGATATTCAGATAAATTTGCGGATTAACGATTTTGATCGCAGTCCCATCCTGTGTGAATATATCTGGTAAGTCGTCAAGGGACACATCACTGATATCGACACCGGTAATATCATAACGAATAGTCCCTGAAAATTTCTCCACATATATATCAGATATCGTAAAACTCGTTATTGTCGAAATCTCGGCAGGAAGAAGACCTGTGACATCTGCCCCGTCAACAATCATATCTCCAGACAAAAGGCCAACTTCTCCTGTAAGCCTTGCCGAACCGGTAGCCGCATCATAAACAGCACCGGAAGCGGCATAGTCAAGCCCGGTGCAATCAAGAGTGACAATCATACGGCCGTCGGTTACGTTATATGACGGGATAGATATTTCTCCAGTAGAGGGATTGTATGCCCCATGTGAGGCCTCGCCCCTTAAGCCTTTAGGCATTTTGAATACAGCATTGCGAATTTCAAAACGGCTTATCGAGCCAAGAGTACCGAAATCAATCGATAGCGATATTGCAAACGGACCGGAAATATTATCAATTTCCAGAATTTCCCGAGGAACCGCGTCTGAAGAATATGCAAAATCAATTTCGTCTGTCGACACCGGAATCGAAACACTCATTCCAGGAGGAAGTGTTTGACCACCCGCACCGGTCGCTATAATAGATCTTATAGGGTCCCCCGCCATCCCCTTAAGCGTAACGGCTTCAATGCTTATATTTGAAGAAGAGAACGTGCCTCCCTTCAGAACTGCATAGACACCGTCAATCTCCTTAAGAGCCGCGTCAGGATTTTCCGTGTCAAGATTAATAATACTTTTAAGAGTGATCGGATCGATATTGACAGGTAGTGTCAGATTTTCGACACTGATTTTTGCAGTAGTATCAACATCGGACAAGTCATACTTGTCATCCACGCAAGAAGTCAAAGCAATAAAAGCCGCAACAAGAGTGGCAGGTAGCGAATAGCGAGCCATGTGATGATTTGTTTATATTAGATTAGATCATATTGGAAATAAATACTTTTTCCGTCGGTATCAATATGCGCTGTGTGTAGACGCAGATTCGCAAATTTACATAAAAATAATGATATTCCGTTAATTCCATAAAAAATACCGCTCATGATATTCTCTGAATATCACCGAACGGATTAGACGGATATATAAAAACAAATTTGTCAACCGTCAAACAAAAAATGGCAAAACCCGATTCGGGGACGGTCCGCCGCGTGTGCGGGAAGGGGGGAGGCCTCCCGCGGCCTCGTGCGTCCGTGGGGCTAGGGGATAAAAAAAGGCCCGGCCGGAACGCTCGTCGCGTCCGGCCGGGCCATCAGAGGGGGCGGTGATCTACTTTCCCGCTTTCGCAGTATCATCGACGCGGC
>CAJULW010000017.1 GCA_910587515.1 uncultured Duncaniella sp.
ATGGATAATCTGATTGCAAAAACGATACTCCAACAAATCGGAGGACGCAGGTTTGTGGCAATGACGGGAAGCCACGACTTCATCAACCTCGGCAACGGATTGAGAATGAGCCTTAGCCGTAACAAGACATCGGCGAACCGTCTTGAAATCATCTATGACGAAGGCGCAGACCTCTACAACGTGCGGTTTTACCGCCAGTCTATGAACCACAAGACATTTGAGGTGACGACAAAGGACATCGAGAAGATTGAAGGAGTCTATTGCGATATGCTGGAGGAAATCTTCACCGATGTGACGGGGCTTTACACCCACTTTTGAAAATACATTTGCCAAGTCGTAATATAGCAGGCTGGACGACCTCGTGATGAAGTCGTCCAGCCTATTTTTCGCTAAAAATTTCGGCCGCCAAAAGGCGGCGTTTAACTACACAAAGTTAACCTTATAGTTCTGATTAGTCTTTAGATGCCGGTCTTGAGGATAAGGGCTTTATCTTGAACTCAAGACATTGCAATAAATGAATAGAATTACGATGTTGTTCTTATTGATTGCATCTGAAAAATCAAAAAATAATTCTTAAATTTGCATATGGAAAAATCTCAAAAGATAATATCGTTACTTCTTGCATTAGGTATTGGAGCATCTCTAACCTTATATTTCATCACTTTTAACGCGGGACTCTCTAAAGAGACAAACGATTGGATGGCATTTGGCAATTTTATTGCTGGAATAGCCAGTATTCTAAATGTTGTGGTATTTGTTTGGTTAACTATCTCGATACAAAAATCTGATGAAAACTCCAAAGAAAAAGACAGGAAGAATCAAAAGGATATTATAGTCTCTCAATTACGATATGATGACTTGAAACTACTTAATTCCTATCTTAGTGAAGCTACTAACTTAGACCAATCCATATTGAATTATGGTAAGTTGGCTCACCTCAGTTATAGTATTCAGGTTTTCCGCAAATCTCGTCATCATCTATTTCCTATAATTAATGCCGAACCCATTTCTTCTGATTTGGAAGAACTCTGTAAATTGCTAAATAGAATGTCTTCCATATTAAGAGATTCTGCTGGGCTGGATGAAAATGGAATTCCTTGTAAGGATAGAAGTTTAGTACCACCGGAATATCGAACTATTCTTACTCAATATCAGGATTTGAGTGCAAAGGTTATAGCTGAATTTGAGCGATTCATCGTAAGCGAAATATCCTGAATAACTTTAATGCACCTAAGCTATACTTTATCCAATACTCTATGGTTCATACCAATAAATTCTAAAAAAGATATTAAGGTTAATAATGAATCAACGAAATAAACACATAGATCCTTTTTGGATACCATTGCTTAAACAGACATATCAAATACCGATCTTTTATAAATATTTATCCTTTGCCAATGCAAAACTTATGCTTGAAAAACATAATATTCAGTTTACTCGTGGAGATGGTCTTAATGACCACCGCGATTTAGATATTTGTAAGTGTGATTTGTCCATTATTGACGCTTTATCAATACGCTTTAATATCCCACAAAGTATAATTGCTCCAAAATTACAAGCGCAGGCAAAATGGATAAAATCTATTGGTGTATGCAGTTTAGGACAAACGGGAGATAATCCCAAACTCTGGGATGATTATGCCTCCACTAAAAATTGGATGGGCAAAAAACGCGAAAATGGAATATGTATCGGTCTCGACCAAAATTTGTTAATTGATTGTCTAATTAAACAAAAACATTTAATTTCCGCATTTGTAGTTAATTATGTAAAGGATGTTGAAAAAACTATTCCATGGGAATTATCTTTTGGCTCACAGAAAGAAATATGGGAGTTTCTTTATCGTGTATATGCTACCAAAGATATTAAATGGCAAGATGAAAATGAGATAAGAATAGTATATGCGGATGCATTGACAGAAGTTTATAAACGTATCATTATTGATAAATCATGTTTCAAGTACGTAATTTTTGGTAAATCAATTTCTAAGAAGCAAAAATTTGAAATAGAAGAGCTAATTTCCACTTACCCAAATATCCAAAAAATTTACAGGTGAATACAATAGGATTGCATTGTAATTTGCAATCCTATTGTATTTATGTTGCATTATGAATCAAATAATGCCGCAATTTCGATTAACCTACGTTGGTACAATTGTTTATGGAACTTGCCTTTATAGCGGCAGTGGGCGGTGTAGGCTTTGAAGATATCGCGGTTGCCTGCTTTCAGTTTTTTCAGGACACTGCTCTTGTTGACGACACCCGGACCGCAGTTGTAGGCGAGGCAGGCTAACAGGATAGAATCCTTGCCATATTGCGAATACAGGGCACAGAACTTGTGGAGGTCTTTTCGTAGCAGTGCGTCTGCCTGTCTTTCGGTGAGCTGCACGCCACGGCGGTAAGGTTCTCCCGGCTGGACTTGGTGACCATAGCCGACATAGGGCCAGTGTTTCGGTTTGTGGAGCGTCTCAAACTTTTTTATTATCAGCACGGCACGTTCAAACGGCGGTAGCTCCATTATTGACCTCTTAGCGTTGGCGGCGGGCGTTGCCGCCACAAGGGACAGCAACGCCACGAAGAAGAACAACAGTTTTCTCATCGCACAACCGGGGTTACGGGACCGACAACCGGGCCGATGATTGTACCGCCGTTATCATCGCCTTTATCCTTGCCGTTGAACTCGAATGTCTGCTCCCACGGGGTAGAGCCGAAGTTGTCTTCTACCACCACGAGGAATTTGTGGGCATCGGCACTCTTGGCGGTGTAATTGAGCCGGAAGGTCTTGTTTTCAAGAAGCACACGGTCGTTGTTGACCAGCACCGGGCCATCGACGAGCTTGAGCGAACCTTCGCCGTCATACTGGAAATAGCGGATTGTGTAGAGGGTGTTGGTGTAGTTGCCCTCCGGCTTGATTTCAAAGCGCAGCTCCACGGTCTGCCCCTGCGCGATTTTGTCTGCATAGGGCATCACCTCCACCGTGAACGGATAGGACTGCTGCACGTCAAGATCGTCTGAACAGGATGTGAGGCTGCACACGGCAGCGATTACGAGGGAGAGGAAGGCGATTAAGCCGAATGATTTTTTATTGGATTTTTTCATATTGGTGTCTGGTTTTTAGAGTCGTTTGAGTTTTGATGTTTTCTTGGGTGTGAGCGATTGCAGGTAATCGTTCAGATCCTTGTGGTCGGGATAGAGCGCGGATTTGTCGCTCACCCTGTCGCCGAACTCGCGGCGCAGTCTGGCGACTGCGGCTCGTCCGGCGGTGTCGTTGTCGAGATAGCACAGTATCAGCGGGTATCCCGCAAGAGCCGGGATTGCTTTTCCGATATTAGCTACGGAGTTAAGCACAACACTGTCGTTGCCGTCGTTGTAGCCGAGGCGTTCAGCCGAAAGAAAGTCAATGAAGCCCTCGAACACGTTGCATCGGGGATTGCCGCCGGATATTTGTGTAATGTTCTTTGGCGGATAGCTCCCCTTGAAGAACGGGTTGCGCAGCTCGTAGCCGTGTGCGTTGTTCTCAAAGCCGATGGCGTAATACCTTTTGCCGTGAAGCTCATAGTCAACCTGCACGCAGTAGCGTTGTGCAACATCTTTTGGTATGCCACGCTCTGCCAGATAGCGGAGCAACGCGGGCGACTCCAGCCGGGATATTTCAAGGTTCTCAAATGTCGGCTCCTCGACAAACGGCATGGGTTTGTAAGGCTCTGAAACTGGCATATTCATCTTTTCGGCGATATACCGCGCCTGCTCAACAAAGACGGATTTGCCCGACATTACTCCGGCGAGCGTGAAGATGTCGCCACCTTCGCCCGTACCGAAATCGAACCACACATTTTTGCGCGGGTTGACATGGAACGACGGTTTTCTTTCGTTGCGGTACGGAGCATAGAACCACAGCCCTTTGCTGTCGCGCCCGGTCGGATCGTAGCCGAGACGGTGCAGGAAATCCACAAGGGACATTCCTTTGATAGCGTCTATATCCATAGGCTAAAAGCGCATTTTGCGTCCGGGCTTCGGCTTCGGAGTTTCCTCCTTCGGCTGCTCCTGTTTGACATCGACACTTTTCCCGTCTTTGTTTTTTACAGGCATTGCAAGAAACATATCGGTATCCGCGCTCTTTCCATTGCCGAGAACCTCATAACACCGAAAGTCCATAATCTTTTTCATCTCAACGGCGATGAACAGATTTAATTCCGAGCGGTTGCAACTGCCGGTGATCTCATAGGCGAGGTCGTAAATTCCGCCGTAGCATTTCTCCGGCTCCTGCCTGTCATACCAGCCGTTCTTTTCTGTATCCACGACGATAGAGCCGTTAGAAGAATACGGGCTGTCGTATGTCAGACTGTTGCCGTCTCGTGCTGTCGGCTCGTAACCCATTGCACGCATAAAATCCGCGAGAGGCAGATTGTGTATGTCAAGGTCGAATACTTTGATACCCATAGCTCACTCGATTATGAATTTGACACCGACACCGTACTGCGTATGGAAATGCCCGGTTGAGTTGCCGAATACAAACCGCTCTTTCACATTTACTGTCAGGGCGATTTTATCCGAGAGATAGAAATCAGCCGAGAGTGTGAGCGCACCGCCATAAATAAAGGCGTCGCCGTTGTGGAGCGTGGAGCCGTCGGACAGTATGTGCTTGCCCCAGTTCACTGTTTCATAGCCGCCGAGAGCCGACAAGCCGCCATAGAGATGAAAAGTCTGCGAATAGTCGCTGACAAAGTGGAGATTATATCCCGCCTCCGCCGTGAACTGCGCCACGGGAATACGACCTTTTTCGGCATAAGGCTTATAGGTTTGGAGATACTCGCCACCGAAGCTCCAAATGTTCGCATTACCCTTGAACACTGAATAGTACACGCCGAATGAATAGCCGCAGTCGCGGGAGTTGCCGGTATAAAAGCCGTCTGCCATATCAGCCTTTATTTCCACTGCGGACATTCCGGGGAGGCATCGCTGGGCCATTGCCTGCCCTCCGCAGAGGGCAAGCATGGCAGCGATTATCATTATCGCTTTTCTCATGGGTTACTGGATTGAAAGTTCGTCGATTACGTTTGCACGCACAATATCCTCGTTCTCCACCACAAAGGACTGGTGTCTGCCTCCCTCTTTTTCGGCAACCTCGATCACGAGCTGCTTATCGTCAGGGATAGTGAATTTCTCCAGCACGAAAACTGTGCGTTCAGAGGATTTGGCAGGAACGACCACTACATAGTTCTGGGCGCGGAGAGGCTCCAAGACCTGCTCCTGCATGGCGGTACGCTTGATAACCTTCTTATCCACAATTTTGAACGATACAAAATCTATATCGAAAGGAATGTTGGAGGTGTTCTTCAGCTCAGTGTGAAAATACAACAGACCGTTGTTGGCGTAGATGGATTTAAGGAGAAATTGCACGCCGAAACGCTTTGAGCCGATATGCTTGATTTCACGCTTGTTCTGCTTGTGGATACTTTTCATAATCAGCTTGACAAGCATAGGGCTTTCACTGCCGAGGCGTTCAAGATAGATTTCCTGCGCGTTGTTGGGGCGGTTCACCGATTCTCCGTCATGGAGGAAGTCAGTCATCTCGATACTGAGCAACAGCGGTTCTTTGGCGAATTTCACATTAAATGTGTAGTAGCTGCCATCTTCCGTGATTACCGACAGGTTTGTTTCCTGCTTGAACGACTTGAAGGCGGATTTTACACGCAGCACGTTCTTCGCGCCGTCTGCAAGTCCGGCGACAAGGTTTTCATTGCCGAGATCAACGTATGTAATCTCTGCCGGGAAGATGATGTGCGTCGTTTTCTCATAACATACCTCCAGAGCGTGAGGCGGAATCATGCGGTCGAAGCCGACCTTTCGGGTAAGACCGCTGAACTTGTCGCCGTCGGTGTAGTTATCCCCGTACACGTTCAAGTCGTGTTCTGCCACCTGTTCAGTGGCAGGCGACACGTTGTTGTCGGCACTATTGACCGTCTTTTTGCCTTTTGCGAAGGCGGGTGTTGCCATACAGAGGACGGCAACGAAAGAAAGAACAAATAATTTGAAATTCATTTGATTGTGGATTAAGTGGTAAATAATCATATATCTTCCGACTGGTAAAGCATCACACGATAGCCGGCTTTGAGGTGGACTTTCACGGTCCGCAGCTTCTTGTTGAGATATTGGCTGACACCGTTTATCAGTCCTCGCCCCACATCGGAGGCAATCTGCGCCCCTGTATTAGTGGAGATGTTGATCGAGCTACCCATCGTGCTGCCCATATTGGCACCGATTTCATGCAGAGCGTCACTCTCCATAGAATTGGGAATGTTGATACCTTCCTGCCCGTCGGAGTCGTAAACCTGCAACTCCACATCGTAGATGGAGCCGTCACACTCGATAGAGGATATTTCGATTTCCAGCCTCTCGCCCTGCACTCTTGCAGAGCCGACGATTACGGTGTTGCGTGGTATCAGCCGTGGGCCTACCCACATAGGTTCGGTAGTCCGTAACTTTACACTCTCTCCGTCGGTTACACTCTGATTGTTGGCGACAACTGCGGCAATTGTATTCTTGGCTACTGCCCTCATCGTTCCGACCGCTGTTGTGAAGCCGCGTATTGTTGAAGATGATCCGAGTGTTGACACAACATTGCGGTTCACCTGCGCCACCGGCTGCACATCGCGTTTACCTTTCTCATCGTCGGCAGCTGTCGGGGGCGTATAATTGCCGCCGTTGCCGTTACCCATATATTGTGCCGCCAACTGATAGGAGCGTTCAAGCATTTCCATCTGGTCCGGCAGCTGTTGCTGCTGCGCCATCGCATTTTGTGCTTCCAGCTCGTCTATCCGCGCCTGCAACTCTGCGACCTGTGCCGCCTCGGTACTTTCCGGGATATAGAAATCGTTTAATGAAGCCTGCACCTCCTGATATACCTGCGCCGATGTTTCCACCGCCGAAGGTGTGCTGACGGTATCCTCTTTGATTACTGTCGAGATGGTATCAAGCGACGCGATTGCCGACTGCTGTGCCTCATGCTCTTTCGCAGCTTCGGCGGCCTCGTATTCCGACATCTTGTCTTTCATACCGTCGTTCTCGCCTTCGGGTATCTCGGTGTTGAAGGCGTCGCCCACACGCTCATCGCTTCTGTTGAGGCTGGAGTAAAGGAGCCATAATATCACGGCACCGCAGAGAATGGCGGCGGGCATCACCACCAGATATTTCATCATCTTCTGCCGTTCAGCCTGTGATTTGGGCTGGAAGAAGCCGTTAATCCTCGCTTTCCATTCCTGCATCGTCATAGGCGGGGAGATTTACGGGGTTGGGGATATTGTTGATTTTCGGGATGTCGATAGAGCGGATATGCTCTATCTCCACCGCCTGCCGTGACTTGCCGAGTCCGATTTTATAGCAGGCGTGACCGAACACGAAGAAGGCTGTCAGCACGAAAACCGTGAGCATCAGCAACACGGCTGTCAGCCGTCGCCGGGGCGGGATGGCGTCACACGCGCCTTTCAGACGCGATGTGAGCCTCCCTTTCGGGTTGCGCCAGAGGTTGGAATACATGGCGCGGAGTGTTGATTTTATTTTTATCATCTGAATTTATCGTTTTACGGTTGATATATCTTTGTTCTCAAGGATAGTAAAACCCTCGATGATGAACCCGTTGGGATTGTCGTCGGAGCGCGACACGTTGGAGAGCCGGCACTGGGTGACGAGAGTACGGTGTGTTACATTACTCTCGCGTATAATCATCTGCCGGGCGAAAGTCCTCGCGGTATATGGATATGTGTTGAAATCGCATACCACGCTGTCAACCTGCACCACCTGATTGATATTTCCGGCAATCACACGGTTATAGTAGCCTTTCTCCGAAAAGTCGGTATAGTAATTGTATGCCGACTTGTCGCTGAGAATCAGAGCGCGGTTGATGTTATGCTCGATGGCAGACTTATCCGGTGAGAGATTGAAAAACAGCTCATGGAAGCGTCGGACGTGTTCCCGTGCCTCAGCCGGTCGGTTCTGGCTCATATCCTGCGACAAGGCGAGCATAAGCGACTTGCCGTTGTCAAGGACATAGATTTTCTCCCGTTGCCTTTCGGCAAAACTGAAAGCCGAAACCAGAGCCACCGACACGACCACCGCGCACATCGCCACGAACACAATCCCGAAAAGACGGATCTGTCTGAATGATGTCTCGATGTTTTTAAGTGACTTAAATTCCATTAGAATATCGTTAGAATATTATTTGAGTAATTTCCCGGCGCGCCCGGCCACGTTTCCGGCGACAGCACCGCCGACACTTGCTGCCCCGGAGCCTGCCTGCATAGCGGTGTTGTTGACCGCACGGTTGTAATTGCCCGCGCCACCTGCCTGTATGATCCACCCTGCCACAGTGGGGATTGTAAAATACCCGATAATGCCGATTATCATAAAGATGATATAGCAAGTATTTGAACTGTCGAGGTTTGCGGTTGGATTGTTTGTCAGTTCCGAGATGTCGTTCTGCAACATCAGCACCTGTATTTTGGCAAGTATCGTAGAGAATAAATCTGCGACCGGTAACCACAGGTATGTCTGAATGTAGCGGCATATCCACTGTGTCAGCGTTGACTGGAAGCCGTCCCAGACGGAGAGCGCAAAGGCAATCGGGCCGAGTATCGCCAACACAATCAGAAAGAAAGTGCGGATTGTGTCAATCGTGAGTGAGGCAGCCTGAAAGAGCATCTCCAGCAGCTCACGAAAGAAATTCTGGATTGCCTTCTTGACCTTATACATCCCGCGCTCTATATACATTCCGGCGGCAGTGCCTATCTCTGTCACGCCCAGCTCGTCAATCTGCCTGTCAAACTCGGCGTCGTCAACAAGGTAAGCTGTCGATGGATCGTTCATCATCGCCTCATATTCCAGACGGTCTTTTTCCTCACGGTAGTGCTGCATATCGAGGGTTTGCCCCTCCAACATTCCGGCTGTACCCTGCACAATCGGCGACATCACAGAGTTGATTGTGCCTAACACGACTGACGGGAAGAACATTATACAGAAGCCGATTACAAACGGACGCAGCAGCGGGAACACATCAATCGGCTCTGCGGCTGCCAGCGACCGCCAGATTCGGTATGCCACGAAGAACAGCGCGCCCAATCCGGCTATCGCCTGCGCAACTCCGGCCATATCCTCGCACAGAGGCATCATCTCGTCGTAGAGCGACCTCAGTATGGTGTGCAGGTTGTTGAAATCTATTGATAACGCAATCATTTTGAAATACTCCTGTGATTACCAATATTTTTCAGAGCCGTCGCCATAGAGGGCCACAACGCGCTGTGTGTCGGCTTTCTTTTTGGCGCGCAGATACGACACGCTGATGTTCTTGTTGGTATAGTATGCCGTTAGGTTCTTCAGACGCTTCATTTCACGGTAGCAGTCGTCAACTACATCCATGCGGTCTTTATCCGTCATACTTAGCGTTGTGATATTGACTACTTGTTTCAAGTCGCCGAGTACGCCGTTGGCTTCTTCGAGGATACGGGTGTAGCCGGAAGCTATTGCCGAAAGTTCCGCACTCGTGAAATTTGGATCGGTGAGCATCTTCTGGAAATTATTGACATAATAGCCGGAGATATTGCCGAGCATCAGGATTGTCTGCTGCACCTTGCGGGCATCGCGGACAAGGTTGTTTACCGACTGGAGCGCGTCATAATATTTCTTCGCCTGCTGGTAGATTTTCACCGTTTCCTGAAAATTCTTGACCATGTGCGTAGCCGTCTGCGACTCCTGCACGAGTGATTTAGAGTTGTTTACAATAGACTGCGCAATGTTGGACGGGTCTATGACCGTCCACTGTGCGGAAGCCCTGCCCGTGCCTAAAAGAAGGCACAGTGCGATTAAGGGAATAAGAAACTTTAATTGCTTCATTTGATTGTGGATTAAGTGGTGGTGTTATCTTATTTTACCGGCCATGCCAGCGATTATCCTTACTGTGGCTGTAAATAGCCACAACACGGTTGTCAGGAGGACCACGGCAATAATGCTTATGCCTGACAGCGTTTTTGTAACCGCATTTCTGATTTTCATACATTTCTTTTCTCGTTGGCTAATTGTTTGATAGCCGCCTCGATGTCGCCACCGAGCTGACGGGCGCGGGCGAGTACCTGCATTTTCTCCGTTTCCTCGGTAGTATAGGCGAGATATTCTTCCGGCGACACCTCGGTTGCATAGACAGCCGATTGCGTTCCGCCAAGCCCGATCCACACCTCCTTGTAGTTGCGGTTCGGATTGTTCGCCATATTGATACTGAGTATCTGCGCCTTCTCTTTGTCAGTCAGACCCAGCAGCTCCTGTATCTGATCAAAGCGGTTCATATACTTTCTCTGGTCGAGCAGTATCTTGCAATCGGAGTTATTGATTATGGTTTCCTTGACAATCGGCGACGATATTATGTCGTCAACCTCCTGTGTGACCACCACAGCCTCGCCGAAATACTTGCGCACCGTCTTGAACATATAGCGCATATACTCCGCCATATTAGCCGTTGACAACGCTTTCCAAGCCTCCTCGCATATAAGGACTTTGCGCACGCCTTTCAGACGGCGCATCTTGTTTATGAAGGCTTCCATGATGATGATTGTCACCACCGGGAACAGGTCTTTATTGTCGCGGATAGCGTCAATCTCGAACACCATGAAACGCTTGTTCAGCAGGTCGATGTTCTCTTTTGAGTTCAGTAGGAAATCAAAGCGACCGCCGTGATAATACTGGCGCAGCGTTGTCAAAAAGTTATCTATATCAAAATCCTGCTTGTAGATGGGGATAGGACGCTGTGCCATTTCAGCGCGGTAGTCGTCGCGCATAAACTCGTAAAAAGAATTAAAGCAGGGAACGATGTCGCGGTCTTTCTTCATCTTCTCAAGGAACATCGACAGCGCGGAGCCTAATTCGCCACTCTCCGTTTTGGAAACCCTGTCATCTTCTGATTTCCAGAGTGTCAGCAGGAGTGTCTTGATTGAGTTCTTCTTCTCCACATCGAACACCCCGTCCTCGGTGAAAAACGGATTGAAAGAAATAGGCTTTTCCTCTGTATAGGTGTAATACACACCGTCTTCGCCGTGGGTACGGTTGTGGATAAGGTTGCACAGCCCTTCGTAAGAATTGCCGGTGTCAATCAGCAGGATATGCGCTCCCTGTTCGTAATACTGTCGTACCAAATGATTGGTGAAGAACGACTTGCCACTGCCCGACGGACCGAGAATGAATTTGTTGCGGTTGGTGGTTATGCCGCGCTTCATAGGTTCGTCGGAAATATCCAAGTGGACGGGCCTTCCTGTCAAACGGTCCACCATCTTTATGCCAAATGGTGACAGTGACGAGCGGTAGTTCGTTTCGGCGGTGAAAAAGCACACGGCTGGTTCGATGAAAGTATAAAAACTTTCCTCGGCAGGGAAATCCGCCTCGTTGCCGGGCATTGCTGACCAATACAGCGTCGGACAGTCGATGGTGTTGTGCCTCGGCATACACCCCATAGTCGCAAGTTGACCGCCGACATCGTTCTTTATCCGGCGCAGTTCTTCGGCATCGTCGCTCCAAGCCATGATGTTGCAGTGGCAGCGCACCGATGTAAGACCGTAGCTGTGTGCCTCATTCAGATAGCGGTCTATCCACTCCTTGTTTATGGCGTTTGAGCGTGAGTAGCGGCTCAACGAGTTCATATTGCGCGCCGTTTTTTCAAACTTCGCCAGATTTTCGTCGTGGTCGTCGATAAACACATACTGGTTGTAGATGTGGTTGCAAGGGAGAAGCAGACCCACGGGCGAGGCGAAGCTCAGTCTGCAATCGCTCCTGTCGGTTGACAGTCGTTCATACCGGTTGTCGGTGCTGACCTTTCCAGGCAGGTCGTCTGTATCCGACAGTGTGTGCAGACACAGCATCTTGTCGCCGACACGCATTTCTTTCGGTGACAGGTCTATATCCTCCAGACAGGTGACATCACCGGTTGACAGAGAGAGATGCCTCTCTATGATACCCGATGTGCTGTCGGTGCCGACAATCTCATCGTCACCCATGCGACGCAGCGAGATATATCCGGTGTCGTTGATTATGCGCTCGAACTGGCCCACGGCTTCCATGAAGCCCACAATCATCTCGTGATTGAGTTCCTTCGGAGTGATACACCCACGGCAGAGGGTGGAGAAATTGGACTGCTGTCGCATACGTTCCTTTGTGGTCTTTGTCAGATATAGGAAACATTTGTGTGCCAAATACGGACGCTCGTTGAAATGACGCTCGAAGCTCCTGTCAAGAAAGCTCAGATCATCTTTCTGAAGTTCCGGTTTGTAATTCTCCGACACAAACCAGTCCTGCTTGTGCGCCACCGTAAAGCGCGGCAACACCTTGATTGCCTTGCACCAAGCGGCGTGCATAGCCTCGTATTCCTGCGATGTTACGGTGAACAGCTCCGGCAGTGTAACCTCGTAGCACACGGTTATGTCGGCGTCCTTGCTGATGATACAACCATGTTCCACGGCGAGAAGCGGTAACTTTGACTCCAGTGTAGTGGCTTTCAGTATATTTCTCATTTGCGACCTCCTTTCAGAATACGACGCACACGCAGACGGTTGATAATGTAGCGTGGACGGTATTTCACCGATGTGAGCTTCATAAGTCCGTACTGGCCGTACTTGCCGTTGAGGTGGAAGGTGTACCACACCAGCACCGACGCGCTTATGGCACCGAAGCCTATGCACAGACCTTGCTGGACCCCGCACATATAGAGGGTTACGAACAGTATGAAATCGGTGATAAGACCTCCGGCGAAGATGAAAAGGTACTGCGCTTTCAGCCCCTTGTATTCCACCGTCCTGCCTATGCCCTTGTTAATAGAATATTCCATCTGTGGCACGGATTAGAGGAAGAACGAGCGCAGGATTGTGGCCGCGACCACAAGAAAGATACACGCCCCGAACCACGATGCGGCGGTCTTGCTCGTGTCGGGATCGCCGGAGCTGAACTTGCCATAGACCTTGACACCGCCTATAAGACCGACGACTGCGCCGATGGCATAGATCAGTTTTGTTGCGGGGTCGAAATAGGACGTCATCATCGAGGTTGCCTCGTTGATACCTGCCAGACCGTTGCCGGCAGCATAGAGGTTGGCGGCACATATCATTAGTGTGAGCATGGCGGCCATAGGGCGGCGCATACCGGGAGCGTTCATAAACTCCACGATGCGGCCATAGAGATTTTTGAGGAATTTTGTCATAAATGATTATTTGGGGATTGGATTGTGGATAGTGGTGAGTCAGTGGAGGATGTTGAAGTCGATAGCGTCAATATCGGTCGTGTCGATGTCGGCGTGGAACACGATTTTCTTTTTCGGCTTCGTTTCTTCCGTCGGGGGTGTATCGGGCGGAGTGTCGTCTTCAGTGGGTATCTCCGGCAAGCGGCACTCAATCATCAGTATGCGCTTACGCACAAGCGGGTCGAGCTTGATTTTCTCAATGATTTCAGTGCCTTGAATGTCGGGCAGCACACAGCGCGCGGTTTCCTCGTCTTCAGGAGTGGTGGAATTGCCTTTCAGTACGTTCAGAGCCGTGCTTATGTCTTTGAAGTCACTGCCTCCGGCCCTCGGCATTTCCGGCGGCAGTTCCTCTCCGGCCAGTTCACTTGCGGAGTGTGTTGAGAACACCTCATCCAGTCTATCGACCGGGATCTGTGCCGACGGCTTTTCGTCAGGAATGTCGGGCAGTCCGGCGTCGGACGGTTTGCCGTACTCCTTGATGATAAGGGGTATCACCTCTTTGGCAGCTTCTTTCGCCGCCTCGCGTACCACATCCTTGAACTCGTTGATGTCGAATGTGCTTTGACCTACTATGTCCTCTTCCGCGTTTTCATCAGCCACGACCGGCACGGCAGGTTTCTCGGCAGACGGTTTCTGAACGGTATCCGGCTTTGTCAGCACCCTGCGGATAAGCCACACGTTGCTTGCAAGCAACGCTATTATTATAGCCAGCTCCATCAGAAAAGGTCTTTACAATTCTGCCCGAACACACTACGCATCACCGAGTGGTGCTTGGCTATATGATCGAGAATAATCTCGGATGCGTAGGAGCCGATTGATACCCCGCTGATACCCATAGCGCGAACCATTTTAGAGAGAGTGGCGTGAACTTCGGGATAAAGGTATGCTTTAGCGTTGGATTTGACCTCGTGAGGTGACAGGAAGCGCTCCACATAGCGGGTCGTTTCATCGTCGGGGATTTGCGCCACTTCAATAGTGGCGACAATACGGGATTGGGATTTCTTCATATTTTCGAGATTTTGGTGGTGATTAAACCGGAGTATTCCTTGAAATGCGCTTCAAGCACATTATTTATATACGACTTGACCGAGCAGGCACGACCACAGTCCACACTGAAAAGAATCTGGCGGATCTTACGGATGTGGCACGGCGCGATTTCCGTCATAAGGTATCGTTCTCTCGCGTTCACATGGGCGGTATTGTTGATAAACTGCCTCATGTATTCTTGCTCCTTAGTGGAGCTTTCGGCCTCTTTACGGGAGGCCCTCTTTCGTGGTTTGGTTTTATCGTTCATTTCTTAAAGTCGTTTTTTTATGATATTTTCGTAAGTTGAGAAATGCTCCGCCAGCACATTGTTGACGTAACCCTTTACGGAGCAGACGGGGCCGGTTTCATAGGAGATAATACGTTTTATCTTCCTTATGAAATCAGGATCAACCTCGACCATCAGGAAACGGGAGCGCGGGCGCATATACGCCATGTTGAACACAAACTTTTCCAGATATTCCTCGTCGGTTATAGTACCTCGGTCTGCTTCGGTTGCCGGAGCGTCATTTTCAGCCGGTGTAGCGGCATTTCCATCGGAGGGTTTCTTTTTCAGGGAAGAAAGTGAGGAGGACTCCTCGCGGAATGACCGGATGAACTCATCGGGGTCGATGTCTGACTCATATATCTTTGCCATAGGTGTCAGAGCTTGAGTATGCCGAGCAGTTCATCGGTAAGTTCGGGCAGCCTCGTGCCTTTGAGCAGCGTTTTGTCGGGTGGTATCACCGTAGAGCGGAACACTGCGCGGTTGAGCGTCTTTGACCCCTCGCGCCGGTATTTCTTGGTGTCGGGTATCCGGGTCTTGAGGGTTTGCAGGCCGCTATCCTCGAAGATAGCCTCGTACTGGTCGTAGAGGTCGGTTTTCTCGCGGGCATCGACAAGGTTCCAGAGCATATACATCTCTTTTACCTGCGACCTGCCGGTCGTGCGCCACTCGTGTATCTTCAGGGCAAAGGCGAGCGAGCTTTCAAGTATTACCTTGTCGGCGGCAACGGGAACGATAACGGTATCCATACAGTTGAGGATGTTCACGACACCACGGTTGTTTACCGTGCCGGGCAGGTCGAAAAAAACGATGTCTATATCGTTGCCGTCCTCGATGATCTCACGGACTTTCTGCATGGCTTCCTCCGGCTTTGCCGTCAGCAACGGGAACGGCCCCAGCTTGGTAAGGCGCAGGTTGTCGGAAAACAGTTTCTTGAACGTGGGGCTACACTCGATAAGATCCTTGTCGCGCTCACGCATTTCTTCTATGCTGTACTGCGGATAGTCGCAGTCAACGACAAGGATTTTAAGCCCCTTTACATAGTATAGGTAACTCGCCGCGAGAACGGTTAGAGTAGTTTTGCCTGCCCCACCTTTCTGGGTGGAGAAAGCGACAAATTTGGGGTCTGTCATAAATCGGATTTGAAAATGGATGTAGTGGTGAGTGCATAGCGGTGGCCGTCAGCGTATCTTCTGACACGGACAGACCGGGCTTCCATCGGCGCGAAGCAGTGCCGGCACGGACTATGCGGAATAGGTTACAGCTATCTCCGTCGCCAGTGGCGACCTTCCTCCGCTGTCGGGAGGGCATCGGCTAAGTAAGCCGGAAATGAATTTTGTAATCAGTCATTCTTGTCATTTTTGGGATTGTGGATTAAGTGGTGGTGTTCCGTCGATAGCCAATTAGCTTAATAGCTACTAACTAAAGATGAAAATTAGTTGATAAAATACTTTTTCAATCTCTTTATCAGTTTATTGATTTGAAAATAAATCCGGTTCATTCGGTTAGCAGTTCTGATATGATATAGAAAGATTGAACTCTACGGAAGGAAACAGGAATATTTCCTGATATATACTGATGTCAAGATTTCAAATGTACTCTTTGCGGATTGAAAACCAGAACGGCAGTTCATCGGACAGTTCCGTAATAATATAGGTAAATCGAACTCCTTGAAGGCAGTCGTGACTGTCAATCGCTCTACAAAGAAACAAAATAAAATCCATTTTAGCAAGTCATTAAATCTCACAAAATATTATGTCCCAGCGGTTTGTCCAGCTATGTCCAAGTATGTCCGGCTATGTCCGAAAAACGGGGCTGAATTTTTAACATTTCGTCGTGAATATTTTTTTGCCGCCGGTGTGTGCCGTGCGTCTGTCGCCGGGATTTTTCTCTCATCGCTGGTAAATCCGGGATTTTTTTCGTATCTTTATATCAGCATCACGGGGATTTTCTTCCTCCGGACTTTGAAAAACGGTCTTATCCCACCTTCAGAATGATACCGGGCATCATCTGATTTAACTATACCTTTTTTCTTACAGGAAGAATGTCCACATGGACATAGCAAGGTGTCCGTTCAGTTACTGAACGGGTTTCGGGTAACTCACGTTCCCACGAAACGACCTTGCAATGCAGATATTCTCCAAAGTCGAATATCCCATGTCATTACCTGCGGTACACCATTTCCCGCTGATGCAGACCACCACAAAATCCATAAATATTATGACTGAAATTTCTAAAAACGGGCGACCGCCGTCGCCCAACCGATGCACCCACTGCGTCATGGTACGCTTTGACGACCTCGAATGGGATGCCCTCACACGGATGATGGAGAAAGCCGACGAAACAGTCAGGGCAACTTTCATCAAGCGGCTCGTATTCGGAAAGCCTTTCAAGGTTCTCACCACCGACCGCTCACTTGCCGTTTACTGCGCCAAACTATCTGAATTTTTCGCACAGTACCGCACTGTCGGGGTGAACTATGACCTTGTCGTGAAGGAGCTTCGCGCCAATTTCACCGAGAAAAAAGCCATGACGCTTCTATACAAACTGGAGAAAGCCACCATAGAGATGGCGAAAATCACGGCTGATGTCAGGGCGTTGTCACTGCAATTCGATGAACAATGGTCGCTAAAATCTCGATAGGATCATCGCTCTACGGCGCGTTGTCATACAACGGGGAGAAGATGAACAAAGAGCAGGGACGGGTGTTGGGAGCGAACAAAATAATTCTCCCGGCAGACGGGCAGATAGACATAGCCCGCATGGTGGAGAATTTCAACGCCTTCATGCCCAAGACCGGCAAGACCAAAAAGCCCGTTCTACACATCTCGCTCAATCCACATCCCGATGACAGACTGACAGAGCAGCAGTATGAAATCCTCGCCCGCGAGTATCTGGAAAAACTCGGCTTCGGAGAGCAGCCCTACATAATTTATAAGCACATGGACATCGACCGCCACCATATCCATATAGTGACAGTCAATGTCAACGAACAGGGCAAGAGGCTCAATCAGGACTTTCTATTCCGGCGCAGCAAGAAAATCACCACCGAGATGGAGGAAAAATACAATCTCCGCAAGGCGCAGCGCGAAAAGATTACTCCAGATATGCCGATTAAGAAGGTTGACCCTTCGGGCGACATCAAGCGGCAGGTTGCCAACACCGTCAAAATGGTCGGTATGCGATACAAGTTTCAGACTATGGGCGAGTATAATGCCGTTCTCTCTTTATATAATATAAAGTGTGAGCAGACTGACGGCAGGGTTAACGGGCGCGAGTATCACGGTCTGGTGTATTTCGCCACAGACGACGAAGGCAAGGTTATCGCCAATCCGTTCAAGGCTTCGCGCCTCGGCAAGTTTGCAAGCCGTACCGCCGTGGAAGGACGCTTCGAGCGCGCCAAAGAGAAGATTGATGTCGCACCGACGAGAAACAGAGTTGCCGATGTGCTTTCCCACGCCACTGATAAGGAGGATTTCACATCCAAGCTGAAAGACTGCGGCATAGATGTTGTTTTCCGCTACACCGACGAGGGGCGCATATACGGCGTTAGTTCATAGACCACAATGCCATGACGGTACTGAATGGTTCCCGACTCGGCAAACAGTTCTCGGCAAATGCCCTCAACGAGCGGTTCAATAATCCACAGGCGCAACCGACAAACGATGTGCCGATTCCCGACACCCCCGTTACCGTACAGGAGCCGGAGCAGACCACCGACACCCATTCGGATACACAGTCACAATCTGGCAACACTCAGGCACCGTCGGATGGACAGCACCAATCCGCAACAACCCACTCCGCCACGGATTACGGCGACAGCGATTTTACCCTTCCAGGTCTTGACCTGTTCCAGCCGGGGCAGTCGTTCAATCCCGACGAGGAAGAATTCCGCCGTCGTATGCAGCGAAAGAAGAAGAAAGGGCGTCGCCCGAAATTTTAATCCTTAAACCCACATTTTATTATGAGCCAACAAGAGGACGACCTCAGAGCGTTGGCAAAGATCATGGACTTCCTGCGGGCAGTCAGTATTGTGTTGGTTGTCGCCAACCTTTACTGGTTCACCCGCGTGGAAACCGTGGACAGCGGCTGGTTCTATTCGACCGTCCATAAGATCTGCGCCAACTTCAACCGCACCTGCGGTCTTTTCAACACCACCTTCAACGCCAAACTTTTCGCGCTGCTGCTTCTCGGTCTGTCGTGCTTCGGCACCAGAGGAGTAAGGAGCGAGAACATCACATGGCGGCATATCGGCGTGACACTCGCCATAGGCTGTGTGCTGTTCCTGCTGAACTGGTGGACACTCGATGCCGATATGCGTTACACCTATATAATCACCACCGTCATGGGCTACATCTGCCTGATGATGGGCGGTATATGGGCGGGGCGTATGCTGAAGAACAACATGATGGACGACCGTTTCAACGACGAGAACGAGAGCTTCATGCAGGAAACGGAACTTATGGACAACGAATATTCCATAAACCTGCCGACCAGATTCTACTTTGAGAAGAAATGGCACAAGGGCTGGATAAATGTCGTCAACCCATTCCGCGCCACAATCGTGCTTGGCACACCCGGTTCCGGCAAGTCATACGCCGTAATCAACTCATTCATCAAACAGATGATAGAGAAAGGTTACAGCGGCTATATCTATGATTTCAAAAGCCCGGATTTGAGCGAGATAGCCTACAACCACCTGCTGACGCACAAGAACGGATACGGTAAAGTCAAACCGAAATTCTACATGATAAATTTCGACGACCCGGAGCGGAGCCACAGGTGCAACCCGATACACCCCGACTTCATGACCGATATTGCCGACGCATACGAGAGCGCATATACTATAATGCTCAACCTCAACAAGTCGTGGGTGAGCAAGCAGGGCGATTTCTTTGTGGAATCCCCGATTGTGCTGTTCGCGGCTATAATCTGGTATCTCCGTATTTACAAGAACGGTATCTACTGCACCTTTCCTCACGCCATCGAGCTTTTGAATAGAAGATACGAGGATTTGTTTCCCATACTCACGAGCTACCCGGAGCTGGAAAACTACCTGTCGCCGTTTATGGACGCTTGGCAGGGAGGCGCGGCGGAGCAGCTCATGGGACAGATTGCGTCGGCGAAAATCCCGCTGTCGCGTATGATTTCACCGCAGCTTTACTGGGTTATGACCGGCGATGATTTCACGCTCGACATCAACAACCCGAAAGAACCTAAAATCCTGTGCGTTGGCAACAATCCCGACCGCCAGAACATCTATGGCGCGGCACTCGGACTGTATAACTCCCGTATCGTCAAAATCATAAACAAGAAAGGGATGCTCAAAAGCGGGGTTATCATAGATGAATTGCCCACTATATATTTTAAGGGCCTCGACCAACTGATTGCCACCGCCCGAAGCAACCGTGTCGCCGTGTGCCTCGGCTTTCAGGACTTTTCGCAGCTCAAACGCGACTACGGCGACAAGGAAGCGGCCGTGGTGATGAACACCGTCGGCAATATCTTCTCCGGGCAGGTCGTGGGAGAAACCGCCAAAACGCTCTCCGAGCGGTTCGGCAAGGTTCTCCAGAAACGGCAGTCAATCTCAATCAACCGTCAGGATGTGAGCCACTCCATAAACACACAGATGGACAGTCTTATCCCGCCGAGCAAGATTTCAACTCTGACACAGGGAATGTTCGTCGGCGCGGTCTGCGACAACATTAACGAGCGCATAGACCAGAAAATATTTCATTCCGAGATTGTCATAGACAGCGCGAAAGTTAAGGCTGAAACATCAAGATACAAGCCTATACCAATACTTACCGATTTCAAGGACGACACACCGGACAAATCCCGTATGAAAGCGATTATCCAGCGCAACTACGAGCAAGTAAAAGCCGATGTGATCCAAATCATCGCCGACGAGAAAGAGCGCATAATGTCAGACCCGGCACTGCGCCACCTTTTCGATCCCAAATAAAGAATTTCCAAACCACCACTTAATCCACAATCCCCATGTTACAAATCATCGGAGGCCATTTAGACCTCGACTATTACCGTCTGTATCTTTTGCGATACCTCTCGCAAAACAATTTCGACATCTCGACCGACCACCCGCAGATAGCCGCCAACGCGGACCGCGCCCTTGACACATACGAGGAAGCGCGACGCCACGGCGCAAGCGTGCCGGAGGCTGATGAAAAGGCCCGCGCCGTGTTGTTCACCAACATCGGAGAATCGGAGTTCGACATCGTTGCCGACATCCTGCTTGAGCAGTTCGGCGACACGCTCAATGTAGATTACGAGCCTGCCGCCCATTACTGGGCGCGGTGGGTGTTGGACAATATGCCGCATCTCTTTGACGGCTTCGACCGCACGCAGGTCGGCATAGACCGCGAGGAGCTGGACGCCAAACGCGACATACTCATCGGACGTATCACACAGTTCAGCGAGGATCATGGCCTATAACCGTTTGCAGAAATTGCGTGACAACATAGAGGCGATACGCACGGCGTTCCGTCTTAATGCTGAGCGCAGACCCGCCGATGATGCTGAGTGGGATACCCTGTCGCGCTATGCCGGGTTCGGTGGTCTGAAATGTATCCTTCTTCCCGCCGATGAACTTGCTGATGCAGCGCGATGGACCAAATCTGACCGTGAGCTTTTCGCTCCGACCGTGGAGCTTCGCAGGCTCATACGCGAATGTTCAAATGACGAGCGTGAGTTCTCACGTTACATGGATTCTCTGAAGGCTTCCGTGCTGACTGCTTTCTATACACCCAAACACGTTGTGGAAGCTATTTCGCAGAGCTTGCAGTATGCCGGCGTGGAGCCGAAACGCTTTCTTGACCCCAGCGCGGGAAGCGGCGCGTTTGTGGATGCCTTCACATGGATAAACCTGTACGGCGAGAGAATAGCGTTTGAGAAAGACGCACTAACTGGTCTTATCCTGTCGCAACTCTATCCCCGGACTACCGTGCGCACCGAGGGTTTTGAAAAAATTGGGCATGACTATGACGGCTATTTTGATGTCGTGTCGTCCAATATCCCATTCGGCGACATATCGGTGCCAGATCCTGAGTATGCCACGCGCAAGGAGCTTGCCTACCGCAAGTCTGTATCTGCGATACACAATTACTTTTTCCTTAAAGGTCTTGACACCGTGCGCGAGGGCGGTATCATGGCGTTTATCACATCACAGGGAGTGATGAACGGCAAAAGTCCGTTTGTGCGCATGGAACTTATGAAACAGGCAAATCTCGTGACGGCACTCCGTCTTCCCAACAACACTTTCACCGATACCGCCAACACAGAGGTCGGCAGCGACCTTATCATCTTGCAGAAACGCTCCGGCAAGACAGGCTTCACCCGTGACGAGGAACTTTTCATGCAGGCGTTCACCGATGAAAAGACAGGCATACCCAACAACCGCTATTTTATGGAAAATCCGGGGCAGATTGTATGCACCGGGGTAAAGGAGGACACCGACCCATACGGCAAACCGGCACTGGTGTACTCGCACAGCGGCGGTGTCGAGGGCATAGGCGACGATATGCGCCAGCTCCTTTATGCCGCTTTTGGGCGCAATCTCAATCTTGATCTGTATAACGGCAAAAAAGTATCGGTACACCCGGTTGAACATAAGCCGAAGAATACGACTAAAAAGGTAAAGCCGGAACCCACCGTGATTGATGTGCAGGCTGAAGAAATCAAGCCGGAGCCGTCGTTGTCGCAGGACACTATGGAAATTGAAACCAACGGCTATGTTCCTCCCGTGCCTGATAATGTCGATGATTATGACCCGAAGATTATGATGTATAATCTTTTCGGTGAGCTTGTGGAGATACCCGGTGCCAAGAAGAAGCGCAAAAACAATAAACAGGGATTGCCGAAAGCACAGAAAACGACAGCGACCAAGACAACGCAGCCCCGTAAGACTGCGGTGAAGGGAGCTGCCGTAGAAACTGAAAAGCCACAAAGCATAAATCGACCGCTCACAGCGGAAGAACTGAAATTGTATGGCTCCCTTGACTGGGATGAAAATCCGCCTATCAACGGTTTTTACACCACGATGATGGAGATTGCCCACCGCCAGCTTGCGGAGCAAGAGGCGGAACGCATACGGATGGAACGCGAGAAAAATCCCGTCGCTCCCGATGGCCCGTATATAGAAATGACCGAGGGCGACTTCATTCCCGGCGTACCGTCCGGAGTGAAGAAGCGCACGGTTATACCGATTGAAGAAACACCCAAAGAGCCGGATATGTCGCCACGACCTTTCTCCGAGGACATTATGTTCTTCCACAAGAACGGCTCTATGGTGTGTGACAGGGGGCAGGTTGGCTTCCTCACAGATGTATCGAAAATCGGTGCCACGTTCACGCCTCTGGCTCTTAACGAGAAACAGATGAAGCGTGCCATGCTCTATATAACCCTGTCGGAAACATACCAGCAACTCTATCATTACGAAGGTGAGACACACGAGCCGTCGGAAGAACTGCGTGAACATCTCAACCAATACTATGACGAGTATGTGCAGAAATACGGACATCTTAACGAGCGCGAGAACGTGAAATTCATAAAGATGGACGCCAACGGTTGTGACGCACTCGCACTGGAGCGCGGCGACAACGGACTTTTCGTAAAGGCTGACATCTTCGATCACCCCGTTGCTTTCGCCGTTGACGAGGTGACATCGGTGAACACACCTCTGGAAGCCCTGTCTGCGTCGCTCAACAAATATGGCACGATTGATTTCGGCTATATGGGCGGTCTTGTGGATATGGACGAGGCGCAGCTTGTGGAGAACCTTGAAGGGCGCATATTCTACAACCCGCTTGTAAACGAATACGAGATTTCAGACCGTTTCCTTGCCGGTAATGTGGTAAAGAAAGCGGAGCTTATCGAGCAGTGGATGGCCGACACCGACAGCCACGACAAGCGGGTGGAAAACTCTCTCGCCGCTCTGAAAGAGGCTTTTCCACGGCGTATCGAGTACGAGGAACTGGACTTCAATTTCGGCGAGCGTTGGATACCGCAGACAATCTATGGCGAATATATGTCGTATCTCTATGAAACCGGGATTAAAATCGCCTATTCCTCGGCTCTGGATACATATTCGGCCACGGAGTCGCACAGAAACGCGAAGATAAATCACGAATACTGCGTCAAAGGACAGTTCAGGCGTTACGACGGCATGGCACTCTTGCGCCACGCCCTGCACAACACGACCCCGGAAATCAAGAAGTCAATCGGCAAGGATGCCAACGGCAAAGACATCCTTGTGCCGGACCCGGAGGCGATACAGCTTGCAAGCAACAAGATTGACGAAATCCGCGACGGCTTCACCGCTTGGCTCAACGGGCAGTCCGACGATTTCAAGGAGCGTCTGGTGGATATGTATAACCGCCGCTTCAACTGCTTCGCACGCCCGCGTTATGACGGCAGCCACCAGACACTGCCCGGACTGAATATGAAATTACTCGGCGACAGGCTTGGTGTGAACGCCATATACCAATCGCAGAAGGATTGCGTGTGGATGCTCCTGCAAAATGGCGGGGGTATAGCCGACCACGAGGTCGGTACGGGTAAAACGCTGATAATGTGCATAGCGGCGCACGAGATGAAACGCCTCGGACTTGCGCACAAGCCTCTTATCATAGGGCTTAAAGCCAATGTGGGTGCAATAGCTGAAACCTACCGCACAGCCTATCCCGACGCCCGGATACTCTATGCCGACGAGAAATCCTTTTCATCGGCAAACCGTGTGAAATTCCTGCGCAATATGCAGAATAACGACTATGACTGCATAATAATGTCGCATGACCAGTTCGGCAAAATCCCGCAGTCACGCGAGTTGCAGGAGGAAATCACTCAGGCGGAGCTTGACACCGTAGTGGAGAACCTGAACGTGCTGAAAGAACAGGGCAAGGACATATCCGTCGGTATGCTCAAAGGTTTGGAAAAACGCAAGCTCACGCTCGAAAGCCGTCTTGACACCATACGTTACAAGATGGAGAAAGAGAAAGACGAGGTACTGGACTTCAAGAGCATGGGTATCGACCATATATTCATCGACGAGAGCCACTATTTCAAGAACCTCACGTTCAACACCCGTCACGACCGTGTTGCCGGCCTCGGCAACTCCGAGGGCAGTAACCGCGCCCTCAATCTTCTGTATGCCATACGCACCTACAGGAACGCACCGGGCGCGACCTCGGCGCAACATTCCTTTCCGGCACAACCATCTCCAACTCCCTGACGGAGCTGTTCCTGCTTTTCAAGTATCTTCGGCCCCACGCGCTCGAATCGCAGGGTATCACCTGTTTTGACGCTTGGGCGGCTATCTTCGCAAAAAAGACACGCGATTTTGAGTTTACCGTCACCAATACAATAGCCCAGAAGGAGCGTTTCCGCTACTTTATCAAGGTGCCGGAATTGGCGGCATTTTACAACGAAATCACCGACTACCGTACAGCCGAGGATGTCGGCGTTGACCGCCCGGAGAAGAATGAAATAATGTGCAATATACCGCCGACGCCGGAGCAGGAGGAATTTATCAAAAAGCTGATGGTGTTCGCGGAAACCGGTGATGCCACCGTTCTCGGTCGTCTGCCTGTCAGAGAGCGAGGACAAGGCGCGTATGCTCATCGCCACCGACTATGCCCGCAAGATGTCGCTGGATATGCGCATGATTGATCCGGCATACGGCGACAACCCCGGCAACAAGGCGAGTATCTGCGCCGCACGCATAGCCGAGTATTACCATCGCTTCGACGAGCAGAAAGGCACGCAGTTTGTTTTCAGCGACATAGGCACATACAAGCCGGGCGAGTGGAGCGTGTATTCCGAAATCAAACGCAAGCTCATAGAGGACCACGGTATACCCGCCGGAGAGATACGCTTCATTCAGGAGTGCGGCACGCCGAGGGCGAAAGACCGCATGATTGCCGACATGAACGCCGGAAGAATCCGTGTGCTTTTCGGCTCGACATCTATGTTGGGGACAGGTGTCAACGCCCAGCAGCGTGCCGTGGCGGTCCATCACCTTGACTGCCCTTGGCGACCCAGCGATCTGGAGCAGCGCGAGGGGCGAGCCATACGCAAGGGTAACGAGGTTGCCAAACTCTATAACGACAACAAGGTCGATGTGATAATCTATGCCGTTGAGCGTTCTCTCGACGCATACAAGTTCAACCTACTGCACTGCAAGCAGACCTTCATCCACCAGCTCAAGAGCGGAGCTATGGGGGCGCGTACCATCGACGAGGGCAGCTCTGACGAGAAATCAGGGATGAATTACTCGGAGTATGTGGCTATCCTCTCCGGCAATACCGACCTGCTTGAAAAAGCCAAACTTGAAAAGCGCATAGCGGCTCTGGAGAGCGAACACCGCTCGTTCAACAAGGGGCTGGGCGAGAACAGAATGAAACTGCGCACCCGCACTGACGATATAGAGAAGCTGGAAATCATCATATCGAAGATGGAGGAAGACCGCGCCAGATTTATGGCGGTAGTGCAGCGTGACAGCGACGGCAACGCGATAAATGCGTTGAAACTTGACAAATGCGAGTTCTACGACACGGAGCGTATGGGCAAATATCTTCAGTCACTGGCCCGTACCACCAATACGCAAGGCGAGTATGTGCGTATCGGCGAGATTTACGGCTTCCCCGTGAGCATAAAATCCGAGCGCACAATCGTGGATGGTGTGCAAACCTTACGCAACCATTTTGTCGTAGAGGGGCAGTACCGTTACACATACAATAACGGTTATCTTGCCATGTCGGACACGCAGGCAGCCTGCATGAACTTTCTGAACGCACTGGAGAAAAGAATACCGGAAATTATCAAATCCAATCAGGAACAGATAGAAAAACTCCGTGTGGATCTGCCGACACTTCAATCTATCGCCGCCCGCACATGGGGCAAGGAAGACGAACTAAAAGCCCTCAAAGCGGAGCTTGCCACTCTTGACCAAAAGATTACCTCCGAACTTGTCCCCAAACAGGAAAAACAGGACTTCGGCGAGGAAGTCAAGCAACATCCTGACATCCAAAATGCCGAAGTAAAAGATGATCAGTCCCAGACTTCAGGCTCAAAGGAGTCTATGGTAGCAGAGCCTCAGCCACAATACCAACCACATATTTCGATTTTTCGCCCTGCATATCGACCTCTCGGACTATAACCACAAAAGAAAGACAACCCCGACATCTCTGCCGAAGTTGTCTTTCTTTGTCTAAGTATAGTTAGACATATCCTTATTGACAAAAAATATAGCTAAATTTGCGTATATATAGGTTGATAATACCAATTATTATGAATATACCTAATTATGGGAACCATAAGAAAACGAGAGTGTAAACAAAAACATATTTACTTATATAGCTGCTTGTATAACATTGATACATAATTTCTTATATTTACACGGTTAGGATAACGAAAATTTTTTTGAAAGTTCATGCAGTCTTTTGATGTTGCGAGCATCTATTAAGATGGTTTTTGAATCAATGGATAAAAGACATCTTATACAACGTTGTCAGTCGGGAGATAGAGAAGCCTTCGGGATTCTTTATCAGACTTATCTTACCCCCATGTATGAGATTGTGGCGTATTATGTCCATAATCACGATGCGGTATGGGACATTCTGCATGACGGTTTCCTTATAGCTTTTGCTTCAATAGCATCTCTGAAAAACGCTGAAAAGGTTGATGCATGGCTTACTTCCATAATGAAAAACTTATCGCTCCAATATCTGAAAGATGAGTCAAGTCATATTTCTGTTCCTATGTCAGATACTGCGATTGCTGATAATATCAGTGTAACCATAGATGAAGGACGAGAGCTGACTTGGGAAGAACTGGATAAGATTATTGAAAAATTGCCTGAGGGATACGGCAAAATCTTTCGGCTTGCAGTTCTTGATGGACTTTCGCATAAAGAAATTGCTGCTCTGCTCGGCATCGCACCTCACTCTTCATCTTCGCAGCTTACACACGCAAAAGCAATGCTGCGACGTATGATTACGCAATATCGTATGGAAATGGGTCTTCTCTCAATTATTGGAATTATAATGCTTATCTGGCACTGGGCAATTAACCGCAGAGAAGAAACGTCCTCAACACCGATTATAAGCAGTAACACGGATAAAGAAATACCCTTCGTTACCGACTCAATCGGTGGTACAAATTCAGCGACTGACAGTATCGTGCCAAGTGGAAAAAGGATTTACAAGGCAATACAGCATCTTGAAACGCAACAAAATATAGCAGAGATAACAATTACATCCGACAGCATACCGGCTATTAAGAATGACAGTATTGCAAACGACACCGTAAGAGTATTTCAAAATATCATAAATCGAGAAGAACTTATTGCACAGGAGGATTTTCCAAATACCCAACACGCCGAAAACCCAAATTGGTCTTTGGCATTGGCATACTCTGGCAGCATTGAGCAAAATGATTTAAACCGATACCAGATACCTAATCCCGGTGTGCCTGATGTGGAAGGCCCCTCCGGAGAAATCGACGTTACTGAGAAAACACGTCATTATATGCCGTTGGTTATCGGACTGTCACTCAACAAATCGCTTACATCTCGTTGGAGCATAGAAACCGGCCTACGTTACACGTTCTTGCGGTCGGACTTCCTTTCGGAAAGCGAATGGATGAACAAGGAAACAATCCAACGCATACATTACATAGGCGTTCCGCTAAAACTCAACTATCGGATATTCACGTACAACGGGTTCTCGCTGTATGGTCAAGGTGGCGGTGCATTAGATATTCCTGTTTATGGAACACAATCAATTTTGGAATATTCTCCGAAATTAGGAACCACGAATAAGGATTTCCTCCATATTAATGCTCCCTTGCAGTGGTCTGTAGAGGGTGGACTCGGCATACAGTATCATTTCACACCGTCATTCAGCATATACGCTGAACCCTCGTTCAGATATTATTTCAACGTTGGTTCGGATATCAAGACAATACGTCAGGATAAGCCGTTTGAGTTTACGATCCCGATAGGATTGAGGTTGACATGGTGATTTAAATAATTCTGCTACTGTATGCAGTCTTTGGTGTCTGATTTCATCTATATGGTGAAATTTTCGACATCAAAGATATGTACAGACTATCAGACTACATACGAAATGGAGTGCTTCTTGTGCGGAATATTATGTTCCCTAAAAGCAAGAAATTGGTGCAGTTGATGATTTACGCCACCAACCGTTGCCAGTCGCACTGCCGACACTGTTCGATATGGCAGAAACCCCACGACACGCTTTCAAAAGATGAAATCGTGTCGTTGATGTCAAGTAGATGTATAAGTCGCCACACTACAGTAGGACTCGAAGGCGGCGAGTTTGTTTTGCATCCACAAGCTGCCGAGATATTGGAGTGGTTTCAAATAAATCACCCCAACTATACATTACTATCAAATTGCCTGTCGCCGCAAAAAGTTATAGAACTCACAAGATGTTATAGCCCCAAGCATCTATACCTCTCGCTTGACGGTAACCGTGATACCTATAAATATATGCGAGGTGTTGACGGTTACGACAAGGTAATAAAGGTTATAGAGGAACTGAAAGATGAAATACCTATATCACTTATGTTCTGTCTCTCGCCGTTCAACAATTTCAAAGACATGGAATATACCATTAACATTGCAAGACGATATGGGATTGACATACGCATAGGCATATACGGCACAATGGCATATTTCGACACCAAGGCCGAAATGTTGCAGGTGAAAGAAGATAATTATATTACACAAATACCCTCCAACATACACGAAACACGAGAGAACTATGATTTTGTAGCACTTTACGACCAATGGCGCAACGGACATCTTTGCCTCCGTTGCCAATCAATCACCAACTCGCTCGTCATACATCCCGACGGGAATGTACCTCTGTGTCAAAACCTTGATGTTATCCTCGGCAATATCAAGGAAAAGACACTTGATGAAGTCTTTAATTCGGCAGAAAGTGTTGCGACGCAATGTCGTTACTCAAAAGATTGTAACAGATGTTGGATTAATTTCCATAGGAAATATGACATTATCCTGCTCCGTAATCTGGAAAAAGTCTTGCCGAAGAATCTTATTGAAATATTCTATGGCAAATACCAGTGGTGTGCTGATAGAAGCCTGACTTATCGTAACTATCTCAAAAGTATAAAGAAATGATAAATCTCATAGACAGGAGCATACAACGTTGGCGGTCACAGCGCAACCGTAAGATGCTGCAATCTCCATATTCAGCCCAATACGCATTTGTAGGTATTGGCAGCCATGCACTGCAAAACCTCTATCCGGTTCTGCAATATTTAGGAATACGGCTAAAATATATTTGCTGTAAAAGCCCTGACAAGTTGGTGATGATTGAACGACGCTTCGGTGTGACCGCCACGACATCGTTGGATACTATATTGAATGACAGTGAAGTGGAAGGCGTTTTTCTATGCACATCGCCACAATCGCATTATGATATATGTACCCGTGTGATTGAGGCCGGCAAATATTTGTTTGTGGAGAAACCTCCATGTCAGACACTCGACCAGCTTGAATTATTGACCGCCGCCGACAAAAAACAAATTGTTATGGTAGGTATGCAGAAACGATACTCACCACTAATCCGGGCTTTGAAAAAACAGTTGGTAAAAAAAGAACCGATAAACTATACCATGTCATATCACACAGGAGCGTATCCCGAAGGAAACCCTTTCACGGATTTGTTTATTCACCCGGTCGATTTGGTACAATACTTATTCGGTAATGCCGAATTAAAATCAGTCCAGCAGATTGACAGGAACGGAACAACGACCATTCAGGGATTACTTTCTCATGAAACAGCCAAAGGCTACATTGAATTGTCCACCGCTTACTCGTGGACTAATCCCAAAGAAACTCTATATGTCAACACTCAGGCGGGGGAATATCGGCTTGAACAGATGGAGCGGCTTTGCCATTACCCACATCCGAAAAGGATTGCTGGGATACCGCTTGAGAAATTGAGCCTGTTTACTAATACCGAACAGACACTTATTGAGAGGAATAACTTCAACCCACTTGTAGGCAACAATCAGTTATATACGCAAGGCTTTTTGTCAGAAATTAAGGCATTTGCCGACATGGTAGAATTCTCTGGCGAAAATATATCCCCATTGTCAAGCATGGCCACCACATATAAATTGCTTTCATCACTAAAACAACAGTTATGATAAATCCTGTAAAAATAATCGGCTGCTTTTTAGTCGCATTGACGCTCTTTTCGTGTACGGACGAAATAGACGCGGTAAATCCGCCCGCTTCATCTCCAATATCTATATCCGGTACTTTGCCGGTATTATACATCGATACTGAAAATAATAAGCCTATCGTGTCTAAGGAAGTATATCTAAATGCCACTTACAGCCTTGATCCGATGGGAGCAGAAGATATAGAAGCTCTTGGCACAAAGGCCGCTCCGTTGCCCATGCAAATACGAGGCAGAGGCCATTCTTCTTGGAAAGGATCTAAGAAACCATACAAAATCAAGCTCGAAAAAAAGACCTCTATAATGGGTATGCCTAAAAACAAACACTGGGCGTTGCTGAAACCTACCGAAAACACTGTCGCAGGATTACAGCTGGGGAAACTTATGGGAATGGAATGGACTCCGAGTTTCCGACCGGTCGAAGTGGTATTGAATGGTGACTATATCGGCCTGTATTTTCTTACCGAAACCATACGGATTGACGAAAACAGGGTAAATATCTATGAACAACAGGACAAGGAAACAACCCCCGACTTGATAAAAGGGGGCTGGCTTGTAGAGGTTGACAACTATCATGACAAAAATCAGATTACAATTCCTGAAAACAGCAGATGGAACCTTACACTGCGCTATCATTCGCCTGAAGATTTGTCTGATGCTCAACTGGAGTGGCTTACCAACGAGTTTAAGACAATAAACGCTGCAATCTATTCTTCCGATAAGACTTCTACTGAATGGGAGGAATATATTGATGTTAAAAGTATGGCACGTTTCTTCATATTGCAGGAAGTGATGGACAATCCAGACGGTTTTCACGGCAGTTTCTATATTCATAAGGATTTAGATGACAATACCAAATGGATTGCAGGTCCAATTTGGGATTTGGTTTGCTACAACCGTGAAAAGACTGACTACACATTCCGAATGAAAGTCCACTATGGAATTACTCCGCATTGGATTGGAGAGATAATCCAATATGACAGTTTCTGCCAATCGGTAAGATCGGTTTGGGCGGATGTTTATCCTGATAAACTTTCCGAAATATACACCTATATAGACGCAACGGTCTTACCTCTTGCCGAGGCTTGGAAAAAAGATTGCGAAAGATGGAATGAAGATCCGACACAGACAGCGCAACTCAGGGCAGACAGAATAAAGAACGCTTTAAGACGCAATATCGAGTGGTTCAACAATCATCTACCCATAAGCGAATATGCCTCAATCCCATCTGTTCAAGGAGTCCAAACCAAAACACCGATAGAGGTATTCAACCTGCAAGGGTTCCATGTCGGGAAATATGAAACCGAAGCTGATGCAATCTCTAATCTGAAACAAGGAGTCTATATTATTAATCATAAAAAGGTAATAATCAGGTAATATGAAACAGTTAATAATTCAACTCATAGCTATAACATTGGCCTCTATTGTATCAAGTTCTTGCTCAAGCATGGAGGATACAGTTATTCAAAATCCGTATATTTCAAATCTCGAAAATACCGGTTGTATATCACACTGGGATACCGACAACGCTGAGAGTCGTAGTGAGGTCAATAAAGGTTCGTTTGAAATGTTATTTGAGGGGCAGGTCACCAGATGCAAATTCACATCACTTGTGTATCCATGTGATTATGAGCAAGTGAATGTCAAAGTCACTTATACCGATGGGATAATGACGATAGTTGAGTATCCATCCTCAGATATAGCAGATTGTCGTTGCAATATAGATGCATCTTTTACCATTGAAAATATGCCTCAATATGATTTCATTTTGAAAATATATCATGGCGACATAGAAGGCAATTATGATAATACAACTCCAAAGTATGAAGGGAGAATAAATCAGACAGATGGAAAAATAATCATACCGTACTAATTGAGATTGTAATAAGATACTAAATTATTCTCTAATTTTTACCCTCGGCAGATTTGTCGGGGGTTATTGGCAAAACAAATATATACAAACATTAGCAATGAACAGGGTTCTTATTGCAGATGCCTCTGAATCCGATCGTCGGCTTATGTCGAGCTTGCTTGTCAAGTCCGGCTATGAGCCGATTGTCGTTGACTGTATGGAGGCTGCAAAAGAAGAGGTGGCAAAACTGCCGCCCGGCGCGGTTATCGTGGCAGACTATAAACTGCCCGACGGTTCCGCAAAAGAGTTAGTAAACTGGCAGAAAGGAGAAGGATTTTCTTTCCCGGTTATTGCCATAGTAAACAATCTGAATGGTGCCGATTTGCTTGAAGTGTTGAGCGATGGCGGTGCCGTGAACGTAATCCAGCGAGCCGCGATTGACAAGCAGCTTGTGGAAACAGTTGTCAGATACGCAAAGCCGGAGAATATCGTGCTTCAACTCGGCAACTCACTTATTCCTCGTCAGAGCAAAGCCTTCCGCGAGATTGAGCAGTCCATCGAAAGAGTGGCGGCAACCAACGCCAACTGCATAATCTTCGGCGAGAGCGGCATGGGCAAGGAGCAGATAGCACGGCAAATCTATCTCCAAAGTTCAAGAACACAGAAACCTCTGATAGTCTTGGAAGCCGGAGGTGCAGCTCTTGTCGGCAGACACGACCCGGAATCCGACCGCAGCGAGATGTATAACCGCATAGAGGGCTATTTTCAGGAGGCAAAAGGCGGCACACTGGTAATTAAGAACATCCAGTTACTTACCTTCGAGAAGCAATCAGTGCTTCTACACATTCTGGAGCAGGAACACCCGGATGTTCGTATCATCTGCACCGCCAATACCTCTTTATTGAAGATGGTTGCCGATGAAACTTTCCGCGACAACCTTTTCTTCATTCTTCGGCAGACAAGTATCGCGGTTCCGCCGCTGAGAGAAACAACCGAGGATATATCCGACATAGCCGACTACCTTCTGAGAAAATACGCACAGAAAAAACAGCATCCGAAAAAGCGGCTTGATGCGTCTGCAATAAAGGCGTTAAAGTTACACCCGTGGCCCGGCAATATCCGCGAGTTGAAGGACACAGTTCTTTTCGCAGCCTTCCATGCCGCAGGCGATACGATTGGTGCCGAAGATCTCAAATTTGACCGTGCAATTCCACCCACAGCGGAAGATTTGGCTCACCGCAACCCCCAAGCTGACAAGGAGCGTATCTTAAAGGCTTATAATCGCGCCGGTACATGGAGAGGAGCCGCAAAACTTCTCTGCATTTCCGAAAGAGCCTTGTTGGATCTCCGTAAAAAGCACGGAATCAACTCCGAGGGCACGACTGAGGGTTGACAACCTCGGAAAAAATGCGTAACTTTGCAACGCAAAATCGCAAAGAATAGCGATTGGAGAGCCAATCGTATCAACAATATAGGATAACATAACTTCCGCATAAGTTCCTTTGTAAATCTGGAAAATTGACAAATACCGAGCTTGGCGTGATGATTATGCTATGCTTATCGCATAGCGTATAATTCACACTGTTTCGGTATAGGCAATCCAGAGCCTTCAAAGGAGATAGCGTTGATTATACGCTATTTTTTTGACCTTTCCTAATGCTATTTCACCCCTAAAAACACGAAGAATCTTCGAGCCGGGTTTAATATTCTTCCTCCCGACAAAATTAACAGCGCTGAACTATCTATTTTGACATAAGCGACTTACAAATTTAACGAGAGTTAAATAGCCGTTTTTGAAATCCATTCGGTTATATTATCAAACGAGGAACTAACCTCGATAAGTCTAACAAATAACACATTACCCGAATGGAGATGACAACACCCCCAAACCCGTCGGGCTTCAACAGGAAGCCCACTCACAAGACCAACAGAAAATACCGAGGCAAAAAGCCTGCGGGAAAGAACAAGGCTGGATTATCCCACAGCCGTATCACTCCCGAAATTGCGACATATCTCGTCGCAGGCAGACTTCTTCTCGGAGCCATGCAGCTTCTGGACTACCTTACCGGCAGCAACCATAAGTCGAAGCCTCTACGAACCGCAGAGTGAGCCTATGGAAAAGGCTGCAAGCGAAGCGGATTTCCGCACCGCAGTGATGGCTCATCTTGCGCTCATCGAAGAACGGGCCAGAAGCCCCGGCGGTAACGGCAGACAGAACAAACTCTATTATCGCGGTGAACCTATAATCCTTCTCACTGACCTCGTTACCGGGCTTGATGTCAGTGAGAAAACAATAAAGAGATACCGCGATGCTGGGAAACTGACCGTCTATGAAAGCAAGGAAGGCAATATCAAATTCGTTCTGCAAAGCGATTTCGACGCTTTTCTTGACAACTACTTCATCAGTTCCTCAAATCCCGAATACGGAACAGTGAAGAAAAAACAAACCGGCGGCAACGCCAATATTTAATCACCACTAAATCATAATTCATTATGGAACAGACTCCTGAAAAGGACGAGGTGCTGATTGCCCGCAACAACGAAACAGGGCAGATCGGCGCAGTAGTCGGGCAGAACCCCGACGGAACACCCCAGATGGCGGATGTCAAATCGACACCGCTCAGCGAAATGGTAAAGTTCAACAAGGGACAGAACCCGCTTGAAGCGTTCATCGCCAACTTCATGCGTCAGGCGAAGAACCCTACCACCTTCGGCATCTTCAAGATGTCTGCCGAAGATTACGACGCACTTGCCGAGCCTATGGCGGAAATGCTCAACGACCCCGAAACCAACAAGGCGATGCTGGAAAAATACCGCGTTGAGGCGAAAGCCGCGAAAGTACCGCCCATCGACCCGGAAAAGATAGACTGGCCGGCAATAGAAAAAGACTGGGGCATCAAGCGCGAGGCCCTTGAAAAGTCGGGCGCGCTCCAGCAGATGATCTACAACCACAAGTCGCCGCAACTCTTTACAGTCAGGAACAACACCGACGGCAGCGGCGACGAGATGAAGGCACGCCTGTCGTTCCGCACCAATGAAGACGGCACATTCTCACTCATTCCTCACTTCGTGAAGGAGAAACCGCAGCTCGACCAGCCTTTCAGGTGCTACACCTTCACCGAGGAAGACAAGGAGGCTCTTGCCAGAACCGGCAACCTTGGCAAAGTCGTGGAACTTGCCGACCCCAAGACGGGAGAGTTGCAGAAATGCCTCGTGAGCGTCGATAAGCTCACAAACGAAATCGAGTGCGTGACCGTAAAAGAGGCGTTCATCAAGCCGAAAGTCGCCAATATAGACCTGTCGATTGACGACATAAACTATCTCAAGACGGGCGCGCTCATACCCAAACAATACGTCGAGCTACCCAACGGGCAGAAATTCTATGCCGACCTCCAGTACAACGCCTCGAAGCGCGATGTCGCTTTCGTCAATTCAAATCTTTATAAGGAGCTGAACGAGCAGCTTCAGCCGGAACGCGCCCTGCGTGACAACTGGCATGACGAGAACGGCAACCCCAAACGTCTCCACAAATGGTTCGACATACCTCTGGACAAGGCGAAGCAGGATGCCTATCTCGCAGGGGAGAAGGTATATGTCGGCGAGCTTAAAGACTCACGCGGAAACACCTTTTCAGCCTATCTCCAGTATGACCCCAAGGAGCGCAAGCCCGAAACCACGCGCGTATATCCCGACCGCGACAAGGTTGTCGGCATAGCCGAGGAAAGCAAGACGCAGGTAGCCGTCAACAACGAGGGCAAAACCAACGAGGCGACAAAGAACGTGCAGGAACCACTCCAGCGGGGCCAGACCGCGCCAAAAGACGAGGCGCAGCAGAAACAGCAGCGTAAGCCCAAAGGCCCGAAGCCTTGACCCCGCCTCGCCACTACACATAAATTGTAATCCACAGTCAAAAGACGACTGCGATTTGCTGACATGATTGCCGGAATTTAGCTGCAATTCCAACCACTGAATCCGCAACCATCCAGAAACTATCCCGAAACCGGCAGTCTGTCGTCACAGATACAAGCAACTCCAAGACACGGGGAGGTGCGCGCCCTTCCCGTGTCCTTCAAAAAACATCATCCACTAAACCCACATTAGATTATGACACTTATAATCTGCGAGAAATATCGCATAGCGAGAGCCGTCGCCAGATCGCTCAAGGCGACAACAAGACTTCATTTCGGAGTCTTCACCAACAAGGAGATAACCGTAGCTTTCGTAAGAAAAGATTTCATAACCCTGACACCGCTGTCGGAGATGGCCGAAGGCAGGCTGCCTTTCGTTCCCGCCAAGTACAAGATGCAGGTGACGGACAAGACCACAGACCGTCGTCTGCGCCGCCTGTTCCGCACGGCAAAAGAGGTCGTTTTCGCCTCAGACGAGGGCGCGGAGGCGCAGGCACGCTTCTTCAACCTATGCCGCCACTTCCGCGTGGGACAGCCCACAAGCCGTATGTGGCTGACTCAACTCGACCACGAGGCAATAAAGCCCATATTCGCGAAACGTGAGAAAGGGCGCGTGCTTCACAATCTCGCCCAGTGCGGACTTGTCGCCAACGGCATGGAGATGTTGTTCGGCTACAATTTCAGCCGTGTTCTTGCCCGCTGGTATTACGAGGGCAAATCCCTCACACGACAGGAGGCGGTTGCAATATCCTTTCTCGGCGGGATAGACAAAGAGCATGAACGGACTGTCAACCACCGCCCGCAACACTACATCAGCATAGAGGCGGCAGGGCTTAATCTCGCCTCGGACCAGACATGGGAAACCGACGACGAGTGCGCCGCCATACTCGAAGCTATAAAGACCGGCACCACGGTTAAGGCGAGTATGACCGTAAGTGAAACGACCGACCCCAAGCTGTCGCCGCATATAATGACGACACTCCAGATGGATGCGTTTGACAACCTCGGCTGGATGCCGACGCAGACAATCGCCGTGGCAACGCGCCTGTATAAACGCGGCATAATCACATCGCCGTACACCGATAATCCCCAACGTGGCATAATGCCGTTGCAGCCCCTGCCACGCCGCGCATCGGGAAATGAACGCGCCCTATACGACATGATAGCGCATCGCATTGAAGCCACTACCATACAACCTGCAACACGCCAGTACGCAACATACAAGGTCGAGATTGCCGGCATGACGTTCTCCCGTAAATGGGAGATAAACGAACCGCAACCGGAATACGCCGGAACAACGGAACAGGAGTGTGTAATCGAGGCAAAGGCGGTCGTTCCGTACACTCACGGCAGGTTGTATCCTCTGGGCTTCTCGACCTTCCTCTATAATCTCAGAAGACTGGCTAATGCTAACCCCTGTATGCACGCCGGTATGCCGTACAACCGTTACGACCACGAGTGGGGAACGGTGATAGAGGGGCTGGAGCAAAAAGGCTTCATCGCCATAGACGGGGACGGCAACATACATCTGACCTCGGAAGGCAAACGCCTCACAATCGACCTTGAACCATACGACCTGATGTTTGAACTGGGCGGCGACCGTTTCAATCCCGGAGCAATCCTTCTCGGCCATACCACAGGGCGCAAGCTTATATCCGCTTTCGAGAAGTGGATAACAGAAACAGTCGGCGACATACTCAAATATGTGCCGAAAGAGGACAATCAGGCCGCAGCCGTCCAAGAATCAGACACTTTTCCGGCTCAACCCGAAAAATAGTCGCTGATCCATAGCGTATAATCCGGGATTTTTCGCTAACTTTGCCACTGAATCGCAGTCATAAATTTTATTTTTGATTGTGGATTTAGTGGTGGGCAGCGGGAGGGATACCCGCTGCCTTTTTCTACTCTTATCCCACACCACCACCACCACCACTTAATCCACCCTTATGACTGATATACTATCATTAGTAAACAATGGAGGTCGGGACATAATCGTGTCTTTAACGGCAGGAGATTTGTCAGACCTTCTCGACAACGCCATTGCAAAAGCGAAAGACGAAATCTTGCCAACGATGGTCAGTGCTGCACAAGAAGATTTACTCACAAAGAAAGAAGTAATGAAAAAATTTGGTGTCTGCGACACCACCTTGTGGCACTGGCGAAACAAAGGCTATCTCGAAGCCGTCAAAGTAGGGCGCAAGGTTTGTTATCGCCGAAGCGATGTTCAGCGTCTGATTAAACAAAGAAAATAACTTCACTCGAATGACGGCAATTAGGTTATCCTGATTGCCGTCAATTTTAACATTTAGGAAGCTCGCTTCTTCAGTAAGATGACAATGCAGGATTTAATCGCGGTTGATTTAGGTTTATTTAACGCTTCAAGATTTATTAAAAGTTGTTGAATTGCCGTCAACGGCGTTGACAAAAATCATAGAACCGATTTTGGTTGACATATGGTTGACGAAAATACAAAAGAAAAACTCCAAGTAATTGAAATTCAATTACTTGGAGTTTTCAAAAGTGTCCGAGATGAGATTCGAACTCACACAGCCTTACAGCCACTACCCCCTCAAAGTAGCGTGTCTACCAATTCCACCACCCGGACATAAATATGCCTGTCAAGTAATATTCGATGTTTTTTGAGCGAAAAACGGGACTCGAACCCGCGACCCCAACCTTGGCAAGGTTGTGCTCTACCAACTGAGCTATTTTCGCGAGTTATGTTGCTCGACAGACAAATATTTTAAAGGTTCTCTTTTGAGCGAAAAACGGGACTCGAACCCGCGACCCCAACCTTGGCAAGGTTGTGCTCTACCAACTGAGCTATTTTCGCGTTTTGTTTGTTGGTTTTAGACGGTGTTATTTCCGTTTTGCGATGCAAAGGTAGGTAGATATTTTTTACCATGCAAATAAATATGCTCTATTTAACATGTGTTAACCAAATGGCGGGTTGATTGAGATTGGTGGTTAAAATTTGTTTAGAGATATGGTGCTTATAGATGTGGTTTGTGGAGAACATTGTGTAAGATGATTGTGTTCTGATGATATACTATTATTGTTTTATGAAAAAACTGATATTGCTTCGTCATGGACAGAGCGAATGGAATCTTGAGAATCGTTTTACGGGATGGACTGATGTCGGGTTGTCGGAAAAAGGTAGGGAGGAAGCTCGCAGGGCCGGAACGTTAATTGCGGCCTCGGGTCTTACGCCTCGTTATTGTTTTACTTCATATCTTCGTCGGGCCATACAGACACTTGACATCGCGCTGGACGCTATGGATGAACTTTGGCTTCCTGTCGTAAAAGATTGGCGCTTGAACGAGCGTCACTATGGTGCTTTGCAAGGGTTGGATAAGGTGGAGACTGCTGCCAGATACGGAGAGGAGCAGGTGCGTGTATGGCGTAGGAGTTACGATGTGGCGCCTCCGGCATTGGATAGGGCTGATCCAAGATATCCGGGGCTTGATGGTCGATACTCCTCATTGGCAGAGGATGATATTCCTTTGACCGAATCACTGAAAGATACATTGGGACGGGTAAGGCCATGTTGGGAGGAGCTGATTGCGCCTGCGTTGAGTTTGCATGACACCGTCTTTGTCTCTGCTCATGGAAATTCTCTCCGTGCCCTTGTTATGATGTTGTTGGGGATGACTCCTGAAAAAATTGTATACGAGGAAATTCCGACAGGCGCACCAAGAGTTTTGTCGTTTGACGATGGTTTGAATGTGGTTGGCGACGAATATCTGTGACCCGGTAATTGACGCTATTTTAATGTCTCAATTAAAAAATAAAAGCACCTTGTATTACAAGGTGCTTTTATTTGGCTGGGTGAACAGTGGGGGTCGAACCCACGACCTTCGGAACCACAATCCGACGCTCTAACCAACTGAGCTATGCTCACCATATTGCTGTTTTGCGCTGCAAAGGTACGACTAAATTTTTTATTTCCAAAATTAATTGTGACTTTTTTGATGATTTCGTGAAAATATATTCAAAAATTGCGGAATAAGGGGTATTAAAAAAGCTGATGATGGGAGACGGCTGTTTGGATTCATGATTGAAAAATTAGGGGTTTATATTAAAAAGGAGCGAAATTATTGTTAACTTTGCGGCTAATATGAAGAATATCCGTAATTTCTGTATTATAGCCCATATAGACCACGGCAAGAGTACTCTTGCTGATCGTTTGCTTGAGTATACCAATACCGTTGCCGCTAAGGATTTACAGGCGCAGGTTCTTGATGACATGGATCTTGAGCGGGAAAGGGGTATCACTATAAAGAGTCATGCCATTCAGATGAATTATTCTTTGAATGGTGAAAATTTCGTGCTTAATTTGATCGACACTCCGGGGCACGTGGATTTTTCATACGAGGTATCACGTTCGATAGCCGCGTGTGAAGGCGCATTATTGATTGTCGACGCGTCGCAAGGAATACAGGCGCAGACCATTTCAAATCTATATATGGCCATAGATAATGACCTTGAGATAATCCCTATTATAAACAAGGTGGATCTTGACAGTGCCAAGCCTGATGAGGTCGAAGACCAGATCGTGGATCTTCTCGGATGTGATCCGGAGGACGTGATACGTGCCAGCGGAAAGACCGGCATTGGTGTTCCTGATATTCTTCAGGCGATAATAGAGCGTATCCCGGCTCCAAAAGGTGATTCGTCGGCTCCTCTCCAGGCATTGATTTTTGACTCGGTGTTTAATCCTTTTCGTGGAATCATTGCTTATTTCAAGATTGTAAACGGAACCATACGCAAAAATGATTTCGTGAAGTTTGTCGCTACTGGCAAAGAATATAATGCGGATGAGATTGGTGTGCTTAAACTTGACATGCAGCCTTGTCAGGAACTTTCCGCTGGGAATGTAGGATATATTATATCTGGAATAAAGACATCGCGGGAGGTGAAAGTAGGCGATACGATCACACATGTTGGCAATCCTTGCGAAGCGGCTATAGACGGTTTCGAGGAAGTTAAGCCTATGGTTTTTGCAGGGGTATATCCTATTGAGACGGAGGATTTTGAGAATCTGCGTTCGTCTTTGGAAAAACTACAGCTTAACGATGCCTCCCTTACGTTTCAGCCGGAGTCTTCTATGGCTCTTGGCTTCGGTTTCCGTTGCGGTTTCCTTGGCCTTTTGCACATGGAGATAATTCAGGAGCGTTTGGGACGTGAGTTTGACATGGATGTCATCACGACAGTTCCGAATGTTTCTTACAGGGTGTTTGACAAACATGGAAATATGACAGAAGTGCACAATCCGTCAGGCCTGCCGGAAGCGACGCTTATAGATCATATTGAAGAGCCTTATATACGCGCATCCATTATAACCGCTGCCGATTATATAGGTCCTATCATGACGCTTTGCCTTTCCAAACGTGGGGAGCTCGTCAAGCAGGAATATATATCCGGTAACCGTATGGAGATGATTTTCGACATGCCTCTTGGCGAAATCGTTATTGATTTTTATGATAAACTCAAGAGCATATCCAAGGGATATGCCTCGTTTGATTATCATCTGTATGATTTCCGAGTGTCAAAGCTGATAAAGCTTGATATATTGCTCAACGGGGAGAGTGTCGATGCGTTGTCGACGTTGACTCATGTGGACAATGCTGTGACTTTTGGCCGGCGAATGTGTGAAAAGCTTAAAGAGCTTATACCGAGACAGCAATTCGATATAGCCATACAGGCGGCTATCGGAGCCAAAATTATTGCCCGTGAGACTATTAAGGCCGTCCGAAAGGATGTTACCGCCAAGTGTTACGGTGGTGATATTTCACGAAAGCGCAAGCTGCTTGAGAAACAGAAAAAAGGTAAAAAGCGCATGAAGCAGATAGGATCTGTGGAAGTGCCGCAAAAAGCCTTCCTCGCAGTCTTGAAGCTTGACTGATCTCATTCTATCCTCGTCTAGGTGTTAGGTGTTGTGTCTGACATTGGCGATTGGGTGAATTTCAAATAACGTACTATAAGAAACCGGGCCTACCGTAATCATGCGGTAGGCCCGGAGTGCTTTTTATATGTTTATTTGGAGGCTTTGGTGAGGTGGATCATGCAGTGTGATCATTCTTTTTGAGATTCTTCACCAGCCATTGTTTTGTCTTGCCGGGGAGTTTCGGCATCCTGTACTATTTCTGTAGTGAGGCTGTCTTCTCCCGTATTGTATGTTACATTGATTCTGTCACCGGTTTTGAGTTCGGAGTCGATGATCAGTTCCGCCAATTTGTCCTCAAGGTATTTTTGGATAGAACGTTTGAGCGGTCTGGCTCCGAATTGAGAATCGTAGCCTTTTTCAGCGATAAAATCGCGAGCTTCGTCAGAAATACAGAGCGTATATCCCAACTCTCTTACACGTTTGTTAAAGCCTGCGAGTTCGATGTCGATGATTTTGAAAATAGCGTCTTTAGACAATTGGTCAAACATGATCACATCGTCGATACGGTTGAGGAATTCGGGAGCGAAAGCTTTGTTTAGAGCCTTGCGAAGGATGCTTTGGCTGTACTCCTTGTCGTCTGCCGGACGAGAGTTAAAGCCGATTCCACCTCCGAAATCTTTCAACTGGCGTGTCCCTATATTGGATGTCATGATAATTATAGTGTTCTTAAAATCAACACGGCGTCCCAGGGAGTCGGTGAGTCTGCCTTCGTCCATTACCTGAAGCAGCAGATTAAACACATCTGGGTGTGCTTTTTCAATCTCGTCAAGCAATACTATGGAATAGGGATGGCGGCGTACTTTTTCTGTGAGTTGTCCGCCTTCCTCATAACCAACGTATCCCGGAGGCGCACCGACAAGACGCGATACGGTGAATTTCTCCATATATTCGCTCATGTCTATGCGTATGAGTGTATCGGTGGAATCAAACATATATTCCGCCAATTTTTTGGCAAGATGGGTCTTGCCAACGCCCGTCGGGCCAAGAAAAAGGAAAGTGCCGATTGGCTTATTGGGATCTTTAAGACCTATGCGGTTGCGGTGTATAGCTTTTACCACTTTGTCGATTGCCGGATCCTGGCCGATTATAAGACTTTTGAGTGATGGCGCCATTTCTTTGAGCCTTTTTCCTTCCGCTTGTGCTATGCGTTGTACAGGGACACCGGTCATCATAGCGACTACTTCGGCTACCTTTTCCGCATCGACCGTTTCGCGCATGGCGTTAAGCTGTTCTTCCCATTTGGCTTTTGCTTCTTCGAGTACGGCTTTCAGGTGTTGTTCCTGATCGCGGTATGAAGCTGCCTTTTCGAAGTTCTGTGCTTGAGCCGCGCGAAGCTTTTGGGCCGAGACTTCCTCGATGTGTTGCTCAAGTTGCTCGATTTCTTTTGGCACGGCTATGTTGGTCACATGGACACGACTTCCAGCCTCGTCCATGGCATCGATGGCTTTGTCCGGGAAATTCCTGTCGGAGATATATCTTTCTGTAAGTTGCACACAGGCGTCGAGTGCCTCCGGTGTATAATTTACATTGTGGTGTTCTTCGTATTTGTCCTTTATGTTGTCAAGGATTATACGCGTTTCTTCGGAGCTTGTAGGCTCTACCATCACCTTTTGAAATCGTCGTTCAAGCGCACCGTCGTTTTCGATGTTTTTTCTGTATTCGTCAAGGGTGGTAGCACCGATACATTGGATCTCACCGCGGGCTAAGGCTGGTTTGAGCAGATTGGCCGCGTCCATGGAGCCGGCAGCGTTTCCTGCGCCTACTATGGTATGGAGTTCGTCGATGAAAAGGATTATATCTTTGTTTTTGGATAGCTCGTCAAGTATTGCCTTGATTCGTTCTTCAAATTGGCCTCTGTATTTTGTACCTGCGACTATAGAGGCCATGTCAAGTGATACGACGCGCTTTCCGAAAAGTATACGGGATACTTTACGTTGTACTATTCGAAGTGCCAGTCCTTCTACTATGGCCGATTTTCCGACCCCCGGTTCTCCTATAAGGACTGGGTTGTTCTTCTTGCGTCGGCTGAGTATCTGTGCGAGACGCTCTATTTCTATGTCGCGTCCGACTACGGGATCCAGTCTGTTTTCTTCTGCGGCAAGGGTCATGTCATTGCCGTATTTGTCAAGTACGGGGGTGTCATTGCCTTTCCTTTGAGAGCCTGATGAGGCTTGCTTTTTGCGGTCCGGATTTGCCGACCCCTGATTTCCTTGTGATGACGGAGTGGCGCGGGGCGGAAGTTCATCTTCGTCTTCGTCGTCAGCAAATTCGGATGCAAGAGTGGCAGGACTGCCGGCTTCCGAAGCTATGATCCTGTATAGGGCTTCGTATGTCACTCCGGATCGGTGGAAGTTGCTCATGAATTCAGAGTTTTGTGCGTCTGAATTGTGGAATATCGCCAATAGGAGATGTGTGGCGTCGACTTCGTTGCTTTTTAGCATCCTGGCTTCAAGCACACTGAGTTTGATTATTCGACTTGTGAGGTCGCTCATGTTTACTTCAGACAAGCCTACTGTGCCTTGGTAGTCAGCGTCGGACGACGCGTTAAAAAGAGCCTTGTCGAGATTTTCTTTCAGTTCGTATGCAGAGGCACCTTTTGCCGACCTGTCGACAAGGCGCACGCATTCACTCTCCGTGTCAGAAAGCAATGAAAGCAACAGGTGCTCGGGCATGACATGACGATTGTTGTGTCTTGCGGCCTGCCGATGCGAGTCGTTTATTATTTCTTTGAATTTTCTTGAATATACAGTGTCCATTATGAGTGTACCTTTCGTTGTTTTTTGAACTTACAAGAACGGATGCTACAAAAATTGTGCCAAACTTCCATAACTGTATTTTAATAACAATTAAAAAACATTTCTTGTTATGCAAAGGTACGATTTTTACAAAATAATTCTTACCTTTGTGGGGAAAATCCCTATATGATTTTTGATTAATCATATTGAAATAATAATATAGAATATCTGAATAGAGATACCTGACTGAGGTGCGATTCACCTGTCGTAACGGTGGTCTCTGCTTTGTAAAAACTATGATTGAACAAGATCGCATCATTAAGATCAATATTGAAAACGAAATGAAGAGTGCCTACATCGACTATTCAATGTCGGTGATCGTATCCCGGGCGCTTCCTGATGTGCGCGACGGCTTGAAACCGGTGCATAGACGCGTGCTTTACGGGATGAACGAGATGGGCAATACTTCAGACCGTCCGCATAAGAAATCAGCCAATTGTGTCGGTGAGGTCATGGGTAAATATCACCCGCACGGTGACTCATCGATTTATGGCACTGTGGTGCGTCTTGCCCAACCGTGGGCTATGCGTTATACGCTTGTTGACGGTCATGGTAACTTTGGTTCGGTCGATGGTGACGGGGCTGCCGCCATGCGTTATACGGAAGTGCGTCTGCAGAAACTCGGAGAGGAGATGCTTTCCGATATCGACAGTGACACTGTGGATTTTCAGCCGAATTATGATAACTCACGAAAAGAACCTGTTGTCCTTCCCACGCGTTATCCCAACTTGCTTGTAAACGGAGCTTCCGGTATAGCTGTCGGCATGGCTACCAATATGCCGACCCATAATCTCGCTGAATCGATAAATGCATGTATTGCTTATATCGATGATCCGGAAATAGACATCGACGGTTTGATGAAATATATACCGGCTCCGGACTTTCCAACCGGAGGCACGATCTATGGATATAATGGAGTAAAGGAGGCATACGAAACAGGGCGCGGTCGAGTCGTGATTCGTTCCAAGGCTGAAATTGAAGTCGAGGACAATCATGAGAACATCATCGTTACTGAGATACCGTACGGGGTCAATAAAGCTGAGCTTATAGCATACATCGCATCGCTTGTAAATGACAAAAAGCTTGACGGCATTGCGGATATCAATGACGAAAGCAACTACAAGGGTATGCGCATAGTCATCAAGCTTAAAAGCGACGCAAATGCAAGTGTCGTCCTTAACAAGCTATATAAGATGACACAGATGCAGGCGTCGTTCAGTGTCAATAATGTCGCTCTCGTAAATGGTCGTCCAAAGACTCTTAATCTTAAGGAACTGATATCGGAATTTGTGGCCCATCGCCATGAAGTTGTAATCAGGCGTACAAAGTTTGAGCTTAACCGCGCTCAAGAAAGGGCACATATACTTGAGGGGCTCATCATAGCTTCGCAAAATATAGACGAGGTCATCAAGATTATTCGTGGGGCATCTGACACTCAGAGCGCACGCGAAGCTTTACGTGACCGTTTCGGCTTGACAGATCCACAGACCGCTGCGATTGTCGAGATGCGTTTACGTCAGTTAACCGGGCTTGAGCAAGACAAACTCCGCAATGAGTATGAGGCTCTTGAGAGAGAAATCGCGCGTCTGGAGTTGATACTTTCTGACGATAACACTTGTCGTGCGCTTATCAAAGATGAGCTTGTTGATATTCGTGATAAATATGGCGATGCACGCCGGACGGATATAGATTACTCAGCCGGTGATTTCAATGCCGAAGATTTTTATGCCGATGATGACATGATCATAACAGTTTCTCATCTCGGATATATCAAGCGTACGCAACTTAGTGAATTTCGTGCCCAAAATCGCGGAGGTGTCGGAGCAAAAGGTTCTGATACAAGAAATGAGGACTTTATAGAACATATATATCCTGCCTCGATGCATAACTCTATGCTTTTCTTCACACAGAAAGGCCGTTGTTATTGGTTGAAGGTATATGAAATTCCTGAAGGAGCCAAAAACTCGAAAGGTCGTGCGATACAGAATATGCTCAACATCGAACCGGATGATTCTGTCAAGGCCTTTATCTGTACCAAGTCTCTTGGCGATGCGGAATTCGTGAAAAATCATAATCTTGTATTCGCTACCAAGAAAGGCGTTATTAAGAAGACTCGCCTTGAAGCATATTCCCGTCCGCGTGCACGTGGAGTCAATGCTATCATCATACGTGAGGGCGATGAGTTGCTGACAGTTGAAATGACTGACGGCAATAGCGAAATATTACTTGCAAACCGCAACGGGCGCGCTATCCGATTCTCAGAAGAAAAAGTTAGGGAGATGGGTAGAATGTCGGCCGGTGTACGCGGTATGACACTTGACAATGACAAAGACGAAGTTGTCGGAATGATTTGTATGCCTTCCGGCACTGAAAATGATGTTATGGTTCTTAGTGAGCGCGGATATGGGAAACGTACGCCTCTTGATACCGAAGTCAGGAATGAAGCCGGTGAAGTTGAAAAAATGCCGGTATATCGTGTGACCAATAGAGGTGGAAAGGGTGTCCGCACTATGAATATAACTGAAAAGACCGGACGCCTTGTGGCAATAGAAAGTGTAAACGACGGAAATGACCTTGTGATAATAAACAAGAGTGGTATAACGCTACGTATCCATGTCGCAGACATAAGAGTCCAGGGTCGCGCTACACAAGGAGTCCGTATAATCAATCTTGAAAAGCGTAATGACACGATAGCTTCTGTCTGCTGTGTAGACACGGATCCGGAAGAAGAAGTTGAACAGGTCGAAGCGCAGGATGTAGTTCCGGAAATTAACGAAGGAGAATTCGAAGACATTGAAAATGTTGACGATGAAATAGTCATGGATGATGATATGGACGATGAAATCGTTGATGATGTCCATGAAGAGGAATAAATATTAATCACACCTATTAATACTAATCCATTATGAAAAAAATCTGCGTCTTAACAGCCGGACTGCTCGCTGCGGTGACCATGACTGCACAGGTAACATTGGTAAAGGATGCTGAAAAGAAATTCAAAAGTGCGAATAGCTATGCTGAATATCAGGATGCGGTAAAGTCTATAACTCCGGCTTTCTCTGATCCTGAGACTGAGAAGCAGGCTCAGACCTATTGGATTCCTAGTAAGGCTGGTTTTAAACTTTATGACGACCTGTTTGCAAAGAAAACTATTGGGCAGGATGTCAATCTATCAGAAATGAGCAGTGCCCTTATGGACGGTTACAACTATGGGCTTAAAGCTCTCTCTGTTGACACTGTAACCGACGCAAAGGGAAAAGTAAAGACAAAATATTCCAAAGAAATAGCAAGCCAAATATCTGGACATGCAAGTGATTTCCTTAATGCCGGTGCTGCTTTTTGGGAGACACGTGAGTTTGGAAAGGCATACGAGGCTTTCAACGCGTATCTTATGATACCTGAAAATCCACGTCTCGGAAAGAATGCCCCGGCTGCGCTTCCGGATTCCACCGTGGCACAGATCAAGTATAATTGTGCGCTTGCTGCATGGCAGGCAGAAATGCTTCCTCAGGCTGCTGATGCATTTGACGCCCTTTTGTCAAAAGGTTATGACGATCCTAATGCATACGATTACGCTTTCAGCGTGGCATATCAGATGAAGGATCCTGAACGTCAATTGAGGTATTCTCAGATGGCTCTTGATAAATTTGGCACAAAAGATCCGAAATTCCTCCAGCGTGTGGTAAACAGCTATATAGAAAGTGAGCAATACGACAAGGCAAAAACCATGTTGAATGATGCCATAGCTGCGGATCCTGACAATAGTGCCTATTATCTGTCGCTTGGTATTCTTCTTGAACAGCAAAAAGATTTTAAGGGCGCGAAAGAAGCTTATAAAAAAGCGGTAGGTATTGACCCTGAGAATTCGATCAATAACCTCTATTATGGTCGTATGCTCGTACAGGAATACAACGACCTTGATCAGGCTGCGGCAAACATGGCGCAAAATGAGTATAACAAATACAATTTTGAGACTATGCGTCCTCTGATCGTCGAGGCGGCCAAATATCTTGAAAAGGCATACGAGCTTGATAACGAACAGTCCGATGCACTTCGTTATTTAAAGAATATTTATTACGTCCTTAATGACGGGGACAATCTCCTTCGTGTGGAGAGTCTGTTGGGCAGATAATCAGCCTGGTTGAGGATATAAAATTTTAAGCTGTGGTTACGACCGGCTCGAACGATTGCCAGGCTGTAGCCACAGTTTTTATTTAGGTTTAAATTCAAATCGTTATAGAAATTTGCTATGGCTGATACTTTGCTGCAGTTTGACGAAGCGTTGGGACTTTGCCGAAAAATTTTTGTCGATAAACTTAAAGATTATGGTGCGTCGTGGCGTATCATGCGTCCTCGTTCAATCACGGATCAATTATATATAAAGGCAAAACGCATACGCACTCTTGAAGAGGGGACGGCAATGGTCGATGAAGGAATTACCGGTGAGTTTATGGCTATCGTCAACTATGGCCTTATGGGGCTTATACAGCTTTCGAAAGGGTATGTCGATCAAGTTGACATCTCGGTTTCCGAAGCTATATCCTTATACGATGGATATGTGATTGAAGTCCGCAGCCTATTGGAAGCGAAGACTCATGACTATGGTGACGCCTGGAGGGGGATGAGAGTCAATTCATATACGGATTTTATATTGACGAAACTCCAGAGAATAAAAGAGATCGAAGGCAACGGTGGAGTGACGACCGTGTCTGAAGGTATTGATTCCAACTATATGGATATTATTAATTATGCGGTTTTTGCTGTCATCAAACTTACAGAATAGGATTGATTCATTGTATCATCCTTTGCTTGTGTGGTTGTTCCGGTTGCTTGTCGGGGCTGTATTTATCTTGTCGGGTTTTACAAAGAGTGTGGATCCGTGGGGTAGTTTCTATAAGATCGGTGAGTATCTTGAGGTTTGGGGGTGGAACATCCCGTCATCTCTTGTCGTTATAGCCGCATTCCTTTTAGGCGGGATAGAATTTGTAATGGGATTCCTTCTGCTTTTGGGATGTTACCGTAGAGTGGCCGTATGGATTCTTGCAGCGATGATGCTGTTCATGCTTCCTCTTACATTTTATATCGCTATTGCAGACCCGGTTGCCGATTGCGGTTGCTTTGGCGATTTCATTGTCATCTCCAATACCGCTACTTTTATCAAAAATGTGGTGTTGACAGCTATGCTGATCTATCTGCTTGCGTTTAATAGACGTACTGGGGGGCTTTTTGTCCCGTATGTTCAATGGGTTATAGGAGCTTTACTTACTCTTTACATATTGATTATATCGCTTTATGGGTATAATATCCAACCGCTGATAGATTTTAGACGTTTTGGTCCGGATACCGCTTTACTTGGTGAGACAGTCGAAAAGGATGGTGACGATGAGCCCGTGTATGAGTTCATTTATGAAAAAAATGGTAAGAGGGAAGAATTTACTCTTGATAATCTGCCGGATTCGACATGGACTTTTATAGACCGTAATATGGTCAGTGGATCGGAAACGATTGCCGATGGCTTTGCTGTGATTCAGGACGGTGAAGATATCGCGCCAGAGATCATCGATACAGAGACAGAACAATTTGTCGTAACGATTCCGGATATGAGAAAGGTGGATTTGTCATACACATATATGCTGAACGAACTTAACAGCTTTGTGACGGCACGGGGTGGTTCTTTGGTCGCGCTTGTTAACGGTGACGACAGCGAGATTGAATGGTGGAGAGATGTGTCGATGGCTTCGTATCCGATCTATAGTGTGGAACCGACTTTGATCAAGGAATTGGCTCGCGGACGGGCTGCGGTGGTTTTTCTTCAAGAAGGGGTGGTAAAATGGAAACGTACCCTTTCGTCAATCAGTTATACATTTTTGACAGAGACGCCTTATGCTAATATAATAGTAGATCTCGATCCCAGGTGTGGATATGTACTCAATACGGTTACGTTGATTTTTTTAGGCATACTGATAGCTATTTTGATTCTTGACAGGAGTGGAAAACTTGTGGCATGGCTGATAAAAAGACGAAGCAAAGAGCGAAAGCCGTCTTGATTTTGTGCTAATCGAGGGAACTTAAAAAAGATGTGGATTGTTTACCAACTAATGATACTGGTTTAACAATCCATATTTTTTGTTTATGTCTCACGATTCATCCAAACGGGAAAATAGAAATCCATCGGATTTTGAGGCCGGAGGATTTGGCCATCATATTTTTTATTCGGCCAGACAAGCGTTGCGCCATCATGCTACCGGTGGCAATGTATTGATATTTGCCACTGTATTGGCTCTTGTTGTTGCCAATATTCCCGGAGTAAACGCGATATATAATGAATTTTGGAATCAGGAAATGCGTTTGCAGATCGGAGATTTCAATCTTCTCTCCCATGCCGGTCATCCGATGACCGTGCTTCAGTTTATAAACGATGCCTTGATGGCTTTATTTTTCTTTACAATCGGATTGGAAATAAAACGCGAGGTGCTGGTTGGTGAACTATCTTCGTTTCGGCAAGCGTTTCTTCCCATAATGGGGGCAATCGGAGGCATGGTGCTACCTGTAGGATTATATATGTTTTTTGCTTCCGGAACTGATTATGCCGGGGGAGCGGCCATTCCGATGGCCACTGACATAGCTTTTTCTCTTGGCGTTCTTGCCATACTTGGATCTCGGGTTCCGTTGTCGCTAAAAATATTTCTTACCACGCTTGCTGTTGTCGATGATATAGGTGGGATAATAGTGATAGCAGTTTTTTACTCATCGCATATTCATCTTGCTTTTATTGGATATGCCGCGATTTGCTTGGCTGTTTTAATTGTTGGAGGTGCGGTGTTTAAGATACAAAGCAAGATGTTTTATATGATAGTGGGCGGACTTGTATGGTTTTTTGTCCTGAACTCTGGGATACATCCGACTATAGCCGGTGTGTTGGTCGCATTCTGTGTGCCGTCGGAACCTGTTTTCGATCCTGGAAAATACGTTGGGATCATACGTAGTTCAATCCGGAATTTCGATGAGGCTGATGACGAGCATCTTGGAAAAGACAACATCTTGAACCATGAAGAATTGGACTGGCTTAAACAGATCGAAAGCGCGTCCGACAAAGTTATTTCGCCTTTGCAGGATCTGGAAGACTCTTTACATCCTGTCATCAATTATCTCATAATACCTTTGTTCGCGTTTGCGAATGCCGGTATATTCCTGCTTGATATAGATCCTGTGACTATAGTCAGTGGAATAAGCCTCGCGATCATAATAGGTCTGGTGATAGGAAAATTTGTAGGTATATTCCTATTCTCGTTTCTTACCGTTAAGTTGCGCCTCGCACCTATGCCGGATCGGTCAAATTGGAAAATGATCGCTGGTGTTTCTATGCTTGGGGGAATAGGATTTACTGTATCACTTTTTATTGCCAACTTGTCATTTGGCGATTTGGGAGCATCCGGACTCGCTCTTCTCAACGATGCCAAGCTTGGCATCGTTGTCGGCTCGCTTCTTGCTGGAGTCCTGGGATATATTCTTTTGTCACGCTTCCTTCCGAAATGTGACAGTCAGGAATCGACAAAGTAGGTACCATATTGTCAGTGAGCATGAAAATTATGGTGTTTTTTGAGTTAAAATAAGATTGAAAATGAGTTGTGATTAATGAAAAATTTCTGTAATTTTGCAGCGTTGACAATAATATAACAATACGTTCTAAATACACATCATCAATGACTATCGATCAGTACAATTTCAAAGGTAAAAAGGCCATTGTCCGCGTGGATTTTAATGTGCCCCTTGACGAAAACGGTAAGATTACGGACGATACACGTATCCGTGGCGCTCTCCCGACACTTAAGAAGATTCTTGCCGACGGTGGAAGTCTTATTATAATGAGCCACATGGGAAAACCGAAAGGCAAGGTAAATCCCAAGATGTCGCTCGGTCAGATCAAAGACGCGGTGGCGAAATGTCTCGGCACAGAAGTGGAATTCGCTGAAGATTGCGCAAACGCAGCTGAAAAAGCCGCGGCTTTGAAACCCGGTCAAGTGTTGCTGCTTGAAAATCTCCGATTCCACCCGGAGGAAGAGGGTAAGCCTGTCGGAATCGACAAAGAAGATCCCGCTTATGATGCTGCGAAGAAAGAAATGAAAGAGCGTCAGAAAGAGTTCGCAAAGACTCTTGCATCGTATGCTGATGTTTATGTCAACGATGCGTTCGGAACGGCTCATCGTCGTCATGCTTCCACGGCTGTGATCGCTGATTATTTTGACGCTGATTCCAAGATGCTCGGTTATCTGATGGAGAAAGAAGTAAACGCGGTTGACAATATTCTTAAGGATATAAAGCGTCCTTTCACTGCGATTATGGGTGGTTCCAAAGTCTCTACAAAAATAGGGATTATCGAGAATCTTATGGACAAGGTTGATAATCTGATCCTTTGTGGTGGCATGACATACACATTCGCTAAAGCGCAAGGTGGCAAGGTCGGAAAGTCTATATGTGAGAATGATAAACTTGACCTCGCGCTTCAGATTATGGAAAAGGCCAAGCAGAAAGGTGTAAATCTTGTACTTGGGTCCGATTGTGTTGCCGGAGATGATTTCAGCAATAATGCAAACACCATGGTTGTTTCTTGTATGGATATTCCAGACGAATGGGAAGGCCTTGACGCAGGCCCGGTAACCCGTGAGGCATTCGCGAATGCGATCAAGGGTGCAAAGACGATTCTTTGGAATGGACCGGCCGGAGTGTTTGAATTCGATAATTTTGCGGCTGGATCACGCGCTATCGCTGATGCTATTGTAGAAGCGACAGAAAATGGAGCTTTCTCGCTTGTAGGTGGTGGAGACTCTGTTGCCTGCATCAATAAATTCGGTCTTGCTGATAAAGTGAGCTATGTGTCAACTGGTGGCGGAGCCCTTCTTGAGGCTATCGAAGGGAAAGAGCTTCCTGGTATCGCTGCTATACGCGGATCAGAAAAGTAAGCGATAAACTAACTTTCATATTTATAATATGCAAGTCTGGATTGGTTTTGATCAATCCGGACTTGTTTTTTGTAGATTAGGGTGTCCTCAGAGACTTTTATAGGGCGTAACGGATATATCATTCGCCTATGACAGTGGCAACCAATTTTCTCCTGCCTCCGTGATTTCGGAATTCACACAGATATATGCCTTGCCAAGTACCAAGGTTGAGATGCCCGTCTGTTATCGGAAGTGTCAGTGCCGGGCCTACAAGTATTGATTTTGCATGTGAGGGCATGTCGTCCGGGCCTTCATCGACGTGTAGATAAAACGGGGCGTTTTCTGGAACGAGACTATTAAAAATAGCGTTCAAGTCAGTCCGTACGTCGGGATCGGCATTCTCATTTACGGCAAGAGCCGCTGAAGTATGTTTTATAATAATATTTAGAATTCCCTTTGATGGTAATTCGGGGAGCTGTCTCATGACCTCAGCGGTGACAAGATGAATGCCACGCGGATATGCGCGGAGTGAAAATTCTGTTTGGTGTATCATTTGCTGACAAAGTTACGAAATAAGTTTCGAACATTTTTGTGGTTCGCCACGTTCTATAGCCGCTATAGAAATTTTCATTTGCTAATGGGCTTTATCGTGCGGTATGATTGTTTATTTTGCAAGAAAAAACATTTATACATAATTATGATAGTTCTGAGTATTCCATTGTTGACATGGTTTGTCATCGCATCAGCGATGTGTGTGTTGGTCATAGTAAGGATCTGCCATAAAAATTATTGTCATATTCGGCATGACAGACATCTTTTCGAAATAGGCAGTGAAAGGGAGGAATTCTATATTCCTGGTGACAAACTTAATCCGGATGACGAGGTTTATGACTGCGAGGATGATGACTGATAATGAGATCGCTTCATTTAATAAAGAAAATACGATTGTAGTGTTTGAGGATTATTACAGTGTTAAAGACATTTGCCTTTTCATTTCGGAATATGCCGCGTGGCTGCTTGGCGCTGGAGCGACATGTATAAGACTTGAAAGGAATGTCGGTCGGATTGCACGTGCGTTTAATTGTGATGCCATAATGACTATAATGCCGCGCCATATACATTTGACGGTATCGAATTTAAACAGCCTTGACAGCTATACTTGTATTGCCGATATCCGGACAGCCACTATCAGTTTTGATATCAATACTAAACTCAGTGAGCTTAGTTGGGCTGTAGCAGATGGTAAACTTGATTTTAAAGGTGCGAAATCTGTTTTTAGCGACATCATATCCACTCCACCTTCCGATGTCCGGATGGTTCTTGCTCTTGCATCTTTGGCCAATGCCTCTTTTTGTAGGCTTTTCGGAGGAGACTGGGCAGCAGTGGTGATAGTGTTGTTTGCCACTCTTGCCGGATACTATCTGAAGCAGGTTCTTTGTGAATACAAAACGGACATTCGTCTGGTCTTTATTTTATGTGCTTTCGTCTCATCGGTTCTTGGGGCTACTGATGCATTGTTCGGGGTAGGATCCACACCTGAAATAGCTATCGGTACGAGTGTCTTGTATCTGGTTCCAGGCATACCGTTCCTCAATTCGTTCAGCGATATGCTTGCCGGTCATTATATCTGCTCTTTCAGCCGTTTCATGCATGCTGTTATTCTTACAGCCTGTCTGTCGATAGGATTATGTGGAGGAATGGTAATGATGGGAATGGGAATGTTCTGAACAAAGCCAGGTACACTTGTCGTTTTTTTATAAATTAGGAATAATATGATCGGAGAATTTTTTCAGGATGCTTTGTTTGCTGCGATAGCAGCTATCGGTTTTGCCGCAATAAGCAATCCTCCACGTAAGGCATATCTCTACTGTGCTTTAATAGCAGCCATCGGACATTCTGCCCGTTTCCTTTTTATGCACGAGTCGGTTTTTAGTCTTCATATCGTTATCGCGACTTTTTTTGCGTCTCTTATTGTCGGATTGCTTGCCGTTTTCCTTTCACCTGTAGCCAGAATGCCTGCGGAGACATGTTTATTCCCGTCTCTTCTCCCGATGGTTCCTGGAATTTATGCCTATCGGGCTTTCGGAGCCCTTGTGTTATGCCTTTACCAAGTACAGGAGGGAGGTTTTAACCATTATTTTTTTCTGTTTGCCAGTAATGGGTTGGTTTGTCTTTTTATTTTGCTTGGGATGGTGATAGGAGCGACAACCCCTATATTCCTTTTGAAAAATATATCTTTTCAAGCGACACGATAAAGTTTATATATTCTCGTTGATAATATAATAGACCCAGTCATTCAATGGAACTACGTCAACTTAATTATTTTGTAAAAGTGGCCGAAACGCTTAATTTTTCGGAAGCGTCGAGGATTTTATGTATCACTCAAAGCACTTTGTCCCAGCAAATCAAGCAGCTTGAACAAGAAATGGGCGCCAGATTGTTCATACGTAACAGCCATTGTGTGGAGTTGACAGAATCAGGCATTGAATTGTTGCCATACGCACGTAAAACAATTCAGGATTCTCAGATCTGTTTTGAGAAGATGAATGATTTGAGAGAGCTGCTCACAGGGACTCTTAATATTGGTGTGACTTATTCGTTCAGTCCGATTCTTACTGAAACACTGCTTGACTTCATGAAGATATATCCGGGGGTTAAATTGAATATTTTTTATAAACCGGTCTTGGAATTGATGTCCATGCTGCGTGGCAGGGAAGTTGATTTTGTACTTGCGTTCAAACCAAGTCAGGGTCTGGAAGATATTGAATCGCACAGCTTGTTTCAAAACTATCTGGCTGCCATCGTGCGGTCGGACCATCAACTTGCATCAAAAGCCAAAGTTAGTCTCGACGATCTACGCAATTATGATCTTGCGTTGCCGTCTCGTGGTTTGCAGGCCCGTAGCTATTTTGATGCGGTCAATGCTCTGCGTGGGTTTAAAATGCGGATACGTATTGAGTTGAACGAGGTCAATATATTACTCAAATTGATCGGATGTAGCGATCTGGTAAGTATATTGGCCGAAGCTACGACTCACAATGTCAAGGGAATCAAGGCGATTCCTCTTGACATTGAGCCGAATGAGATGATAGGTTGTGTGCATACTTTGCGTGACAGCTATCATAAACGGTCGATGTGCGAATTTGTCAGAATGCTCAGTGAGTCAGCCGCTATCCGTGAAAGAGTCAATGCTTGGCTGTGAGGATCTGTATTTTAGGCTTTCAACCGCATTGGATATTTTTTTCTAAAGAGCTTTTGGGGGATACATTGTTTCCCACCAGGATGAGTCGTCCTGGAGATATTTTGCGAACCATGCGAAGATCGTATTTTGCCATTGGATACGTTTACTGTAGTCCGTGATCTGATGGTTGGCGTTTTTGACAGCGACAAAAGCGGTCTCGCGTCCGAGACGTTTAAGGGCTGTGTACATTTGTATGCTTTCGCCTACAGGAACATTGGTGTCCGCATCGCCATGGAGGAATAGAATAGGGGTGTGTATCTTATCAGCGTTGTATAATGGACTTTGATTTACGTATAGATCTCTGTGGCTCCATGGATAACTGTTTGCCATACATACCTCACTGTAAGAATATCCCCAATAACCTTCTCCCCAATAACTTGTATGGTCACTTATGCCTGCATGGGATATGGCGGCAGCGAAAATATCGGTTCTTGTTTGGAGATATTGGGTCATGAAGCCGCCATATGAAGCTCCGATACATCCAATCTTTGACCGGTCGACCCATGGAAACTCTTCAGCGAAACGTTTTACTCCGTCAATAATGTCTTCCGCGACTCCAGCGCCAGCTGTGTTTACATGGCGAGCCGCAAACTCTTGTCCGAAACCGGTGCATCCGCTCGGATTGATCACTAAAACGACATAACCGTGGGCGGCATACAAATGGTGTGGATAGCGGCTGTCAAATGTACGGCTCGTAGGATTGCAACCTCCGTAGTAATTGACAATCAATGGATATTTGTGTGACGGATCAAAATCTGCAGGAACGATATAGCGTGCGTTTATGCTGTCTCCACGGGTACTGAGAAATTTCCAACCGGTGCATTTTCCGATCTTGATTCCGTTAAGTCGCTCGGCACTTAAATCTTCTATAGGTTTATGGCGGATATTTTTGGTGTTGAGTGAATACAAGCGGTCGGAGTTGTTTGCTCCTTGTCCGAAATATACCAATGCCGGTGCGTTTGACGCCATTGAAAATGAAGTCACATATTCTTCTCTCGCACCGAGATTCTCTATTTTTTTGTCTGACGGATTGACGCGATAGAGCGATAAGAGGTCGCGGTCGTTGGCGGTGAAATATATACGTCCGTCGAGTTTATTCCATGAGAAAGTGCCGATTGCGGGATTGAAATCGCGGGTCAAGGAACTGATATCTCCACTTTCAATATCTATTTCGTATAATTGGTGGTCATACATATTGGGAGTCATTCCGTCGGGAAGATTTTTACCTATGCCCCCGAATGCTTCGGGCGATGCCGCCACTGCTATTTTAGAGCCGTCTGGTGAGAGTGAGGCTCCCGCGATAAACCCTTCTTTGTCGACGATACAACGGCTTTTATTTGTGGATAGGTCCATTATGTAGAGAGATGTCAATGCCGACGGACGAGCCTCGGCTTTTGTCTCATGGACTGAGAAGAGCAGTGTTTTTCCATTATCGGAAATACCGGCGATACCTATGTTGCGGTTGCCGAATGTCAGCGGAGTTGTCAATCCGGATTTAAAATCGAATTTCATCAATGTCCCTCGCTTTCTCCATCCTGGTTGCCTGTCTTCCGGGTGTACGATTTCGTAAAGATCCGTGTTTTTCTCTTTCGGGCCTTCGATTGCTTTTGTATATATCAAAAAATCCTCTGTAGGTGATATCTGGAATTTGCTGTCTGGAATGTTCGATGCCATAACAGTCTCGCTTCCGTCGTCCGGATTTACGCTGACAAGATTTGCTTTTCCGTCGGTACGTTTAACATAATAATATCTGTCACTGCTTGGCAACCATTTGATAGCTTCGTTTCGTGTCGCGATGCAGCGTCCAGTCGCAAGTTCGCTCAGCTGGTATGTGTATGTCACCGAACCGCCGTCATGGGTGTGGCTATACGAGGTTATGAGATATTTTCCGTTTGGTGATAGTGAAGCGGATGCATAGCGTCGTCCTTTCACCACATCGCAGAGAGTCAAACGTCTTTCTGTCTTTGTCCCGATGTTTAGGTGTCCGTCGCTTTCTATTGACACTTTAATGGAATCAGGCTTTGGTGAGATGCCGGAAAGACATTTTATTGTTATTGTGTGAGTTGCAGGGGGAAGAGCCATTCTTCCAGAGTTTATTTTCTTACCATCGAGATATATTTCACGATAGCGAAGCCCGTCGACTTTAAGATTGGCGGTAGTGAAGTGATCGTTATCAACGGTAAAACTTAACAGATGCAAAGCTTTGCCATCGCATTTTGGTAGGGTTTTCTCATTGAAATCCGTCCCATTGGAAGATATATCGAGTGATAGAGGCGTTTTAAGCAGTGATATGGTTTCGAACTTAGAGTTGTTCATATCTATACTGTCGACCATAAATGGAACGTTGATGGTGAAAGGCCCGGCATATTTGAATGACGAGACCACTGTCTTTTCAGCCTTGATTGTCAGTGATCCAAGGATGAGTAGCGCGATGGCTATTCTTTTTTTCATGAGTGTATTATCGGTTTATAATTTAAGGTATTGAATCAGATGCAAAAGTAAGTAAAAAATCGTATTTTTGTATCATTGAAAATTAAATTGAACATTTCTGTTTCACGGATCGATGAATGTAGAGGAATTCAGGGAATATTGTTTGAGGTTTGACGGTGTCACGGAGCGAACGCCTTTTGGGAAATTTGCACCGCGTTACGATTCTATTTTGGTATTTTATGTCCTTGAACACATGTTTTGTTTCATAGATATAGATGATTTTAGCTATGTCGATCTCAAAGCAAATCCTGATGTGATAAAAGAATTTAGAGATCGTTATTCATCTATCGGAGACCCGATCAATCAAAGTCCGAAACATTGGATGAAAATAGATCTGAATGGAGATGTACCCATGTCAGAAATACTGAGATTGGTAAAAGATGCCTATGTTATGGTCAGAGAAAAATATACAAAGCGTATTCGGTGAAAAATAGCTTTCCGACAGATTAGCTCGGTATTAACTTTTAGACTGGTTTTTTAATTTGTGGCAGGTTGGACATTTGGGGTGATAACAGAGCAGTAGTCAATCTGTGTTGGGCGTTCTAATAGTGCCTTTTGAGATATTCATCTATGAGTTTCTTTCTGTTTTCCGATCCCACGATGAACCCGAACCTTGGTTTTCAAATCAGAGAATACAGCCTCAAGGGCATTGTTTGTATTTGGAAGTCCTGTTTTGGGATGGTCATAGAATGTCCAAAGCAAAGTCATGTTGCGTTTTATGCTCAGATATGCACTGCATAGTCTCGGACGCATATATGGAGGTGTGACGCGCTTGATCCTTTTATCGTGGACACGTTCATTGACTACATCCCTGTATTTCCCATACCATTCATTGAAAGCTCCGCAAAAAACTCTCCTTATCGGTTTTTGCGATGATGTTTGTCAGCTTCAGCAGCTCCTGGGATGCCTCTGTGTCCGGATTCTGGGTCAGATATCTGCGGACAATTAGCATCTGGTGGAACTGGCACATCTGCCCAGGTATCGGTTTCAATGCTTGTGGCAGTCCCTTCATGCCGTCAATCACAATGCCGTATATCCGTAACCCGTTGCTCTTCCGCCATTCGATTCCCTCCATATATTGGGCAACCGTCTCATGACGCACGTATTTATGCCATAAGACAATTCCCCGGAGAGCGTTCTTGATAACCATAAGACCAAAGTTTCTGCTCCAGTATGTGGTATCCATCTGTACGGTCACATCCTTGTGCTTTGCGATCTTACGGACATACCGCATTCCCTCCAGATCCGTGCGTATGGTCTTTTCGCATACACCATATTTGGACGCAAGCTGTTCCAGCGTCTGTTTGCCCTCTACATAGTCGCTGATAACCTGAGCTTTATCGCACCGTGTACCGCCATCAAAACGACGACCGCAGTCCCTGCATTTATATCGTTGAGTACGGCCTCTCAGACCGTTCCTGACCACATTTTTAGACCCGCAGAAAAAGCATTTTTTAACCATATCAATAATTATCTTCGCAAAGATAATTAAATCAACGGATTACAAGCAATCCATCACCCCAAATGTCCAACATGCCTAAAAAATCAATCTTCGTAATTAAAGCCTCATCGAATTAAGCCAATAAATATTGATATAACAAAGAAGCCATTAAGATAGAAATAACCACCCGTTTCTTTAGTTATTAACAATGTTCAAAACAGTGTTGAAAATTGTAGATAATATTTCAATTATATTTTAAAGATTATTCTTGCATTTGATAGAGATCAATCGGTATAATATTTAGTATACAAAACCAAAATAAGTTATAATAGATCTCTTAAACTGTTTTCAATACCCTTTTAAACATTTTACCGTTGTAAATAACATCAAAAGTTTTTAACTTTGCACATTATTAACACAATGTTAATAAACTCACTAATATATGGATTTATAGCATTTTAAGATGTAAATAACATTGAATAAACTGTTAATTCAACATCAATAACCTATAAATGCAAGAAAACGTCGGAAAAGTTATTTCACTTTTCAACATTCATTATAATTCCACTTATTAGAGTTTTTGAAAAAAATTTTCTCCAAAATATAAAAACATAAAATAAATGAATGTTGAAAAAGGATTCGTGGACGCTCCTGTCGACACATCGCTTGATCTCGTAGCTGAGATAAAAAAACTCAAAGAGGAAAAAAAAGCGATAATCCTTGCGCACTACTATACTGTCGGAGAGATACAGGATCTCGCAGACTTTGTAGGCGACTCGCTCGCTTTGGCGCGTATAGCCGAAAACCTCGACAACGATATAATAGTCATGTGCGGTGTTCACTTCATGGGCGAGACCGTCAAAATCCTTTGTCCTGACAAAAAAGTACTTGTCCCTGATCTCAATGCCGGCTGCTCGCTGGCCGACAGCTGTCCTGCACCTGCGTTGAAAGAGTTTATAGAATCTCATCCCGGACACACGGTTATAAGCTATGTCAACACATCAGCCGCTGTCAAATCCCTTACAGATATAGTGGTGACTTCAGGCAACGCAATGAAAGTGGTCTCGGCTTTGCCGGATGACGAAAAAATCATTTTCGGTCCGGATCGAAATCTCGGTAATTATATAAATTCACAGACCGGACGCGATATGTTGCTTTGGGACGGAGCGTGTCATGTTCACGAACAATTCTCGCTCGAAAAGATTCTTGATCTGAAGAAAGAACATCCCGGAGCCAAGATACTCGTCCATCCCGAATGTCCGGCTCCAATACGCATAGTGGCCGATAAGATAGGTTCGACAGCCGTGCTTCTCGAATGGGCGCAGCAGACAGAAGCTGATGAATTCATAGTCGCGACCGAGAGCGGAATACTGCATGAAATGCGCAACCGTTGTCCTGAAAAGACATTTATACCGGCTCCTCCGGCCGACTCTACGTGTGCGTGCAATGATTGCTCATTCATGAAACTCAACACTCTTGAAAAACTTTATAACACTTTGCGCTACGAATTGCCTGAAATAACCGTCGACGCTGAAATTATCGACCGTGCGCGCAGACCGATCATGCGAATGCTTCAGATGAGCTAAAAATATCTATTTAGAATCATGGAATACAATCATAAAGAAATAGAATCGCGCTGGCAGAACTATTGGCGCGAAAACAAGGTTTATAAAACCGAGATAGACAAGTCCCGTCCGAAATTCTATGTACTCGACATGTTTCCCTATCCGTCGGGAGCCGGACTTCATGTAGGTCATCCTTTAGGTTACATAGCTTCGGATATTTATTCACGCTACAAACGTCTGCAAGGTTTCAACGTGCTCCATCCCTGGGTTACGATGCCTACGGTCTTCCGGCGGAACAATATGCGATCCAGACCGGACAGCATCCGGAAAAGACCACCACTGACAACATTGCGCGTTACCGCGATCAGCTTGACCGTATAGGTTTCTGCTATGATTGGGATCGTGAGGTACGTACGTGTGACCCGAAATTCTACAAGTGGACTCAATGGGCTTTCATGAAAATGGTAGAAAGTTACTACGATACCATACTTGATAAAGCCATGCCAATTTCAGTTCTTGTAAGCCATTTTGAAAAGGAAGGTAGCAAGAATATACATGCCGCCTGTTCGGAAGAACTTGACTTCACGGCCGACCAATGGAATTCAATGTCTGAAAAAGAACAGAGCGACGTGTTGATGAATTATCGAATTGCTTATCTCGGCAATACGATGGTAAACTGGTGTCCCGAACTTGGCACTGTGCTCGCTAATGACGAAGTCAGCGAGGGTCTTTCGATCCGCGGTGGCTATCCTGTCGAACAAAAGCTCATGTATCAGTGGTGCCTAAGGGTTTCGGCATATGCCCAGCGTCTGCTTGATGGTCTTGATAGCCTTGATTGGACAGATTCGCTCAAAGAGACGCAACGCAATTGGATAGGGCGTTCCGAGGGTGCGGAAATGCGTTTCAAGGTGGCTGGTTCGGATCTTGAACTTGAGATATTCACAACGCGTGCCGACACGGTTTTCGGTGTGACTTTTATGGTGCTCGCACCTGAGAGCGATTATGTTGATCAAGTGACCTCTCCTGGGCAGCGCAAAGCCGTTGAAGAATATCTTGACAGCATCAAACATAAGACTGAACGCGAACGTATGATAGACAAAAAAGTCTCAGGCGTATTCTCAGGCAGCTATGCGGTCAATCCTCTTACAGGCAAAGAAATCCCTATATATATAAGCGATTATGTGCTTGCCGGTTATGGAACAGGTGCTATTATGGCTGTTCCGGCTCACGACAGTCGTGACTATGCGTTTGCGCGTCATTTTGATCTGCCGATAATCCCGCTTATCGAAGGTTGCGATGTCTCCGAACGCAGTTTCGAAGCTAAAAGCGGACGTATGATCAATAGTTCAAACGGTGATTTTTCCCTAAATGGGCTTGATGTTACAGACGCTATAGCCGCAACAAAGAAATATATATCGGAAAAAGGTATAGGACGTGTCAAAGTCAACTATCGTCTGCGCGACGCTATTTTCAGCCGTCAGCGTTATTGGGGAGAACCTTTCCCTGTATATTACAAAGACGGTATACCTCATTTGATGCCTGAATCCTCGTTGCCGGTGCTTCTGCCGGAAGTAGACAAATATCTTCCTACAGAGACCGGTGAACCTCCGCTCGGTCGTGCGAAAAATTGGGTGACGTCCGAAGGATATCCGATAGAGTTGAACACCATGCCCGGTTTTGCCGGTTCTTCCGCATATTATCTCCGCTATATGGACCCACACAATACCGAAGCTCTTGTTTCGGAAGAGGCCGACAGCTATTGGCGCAACGTGGATCTATATATAGGAGGTACTGAGCATGCCACAGGCCATCTTATCTATTCCCGTTTTTGGAACAAATTCCTTTATGATCTCGGATATTTGGTCGAACAGGAACCTTTCAAGAAACTTATCAACCAGGGTATGATACAGGGACGTACAAGTTTTGTCTACCGTATCAAAGATACCAACACATTCGTTTCTTTTGGTCTTAAAGATCAGTATGACACCACTCCTATCCGTGTTGATGTCAATCGTGTCAGCAACGATATCCTCGATATTGACGCTTTTCGTGCATGGCGTCCTGAATTCAAGGATGCCGAGTTTATCCTTGAGGATGGAAAATATGTATGCGGATGGGCTGTGGAGAAGATGTCGAAATCCATGTTCAATGTCGTGAATCCTGACGACATAGTGGAGCGTTACGGTGCTGACACTTTGCGTCTGTATGAGATGTTCCTCGGTCCTATCGAACAGAGCAAACCGTGGGATACTAACGGTATCGACGGTGTCAATCGTTTTATAAAGAAATTATGGGGTCTTTTCTATAAGGGTGACACATGTCTTGTTGATGACAGCAAACCTACACCTGAAGCTCTTAAAGCTGTCCATAAACTCATAAAGAAAGTAACCTTCGATATAGAGAACTTCTCCTACAATACATCTGTGGCGGCTTTCATGATTTGTGTCAACGAGCTTTCAGCAAGCAAATGTCACAGCCGTGAGGTGTTCGAACCGCTCGTCACGGTGCTTGCTCCTTTCGCTCCTCACGTGGCTGAAGAACTCTGGCATGATGCTTTGGGACATGACACAACGGTCAACGACGCCCGTTGGCCTGAATATAACGAGGAATACATGAAAGAAAATACAGTGAATTATGCTGTTTCTTTCAACGGTAAGGCACGTTTCAATATTCAGGTAGCGGCAGGTACTCCTCAGGCCGAAATCGAGCAGATGGCCCTAAATGACGCTTCGGCAACTAAGTGGCTTGAAGGAAAAACTATACGTAAGATAATATTTGTCCCTAATAAGATCGTCAATATAGTTATAAGTTGATGATGTAAAATGTTTAATGAAAATAGACACCCTACAATTTTGTAGGGTGTCTATTTTCATTGTTTATTATTATTCTATTCCTTTCAGCAGATCAGGTCGCAAAAGTCTGGTTCTCGCCAAAGATTGTTCATGTTTCCATTCATCTATTTTGGCGGCATGGCCCGAAAGCAGTATTTCAGGCACTTTCCAGCCCTTGTAGTCGGCCGGACGGGTATAGACAGGGGGAGCAAGCAGATTGTCTTGGAACGAATCGCTGAGCGCGCTCTGTTCGTCTCCTATGGCTCCCGGTATAAGGCGTATGACAGCATCCGCTATCACTACCGCGGGGATCTCACCGCCTGTCAACACATAATCCCCTATGGATATTTCTTTCGTTACGAGATGCTCGCGTATGCGGTAGTCTATGCCTTTGTAATGACCACATAGGATGATGAGGTTCTGTGCGAGTGAAAGTGAGTTGGCCATCGGTTGGTCGAATCGCTCTCCGTCAGGTGATGTGAATATTACCTCATCATATTCGCGTTGCGATTTCAGGTCGCTTATAGCCCTGTCCACAGGTTCTATCTGCATTACCATTCCGGCTTCTCCTCCGAAAGGATAATCGTCTACCTTGCGGTGTTTGTTAGTGGTGTATTCACGTAGATTGTGCACCGCTATTTCCACAAGACCCTTATCTTGCGCCCGTTTCAATATCGAACAGTTTAGCGGTGACTCGATCATTTCCGGTAGCACTGTGAGTATATCTATTCTCATTTCGGAATATATATTTTTTAATTTATTATTTGACAGATGTTTTTATTCTCCATGCCGCTGGATAGAGATTATTTGAACGTTTGCCTATATTTTTTACGAATCCCAACGGACGGTTATTGTATTCAAGCAATATGAATCCGCGTGGAGTGTCTTCCGGCAATACTATATTCTCACCGCTGAGATAGGCTATGGCCTCGTCTTTTTCAAGTTTATGTGACGGAAATGCTTTTTTATCCAGGCAAGGCGACAGGGCAAGCGATTGGGTGGGTATGAGATCGTGTCCTTTTACCGTAGCTACAGACACGCCTTCATGGATTATGTCGAGTTCACGTCCTATTTTTCTTAAGATATCCGTATGGACTGAGGGAAAAGCGTTTATACGGTCATCTTCTGTATATAAGTCGAAATACGTCAGAATTTCCGGACGGAGCCATGTGGACGTTTGTTGAAGCGACGGTGAATTTCTTTGTTTCTGTATGCGTTGTCTGTCCTTTTTACGACTTTCGGTATATTGTCCCGTCTTTCGTATGACAGCGACGAAAAGACCTTCTCCGCACAGGCGGTCTGGTAAGAATCGGTAACAATGGGAAACTGTGTCTATACCTTTGGATATATTCCATTTATCGTCTGTCTCTATTTCTACGCTCTCTGCATCGTATTCTTCCTTGATCCATTCGACCATATCCTCGTTCTCATAACGGTTGAAGGTACATGTACTGTAGATGAGTGTACCTCCCGGTTTCAATGACGGCCAAAGATTGGATATTATTTCGCGTTGTCGCTCCGAGCATTCCTTTATCAGGCCAGGTGACCACTGTCTAACGGCTTCTTCGTCTTTTCGCATCATACCTTCGCCTGAACATGGAACGTCGGCTATGATTATATCGAAACTATCCTTAAGTTTGCGGAAAGCCGCTGTATCACCGCGTGTCACTATAGATGCGGGATAAGACCATTTTATAATATTTTCCCTGAGTATGGCTGCCCGTGAAGGAACATATTCGTTCGCCACTATCAAAGATCCTTCAGGAAGAGCGTCAATTACGGCTGTAGTCTTTCCTCCGGGCGCAGCGCAGGAATCAAGAACTCTACGAGGTATTCCGTCCTTACATAATTGTTTTACGATATGGTAGTGGAACATCGAGGAGGCTTCCTGCACGTAGTACCCGCCTTGATGCAACAGTGGATCGAAAGTAAATTTCGGACGTTCGTTTAAGTAAAACCCGTTTTCGCACCACGCTATGGGACTGCTTCCGGGCGGCAATTCGTTTTTACCGATGTTTTTTGCATGATTTGTGCGTAACGATACGCACGGCTCACCTTCTGAAAGGGTTTTGCCGAGTTCTTTCAGGCCTATGGTGTCAAGATATGCGAGAAAGTTTTCCGGCAACAGGCGTTTTGCCATTTTATTTATATTTTTGATTTCACCAGTTTACGTCCTTCGTACATCTCGAGTTTATTGACCCATTCAGCAGATATCGGCATGGACGTGTTTGTTTTTATGTCGAAACCGGACATTATTGTCCTACAGCAACATTTTACTTGACGGTCGGGTACGGAAAATATCCTTTGTTCCAATGTCAGACTTTTTTCCCCTATCGCTACCGTGGCGGTCTCTACTTCAATTTTTTCGTTGAAAAAAGTAGGAGCGCAAAAGTTGGCGTTTATGTTTACTATGACCACCCCCATTTTGCGTATGTCAACATCTCCACCATTTACATCACGGAAATAATCGGCTTTGGCAAGATCCATGAAAGTCAGATATACACTGTTGTTGAGGTGTCCCAACATATCTATATCGTTAAATCTCATTTGCAGAGGCATACGGTGTCTGTATTTTTCCACTCCAGCCTCACAACGGTTGTCGCTCATAATTATACTGTGCCTATCGTATTTGTAAAACGTTTATTATTGTTTAATGAAATTTTATATCGGTTATAGCTTCTGTCCCTACCATGCGGTTTATCGCGGTTATTATGCGGTCGCGGTTGAATGAAAGTTCGTTTTTCAAAGCAGCTGAAGTCATGTATATGTGCATTACTCCTTGGTCCACATAACGTTTTGTTGTATATCTGTTTATCACCGGCCCTACCACGTCGGGCCAGGCCGCCGCCGCACGCTGTTGGTTTAACGTATCGGTTAATCCTGCCCGGCTCATAGCTTCTTCTATGATTCCGGCTATATGTTTAGGATATGTACGTTTCATGATTGTGTCGGTGTGAATACTCCTTCGTTTACACTCCACATGCGATAATTTCCGCCCGTGCGTTTCATTATTTCGTCAAGATGCGTACGATTGGTATCTGTTATGAATATCTGTCCGAAAGAATCGGATGTGACAAGTTCCATGATTCTTTCCACGCGTGAGGCGTCGAGCTTGTCGAATATATCGTCAAGCAAAAGCAAAGGACGTATACCCGTGGCGCTATGTAGAAAATCGTATTGGGCGAGTCTTAACGCTATCGTGAACGTTTTGCATTGTCCTTGCGAGCCTGTACGCCTCATAGGCATTCCGTCAAGCTCCATGCCTATGTCATCGCGGTGTATGCCGACAGAAGTGTGTTTCACTATTTCATCGTGGCGACGGGCTTCGTCGATCAATGTCTGTAAGGTGACGCCTTCCTGATTAAGTCCGCTTTGGTAACTGAGATTGACTTTTTCGTCTGTTCCGGCTATGGCGCTGTAATATTTGTCGAATATTTCTGTAAGCTGGGCTATACGGGCTGTTCTTACGCTGTGTATATAACCTCCTGACATGTCCAGGATTGTTTCGACGGCTGAATAGAGGTTGTGGTCTACGCAACCGTCGCGCAACAGACGGTTGCGTTGTTCAAGCGCGCGTGTGTAACGGATCAGGCTGTCAAGGTAAATGGGATCGCTCTGTGAGATCACCATATCCATCCAATGGCGTCGTTCTTCTCCGCTTTCGCGTATTAGGTCTATGTCTTGCGGAGCTACCATTACCAATGGAAATGACCCTATGTGTGAGCTTAGACGGTCGTATTCTTTTCCGCCACGTTTCAGTGTTTTGCGTTTCGATGCGGAGAGACCGAGTGTTAGCTCTTCGTCGATTCCTTTACGGACATAGCGTCCGCGCGCTATAGCGAAGTCCTCTCCGCGTCGTATAAGCATCTTATCAGGCACGCGTGAGAAACTTTTACAAAAACTGAGGAAATACACGGCATCGAGCAAATTGCTTTTGCCCATACCGTTGTTTCCGAGAAAACAGTTTACTTTGTCTGAAAATACCAGATTTGTTTCGGGTATATTTTTGAAATTTGTAAGTGAAAGTTCCTCAAGTCTCACTGTAGATAATAATTTTTTTGACAGGACTGTCAGTTTGGGAAGCTTGTTGAAACCCTCATCGGCAGTCCTGTTATGGAATTTTATTTTCCGGCTATTTCCATTATGATTTTAGGAATGTCGGTGTTGTCGTTAAATGATGCGAATTTTTCGGCTCCAACCCCTATGGCGTACACCGGTACAAGACCTCCTGAATGTCCGTTTGTGGTCCATCCGAGTCCCGTGAAACTGTCCATTATTTTGAAAACGTTTACGGAAAATTCGTTGAAATTGTTGTAGAGTGTCTGTTGGTCCACACCTTCACGATTGATGAGGCAACGTTCAAAATCTTTTTTGAGATTTTCAGTCTGCTGTTCGGTCACGGGTACGTGTGACCAAAATCCGAGGTTCTCGGTCAGATATTCTCGCATATCGTCCCAGGTGTATATGCGTCTTGTACGCAAAAGGTTGTTGCAGTATTCCGCGAAACCGTCTTTTGACACTTTCTGTTTGTCGAGGTATTTGAGTTTCAAATCGTAGCCTACAACATTGTTTCCGAGTCCCATTCCTCCTGTCTCATGGTCGGCTGTCACGACTATAAGTGTCTCATCGGGATGTTTTGTGTAGAAATCGTATGCGATTTTCAGGGCGTCCTGAAAATTCATGATCTCTTTTATGACAGTGCCTCCGTCATTAGCGTGGCCTGCATGGTCTATGTTGCCGCCTTCGACCATCATGAAAAATCTGTCACGGCCGTTTTTCTGCAAATGCGCCAGACATGCCTCCGTCATTGCCGGAAGTGTGAGTGCCCCGGGTATTGAATCGATTGTGAAACCGATGTTGGAGATGCGGGTTGAATCTGTTGAAAGCATGAGTACCCGTTTCGATGTTATTGTGTCCATTCCTTGGGTTCCGCGTATGACACTTACATTGTTTTCAGCAAATAGCCGCATAAGGTCGGTCGGTTTTCCATTCGTGTCTTTGGTGCCACGGAGATTCGAACCACCGATGAAATCATAACCGCATGAGGCCGCGTCTCGGCCTATTTCATAGAACATACTTCTTGACGGAACATGAGTATAGAACGCACCTGGAGTGGCATCGTCGGGATAGACGGATGTGACTATACCAACTCCGTAGCCATCGTCGAATAAGGTTTTGGCTATCGAATTGACCGCTGTTGAATCGGGTGTGACACCGAGCATACCGTTGTTGGTTTTTACTCCTGACGAAAGCGCTGTTCCGGCTGCGGCGGAGTCTGTGACCGGGGATGATGCCGAATATGTGGTGGCTACCGATGAGACTGGAAACCGCATCATCAATAGATTGTCATCGCTGCCTTTTACTGTCCGGTTGTAGGCTTCGGCTCCCATGACCTGTCCCATTCCCATACCGTCTCCGATATAATAAAATATATATTTGGGACTTGAAGCCGAAATGCTTGCCGCTCCTATGATGATAGCTGCTGCAGTAGATATTATCCCGTGTTTCATTAGTGTTGGCATTAATTATGTTTGGTTTATCGTGGTCATTTATTTAATTTCAATATTTCGTCTATGGGATGGCGCGAGTTTGATAGTCTCGGTACTTTTCGTTGCCCTCCGAGTCTACCTGTCGAAGCAAGCCATTTTTCAAAAACTCCGGGTTTTCCCTTTATCACTGTTAGCGGATCGAGAAATATTCCGTGGCTTCGTTTGGCTTCATAGTCGCTGTTTTCCTGTTGGAGTGCTTTGTCAAGTGTGGCAGCGAACACTTCAAGAGAGGCCGGTTCACGGTTGAATTCTATCAACCATTCGTGGCGTCCGCGTGAACGGTCAGATGCATAGACAGGTGCCGCTGTGTAATTGGCTATTTCACAATTCATTTCTTTGCATACTTTTGAAAGAGCGGCTTCTGCGTTCTGAACCATCAGTTCTTCTCCAAATGCGTTTATGAAACTTTTGGTCCTTCCGGCTATCGTTATTTTGAGAGGATCGACCGATTCTATTTTTACCGTGTCACCGAGAGGATATCGCCAAAGTCCGTTGCATGAGCTTATAACCATCGCATACACTTTTCCTTCCTCGATTTGCCATGCCGGAATTATTTCAGGATATTCACGGTCGCAGTCTTCGGCGCGTATGAATTCAAAGAATGTACCGCTGTCAAGCAAAAGCAGCATTGCCGGGTCGTCAATCGTGTTTTGTACAGCGAAAAATCCTTCCGAGGCATTGTAGCATTCTATATAGCGCATTGAAGGAGAGCATATATGGTTGTACTGATCACGATAAGGCGACATGGAGATGCCCCCATGAAAAAAAACTTCGAGATTCGGCCATACGTCATGTATGTTTGATGCTCCTTTTGATTCTATTATTTTTTTCAGTACTGTCAGAAACCAGGACGGCACTCCCGATATATTGGTTACGTTTTTGTCGGCTGCGGAGTTGATCAGGGCCGGTAGTTTTACGGCCCAGTCTTCGAGTAAGGCTATATTTTTTGAGGGTATCCGTACGAAATTGGCGATAGGATTGATGTTTTCTATGAGATTGGCTGACAGGTCTCCTACCCTCACGTTTTTCGGCAACGAAAGTTCGTTGGCGAAACTTCCTCCGAGTATGAAACTTTTGCCTGAAAAGATTTTGCTGTCCGGGTAGAGATTCAGATAGTGAGCCACGACGTCGCGCCCACCTCGATAGTGTGATCTTGAAAATGATTCACTTGTGACGGGTATATATTTGCTTTTTCCGTCGGAAGTTCCGGATGACTGTGCGAAGTTGCGTGTGCTTCCAGGCCAAAGCACGTCGCTTTCTCCGGATATCATTCTCATTATCCACGGTCTCAGTTCGGAGTATGGCACTGGGGCTTGCAGGACGCGTCGGTAATCATCGTATGAACGAACATCCGAAAGGCCTTTTTCAGCGGCCCAACGAGTCTGTCGCAGGGATTTCAGCAATCTGTCGAGTTCGGAGAGCTGTACTTCGCGTGTATGTCCTTTCCACGAAAGAGAGGCTTTCACACGGCGGTTGAACCACGGACGGATTAAAGGTGTGAAATTCATGATCCGTGTTTATAATTCGTCAGGATGTTTACGGTAATATTCTTTCAGTAGAGGTCCTATATTGAAATAGAAACCTCCTCGCGGCTTTCCGTTGGAGTCCTTTACGGTAATGTATTCGTAGGACGGATCATAGAAAACGTGGTCAGCCACAGAATAGTCCATCATGTTAAGCAATACATATTCATGCTGAGGTTCTATCACATACCATGCGTTTTCTTCGTCCTCACCCGTTCCGGTGGACACTATGGCCATCAGCAGATAGTTGAGTTTGTATTGCCATACGTTGGCGAGGTTTGTTTTTCCTTTTTCACGTAAGGCGTTGATCAGCATTACCATTTCACCGAGGTTGAAAGGGTTGTCATCAAGGGCTTTCTCGGCATATGAGATTACAGAGTCGCATTCCTGACGGGTGAGTTTGCGTGAACGGTCAAGGATGTTGTACTTTATGTCACGTGCCGACGAGCGATAAGGATTGTAATCCTCCTGAAACATATAGCCGAGGTATAGATAACGGTATTTGTCTATTTTCATCAACGTGTCGTTACGCTGGAATTCCTGCATCAGTCTCGGATAATAATATGGCGATCGTTTGTCGAGTGTCTCCAGACGTATTTTTTCAAGGTCGGGCTTCTCTCTTTTGAGTTTGTTTATGCCTTGAGCCTGAGAGGTGAGAAAGGTCAGTATTGTCAGTATGATGCCGAATATGATTCTCATGATTTATCATTTGTTAATGATCGTAAGAGCTGTTCCTGCGATACACATGGTTATTACCGCAGGGAGTCCCTTCGCACAAAGATAGTTAAAAAATTTGTAAGACGGAAATCCCATGATTTGTCCTGCCGGGGTTTTGCTGTAGGCTATTCCTCCAAGCAAGGCTCCCGCGACAGCACCTATTATCAACCAGGCGTGTGACACAAGCAGACCTGTCATTGAACCTGCGAGCGCGGCTCCGGCTATATATCCGAGTCCACGTCGTGACGACGCTATTTTTTCAGGAAGAATGAAGGAAAGGACGGTCACGATGGCTGTCGCTATTCCCCAGAAAACAATCGTCGGTATGTGGAGGGTATACTCGTCATGACAGGCAACTATCAGACCGGCATAGGCTATTATAGCCGCATATCGGTTTGGGATGAAACTCGATATTGTGCCTGCAAACAGAAAAATAAGACTTGTCACAGTTTGATAGATCATATCTTTGATATATTGACAGAAGTATAAAATTAACGTAAATTATCTGCTCAATGTTGCCGCCACGATGCAAAAGTCGTAATTTTGCATTAATTAACTCACGATGACAGAAAAAGATTATATCCCCGATACTTCATCCAAATCCCGTCTGGGTTCATATTTGCTGAAATACGGAGTTCCTTTGGTGATTTCCGTAGGACTTTGCTATCTCCTTTTCAATAGTGAGGATATGAATCCGGTGAATGTATGGGAAATTATCCGGCGTGAGTGTGATTTCAGATGGATAGTGCTGAATCTATCTCTCGGAATAGGTGCGCAGGTGCTTCGCGCTATGAGGTGGCGCATACAATTGAAGGCTCTCGGTGTCACACCTTCCCTATGGCAGCTTATACTCAGTATTTTCGGTACTTATTCCGTCAATCTTGTTTTTCCGCGCCTCGGTGAAGTCTGGCGCACAGGTTATATAGCTGCGAAAGAGCAAGCTCCGTTCACAAAAGTTTTCGGGTCGATGGTGGCTGACCGTATGGCCGACATGCTTACTGTCCTTATCTTGCTCGTCCTGACGTTTATTCCGGCAGGTGCGCAGTTGCAGGCTTATATTTCGCAAAGCGGAACTTCTTTTGCCGGATTGTCTTCTTTGCTTGTGTCACCGGTGTTTTGGTGTGCCGCAGTGCTTTTGTTTGTGGCCGTATGGTTGGCTTTCAGATTTTCTGAAAATACTATCATAGCGAGGATACGGAAAATATGTAAAGGTTTGTGGAATGGTTTTTCGATTGTGGTAACCATGCCTGGAAAAGGTAGATGGCTTCTATATACCGTTATGCTGTGGGGCTGTTATTTTTTCGCCCTTTATTGTGCTTTCAGGTCTTTTCCCATAACTTCGAGAGTTCTTGAACTTCATGGTATGACGGCTCTTGCAGTTTGTTTCGTATTGACAAGTCTGGCAATGGGAGTCCCTTCCAACGGAGGTATAGGGCCATGGCAATGGGCTATGATTTTCGGACTTGCGTTGTATTCAGCGGATGTTCCCGGTCTGACTCGTGAATATGCATTGTCGTTTGCTAATCTTGTGATTGGAGTTCAGACACTTATGCTGATTGTGCAGGGACTGTTTACTTTCGGTTGTATAGCGTTGGAAAAGCGCGTGCGGCATAGAGATAAAATATAATTCCATTATACAATATCATTTTAAATATCATTTGTAAAATGAAATTTGACGACAGCGACAAGGATTATTTTCTCCATAATTTCCACGGAGACGGGAATAGGGACAATTCCACTTCTTCTCAGGTGGAAACCAAAGTGGATACAAGCGATGTTTCTCCGGCTTTTGATTTTGGCTCCCACTCGCAAGAGGCGAAACCCCTGCCCGACTCTTTAACAGCGAAGAGTCCTAAAAAAAGACGTAAAGGAGGTTGGGTGTGGTTTTTCGTGGTGCTTGCATTGATATTATGTACAGCGGTTTCGATACGCTATTTTGTGCCTTATGTGACGGAATCGCGTACTGTCGGGTATGTTACTCTTGTAGAGAAAAGGGGTATAGTCTTCCCTACTTTCGAGGGTGAGATGATAAATGAATCTCAATTGACCGATACGACGCGCATCTATTCCCGTGATGTATATTTCAGCATTCCAGATGATAGTATCGCGTTGCGTTTGCAGAAATATCAGGGCACTGGACGTCCTGTGACTGTTACCTGTAAGCGTTATTACGGGACTTTGCCGTGGCGTGGCGCATCCAACAATATTCTTGTAGGATTTGAACCGGTTAAGTGACAGGTGTTCGTGACAGTGTCATCGAGCAGTAGTAAACTATGATTTTTTTATTTCAAACCTGTGTGTTTACAGGTAATTCAAGATATATGGACTACAGGATATTACCACCTGATGGATTTTTTGAGACCCGTGTGAGGCTTCCGCTTTCCAAGAGTATGAGCAACCGGGCGCTTATCATCAATGCGCTCACACCGGGATCGTCTCCTTTGGAAAGTCTGGCTGAATGCGACGATACCGATGCCATGCTTTCAGCCCTCGGTTCGAGTGAAGCGGATGTAGTCAATGTCGGGGCAGCCGGGACAACCATGCGTTTTCTCACCGCGTACTATGCTTCACGCCCTGGGGTCAGCCTTATACTTGATGGAAGCGAGCGTATGCGTCTCCGGCCTATAGGAGTGCTTGTCGACGCTCTCAGAAGCCTTGGTGCCGAGATAGATTATGTCGGAGAGGAAGGTTTCCCTCCATTGCGTATCAAGGGAAAATCTTTGCGTGGAGGCTCTCTTTCACTTGATTCGACTGTAAGTTCCCAATATATTTCAGCACTTCTGATGATAGCTCCGACAATGAAAGATGGGCTGCGTCTGAAACTCAATGGAGAGGTGGTATCGCGGCCGTATATATCAATGACTCTTCGTATGATGGCTGATGCCGGGGTTGAAAGCGATTTCACCGGTGATACCATAACCGTTTCGCCACAGACGTATAGAAAGAGAACTGTTGAGGTGGAGGGAGATTGGAGTGCCGTAGCCGCATGGTATGAGATGGAGGCGTTATCGGCCGGTGTGGTAACGGTGGAGAATCTTTCAAGAGACTCATGTCAGGGTGACAGAAAACTTGAGTATATATTCAATATGCTTGGGGTGCATACAGAATGGGACGGTGAGAACGGTGGAACGGATCTGATTGCCTCTCCAGATCAGGATGCGAGGGTGAGGATCGATTTTTCGGATACACCGGATTTGGCGCAGTATGTAATGGTCACTTGTGCCATGCTTGGGATTCCTTTTCATTTCACAGGTCTTTCGACCCTCGCTATAAAAGAAACGGACAGGGTGAAGGCTGTATGTACGGAACTTGCGAAAATAGGTATATTTCTTCAGCCTGAAGGGAATGACGGTGTGAGTTGGGAAGGCCAGCGGAGACCTTTCAGTGAGCTTCCGCGTTTCGATACGTATGACGATCACCGTATGGCTATGTGCCTTGCTCCGATAGCTATTTTTCTGCCTGGAATAATCGTAAACGATATAGAAGTTGTCGGGAAATCATATCCTGGTTTTTGGGATGATCTTCGTGCGGCCGGATTTACTTTGCTTGACGGTGACGCGCCTTTACCCGACTCTGCGGATGAATAAGTGAAAGAAACTAAGATTTAACGGATTCGGACATAAGTGACAGGTGCTTTAATAATACTTTCTGTAACGGTAATAGCCGGAGTGGTGCTTTATTTGACGCATAGGTTCGGTGAAAATGAAGCCAGACAGTTTGGCGGTCCGGTTGAATCGAATGTAAAACCGGACGTCTGTTGCGGGCTTCATGACGTGTGTGAAAAAGGACTGAGCGGAAAATCTTCTCCGATCTATTTTGATGATGAGGAGCTTGACCGCTTTGCAGGTCGGGATCCGGAAACATATTCGGCAGAGGAGACAGAGGAGTTTCGAGAAGTACTTTATACGTTGCTTTCGGAAGATGTCTACCAATGGGGATTATCGTTGACGGAACGCGGGGTGGCGATGCCGTCGGCTTTACGCGACGAATGGATTATGCTGATAAAAGATGGTAATCCATAGTTCGGATTGAAGTGGAAATAATATATAGAAGTGGAAATATTTGAATACGATTTTTTCAGAAACGCGTTGATAGGGGTCATGTTGCTGAGTGTGTCATCAGCTGTGATCGGGACATACATAGTGACACGGCGTCTCGTATCCATATCCGGAGGTGTGACACATGCCTGTTTCGGAGGTCTCGGTCTCGGCTATTTTCTCGGATGGAATCCTGTCATTACTGCTGCGGTTTTTGCTGTCGGGTCGTCGTTGGGTGTCGACTGGATGGCGCGGAGACACCGTGTGCGTGAGGATTCAGCGATAGCGGTCATTTGGGCTTTGGGTATGGCTCTCGGTACATTATTTATTTTTCTTACACCCGGTTATGTTCCTGAACTTAACGCTTTTCTTTTTGGAAACATACTGACTATTACTGCCGGTGATCTTTGGGCTTTCGGAGTGTTTACAGGTGTTCTCTTGCTTTTTGTCGCTTGTTTTTTCAATAAGATAGTGATATGTGCGTTCGATCCTGATTTCGCAAGGGTACGTCGTCTGCCTGTAACTTTTATTTCTACGGTCATGACGGTTTTGGTAGCTGTCTGTATAGTACTGACCATACGTCTTGTCGGTGTTATGCTTCTCATGTCGATGTTGGCTTTGCCACAGATGATAGCCGAGATGTACTGTCATCGTTTCAAGCCCGTCATGCTTCTTTCGGCAGCTGTCTCGCTTTTGTGTTGTGTGGGAGGTCTTATGGCCGGTACGCGTGTCGATGTGCCTTGTTCGGCTCTTATAGTATTGACGATGACCGTGGCATACGCGGTTACAAGGAGTGTTTCTCTGTTTTTCCGCAAATGAGCCGAGTGGCTGATGCTGACGGCTGTAGGTTTGCACGTCAATGAGTTTTTTAGTAATTTTGCAGCTTGAAAACAAACCGACAAAGCAATGTCCGAATATTCATATCTTCATATAGCTCTCAGGGGTGATGTACAGGGAGCGACTCATACGATTTATTCATATCCGTCGGCAGGTGACGACATAGATCCGCGATGGGGTGCGGCTATGGTGGAGCCGGGTGCGGCTATCAAACGTTTCCTGAACGCCAGTGAGTGTTATATACTTCAGTCATCTCCGCGTGGTCACTATTTTTCGTTCATCACACGCAATACAATAAACCCCGAGCGTGGCCACATGATGATTTCGATTTTGGTGAATGACGGATGTTCGCTTACAGGACGTCAGATCATGGGTGCGTTCAACAATCTGAAGAAGGTGTTGGTTGAGGATGAGGCTCTCAACGACAGTGCCGTTGAGGAGGCATTGGTTATGGCTGGTGTGCCTGAAGAAGCTTTGCGGCTCGAGGCATGGCGTTATCACGCTTCAGTGGACGGTGAGAAACCTGCCGAAGCGGCCTATCGCACTTACATCTCGCAACAGGAGTTGGAATCGATCTTTTCGTTCCCATGTCAGCCTGACTATGGCGGTTATCGCTGTATAATAGTGGTCTCGGCCACATGTTCGCTTCGTCCCGGGGTCAAGATGCCGCGATTGACACTTCCTGTACGTAAACTTTATTCTGTTGTCTGTCCTGAAGGTGTCAGTGCGTCGAGTATGCAGGTCTATGATGGTGACCGTTTGGAACTGTCGTTCAGTAAGGATGGTTTCGATACCCACAAGGAAAGTGTCATTACAGGAACTCCCTCTGCTTACACAAAATATGAAGGTCCGACGATAATGATACGTTCGGCCTCGCAGACAGGAGTCCGTTTTGTCAGGCGGATAGATGTCAAGGTTGTTTCTGCCAATGGTAAACAGCTTAATGGATACACAATTGCCATTAATGACCGTCCGGTTAATACGATGGAGCCTTATATCGAGTTTCTTGAAAAAGATCTTATTCCCGGAAAATATGTTGATATAGAGGTTCAGTCTAATAACTATCGACCATTGAAATTGAAAAAATCGTCGGAGGAGATGCTCCACACAGACGAACTTGAATTCGTGATGCAGCCTGTCGAACAGGGTATCACATTGAAACTTGATTTCGGAGACGGGCGTGTATTGGAACATGAAATTTCTATAGAAAAGAACACTCCGGAATATAACAGGCTCCATTCAGGTAACTTTCATGGTTTCCGTGCCAATCGTTTGGTGACCGGAGATGACCGGGAGATATATAATGTAGATCTAAGGTCTAAAGGTCTCAATGAATCATCGGACAATGAATCGTCTGACAACGGGATACAATCCGAACCATGCCGCGCACCGAAATTCGAAAATATTTCTGATGAAGTCAGACACGATGCACCGAAGATTAATAACACTCTTCCGGTTTCAGAGGACAGGACATCGGTGATTCAGGATGAAAAACAATCGCGTAATATTCCGGACTATGAGTTGGAATATGATGATGTGGATGAGGTCAGTGGAAGCAAGCCGTGGTATAAGAAGGCTTCTTTCCTATGGTCAGGTCTGACTGTTGTGGTCGCTGTGGTCGTTTTATGTCTGCTTATTCCGCAGTACATTGGTTCTCCTGATGATTCGGTTCCTGCCGAAGAGTCCACAGATGGTGATTTAACGGATGTTCCGGTCCGGACTCCTGATATGAGTGCAGAGGAGAGGGCTGATGTCGAGTATCTTAACACTTATCCGGTATGGGAGGTGTCGAAGATGCAAAGTCAGATGGGTAAGTCATTGATGGAAGCGATTGCGCGCGGGGATATAGATGCTGTCATAGCCAATGATTATTTTGCTGTAAGGGGTCGCGCCACGAATGACAAGGCTATTCTTTTTGCGGATCTTATATGGCGGGCAAAAGGATCTCCGAGCGAAAATGGCAACCGTAAGACTATGCGTTCAGCGGCAAAGAACGGTTCTATAGATTTGAAATCGTTGTCTGACAACCTTGCCCGCCGTCGTCCGGCTGAGCGAGCCAACGAATCGGTACGTCCGGTTAAATAAGTCCGGTTTCCGGTTGCGGGAAACCAAAGCGTTAGCGGAGGTGTTTAATATGTATTCATCAAAACTATACGCAATTATGAAATCACGCGATATTATTATATTTGCGGTTGCTGTGTCCGTGGCATTGTCCGGATGTGTCAGCAGCAAGAAATTCGCTGCACTACAAGCGGAGAACGATTCTTTAAAGAAAGATTACAATGTGTCGCAGGTCGAACTCGCTGAGAGTCGTGCCATGGGCAGAAGTCTTGAATCGCTTCTCGAAGAAGCTCGTAAAAACAATGAGGAGCTGAAACGTAACTATGTCTCGCTTCAAAAATCCCTTGACAATAGTATAAGTCAGAATACCCAGGGTAATGTGAATATATCCAAGCTTGTCGATGAGATCAATGCTTCCAACCGGTATATCCAGCAGCTTGTGCAGGCTAAATCAAAGTCCGACTCGCTTAATCTCGCTCTGACGACAAATCTGACGCGTTCGCTTAGCCCCGACGAGATATCCGAGGTCAACATCAAGGTGCTTAAGGGAGTTGTATATATATCTTTGGCTGATAATATGCTTTTCAAATCAGGCAGCTATGAGGTCAATTCGCGCGCGATGCAGACACTCGGAAAAATAGCCAAGATAATAAAAGATTACGGCAATTACGATGTGCTCGTCGAGGGTAATACTGACCCTGTGCCTATAAACAGGACAAATATACGCAATAACTGGGACCTCTCTGCTCTTAGGGCTTCGTCTATAGTGCAGGTGCTTCAAAAGAATTTCGGTATTGATCCACAGCGTCTGACGGCGGCCGGACGAGGTGAATACAACCCTATAGCCGATAACTCTACCGAACCCGGACGTCAGCGTAATCGCCGCACTGAAATAATCATAACCCCGAAACTTGACCAGTTTCTTGATCTAATAGACAAAGCACCTAAAGATTCTTCCATATAATGTATAGGAAATAATCTATTGTTATTCAGGAAATATTCCGTATTTTTGTAGATATGGAACATTATATAGTCTCGGCAAGAAAATACCGGCCTTCGACATTTGACAGTGTAGTGGGTCAGAAGGCTCTAACTGCTACATTGAAAAACGCTATAGCTACCCACCGTTTGGCGCATAGCTATCTGTTCTGTGGGTCTCGCGGTGTCGGAAAGACGTCGTGTGCCCGCATTTTCGCCAAGACAATCAACTGTTCAAATCCTACACCTGAGGGAGAAGCTTGTAACGAATGTGACAGTTGCAGGGCTTTCAATGATGGAAATTCGCTCAATATAATCGAGCTTGACGCAGCTTCTAACAATGGAGTTGATGATATACGTCAGCTCGTGGATCAGGTTCAGATCCCGCCATCACAGGGCAACTACAGGGTATTTATAGTCGACGAGGTCCACATGCTTTCTCCGGCGGCGTTCAACGCTTTTCTGAAAACTCTTGAGGAACCACCGTCGTATGTGATCTTTATTCTGGCTACCACTGAGAAGCATAAGATTATACCGACGATTCTTTCACGTTGCCAGATCTATGATTTCAAACGGATCACTGTCCGCGATATGATAGAACACCTGAGTTATGTGGCTTCACGGGAAGGCATTACGGCTGACTCTGCCGCGCTCAATGTTATAGCCCGAAAGGCTGACGGTGCAATGCGCGACGCTCTGTCTATTTTCGATCAGGTAGCTGCTTCGTCGCGTGGCGACATAACTTATCAAAGCGCGATAGAAAATCTCAATGTGCTTGATTATAACTATTATAATAAGCTGCTTGATTGTTTTCTCGAAGGACGTATACTTGATACATGGATGATATATAAAGAAATTCGGGACAGAGGGTTTGATTCCCACTTCTTTATCAATGGATTGGGTGATTATATGCGTGACCTGATGGTGGCGCGCGACCCTTCTACTATTGTTCTGCTTGAAGCTGACGATGAGGCGCGCAAGGCGATGGCGGCTATGTCTGTGAAATGTAGTCCTGATTTCATATATAGGACTATGAATCTTTGTAACGACGCTGATTTGAATTATCGTGCGGCTTCTAACAAACAGTTTCTGATAGAACTGACTCTCGCTAAGATATGCCAATTGTCAAGCCCTTCTCCGCATAGAGGCAGCGAGGGGGAAGGGCGGTTACAGAAAATAGAGTCCATATCCGCTGCAGGAAAAGAGGTAAAGGCACCACATGTACCATCTGTCCAGGATGGTTCCGTTTCAGCTACACAGCAACAGCCGGTAAATCAGGCTCAGTCGGTGTCACGACCGGCCAATCCGTATAGTACAGGGGCTTCCGCTGTTCCTACTATGGCCTCCGCTCCGGCAGTGTCATACAATACCACCCCACGTCCGGTAAGCGCAGGCAGGAAGCCATTGAAAATATCTGGAAACACGTTCTCGATAAATAATGTCAGACAGCCAGAAGTTTCTACCGGTGCGGTGAGCGACGGAAATGTGAATGTCCCACTTCGTGAGAAATCATATACACAGGATCAGCTTAATAAGGCATGGCAGGAATATATGCGAAGCAGGCCTACCGAACATATACTTGTCAACACTATGCGTGCGTCATATCCGTCACAGATAGGTGATAATACCTATAAAATGATGGTGGAGAATGATATGCAGCGCACCGTTATGGATCAGGCTTCTCCGTCTTTGCATAAGTTTATGCGTGACGCATTGCAGAACGATCGTTTCTCTGTGACGGTCGAGCTTAACGAGGGATCCGCCTCACCTCATACCTGGAACGAGCGCGAGGTTCTCAATCATTTGGTCGAGAATATACCTGCGTTGCGCGGATTTATCGATGAGCTCGGTCTGACTTTGGGTTGATGCGCTAGCGGATGGCTGTATTTTAACAGTTTTTTATTTTTTGTGCTTGTTTACATGGGTAAATGGGGACGAGAAATTAGATGGTTTATTAGTATGTATCCGTCGGTGAAATAAAGTCTTTTCAGTTTTTGGAAGGTATTATAATATAAAACGATAGAGCCAAGGGCATTGCCTTTGGCTCTATCGTTTTATATATAAGATGTGATTAACGTCTTATTTGTAGAATGTGTTGATGTTGTTGGTGACTTTTTTGTTGCCGAGCAGGATGCGGTCGAGTGAATTGATCATTCTTGCCGCACCACGTTGCTGGTTGAAGCGGAGCGAACTTTCTTCAAGGTCAAACGGACGTCCTTCCTTGTCAATTTCTGTTACCTGAAGTACAATCACAGCATTATTGCCTTTGACCGGGCCGACGAGAGAGCCGGCCTGTGCGTTTGCGAGTTTACCTTGAATTTCGCTTTCATTCATACCGAGACCGGGTATCATGTATTGACCGAAGTTGACGGTGGTTGTGTCAACTGAAACATTCATCAATTTAGCATATCCAGCGACGTCTTTAGCTTTGCCTTGATATTCAGCGATGAGTTTGGCTGCTTTTTTGTCGTTGAGCGCGCGGTTTTCAAGAACATTGTGTAGCTGGTTGTCGCGGGCCGGGGTGTAACCGTCGTCGTATATATCGTTGAGAGCTACGGCAAGGAAACGTCCGGTCTGGATGTCACCGAATACAGGTGATACCTGACCTTTCTTAGCGTCCATAACCCATGCAACAGCGGAATGTGAGTCATTCAGGTTGCCTATCATTGGAGTGGATGCGCCAACAGATGCTGGGAAAGTGGTATATCCGGCTTCCTGTGCGTTTTCAGCAAATTCTTTTGCGGTTTTGTTGTCTTCTACATATTTACGGAGGGCTGCGTCAAGATCGTTGACTGTAGCGTTTGAAGGCTCTGTAGTGAAGCTTATGCTTGCGAGATCGTATACTGCTACGGGAGCCTTGCGCTCGCTGACGCGGAAGATTCGTCCGCCTTCGGCTATGGTGTCGGGAGTGAAGTAGAGGCCTGTAGCGCGGTCAGCTATGATTTCTTTTATAGCGGCATAGTTGGGGTCAAGCAGGGAAACTTCCATGTCTTTTTGAGACTGGGCCACGAGTGGAGAAGAAGATATGCTGTCAATAGACGCTCCGGCATTAAGTAGATTGACCAAAGAATCTATCTGTGACTTGTTTCCTTGAATCGCCATGAAATCAATTTTGACATCAGCGACTTCCTGGGTTTTGCCGAGAAGTTTGGCAAGAGAATATTCGTTGCCGTTTTTGCTTACAAGCACCGCGCGTCCAACCGAAAGTGAATCGAGAGCGCTTTTCAGACGAGCCTGTTTATCAATCTCTGTCTGTGAGACCTTGCGACGGTCGACCACGAATTCCGGCATATCTGCAAGACCCTGGATTTCAGGATTGGAGTTCAAGGCAACAAGAGCATCCTCGACTTTTTTCTGTCCAGCGAGCACGTCGGCTTGTGACGGTACTATATTGACAGCAATATAATTGACGATACGGCGTGGTTCGTCAAGCACATAACGTTTTTTTTCGTTTGAATAGATCGCATCAATGTCGCTTTCGCTGACTTCAAATTCATCGTCCTTAAGGGAGGAGTAGTCTTTTTTTGCATATACGACATGTGCGGTGGCTGCGTTGTCATCATATAGAGCTTTGGCGTCAAGCTCGTTGGCAACGAGTGTGCCCTGGAAAAGATTTTGGAACTTCTGTTGCAGAAGCATACGTTCGACAGACTTTTCAAGGTCAAGCCAATAGGTCTGCAACTGCTGTGCCTGTGCCTGCTGCATTCCGTATTTGGTCGGATTGAAAGCCATGTCGTGGGCTGTCGCTGCGTCTGGCGCTCCAAGCTGCTGCTGCACCATGCGGTCGACATATTGTGAGTTTTTTCCGACCATCATTTCCGTGAGTTCCTGATCGGTTACTGTGATACCGAGATTTTCGATTTCTTTTTCAAAAAGTTTTTCGGCTATCATCGAGTTCAGTATCTGTTGCTGGAGAACAGCGTTGTCCATGCGCTGGTTTTGAGCTTGGGCCTGTTGAGTGGCGTCCTGTACCCGACGCTGGAATTCCTGAATGTCAATTTTTGCACCGTCGACTTTTGCAATGGTAGTGCCTGTGCCGAAAAGTGTGCGGCCTGAGGTAAAGAAGTCACCGATTATAAAAGCCAGCAGACCGGCTCCGACGATGATGAGCAAGAGCACTGACTTGCTACGGATTTTTTCTAAAGTTGCCATTAGATATGTTTAGATGATTTTTGATTTAAAAGTTGGGTCAGCGAAATTAACGCACAAAGGTAGCATAAATTCAATTTAATTCAAAATGAACGCCTTGAAAAACAGCGGTTGCGGGGTGAATTTTAGGTGAAAAAATGTATATGGGAAGGCAATATGGCGAAAGTGACGGTCGTTTTTAATTCAGGACTTATCGAGATTGTGTATTAATGAATTATTTATGAATATGAACAGGTTTTTGGTTTCGGTGTTTTTGTGCATGTCGGCTTTGATTGTTTTTGGTATCGGTAAGTGTCCGCGTGTCGGAGTATCGATTTTAGGCGATTCGTACTCGACTTTTGAAGGGTATGTTTCCCCTGACACTAACTTCGTATGGTATTTTTCTGCTCCAAGACCTGATCTTACGGATGTCACGGATGTCAGACAGATATGGTGGCATAAACTGATACGTGACAAAGGGATGCGTCTTGTTGTGAATAATTCTTTTTCGGGATCTACGATATGCAATCGCGGTTATAACGGGGAGGATTACTCGGACCGTTCATTTCTCACCCGTGTCAAGGAACTGGGATCACCGGATATAATTCTTGTGTTCGGTGCGACGAATGATTCTTGGTCGGGGGCCCGGGTCGGGAATTACGAAAGGGCTGAAGGAGAGACGCCTGACTACTATACGTTTCGTCCCGCGCTCGACAGGATGCTGTCTGTGATGAAGGATTATTATCCCGGCACTGACATATATTTTATCATAAATGACGGCTTGCGTCCCGAAGTGACTGAATCTATCCTCACATTGTGTGGTAAGCATTGTGTGGAGACGATCGAACTAAAGGATATCGACAAGAAAGCCGGTCATCCTACTGTAAAGGGAATGAGTCAGATAGCTGAGCAGGTGGGAAAATATTTTTGAAAAAACGGGCTTCGGAGTGGCTATGATTCGGTGAAAATGACTAATTTTGTAATCCGTTATGAAATACGGTTTTGACAACGAGAAATATCTCAGAATCCAGTCCGAACACATCAAGGAGCGTATAGCCCAGTTCGGCAACAAGCTTTACCTCGAACTCGGAGGGAAATTATTTGACGATTATCACGCAAGTCGCGTGCTTCCCGGATTTCAGCCGGATAGCAAGCTAAGGATGCTCAGTCAGCTTAGCGACCATGCGGAGATCGTGATCGTCATCAGTGCGCTTGATATTGAAAAAAACAAGGTGCGCAACGATCTTGGAATCACTTATGACATGGATGTGCTGCGTCTGCGCAAGGAATTCGAGGGCCGCGGGTTTCTCGTAAGTTCGGTGGTCATCACCCACTATAACGGACAAAGCAGTGCCGATGCCTTCCGTTCGCGTCTTGAGCGCATTGGCATAACCACTTATTGCCATTATACGATTGACGGATATCCGACCAATGTGGATCTTATCGATTCCGAGGATGGTTTCGGCCGTAACGATTATGTGGAGACATCGCGTCCGCTCGTCATTGTGACAGCTCCCGGTCCTGGCAGTGGTAAGATGGCTGTCTGTCTCAGCCAGTTGTACAATGAACACAAACGTGGCATAGAGGCGGGATATGCGAAGTTCGAGACATTTCCTGTGTGGAGCCTGCCGCTTAAACATCCTGTAAATATCGCTTATGAAGCTGCTACCGCTGACCTCAACGATGTGAATATGATCGATCCGTTCCATCTTGAGGCATATGGGAAGACAGCTATCAATTATAACCGCGATATAGAGATATTTCCGGTTCTGAACGCCCTCTTCGAAGGTATTTACGGGGAGAATCCCTACAAATCGCCTACCGATATGGGTGTCAATATGGTCGGTTTCTGTATAAACGATGACGAGGTGTGCTGCGAAGCGTCGAAAAACGAAATCATTCGTCGTTACTATACAGCGCTCAACCGTTTCGCACAGGGCGACGGTAATGAAAGTGAGGTCAGCAAGATAGCTTTACTTTTTAAACAGGCCAAGATCGATACGTCATATCGCAGACCTATTCGCGCGGCTAAAGAGAGGGCTGAACGCAGCGGAGTGCCGTGTTCGGCTATCGAGCTTGCCGACGGAACCATAATCACCGCTGAGACGAGTGGTCTTCTCGGTCCGAGCGCAGCGTTGATTCTGAATGCCGTAAAGCATCTCGCAGGTATCGACCATAGTGTCAAATTGATTCCTCAGGATATGATAGAGCCGATACAGTATACAAAAATAAATTATCTTCGCAGCCTGAATCCACGTCTGCATACAGATGAGGTGCTTGTGGCCCTGTCGGTTTTAAGTACGCATGACGATAATTGTCGTCGCGCCCTCGAAAAGCTCCCCGAGCTTTACGGATGTCAGGTTCATTCTACGGTCATGCTCGGAGAGGTTGATCATAAAATTTTCAAGAAACTTGGCGTCGGTTTGACGTGCGACCCGGCCAAAAAGAAATAATGCGGTAATACAACCCACGATTATCCCTATGAAACCATGATACGGAATCTGCGTTTTGCAAATTCCGTATCATGGTTTTTAATTAGTTGATCAAAACGTGCTTGGACGATATTTTATTTTCAACAGACATTTGTTAGAGTTTCGATTAAAAGTGCCGCGTATTTGTAATTATGGGGCATTCTTAATTTTTTCTTTTGGGATTGCGCGGGAACCATCCGCGGTCGACTCTTTTCTTTTGCTCGAAGATCTCTCCTATGGTCCATAACGATGAGAATGAGAATACACCAAGCAGTGACGACCAAAGCACATCGTTGACTGCGATGGATGCGCATATACCGGCTATACCGAGCACTAGAAACCACCACCAACATGAAGTGCCGAAGTGATATTCACATTTGATGGTGACAGGATGGAATAGTCCTATTATCAAGAACGTGCAGATGCCTATGGCGAGGCCGAGGAGATGATAATCCGAAAGAAATTCGCTCATTTGTCTTATGGTTTTTGTTCATGATTGGTTATACAGTATTTTACTTTGCATGTGACGTCGTAGGGAGTGACGTTGGCCAAGCGCGGAGGCCGGCTGTGACGATAGTAAAATGACTGCTGGGTGTCCCATGATGGAAATTGTAAGTGTCTGGTGGTAGCGGATGGGATATCCGCACGGATTTTGCGTGTGGTTTCATGGAGTGTGCGTCCTTGCATATCCGTATATGTCAGTGTGATCTCTATTTCAAAAATTTCGCGGTCGAGATTATTGGTGACGAAAAGGCTTTCGACGCGTGAGCGGAGAGGTTTGTCATAGCCAGACAAACGGACTTCCGATGGTGCCGGAGCATGGATAGTGTCAAAGATACTACGTGTTGTCACGCTGTCGCGGATATGCTTCGTGGATGTCATGTCGGGTTTTAGTTTTCCACGCAAGGTCCGATCGGCACATATAAACGGTGTGAATAGGAGCGTAAGCAGAAGTATGACAGATAGCTTTTTCATTTACGATGGCATACGGAAGCGTGTTTAGAGATATCGGGGTTCAACCGGGATTGAGGGGGCGGGAAATACGCGGAAGCAGCCTTTTATGTCACCGGGGCTTTTTTCTTTTCGGGTGAAAATATGGCGGTACATATATGGGAGTAGTCTCCACCAGTTGAAACGCAATGATTTTCCGTAATCACTTATGTTCAGTCGGCTGTCGGAATCCGTAAGGGTCACTGTGAATGTGCGTGGTGACGAAAGAGTCGTGCCGTTATCGAGTCTCGATGTGTAGATGCGTGCGTCATATACTCCGCGTTTGGCTGTGGTGGTGAGATAGCCCATCACTGTCCCGGGGCGTAGCGAAAGATCTGCTCCGCGTACGATTATCATGCGATAGACGCTTGCCTGAGTGTTATATGGATCAGCCGGTTCCGGACTGTTGCGTTCTATTGCCATAAGCGTGCCCTCCGAGGCGAAACGCCATAGTCCTTCGACTGCGTGTAGTGGTAGGGAGGCCATGCGGGAGACTATGGAGTCGGGATGGGAGTAGCCGATTATGATTTCGGACTTTTTGGGAGTGCTTTCCAAGACGCTTTCCTCTATCTTGACCGCTGATCTGAGGCTGACGGGAAAAACTGAAAGCAGAATCGTCACTGTTAGCGATAGCCGTGCGCCCGCTTTTATAGATGTCGATATCTGAGGAGAGGTTAAGCCCATGGGGAGAGTATGTCAGGCTTTAGATTGTTGAAAATTGGTAGGCGAATCCGAATGAGAGTATTTCTTTTAACTGGAATTTGTGCCAGTCCGGATCGTCGCAAGCTGGAGTCGAAGAATCGTAGCGCATGTGGACGAAAATTTGTGTCGACAGGAAGCGGTTGATATTGAATGATATGGTGTTTTCCCAGTCTCCGTAGGCATATTCATAGTCTGTGAAGACGAATAGCCGTGACCGCAGACTGATGTTGTCGCATATCTTCCACGATAACTTCGCTTCTGCGTTCGAACCGTATTCGCTGACTGTTTTGCGTCCCTCTTTTATTCCGAAAGAGGTTTCGTCTATGCGATGGTTGATCGAGGTCTTCATGTTCCAGGAGAAAGGTGATATGGACGCGTCAAGAGTGAATGTCTTTTTGGGGTTTGCATAGTTGTAGGTCATACCGACACCGACGTTGAGTTCTCCGGGCGAAAGGAACGCGCTTTTCAAATCAGGCAAATTGGATTTGTAGTTGTTGAGAAATTGGGTTTTGAACATTACGTTGGTTGAATAGTACCAACGTTTTGACGCGCGGTAACCGGCCAACATATTGAACTGGAAAAGGTCTTCCGAGATTGAATAGTTGCGCAGTGAGTCGTCTGGCGCGTCGTTCATTCCGAGTTTATATTGGACGGTCGTTTCGAACAGCAGTTTTTTGTGAAAAGCCGGATTTAACTTGACGTTATAGAAAGCGTTGATGAGTACGTTCATGTTCTTATTGCCGCCTTTATACCAGTTTGGTGATATATAGGCTTGTGAGAACTGTACCGATCCGTTGAATGTTTTGAGCCAGTGGCGACGTCCGAAACGTGCTTCCAGTTGTTTTTCTGGAGCCTTTGTGGGTATCACTTCCGCAATGACTATCTTTGCTGTTTTGGGATCGACTGAGGCTTCGAATTTGCGTGGTGGTTCCGGCAGATGGGCTTCGTCGTAGCGCGCGTGTTGCGGATAGTTCACGAAGAATGACTGACGGGCGCGTCGGAGCAGATTGTTATGTAGCGCGTCGGTCACGAGCCATCCGTAGATCGAATCGTTGATGCTAACGGCTGCTTTATCTCCTTTTTTCGGGAGACGTATCGAGTCGAGAAGATGGAATCTGTCGAACACCGCCGGGCGAAAATAATAATCCGGTATAGGGTTGGTGACTTCGATGTTCTCAAAGGTCAATATTCGGGTTATGTCGGTGGTGTCTTGAGCGGTTATGGTATCACCCGACAGCAAGAGGAGCATGTCCTCCGGATTGTCTGGGTTGAGCTGATGCGGTGGGATGAAGTTGTATATTTCTGACCGTGTCTTCGGAGTGTTGAATATTGAGAGATTTTCTCCCAGTGCCTGAGGTAGCCCTATGAAGATTGTAAAGATTACCGTGAGAAATGTCCTGATGCTCATGATTGGAAATGACTGCCCAAATTGTTATTATCCGCAAAATTAGTTAAAAAAACTGTTAAGAGCAAATTATAGGTTTTTTTGAAAAATAATTTGAAAAACACAGACAGCCGCTTTGATTCATTACTAAAATCAAGGCGGCTGTCTGTGTTTTTATTTGTTCTCCTTGTTTCTTAGAAACTGTAGCTTATTCCGAGCGAGGGGATGAATGCGTGGAGGGCGTAGTCGGCTGTGAATTTGCCGGTTGGCTGAAAGCCCATGGCTTCGATTGCCTGAGGTGGAATACCTTGTGCGGTCAGTTGTTTTATTACGGTAGCTCCAAGCAGATCGGTGTATTCGCAGCTCGCGTTGTCAATGCCGAGTCCGGCGACGTACATGAAGGCGAGGTCGATAGAAAGGCGGGGGATAGGACGGAACGATAGACCTACGGTCGGTTCGATTTTGGTCATGCCCGGGGTTTCGGGATTGTAGTATTTCTTGTTGACGGGAGATGTATCGACCATGAGGCCTACTCGGGCATCGAAGCGGTCGGTTACGGCATATTGCGCGCCTACGGAGTAACACCAAGAGTTTTTATATTTCTTGGGTATATGCTGGTCATAATCGGTGAGCTGTTCGGCCAGGAATTCCACATCGAGCTGTTTGTAGGCGTGCCATCCTGTCAGGCGTGCGTCGGCCGCAAGGGTCAGACGGTCGGTAGGCTTGTATGACACACCGAGTCCGAGCACCCACGGGCATGGCATTTCTGCCTTGAAGTTTGCCTCATTGATCAGATCGAGATTTGTGCCGAGAAGTTCTTGGGCTTGGTTGTTGGCATATTTTACATATGCGTCGCCTGAGGTTACTTTCATTTTCATTTGTGAACGGAACGAAGCGCCTACAGTCCATTGTTTGTTGATATTGTACATGGCTCCGACATTGAATCCTACTGTCAGATCCGCTTTGCCGTTCAGGTTGACAGAGGCAGGTGTGGTTGTCCCGTATGGGGTATATAATGGCAATTTTTCCACTGGGACATCGGGATGTGCGGCTATGATCTGTTGGTTGAGCACTCCGATATATCTATCTGTTGTTCCCGGAGTGACGAGACCTTTGTTTAGGTCTACCGTGCCCCATGAGATCATGGCGCCTGCACCGATCGAAAGTTTCGGGGTGATGGCCCAGGCGACGGTTGGCTGTATGGTGAATACCTTTAGGTCGACATTCTGGTTCAACACTGAGCCAGGCCAGTTGTCGGTCCAGTTGATCGACGAACCGTAGGGGGTGTAGAAGGAAATTCCGGCTTTGAGGTTATCGTAGATTGAGAAAGCGGCGTGCACTCCGAGAGGGGTTGATACACCGTTGTCGGTTTTATAGTCTTTGCCATCGATAGTCGCAGTGCATTCGGGCATGATACCTGTCACGGAACCTGAAATATCAAGGGTTTTGTCCATGAAAGCCATGCCGGCGGGGTTGAAAAACATACTTTCGGCTCCGAGTTTGAGGGCTATGCCCGTGTGACCCATACCGATCTGCTTTGCTGAAAGAGAGTTGATCTGGTAGCCTTCAGCCAAAGCGGAGCCACTCAATGTGGCTACCGCAAGTGCAGAAATCAATAATTTCTTCATGCTTTGGTAGTTACTTTATTTGTAAATCCCTGTGATCCGCGCCTCCAAGGCGCAATCGTTGGTAATTAAATCTGGTGCAAAGGTAGGTCTATGCCATGAGACGCCCAAAGAAATATACACTTTTTAACATAAATTTTCATCGAAAACACTGTTTTATTGGTCATATTTTCCTGCTGAAAAATTCCGGATGGACGGCTTATAAAAATGGTCGGAAACCTCTTTAGAGTGGTTCCCGACCATTTCTTATGGCTCTTACAGCCGATAATACATTATTCGTGTATCAGCGTTTGCCCTGACGTTTTTGCTGTTCGCGTAGCATGGCCTGTTGTTTGCGCTGGGCTTCTTCGAGACGAGCCATGAAACCGGATTTCTTTTTGGGCTTTTTGGCTGCGGCCGCCATTTTTGCTCGCATCTTATCTTCAGAAACCACCTTGCGGAAGATGTATGTCTGCACTATTGTGATGAGAAGCGAGAGGAAATAATAGTAGCTCAAACCTGCGGCATAGTTATTGAAGATAAAGAGGAACATGACCGGCATGAGATACATCATCCATTTCATGCCCGGCATTCCGGCCGAAGGCTGGTTCTGCATATTGATACGGGTGTAAAGAATATTGGTCACTGTCATCAGCAGGCAGAAAAGACTTATATGATTGCCGAAAGTGCTTGAGATGAATGGGATATTTGCGTTCCACGATATGATAGCGTCCGGAGCGGACAGGTCTTTTGCCCATAGGAAGGATTCACCGCGAAGTTCGATCGCCGAGGGGAAGAACCAGAACATCGCTACGAGAATAGGCATCTGCAACAGCATGGGCAGACAGCCGGACAGAGGGTTGGCTCCGGCCCGGGAATATAGGGCCATTGTTTCCTGCTGGCGTTTCATGGCGTTCTCATTGCCGGGATATTTATCGTTGATCGCTTTGATTTCGGGAGCGAGCAGGCGCATTCTGGCCTGCGACATATAGCTCTTGTAGGTGAAGGGGAAGAGGATTATCTTGATGAAAATCGTGAGAAGCAGTATTATTATTCCGTAGTTGGATATGAAACTTCCGAGCAGTGTGAACACCGGGATGATGACAAGGGTGTTTATCCAGCGGAATATAGGCCATCCGAGCGGGATGAGCTTGGTCAGGTTCATGTTCTCATCCGGGAATATCTCTTTTTCGAGCGAACTCATGACAGGATAGGAGTTCGGGCCGAGATACATCACGAATGATGCCGGATTCGCATTGGCGGCCGAATATTCGAGCGTCATGTCAAGATTCATGCTCTTTATGAAGTCGGGATCTTCTTTCAGTTCCGAACTTGAAAGCTCTCCGCTTGTGAAATTGGTGCGGGCCATGAGCACGGCTGAAAAGAACTGATTTTTGCAACTGATCCATTTGAGACGTTGATTGATTTCCTCTTTGTCGTCACCGCTTTCGCTCAGGTTGTCGACATCTCCGTCGGTATACATATAATATAGGGCGGAGTTTCTTTCTTCGAATACCCGTCCGGCCTCGTTACGACGCATTTTCTGATGCCAGGTGAAATCCATAGAAGCGACAGACGAGGGTATTATGCTCTGCATACCTTCCTGCACGATATCTATATCGACAAGATATCCGTCGGACGGCAGAGTATATTTAATGCCCCATGTAGCTCCATCACCGAGATCGAGGCGCATCAGCACCGACGAGTCGCTGAGTTGTACGGGCGTAAAATAGAATTCGCGTGTGTCAAAGCGTTGTGTCGCTGAAGTGAGAGTGAAACCATAAGAGTCTGTCATTGGTGACAGCATTTCTACTTTTGTCGAATCGTAGCTGTCATAGTCAAGAAGTGTGGCGCGTGAGATGACACCACCTTTGTTTGAAAGTTCGAGACTGATCACATTGTTTTCGAGTCGCACGGTAGTGCTGTCGCCTGAAAGGTGACGGGCGAATCCGCGATAGCGTGCCACTGTTGCAAGTGACTTTCGCAGATTGTTGACCGCCGGTGCTCCTACGGTGATAGGCAGGGCTTTGCTGTTGTCGAGCAGGTCGGCTACAGCCACTTGTCGGCTGTCAGTGTCGACTGTTCCTTCAAGGGTTCCGCCGGCAGTGAGACGAAGGTCGATTTTATCGACTTTGAGTGTTGACACTCCGGTGACGCTGTCGGTTGTGCCGAGCTCGCGTACAGTGCTTTTTATGACCGATATTTCGGCCGGTGTGATCGAATCGAATTTTAACACTCCGGAGTCTGCGGCTTTCTGGGCCTCTTGCGCCTGCATCTGTTCGCGCTCGATGCGTTGGCGTTCAAGCTCCTCGGGAGACGGTCGGTTGATGTATGTGAAACCGAAGATGATTAGGCCCATCAGTAAGAGCCCGATGATTGAATTTCTGTCCATCAGTATGTTTTATGGGTAGAATTTAAGAGATTTATTTGTCGTTTTGTTGTTCTTCACCGTATTTTATGGCCGCTTTGACGAAATCCATGAAAAGAGGTGAGGGCGATAGTACAGTCGATGAGTATTCCGGATGATACTGTGTACCGATAAACCATCTGAGTTCCGGAATCTCCACTACTTCCACAAGGTTTGTGGCGGGGTTTTCTCCGACACATTTCATACCTGCTGACTCGAACCGTTGGCGGTAATCATTGTTGAATTCGAAGCGGTGGCGATGTCGTTCGCTGACATGTGTGCGTCCGTAGGCTTTGGCCGCGTGCGAGTCAGGGTGCAGTTCGCAATCGTATGCTCCGAGGCGCATGGTTCCACCCATATTGGAGATGGATTTTTGCTCCTCCATAAGATCGATGACATTGTCCGGAGTGTGTGGTTGCATTTCGGTCGAGTTGGCTTCGTGGAGTCCGAGGACGTTGCGGGCGAACTCGATGACCATGCACTGCATTCCGAGACAGATCCCGAATGTCGGGACGTCGTGCGTGCGACACCATTCAAGAGCCACGAACTTGCCTTCTATGCCACGTTGGCCGAATCCCGGGGCTATTATCACTCCGTCCAGACCTCGTAGCTGGCTGTCGACATTGCCGGGATTGACGCGTTCGGAGTGTATATATATCAGGTCAAGTACCCGGTCGTTGTATGTCGCGGCTTGGAAAAGAGCTTCGTTGATCGATTTGTAAGCGTCCTGAAGTTCGACGTATTTACCCACGAGCCCTATCCGTACTTTTTTTCGGGCGGTACGCATCTTCGTGAGAAATTCTTTCCATGGAGCCATGTCGGGTTGACCCTGTGGTGCGAGCCCGGCTTTGCGCATGACGATTTCGTCGAGATGTTGCTCATGCATCAGCACTGGTACATCGTAGATGCTATGTGCGTCAGCACTTTGCACGACAGCATCGGGAGCGACATTGCAGAACTGAGCTATTTTTTTTCGCATGGACTGCGGTATGTCGTGTTCAGTTCGGAGAACGAGTACATCTGGCTGTATGCCGAGTTGCTGGAGTTGTTTTACCGAATGTTGGGTAGGTTTGGTTTTCAGTTCTTTGGCCGCGTTGATATAGGGCACATATGTGAGGTGTACGCACACGCAGCTTTCGTCGAGTTCCCAACGTAGCTGTCGGACTGCCTCGAGGAAAGGAAGCGATTCGATATCTCCGACAACACCGCCTATTTCTGTTATCACGAAATCGAAATCACCGGTCTTTCCCAAAGCCGTCACATTGCGTTTGATCTCGTCTGTGATGTGCGGGATTATCTGCACGGTCTTGCCGAGATAGTCACCGCGCCGTTCCTTTTCGATTACGCTCTGGTAGATGCGTCCTGTGGTGACGTTATTCGCGCGGGTGGTCTGTATGTTTGTAAATCTCTCGTAGTGGCCGAGGTCAAGGTCTGCTTCATGGCCGTCGACAGTGACATAGCATTCACCGTGCTCGTACGGGTTGAGTGTTCCCGGGTCGATGTTGATGTAAGGGTCGAACTTCTGTATCGTGACCCTGAAACCGCGAGCCTTCAGCAGGCAAGCGAGCGATGAGGAGATGATGCCTTTGCCCAGCGACGAGACTACTCCGCCTGTGACAAAAATGTACTTAGTTTCCACGCTTTTTGATGTTATGGGAGGTATACTTCAATTTAGCGTATGCCATGACCTTATGTTACAAATAAGGTGCAAAGTTACAAAAATCCGGGGATAATTTCTTAATTTTGCCCGTATAAACTTGTTTGGATTCAAAATGATAAAAAATCTGCTATTCGACCTCGGAGGTGTCATTATGGACCTCGACCGCGACCGTTGTGTCCGTGCTTTCAACCGCCTTGGCATGAAGGACGCTGATGATTTCCTTGGTGTCTACGGACAGAAAGGTGATTTCCTGGCTCTTGAGTCAGGAGAAATTGACGCTTGCGAGTTTCATGAGCGGATACGGCCTTTGTTCGCCCCTGTGCCTGTTTCCGACCGGGAAATAGATGAGGCGTTCAACGAATTTCTGATCGGAATACCTGCCGACAGACTGCGCGCGCTTCGCGAATTGCGCAAAGGCTATGGTATATACCTTCTTTCGAATACCAACCCGATAATGATGGAAGGCAAGATCGCGGACGAATTCCGTAAGGAAGGATTGGAGATGACGGATTATTTCGACGGTATTTTTACGTCGTACGAGGCTCGGTGCTGCAAGCCGGGGAAAGCTATTTTCGACTATGCCGAACGTCTCGGGGGCCTTGTCCCGGAGGAGACACTGTTTTTTGACGATTCGCAGGCCAATGTCGAGGCTGCGCGCTCGTTTGGCTTTAGGGCCGTGCTCGTAAATCCGGGTGACGAGTTTGCAGATCTGTTGCGCGATGAAGAGGCCAGGGAATAAAAGAACCCATCTGACATGAATGGTGTTTAATAATTTGAACCAAGCCGGAAGTTGAAATGAATATTATAACTAAAAGCGATAAGACAAACAGGCGGATAGCCGCTGTCGGTATGTATGACGGAGTCCATGCCGGACATAAATTTTTGATTGATTATCTTCGTCTGGAGGCGTCTAATAGAAGTCTTGTTCCCTCTGTGATAACGTTTACAAGCCATCCGCTGTCGTTGGTGCGTCCGTTGGAGACGCCAGGGCTGCTGACACCGCTTGAAGATAGACTTAGGCTGCTCGGTGAGTCGGGAGTGGAGGACATCATTCTTTTGACTTTCAACGATAAGTTGCGATACATGAGCGCCGCTGAGTTCTTGGGTAAACTTCACCGCTCGTATGCGATAGACACATTGGTGCTCGGATTCAACAACCGTTTCGGTCATGACCGTCCCGATGCGTTCGAGGACTATAGACGCATCGGGGCCGAGGTGGGGGTGGAGGTTATAGCCGCTCCCGAATATCGCGGAGCCGGTGCACCTGTCAGTTCGTCTGTTATACGAAATTATTTGCTTTCCGGTGCTCCGGAAAAGGCATCAGAGGCTCTCGGACATCCCTACGGTCTTCGCGGAAAGGTGATACACGGGCAGCGTATGGGACGCTCTTTCGGTTTCCCTACAGCGAATCTTTCGGTATCTGACGATTGCTCTCTGATCCCCAAGCCCGGAGCATACGCAGCTTTCGTGGTGACCCCAGACGGAATGCGTCGTCCATCGATGGTGAATATCGGATTCAGGCCTACAGTCAGTGAGGATGGCACATCCGGACGTCTTTCGATCGAGGCGCATATATTCGATTATATCGGCTATCTATATGACGAGGAAATCGTCGTGGAGTTCGTCGAGTTCCTGCGCGACGAGAAACGTTTCCCGTCGACAGACAAACTACGCGCACAGCTTGAAGACGATGCCTCAAAGGCCCGGAAGATTCTTACAAAAGCATAGGGACGTAATCTATCCGGAATAGTCAGCGTGTAGGAACTACGCTTCGAGGATTATTATAGAGGGGTTGACAAAACACCCTTTTCGATGAAATCAGCCCTGCTATAGTTGTCTGTAGCAGGGCTGAATCTTTCCATTTGGTGGGGTATTCTGACATAACTTCATTAGCTGTGATATATCATTGCGGAGCTATTTGCGCTTTTTCGGCTGTAGGCTGAAACGGTACTGGACCGAAAAGAGGAAATAACGCGGGAGGGCGTTTGTGTATGTGACAGTGCGTCCCGAGGCGTTGACTGCATAGTTGACATTGGAGAGTTGGCGGAGTAGGTCGAAACCATCGGCCATGAATACCCAGTGTCCGCCATGAGGTGTGTAGGTCAGGCGCATGTTCCAGATGGCGTCGGTTGTGTCCAGTTGCTTGACACCGTAGCCCCGGCGGGCATAGAGGGTGAAGTCGGTGTCAAGGCCGAAACCATAGGGAAGGCTGAACGTCCCCGTGATTCCATAATTGAAGTGGGTGGCGTTTAGGGTTGTGAAGTCCTCACTGGTGGATGTGGTGTGGCGGTTTGTTACCGAGCCTCTGAGCCGCAGGCTCTGCCGGCCTATCTGCCATGCAAAAATCAGTGACTGCGTGACGGTGTTGGTCCTGACCTTCGATTTCACGGGTTCTTCGAGGTTGACTCCTATCATGTCAGCGTAGTTGGCTATGCGGCCGTTGGTAGTCGAGTTTATGTTGAACTGGGCTTTGTCTCCGAACTGGATGCTGAAGTAGTTGTCGGCAAAGAGCGAATTGTTGCCGTCGACATTGTAGGTGCGGTTGCGTCGCACACCTGTGGAGGTATCGTAGGTGTAGCCCCTGACGAGGGCGTTGTCGGTATAGTCGGCTCCGAGCGCGAGTTTATTGTTTATGTATCGTTGCTCGGGTGAGTAGCTCCATGAAAGGGTATGTGTCTGTATATATGAGTTTTTGAGGTCGGGATTGCCCACGGAGATGTTGAGCGGGTCGGCGTCGCTGACTATATCGATCATATGGAGCATGTCAGGGGTCTTGGTGTCTATTGTATAGTCGTAGGAGAATGTGTTGCTGTTGCGGACAGAGTTTCGGCTTGATTGACCGTATAGCCCTGATCGGTATTCTATATGGGCTGCCATGTGTTTGGCGACAGCGAGAAACGATGTCTTGGAGACGAGATAGCTGCGGTTGTCGCGCCAATAGTCGAAATGGCGGTGCAGTAAGGATAGTTCCGGGCGGACTCTGACGATAAGGGGGTTTTTGCCGAACACACGCCAGCTTCCTATAAAGTCGGGTACGATGTCATGTTTGTTCTCCATGAGCCGCGAGCTGTAGCTGTTGGCAGGGTCGAAAGAGTCTAAGTAGCCTGCTGGTAGAGTTCCGTAAACACCTATGTCTGTGAGCCGGTCGAGTGCGTACATATAGGAGTCCTTGTTACGGCTCATGAAACGGTAGCTGTAGGAGAGACCTAACTGTATCCCTTTTCCGATATTAGTATGATAGCCGGCAGTTCCGTCAATGGCCAGTGTATAGTTGGGGGTGTCGTCGAAGTATTGTCTTTTCTTTACGGCCGGGTTGGGGTCGGAGCCGTAGTTGATGTTATAGTCGCGCCAGCGGTCTTCTTTTCTGTTCTGGTATTTTATTCCGAATTGCAGTCTCAAACGGTCGTTGGTCTGTGGTATTTTATAATTGACAGTGGGATAGAACTGTATTTCGCTTTCGTGGCTGCTTCCGTCGCTGCGTGTGACCGAGCGGTTGATGACAGCGTCGAGCATCTCGGGTGAGCCATCGCTGTAGAGTGCTTCGAGTGTCTTGCGTGTGACGTCGGTCTGCTCATGGTCGAATGTGGCCGAGATATTGCCGGATCCGTTTTTCTTTCGGATGTAGCGTCCTAATAACATGCCTGATAAATAGAAGCGGTCGTTATTGATATTACCGTAGTTGCGTGTCTCGATTTTCAGGTTGCTGTTTCTGCTATGGCTGAAGGCATTTTCGTAGGTGTTGCCCCCTGAGAGGAAGTTGGTGCGGGCTGTTGTGGTGAGATTATTGTTGTCGGTTCGCTCAAAATAGGTGTTTCCGTCGAGGCTGACAGTCTCGTCGGGATTCACGTATTCGTAGTTGAGGCCTGTGAATTTGTAACGTTTCGTCCCCGACGGCATCATTTCCGGTGTCCATGTGTCGTTTTTGCCGGGTTTGCGAGTATCGTTCAGGTTGTTGAAATTGCCGATGAGGGCCAAACGGGCGGTCGGGGAGAACCACGAGGCGAACAGACGTCCAGTGTATCTGTCCTCTGTTCCGTAGCCACCCTGTGCGTTGATGAGTGTTCCGAAGTTGTATTCTTTTTTCAGCTTGACGTCCATGGTGAAGTGTTTGGGTGCTATGCTGTCGCCAAGCCATTTCTCTATTTTGGTCTGTCCGTCGTATACTTCCACTGCTTTTACCGTGTAGGCGGCTATGTTTTCGAGCATCAGTTGGTTGTTGCCGTCGAAAAATTGTTTTCCGTTGAGCAGTAGTGACTCTACGAACTGGCCGTTGACCTTTATCTGCCCTCCCTGATCGAGTTCGACACCGGGTAACTGGGCTATGAGAGCGTCGAGCATCGAACCTTCGGCGAGCTGGAATGCGTCAGCGTTGTAGACGAGGGTATCACCTTTATGGTAGAATTTTATTTTGGAGGCCGTGACTGTCACTTCGCTGAGTTTATGTGGGGCACGGTCCAAAAATATGAAAGGAATGTTGCGGTATTGCTCCCGTTTTCCGACTTTTTCCACACGGTGGCTGACGGTTCGTGTGATATATCCCGGGCAGGCTACGTCGAACACGTAGGTGGAGTCTTTGCGTTCGACAGGAAAAGAGAAATATGCTAATGGCGTTATCTCTCCCTTGCGTATTCTTGAGGCTTTATCGGCTTTTATGGAGTCCACGGGGTTGCCATCGGAATCGTAGAGAATCACGATGGCGTTTGTGAGGTCGGTTTTCCCCAAGGATTCCTTGATTCGTCCCGATAGGATGATGTGGGTTGAGGGGTCGTAGCTTTCCGTCCTTGCTGACAACGGGAGGATGGAGATAACCGATACAAGCAATAGTAATATTGCCTGGAGAGTTGAGAGAGTCATAGCTGAACTAATTTTCCTTTGCATCGTAAAGGTATGAATTAGTTTATAAACTAATAAATCATCATCTGTAAAATAATGTTAAATATAAGCGACGGGTTGTTGATAATTAGCGTGTTATTATCTGATGAAATGAATATGTTATATCTGTATTAACACAAGGCCTGACTCTTATTGTTTTAATTCAAAATATACGAAAGCGTCTGATAAGTCGAAAAATTTGCGACTTATCAGACGCTCTTAGGTTTTATATAGGTTATCGTGTAGGGGGGATAAACCTCTTTATTTTTTTACGGATGAGTGTAAGGCCGTCGCGGAGCGGAAGGATGACGGTTTCAAGGTCCGCTCGGGAGGCTACGTAGGAGTTGAATCTGTCGAGTGCCAGGGTCTGTGCGTCGTGGTTGGCCACAGTGTCGGTGACCTTTCCGTCCCATAGAGTGTTGTCTGCTATTATGAATGATCCCGAGCGCATTCGGGGTAGTACAAGATCGAGATATTCGACGTAGCGTCGTTTGTTGGCGTCGATGTAGACAAGATCCCAGTTTTCTTCTATTTGAGGGATAAGTTTCTCTGCGTCACCGATGTGTAGTGTGATTTTGTCACCTCCGGGCGATGAGTCGAAGAGTTCGAGCAGTTCGTCTTCCATTTCATCGTCCACTTCTATCGTATGGAGCCGTCCGCCCTCAGGGATTCCTTCAGCGAGGCAGAGAGCCGAGTAGCCGGTGTAGGCTCCGAGTTCGAGCACTCGCATCGGCTTTATCATCGCAGACAACATGCTTAGCATACGGCCTTGTAGATGGCCTGAGCACATGCGCGGATAGAGGTGGCGCAGATGGGTGCGTCGGTATAACTGACGCAGGTGTTCTGGCTCCGCCGAAATGTGGCCGAGGATATAGTCGTCGATATTATTGTTTGACATGGCCCATGATGAACGCCTGTGCGGCAAGGAAATATGAATTGAGTCCGAAGCCGGTTATGGTGCCGTGGCATACGGGTGCTATAAGTGATGTGTGGCGTATGGTCTCGCGCGAGGCGGTGTTGGAAATGTGAACTTCGATGACCGGGGTCGATATTCCGCTTATGGCGTCAGCGATGGCTAGTGATGTATGTGTATAGGCTCCGGCGTTTAGAATCACTCCATCTGCGTCTGTATTGTGGAGAAAATCTATAATGTCTCCTTCGTGGTTGGACTGGAGATATTCGACTTCGTCACCGTCGAGCATTTCGCGAAGCTCTACCAGATATGACTCAAAAGTGCGCGAGCCGTAGATCTCGGGCTCGCGTGTCCCGAGAAGATTAAGATTGGGACCGTTGATGATCAGGAGTTTCATTGTCAGAGGATTTGTATATCCGCGATGTGAGCGTTTATGGTTTGTACGATGTGTCTAATGGAGTGTCTTCAAGCATCTATAGTCCTGCTGTCATTATCCATATTGCGGATGAAGAGAGTGCCATCAGAGTCAGCAGAATCCAGCTGATGTACGGACGATTGTTGTATGCGTTCCATGCGAGCCATGCCGACAGTGCCATATAGAATGGATAGATCCATACGAATGTTTTCAGGCTTCGGGCACTGTCGTCAGCAGGGATGTTTGCCAGAAAGGTTGGAAATAACAATACCGGAAGAAGGAAAATTGCAATAAGCAGCATCATCCATAGTGGCGGTCTCGTATGCATTTCGGACTGTTTTTGCTTTTAATAGTTGACGTAAGTTTAATCGATACCGGATTTGTAGGCTCGCACAGTCCGGTGTATACCTTCACGAAGATCTATACGTGCGCGGAAACCGAAGTCGCGTTCAGCGTCGGAGGTGTCGCATGTCCAGTTGCGTTGGGCCATTATGTTGTATTTGTCGGAGTTTAGCGTGACGGCCTTCATTTTTGCCGCACCATATTTTTCGGAAATCTTGCAGGCGATTTTAGCGATCCAAAGCGGAAGTTTTACGGGAATTACGAAGCGTCGTCCGAGTTCTCTCGCTACGATAGAACGAAATTCTTTCTGTGTGTAGGCTTTAGGTTCTGAAATGATGTATTTACTATGGACTGGTGCGTTTTCGAGCGCGTCGAAGACCGCACGTGCTAGATCTTCTACATAAATGAAAGTGAGCATCTGCTTGCGGAATCCGACTCCGAAATCAAAGCGTGAATCGATACTTTTTATCATCATGAGATAGTCTTTCTCATGAGGCCCGTAGACTCCGGTCGGCCTCAGGATTATCCAAGGGAAAGAGTGGAGGGTCTGTAAAAGAGTTTCGGCTTTTATTTTTGACAGTCCGTAACGGGTGTTGGGTTGGGGGATCATTTCACCGTTAAGCGGAGTGTAGTTTTTTTCGTCACCGGGGCCGAGCGCGGATAGAGACGACATATAGAGGAAACGTCCGGGCACTTGGGCGTTGCTCACGAGCGCGTCACAGAAGTTTCTGATATATGTGTAGTTTATATGGTTGAAGTCCAGGAAATTCACACATTTTGTCGCTCCGAGATTATAGACTATATAATCCCAATGGTGGCCGGCCATGGCCTCCGCGAGTTTGGCCGGACTCTCATAGTCGAGAGTTATGAAATTGAGAGCCGGGTCGGTCAGGAAACGGCGGGAAGTTGTTTCCCGTACTCCGCACCAGGTCTCGTAGCCGCGTGACAGTGATTCATTGGCCAAAAAGCCTCCTACAAATCCTCCGGCTCCAACTATCAGTACTTTCATGTGGTCGTCTGTTTGTTATTCAAGTGTTTTATTCACCTATTATTCCTGAAAACAGATTGATGTAGCGTCGCGCTATAACTGACGCTCCAAAACGCTCACCGACAGAGCGATGAAGTTCTTCGCGTGGAATCTTGGCGTCTAATGCCCAGATGATACCTTTGGCGATATCAAGGTGATCCTTATAGCGGGCGATGTATCCGTTTTTCAGATGCTCTACCACATCGGCACGTCCGTCGATGCCGAATGTCACAGGTATGGCTCCTCCGGCCTGGCCTTCGACAAGTGTTCCTCCGAGCGTTTCGTAAAGAGATGTGGAAAGCACAACTTTCGAAATCGAGCATAGATAGCGTATCAGTTTGAAGTCGCTGACAAGGCCTAACCATCTGTGTGAGAAACGCAGACGGTCGAGTACTTCGGGATGTTTGAGGTGTCCGAAAAGGTACACGGCCGTTTTGCTTGCGATATCAGGGTTGTTGTCAAAGATATGGTTGAGGGCATCGATCGCTATATCAAGCCCCTTGATCGGATCGTCGAGACGGGCCGCACCGAGGAGTATTATATTTTGCTTCTCCGGTGTGGTCATGCTGTAAAGTTCCCGTTTAGGTTTGGTGTAAAATTTGTCTATCGGGAAAGGATTGTTGATGGTAACGATATTTTTTTCCCCGAGCAGTGACGATTGCCGACATTTATTCTCCAACCATTTGCTGACAGTGACAAATGTTATTGGAACCTCGGTGTAAAGACGTTTTTTCTTTTTCCAATAGCGGTGGGAGAGATCGTTGGCTTTTCCTCCGTTGGCAAGGAAAGGGCAGTGGCCGCATTCTTTGATATAATGGTCGCACTCGTAGGAGTGATGGCATATTCCTGTCATGGACCACATATCGTGGAGGGTCCAGACAATCTTCTTGCCCATTTCATGTAGCCGTTTTATGCCTTTCAGCCCCATCAATCCTTGGTTCACCCAGTTTAGACAGACTATGTCGGCATCCTTTACCCATGGATGATGATGGACGTTGAGTGCAAAATCGCCAGTGGAGACTTTGTAAAGATTGTCATAGTTGAAACCGGTGGCGGGAAGTATGCGTAGACGTTCGAGGCAGAAAGCCATTGTGCGGATGAATCGCGTATAGATTACGTCGACGTTGTCTTCCTGCGATGTTTTGGTGAACACAACCATGCGGGCGTCGATTCCTTCGTTGCGCAAAGCCTGCATCAGTCTGAATGTGACGACGGCCGCTCCTCCGAGAGTGTCGGAGTGGTTTATGAGCACCACTTTCTTTCCCTTGATGTTTTCAGGTATTTTATAGCCGAAAGCGGTTTCAGTGGTGAGGGGAGTACCGTCGACTGTCATTTTTGATCTTTGGGTTTTGGTTTCGATGCTTCTTGTGAAGCTTTGGGACGGTTGAATTCAATTTGGTTACCTATATTGACAAGCGACAGGCTATTGTAATGCAGGCGGGCCTTTAGATAATTTTCAAATTCCTGTTGGCGGTTGGCCGGGAGTGGGCGTGAGTATTTCACGAGGGCGGTATTGACAGTATCGAGCGCACCGGTGGCGATATTGCCGAATACAGCGCGTGTGACAGCTATCTCTTCGACCTGAGGGAATACGACTTTGAGTTCGGGGGCTATACGTCCGGCTATAGTATCGTTTATGCGGGCTATAGCCACCATGCTTTTAAGCGAATCGATGGTGACCTGCTGACTTGTGATCGAAGAACGGGCAAGTTCATAGATATCGTTCATTGTCGGAAGTCCGCTTTTGAGTTCCGATAGGTCGGGCGAATCACCCTGTATGATGTTGAGTTTGGCTCCTTCGAGACCGTAGTTCTTTAGTTGCGAGACCATTGCGAGTTGCAGTGAGTCTGCCGGCAGGATTTTCCCTATAAGTGTCACTGTTATGGTCTTCTTTCCGTGCGCTATGGTCGCGGTTTTGCTCAACACTTGTGTGGACGGGAAGTTGAATTGCTGGGTGACGAAGCGTTCAGCGTTGTTCGAGAAGCGCGATTGGCGCAACATATTGTAGGTCAGGTATAGCGACGGAAGCAGTGTGAGTATTGAAACTGTGTAGATTATCCTCCTGATTTTGCGGGAGCGTTCGGGGTTGATCGATATTACGGGCTTGTAATGCATTAGTTTGATGCCGATGAATGTTGAAAGCCCTATGAAGATCGAGTTTATGAGAAACAGATAGAAAGCACCGAGGAAATAAGATATCTGCAGGGTGGCGAGACCGTAGCCCGCAGTGCATAACGGTGGCATTAGGGCGGTCGCTATCGCTACACCGGGGATCACGTTGCCTTTTGATTTCGAGCCTATGGCTACTATGCCCGCGCCTCCTCCGAAGAACCCGATAAGAACGTCGTAGATTGTTGGAGATGTACGTGCGAGAAGTTCGCTATGGCCTTCGCTTACGGGGGATATGATAAAATATATTGTCGATGTGAGCACACTGAATCCGGCTGCCATCACGAGATTGCGTATCGCGCGTTTTAATAGTTCGAAATCCTGTACACCTACCCCAAGACCGATTCCGATTATCGGTCCCATAAGAGGGGATATAAGCATCGCACCTATTATGACGGCTGTGGAGTTGGTATTCAGTCCGAGGGATGCAATGAAAATAGCCAGAATAAGTATGAGCATGTTTGTCCCCTTGAACGAGACTCCGTCGCGTATGGCTCTTTCGGCTTCGGCTTGTGGCAGAAGGTCGTCCGTAAGATTGAAATAATGTACCAGATAGTTTTTTAAAGAAGACATCAGTATTTTCTGCTTTTTGTTGTTAAAGGTCAGACAGCGTTTTTACGGAATTGGTCTTTAACTTCATCGACCACATTTATTATATAGTCACCGACTTTTTCAAGCGAGCCTATGATATCCATGTAATATATGCCGGCCTGATATTCATAGTGGTGTTCATTGATATTTTCGACATTTGCCAAGCGGAGCTGGTTGCGAAGATTGTTGATTTCCCGTTCCTGATTATAGGATGTTATGATATCGGCCTGTTCCGCTGTTTCGAAATGGCGTAGAAGACGTAGCATGTTGGTCATGGCGGCTTCGATGGCTATGAACATAGAGTCGATGTTGCGGGATATTTCTTCGTTGAAATCAACGTGGCTCTCCTGTTTGCGGATTAGGATTTTGGCCACACCGTAGCAGCAATCAGCGATGCTTTCGATCTCGCTGACTATACGCAACATGGCTGCGATGCGGTGTTTCCCTTCGTTTGAGAGTCTTCCTTCCGAACAACGGTTGAGATAATTGGCGATCTCGATTTCCATGCGGTCGGATATTTCCTCGTATTTTTCTATGCGCGAGAATTGTTTGGTGAAGTCGTTACCTTGGTTTGTATGGACTATGTTCTGGGCCATGGCTATCATACGTTGAACCCTTTGGGCGTAGACGACTATTTCTTTTTCAGCCTGGGCTATATTGAGTTCTGACGCGCTCATAAGACCACCGGATATGAATTTGAGCTGGAATTCCTCGTCGCCCGTATGTTTGGACGATATGAGTTTTTCGACAACTTTGACATAAAACCCGGTTAGCCATATCATTATGACTACGTTGACCATATTGAACACGGTGTGGAACATCGAAAGGCCGAATGATACGCTGAACTGCATTCTGGCGATCTGCGCCAACACCGGGTGTCCCGCTGGTAGGCTACCGTCAAAAATGCTGTTGTAGAGCGCAGGATCGCTTGCTTCAAGATTATTGACGTATGTGAAGATGCTGTCAGGATTTCCTTGTCCCAGCCATTCGGTGATGTGGACGTTCAGACGTACGAACGGATAGAAGATTGCGAGAGTCCACACTATACCGAACAGATTGAACAACAGATGTCCCATGGCTGTGCGTTTGGCGGCCACGTTTCCGCTCATTGAGGCGAGGAGTGGTGTTATTGTCGTGCCGATGTTGCTTCCGAGCACCACGGCGCATGCCAGGTCAAACGATATCCATCCTTTCGTACACATTATTAGAACGATGGCAAATGTGGCGGCCGACGACTGTATGATGGCTGTTATGGCCATGCCGACCAAAAGGAACAGTATGACAGAGCCAAAGCCCATGGATGCATATCGTTCGAGAAATGCGAACATCTCAGGGTTGCTCTGAAGGTCGGGCACATAATCGCTTATCATGTCAAGGCCCATGAACATCAGCGCGAAGCCTATAAGGAATTCTCCGATCGATTTTTTACGGCTTGCAGTTGCGAACAATAGCGGGACAGCGCAAGCTATGATCGGGAGTATGAATGCCGAGGTGTCGACCTTAAATCCGAAAAGGGCTATTATCCAGGCTGTAAATGTCGTTCCGACGTTCGCTCCGAAAATTACGGCCATCGACTGTGCGAGCGACATGAGTCCGGCATTAACGAAACTTACGACCATCACGGTCGATGCCGACGAACTTTGTATCAGGGCAGTTATGATTATACCCGTCAGCATTCCGGTGAAACGGTTGCGGGTCATTGCCGAGAGAATGTTGCGAAGTCGGTCGCCGGTGGCCTTCTGGAGGCCTTCGCTCATGACTTTCATTCCATATAGGAACAAAGCGACTGATCCGAGGAGACACAGGAGGTCAAGAAAACTGTAACTCATGTCGTGAGGTGTGAACGTGAAAAATCGGATAAGCCGGTGTGTCAGTCGGTCCATCGACTGACACACCGGCTTATCCGATGCAAAGATATAAAATATTCAACTTTCGCGCAATGCGGCTTGGATTTTTCCGACCATTTCGGCATACTCCTCATCGCTGAGATATACTTCACCGGGGTTCATGCGGAATGTCCCTCCATAGTCAGGACCGTCGACATATTTCGGGGCGAGATGGAAATGCAGATGCGAAAGTTTGTCGCTGTAGGCTCCGTAGTTGATTTTTTCGGGATGGAATACCTTGTCCATTGCGCGCGTCACGCGTGTGACATCTTTCATGAACGCGTCGCGCTCTTCGTCGCTAAGTTCGAACAGATCGTTGACATGATCCTTATAGGCCACAAGGCAGCGGCCGCGATAGGTCTGTTCTTTGAACAGGAATACTCTTGAGACAGCGAGCCTGTCTATTTCGATCATAAGGTTGTGGAGAGTCTCGTTGTCAGTGCAGTAGAGACAGTCCTTGGGGTCACTTTTCATTTGCGTGATATATTACAGTTAATAGATTCTCAGACAAAATTAATCGAAAAATCCATGACATCCAATGAGTGTGTTAATCTTTGAGTGCTTTGTATGGGAAAATAGGCTTCGGATAAAGAAAAGTCCTTATCTTTGCGGAAAATTTTAACTCGACTGAAATGTCCACATACACTGTTGAAGATCCGCGTAAGGTGACGACACGTCGTCTTGCGGAGATGAAGGCCAAAGGCGAGAAAATCGCGATGCTGACGGCCTATGATTATTCCATGGCGAAACTAATTGACGAAGCGGGAATGGATGTCATACTCGTCGGTGACTCCGCTTCTAATGTCATGGCCGGAAATATGACTACGCTTCCCATAACGCTCGACCAGATGATATATCATGCCAAGAGCGTCATAAAAGGTACGAGCCGTGCTCTCGTGGTTTGCGATATGCCTTTCGGAACATACCAGGGAAATCCTATCGAAGCCTTGGCCTCGGCTGTGAGAATAATGAAGGAAAGCCATGCCGAGGCTGTCAAGATGGAAGGCGGTGCGGAGATCATCGAATCGATAGAGCGAATACTCAGTGCCGGGATTCCGGTGATGGGACATCTCGGTCTGACTCCACAGAGCATTAATAAATTCGGTACATATAATGTGCGCGCACGCGAGGAAGCTGAAGCCGAGAAACTCATTCATGATGCTAAATTGCTTGAGGAGGCGGGGTGTTTCGCTGTGGTGCTTGAGAAGATTCCGGCCGAATTGGCCGTAAAGGTGTCAGAGAGTCTTTCGATACCTACCATCGGCATCGGTGCTGGTGCCGGTTGCGACGGTCAGGTGCTCGTGATGCACGATATGCTCGGTATAAACAAGGGATTCTCTCCGCGTTTTCTGCGTCGGTATGCTGATCTCGGCACTGTCATCGAAGATGCCGTCGGTAATTATATAAAGGATGTAAAAAATTCCGATTTCCCTAATGAGTCGGAGCAATATTGATGAAGAGAGTATGTAATAATGCTCGAATATAATGATTTCACCCCTGTCACAGTTGTCTGTAGCAGGGGTGGCTAATTAAAAGGGAGTTCCTTTATCATATCTGTTAACGCAAGGTCTGTGTCAATTCGTTGATATAGACCTCGATGTTTGTATATGCCGGATCAAGAGTATGGGCTGTTGCGTCCGACGGATCATTCGGGTCAAGCCTATGGGACGTTTCCCATTGGTCGGGCATACCGTCTCCGTCATTGTCTGGCTGTGGTGTTCCTTTGCGGAGTGTCGGCCATCCGCCCACATCGTCGGGGCTGTCTATGATGCCGTTGCGTCCGTTTTCTCCTTTGCCTTCGCGTACCTGGCGTATGATGTCGCTGTCGTAACTGTCACGTGCGAAACTGCATCCCGCATTGTCAAGTACGCGGTTGAATGCGACCGCAGGTGTGTCTTCGGCTATAGCGTCGTAAGGGAAAGGTGCATCTACAAGGCATGACACTGCGGTCTCTCCTGGTTGTGGCATGGCCGACGGTGATATGCCTGATGATGGCGACGCGCTGCGTCGGTGGCGCATATAGGGTTTTCCCGGACGGTCGCTGACTCCGCGGCTGTTGTCGGCCGTCACTTCGTTGTCTCCTTCCATGACGTTTCCGCTTAGATAGTAACGTCCTGTTCCGTCGTCAGCTACGTCGAGCAAGCGGGTATGTTCCGAAGCCGGTCCGGGTTTGTAATAGTTGGCTACCATGTTTATCTCTCCGTGGTGTCCGCCTCCGTATGCGGTTTTGAATCCCCAGTTGTAGACTGCGTTGTTGCGGAAGTCGACCCATTTTGTTCCGTCGACTGACGAGAAGCGTGGATTGCGGCTTGCATGGTTGGCAAGCAGGTTGTGGTGGAATGTGGCTTTGTATCCTCCCCAGATTCCACCGAATCCGTGGCTTCCTTTGGTGTGTACCGATGTGTTAAGGCTGTGGGCCACCAGACACCACTGCACGGTAAGATTTTCGGTTTTGTAGATCGAAAGACATTCGTCTATGCTCCAGCTCACCGAGCAGTGGTCGAGAATTACGTTGCGCTGCCCGTAGCGTCCTCCGCCTATGCCGTCGCTGTCAAGGCGATAACGGTCTCCGGGTCTGACACGGATATAGCGAACGATTACTTCGCTGGCATTGATCGATAGTGGATAGTCTTTGAGGCAGATGCCTTCACCTGGCGAGGTCTGTCCGGCTATGGTTATGCTGTCATTGTTGATACGCAGCGGTGAGCGCAGTTCGATAGTGCCATCGACATCGAAAGTCACGATTCTTGCGCCTTTTGACTCTACCGCGTCACGTAGGCTTCCGGGACCACTGTCGTTGAGGTTGGTAACTTTTATGACTCGTCCACCGCGTCCTCCTACGGTGTGTTTTCCGTATCCTTCGGCTCCGGGAAAGGCGAGGATGTTTCCGCTGTTTGCCGTGATGGCTGTGATCAAGGCCGAAACAATAGAAATGGACAAAGCTGTCAGCCGTTTCATGGTAAATATCGTTTAAGAGTGCTTTAATAATAAAAAGAGCGTGTTTAAATTTAATAAAAATATAAACACGCTCCAAAGATGGTAATTCTATTGATTGAACCCTATATTAATAAAGGATCAGTTATAACCTGGGTGTTGCTGTCCGGCAAGACCGGGATTGACATCCATGATGTTGGTCTGATGGAACGGCATAAGTTCCGTTTTGTTTTTGGTGAGTCCGTAGAACACACCTGTCGGACCGGTGATCCATGCGTTTTCGTCAGAGATTTTGTCAACCTTGACTGTAGACAGATTACCTTTGTGGGTCGAAGTGTTGATACTGAACATATTAAGAATCGTGTATTCGACTTCTTCGACATTCTGTGCGCCAGCCGGAACGAGGCTGCGGTTAAGATATACTTTTCCGTCCGCCTCATAGAGTTTACAGGTGGTTTGGCCTTTGCTTCCCTGGTTGATTATGTGCAGGTTGGCTATGGCTTCGTCGTTGAGTCCTATGACGCTGAGATCGGCTTCAGTTATTTCGATATGGTCAAGAGTGATAGTCGGATCCTTGAGTTTAGGAGTCTCTGTAATCTTGAAAGCCCAATAGGGCGCGACGTCGGCATATTTGCCTTCTCGGTTGCAGAGTTGTACGAGTTTTGCTTTCTCGGCCATAAGTGTTTCATATTGTACGCCCCAACGCGGCAGGTCGGTGCGGCGAAGACCTTCGTTGGAGAGTTCAAGTTTGCGTTCCTTGATTATAAAGTCGCGGAATTCGTTCTGTCCGGATGGAATGACACCAATTTTTGACGCGTCGTTGCGGAATGCACGCATACGGACTTTTTCTATCGCTTTGATGGCTTCGTCGGTCGGGTGTCCGTTGAGTTCGTTGAGGGCTTCGGCATACATGAGCAGCACATCGGAATAGCGGAGTATAGGCCAGTTGATGTCGCGTCGTGAGCTTGACGCTCCGATTTCCGATTTCCAGTTTATACGGTATTTGCCTACACCCATTCCTGCGTATGTGTTCATACGGAATTTGTCGCCTGCTTTGTTGAGTATAAGAGCATAGTTGCAGACTGATACGTCGCGACGCTGGTCGCCTTCGTCGAATTCGAAATAGAATGTCGGCATCGCCATCATCTGTGACCCCGGTTTACCCATGACAGCGCTTTCGCCAGATCCTGGTAGACCGTTGACATAGCCGGTACGGCAATCGATAGAATTTGATCCGTACCATCCGTATTCTAACATCGTCTCGTTGTTGAATTGTTTGAGGGCGAGATCGCGGAACACCTGGTCGTAATTGTCGAGAAGTCCGTTTTCGTTTTTCTGGATCACCTGGAAACATGCGTCGGCAGCGATCTGGTAAAGTTCACGTATGCGGGCCTGATCGTCTCGCTTGGCTATGCGTACGGTTCCGTTATCGTAAGGAATCTGCTCGAGATCCCAACGTAGAGAGTAGCCGGCCGCGTAGAGAGCCACGCGGGCGAGTATGCCGTAGGCGGCATTCTTTGTGAAGCGTTCAGGTGTCGACAGATAGCTCTCGCTTTTCCATGGGAGCAATTTCACTGCCTGCTGAAGATCGCGCACGCAGTGGTCATAGATGGTGTCGCGACTTACGCGTGACGATTCGAAGGTTATGAGTTCCGATGTTGGGCGTTCGTTGAACGGGACGTCTCCATAGAAACGCACCAGATTCCAATATGCGTATGCGCGTACCGCGAGAGCCTCGCCCATGAGACCATCAAGGTGTTTGCGGTCGGCTTCGGTCGATACGGGTACTTTTCCAAGGCTCGCTATGCAGACGTTGGCGTACTCGATCGACTTATACATCGATGTATACACGTTGCTGAGCATACCTGTAAGGTTGGTGTAATCGTAGTTGCTGACATTGTATTTGGAATTGTTTTCCTTGGAGGCGCTTTCGTCGGTGCCTTCGAGCAACTGGTAGCCGAGTTCCTGATGGTGGAGTGTGGCATAGCAGCCTGCCACGGTCATATCCGCGCGGCCGAGTGTGGCGAACACCGATTCGCTGTCGGCTTTTGATTCAGACGGCATATCGAGCCAGTCTTCGCAGGCGGTAAGTCCTGCGAGCAGGGTAACGCCAGCAATTATATTGAATATCTTTTTCATGTTGTTTTTGTTTGGCTTAGAAGGTGAGGTTTAGACCGAATACCCAGCTTTTCGCGCGGGGATAGGATGAATTGTCTATACCGGGAGTGAGCGCGCTTTCAGAAACGGCCACTTCTGGGTCATAGCCGGTATAGTCGGTGAATGTGTGGATGTTGTTGGCGGTAGCATATATGCGCAGATTGCTCAACTTCGCCTTCTTTATGATATTTTTGGGAAGTGTATATCCGAGTGTTATCGTATTGAGGCGCAGGAATGAACCGTCTTCGATGTAGTAGCTGCTGTGATCTGAGATGGCAGTCTTGTTGTTTTCAGAGATGTTCCACATGAGGCCTTTTCCATATTGATCCGGGTTGAGTTCGGCCAGACGCGCAAGATCTTTGGTCGTTTCGCCTGTCAACGGATCGACAAGAGTGAAGCGGTTGGCCATCTTGCTGAGGGTGTTCTGGTTGGGCAGGTACGGGCCGATGAAACGCTGCGTGCTCATGTTGAAGACTTTGTTGCCGTAGCTGAAGTTCATGAAGACCGTGAGGTCGAAGCCTTTGTAGCGGAAGGTGTTGTTCCAGCCTCCGGTGAATTTGGGGGCTGCGTTGCCGATGACTGTGCGGTCGTTTACGCTCCATACTGGATTGCCGTCAGCGTCGGTCTCACCTGCGGTCGGTTTGTATTTGGCGTCACCGGGGCGCACAGCGCTGCGGTTGAATCCTTTGAGCGAGGGCACACCGTCTTTGAGTTTGTAGCCTCCGTCGGGGAGTTGTTCGAAATCATCGGTTGTATAAAGTCCGTCATAGATGAGTCCGTAGAACTGTCCGAGAGGTTTGCCTTTCTCAATCAGGAATCCCATGCGTGATTCGTAATCTTTCAACCATGATTCGTCTCCGCTTTTGCCATAGATGGATAATACTTTCGAACGGTTGAACGCTATGTTGAAATCCATGGTCCACGAGAAGTCGCGTGAGGAAATGTTGACGGTGTTGAGAACGACTTCCACACCACGGTTGCGTATGGAGCCGATGTTCTGATATTGGTCGGTGTATCCTGTCGAACTTGGAATCTTGTTTAGGATAAGCAGATTGTCGGATTGATTGTTGTACCAGTCAACTTGAAGATTTACACGACTGTTGAAGGCCGAAACGTCAAGACCGATATTGACGGTTTTTGTTTTTTCCCATACGAGTTCCGGGTTGCCGAGTGTTGTCCCGGGGACATAGGTAATGAAGTCGGAAGAGCCTTGGCCGTAATGCCCCGAACCGTAAGTTGTGGCATACATATTGTCGTCAATCTTGTTATTGCCGGCGACACCGTAGCCTGCACGGAGTTTAAGGTTCTGGATATAGTCGCGTGTGCTTTCCATGAATTTCTCTTCAGAGATGCGCCATGCGGCTGATACCGACGGGAAAAAATCCCATTTTTTACCTCGTGCGAACTTGGACGTTCCGTCACCGCGTACTGTCGCGTTCAATAGGTAGCGTCCTTCGTAGCCGTATGATATTCGTCCGAACACCGATACAAGTCCTTGAGTGGCTTTTGAAGAGCTCCATTTATAGGGTGTGGCCATGCTGACGTCGTTGAGTCCGAAGTTGCCGTCAGGGAAGCCGCGATATTCGTTGTCGAGTTTCATTGCTTCCCAATGGGCTGTCTCCTGACCGAGGAGCGCAGTGAAACTATGCTTCTTGTCGATATCGAACATGTAGCTGAGCGTGTTGGTTATCTGCCAGTTGGAGTTTTCGCTGTTGTTGCGGTAGCCATAGCCGTAGGGGCTGTTGTTCTGGAATGCGACTTTTGTTTTTCCGTTATCCCAATAATCTTTGCGCACCTGCTGCCACATATAGCTTCCGGCCGTGCGGAAAGTCAGACCTTTTATGATGTCTATTTCAAGACCTGCATTGACGGTGGCCATCCGTTTGTAGCGTTTGTTGTCTATGGCGTTGTTGTTGATTATAGGGTTGTTGGCGTCATAGTTGGTTCCGCCTGGCATTGATGCGAAGTCATCTGTAAGGTCTGAGTTGAGCATCTGGTCGTTTGTCCAGCGTTCGCCACCGGTGATGGGTTGAAGTATTGTCTGCTTTAGTGTGCCACCAAGCGAACCACCGCCTTCGATAGTGGTGGATTGCAGGCTTGCCGCGAAGTCGAAGCGCACGCCTTTGAAGAGTTCGTGGCGGAGTTTGGCGCGCACGCTGTTTTTCTCGTAGTTGTGTTTCTTCATTATGCCGTCTTCACCGGTATAGTTGTAGCTGACCATAAAATTAGTTCGTTCGTTGCCTCCGGTTATACTCACGTTGTGATTTTGGGTCACACCGGTATTTCCGAAGACCTCGTCCTGCCAATCGATGCTTTCGCGGTTGCGGTAGTTTTGCTCGATGCGGTCGTATGCGCCCGAGTGGAAATCCGGATCGTTGATGCTGCCACCGAATATGCCTGCGAAGTTGTCAAGATTGCCTCGTAGCGCCTGAAATTCGTATTGATATTTGACGTAGTCCTCCACGTTCAGCAGGTCGAGTTTCTTTCCGAGACGAGAGAAGCTTACATAACCGTTATAGCTGACTTCGCTTTTGCCCGATTTCCCTGATTTTGTAGTAATGAGTATCACGCCATTGGCTCCGGCCGAACCGTATATGGCTGTCGCGGAGGCGTCTTTCATGACGTCGATGGTCTCGATATCATTGATGTCGACATTCTGTAGACCCTGGTCCATCTTGAAGCCGTCAACTATATAGAGTGGTTCCGAACCTTGGGTGATCGATGTTCCTCCACGGACGGTTATATTGATCTCCGCACCGGGAGCTCCGCTCTGTGTTATGACATTGACACCAGCGGCTTTGCCGGTGAGAGCCTGGGCGGCTGTGGTAGCCGGGACTTTGGCGAGTTCGGCTCCGCCTACAGATGCAGTAGCTGCCGTGAGGTCTTTTCGACGTACGGTCGCATAGCCGATTGCTACAACTTCGTCAAGTACGGAGGCTTCTGGTTCGAGTGTGATGTTGATCACTGATTTTCCGTTGACGGCTATTTCCTGGGTGCTATATCCCACGTAGCTGAAACGGAGTTTCGCGTTGTCCGGCACGTTTTTCAGCGAGTAATTTCCGTCAACGTCGGTTGCTACTCCATTGACAGTACCGACAATCACTACGTTGGCGCCTATCATCGGCTCTCCCTCGTTATCGATAACCGTACCGCTTACTGTTCTGGTCTGTGCATTGAGGGCCAAGGCCGTAAAGGCGAGAAGCACAAATGTGCACAACCGATGCATGATGCCATACCGCACGGTCGGCATAAAGCAATGTTCGATTTTCATAATAGATTTAAAGTTAAAATGTATGATATTTCTGTGTCGGGAACAATTCCCGACATACTTAAAAAGCCTATACTATTGTATTGCGGTGCGTTAACAAATGAACACAATAATCCCTGAATATTTTGCAAAATTAAACAAAACAAGGGTTTTTACCCCCCCCGATTTGTTAAAATATGTCAATAAGGTGCCGGTGGCTATTTTGAGCGATCAAGCGATGCAGGCATGACCAAAATGGTCATGCCTGCATCGCTTGATCGCTCAAAAAGGAGGTCGCTCTGACGTACAGACCTCTTAATCATGTTTTAACCGAAGCAAAAAGTCTGGTTTGATGAATTCGAGATTGAAGAATTTGTATTAGGCATTGATGCGTCGATAGCTCCGTTGCGTACGTCTTCGACTATCCTGCGGTCTCGCTTGTATGTAGGGTATTTTTCCAATATATCACATATTGCATCGTCATCGAGTTGGTTGATTCCGAGAATGATCGTCGATGAACGGTCTTTGCCTTCGGTCAGATCTTTTATTTTGGTTATACCATATTCTTCAGCGAGGCGTTCGTCGGACACCTCCGGCTCTTTCGGTGTGGATTTCGGTGTGGGCTGCGGTGCCGGTTGGGGAGCTGATCCTGGAGTTGTATTGATGTTTCCCGGACGTGATCCGGGTGTTCCCATCGTGAATCCGAATCCGCTTGAGGCGCCTCCGGCCATCAATTCTTCCTCTTCTTCGCGCAAGGTAACGTCGAAGCCGGCCGCGAGTATTGTCATCTTGACTCCGTTGCCGAGGTTCTCGTCGAATCCCACGCCCCAAATGACATCGACATCTGTGTTGATGGAGCCGATGAAGTCTGTGATCTCGCGAGTTTCGCTCATAAGGAATTTTTCTTCAGCGTTGGGGTTGAAGAACAGATTGAATAGCAGCTTCTTTGAGCCGAGAATATCACGGTTTTTCAACAATGGTGAGTTGAGGGCGTCGTGTATGGCTTTTGTGACACGGTTTTCTCCTTCACCGAATCCTGTGGATATTATCGCTGCTCCACCGTCGCGTAAAGTGGTGTCGACATCGTTGAAGTCGAGGTTTATAAGTCCGTTACAGGTTATAAGTTCGGAGATTGAACGCGCAGCGATTGACAAAGTGTCGTCCGCTTTGCCGAAGGCGTTGAGGAAGTCGAGGTCTCCGTAGATTTCACCGAGGCGTTCGTTGTTGATGACGAGGAGGGCGTCGACATGCTTTGCCATCTCGTCGGCTCCCGCTATCGCCTTTTTGATTTTTTTCTGTCCCTCGAAAAGGAAGGGAATGGTCACGATGCCGATGGTCAGCAGGCCGCGTTCTTTCGCTATCCGCGCCACGACGGGTGCGGCTCCTGTTCCTGTTCCGCCTCCCATGCCAGCGGTGATGAACACCATTTTGGTTTGGTCGTCGAAAAGAGCCGCTATATCCTCGGAACTTTCCTCTGCGAAATCGCGCGCTTTCTCTGGTTTGTTGCCGGCGCCGAGTCCGTCGCCTATTTCGAGTGTGTGTGGTACACGAGAGTGGCAGAGAGTCTGGTGATCGGTATTTATATTGACAAAGGACACATTTTTAATGCCCTGAACATACATGTGGTTGACAGCGTTGTTGCCACCTCCACCGACACCGATAGCCATGATGTTGCATACGAGGTCGGATGCTCCTTGGTTGCTTTTGAATGCGGAGGTGTCGGAAAGATCCTGATTATAGTTGCTTTTAAGTTCGTCCATGTTCGTTTAGTGATGTGGCTTGTTTGGGTGTGTGTTAGTCGTCGTTCTCATCGTCTTCTACCGGCTCGGTCATTAGTGATACGACGCGGTCGCGCAGTGAGCTCCAGGCTCTTGAGAAACCGCTCTTGCGATCGTGTTGAGCCTGATATGTCTGATCTGTCTGAGCCGGTGTCGTGTCTGTGGCTGTCGTGATCTCGCGGGCTTGTTGCTGGTAGGTAGTCAACGGTTGCTGCTGGGTAGGCTGTGGCTGTTGCGGCATCGGTTGCTGGACTTGTACCGGCTGCTGTTGAGGTGTTTGCTGATAGTTTTGCTGATAATTTTGTTGTTGATAGTACGGCTGCTGTTGAGGTTGCTGTATCGGTTGTTGGTAGGTTTGTTGGATTGGTTGTTGTTGAACCGGTTGTTGGTATGGTTGTGTGATGTTTTGTTGCGATGTATTGCCGGTGTAAATACCGTGTTGCATGACGGGTTCGGGACGGCTCATGCAGTCCTGTACGTTTTTTTCTTTTGATGCCGCTGCAAGAATCGCGAGGACGTCGACATGGTCGGCTCCATTGACACGCCCGTCAAGTATGCGTATGCGGTTGCCCGGAGTGCCGAAACGCGTTTTCATCGTTGTGAGATTTTCAAGTCTACGGTCGAAACCGTTCAGCTTTGATCCGCGTCCGATGAGGATTATGCCTGCCGGAAGTCTGTCGGGGGTGAGTCCGGCATATTTGATATGCTCGTTTATGTTGCAGATGATTTCGCCTGCACGTGCCGCCACATAGTTATTGATGAGTCCGAAGTCGAAGCCTCCTACCGGAACACTTGCAGTCGGTTCGGTCGAGCTTAAAGCGTTTCCACCGTCAATCTTTAGATCTTCCGCGAATTCTTCAAGATAATTGAGCGTAGTGATGTCGCGGGTGATGTTTCGTGAACCCATCGGAATTGTGGAGAGATAGAGCAACACACCGTTCTTGTATATGGATACGGTGGTGGTTTCGGCTCCGAAGTCTACAAGCATACATCCCTGTCGTTTTTCTTCGGGGAACAATACGAGATCGGCTTCCGCAATCTGACGTACGAAGACATCATTTATGCCTATGTGCAGGCGTTCGTCAAGCACGTGGTTGAGATTTCTGACGAGTTGCGTGCGGCAGCTGATCAGGTTCAGGCGAGCTGATATATGGGAACCGAACATGCCGACAGCGCGGTTGGTCGGAGAGTTGTCGACGCGAAATTCGCGTGGCGCGACTCCTACGATACTGCGTTCGTGAAGTTGGTAGCCGAGAGCGTCGTTTATAATATCGCTTATAAGTTCGTTGGTGATTTCCATTTCTGACGGAAGACGCCTTTCGATTTCGATGCTCTGCGCCATGAGAGAGCGTCCGCCTACGGAGACGTATACTCCGGTTACCTTGTGCCCCGGTTCGCGTTGCTCCAGTCGGTCGATGACGTTGCGTATGGCCGTGGCGGTCTCGACAACGTTACGTATGCAGCCGTAGCGCACTCCGTCTGCGAGTTTCTCTTCCTCGACGGCTTTGACACTCAGTGCTCCTGCCGGATCGACCGTGCCCGTAGCACCTTTGATTTTAGAGCTCCCGATTTCAAGAGCCACGATATACTTTTCTTCCATGGCGGGGTTGGTGGGTTCTATAATATGATGGAGAGTTTGTTATTGCTGTTTGGTTGGTATTGGTTTTTCTGAATGGGCTTTTATGCCAGGTTTTGTCTGTCCCGGGGCTACGTCGTCGCCCGCGAGCATCGTACCTGTATCGACGCTTTCGTCATCGTCATATCTGACTGCGTTCGTTCTGGCGGCGGACCGGTGTCGTTTGGATGCGACAAGTTGTCCTTTCCATTTGAGCGACAGTGTGTCGTATTTTTCCCATCCTTGTATGTGCAGAACTTCGGAATAGAATTTTTTGAGACGAGAGAATTTGTCATTGAAATCGACCGGTGCGCCCAAATTGATCACATGTTCGCGGATGACCGGGATAAGTATGATGTCAGTCGGTGATTTTACTTTTATCATGGAGATGTAGGAGTTCCAGACGGAGTCACCGGTGATATAGTTTAGGAGAGGAAGGATAGATGCGGGGGTGAATACAGTATCGGATGGATCGAAATGCCCTTCGATTATGGGAACGTCCTTATGGTAGCGGGCGTTCGCGCTCACTCTTTTTCCCGCGCGGTTGATATAGTAGGACTCTCCGTTGTCGAAGATTCTCGCTACGGGGATGATCGGAGTCGCTTTGATGCGTATGGAGCCGTCGGTGTATCTGACTACCTGTGCGTCCTCGATTTTGTCGAGGTCAAGCAAACGTTTGCGTATGGTCTGGGTATTTATCCCGGACAAGGCCGTCCCCGGAGCTTTGAACGGGAGCGAGTCGAGCTCCCGAGCGAGTTCTGTCGGGGTTACGAAATGTTGCGCTTCTCCGTCGCTGTCATCGACCTTGATTTCGATCGAGCGGCATAGGGTTGTGTCGGCTTCATTGGCCGTCACAGTCAAGGCTATCACAAGATAGGCCGCAAGCATGATGGAAAATATTATTTTAAGATAGCGCGACATTGTGAGAAATGGTCAGCTTTCGTTTTAGGTTGCTTATAGAGTGTCGATTATTGCCGGAATGAAAGTATTGATGTCTCCGGCCCCAAGTGTCAGCAGGATGTCAAAGTTACGATTTTTCAATGTCTCCACCAATTTTTCTTTGTTAATTAAGATTTTGTCACCGCACTTGACTTTTTCAAAAATCATGTCTGAATCCACACCTTCGATCGGTTGTTCGCGCGCTGGATATATGTCAAGGAGAATCAATGAGTCGGCTTCGGATAGGGATTCAGCGAAAGCCGTAGCGAAGTCCCGTGTGCGTGAGTATAGATGGGGCTGGAAAGCTACGGTTATTTTTCTTCCGGGGTAGAGTGCTTTTACTGATGCGATCGATTTGCGTATCTCTTCGGGATGGTGGGCGTAGTCGTCAATTATTATGCGTCCGGCTCCTTCGTTTTCTTTGAGTCGGATTTCAAAACGACGTTTGTTGCCTCGGTAGGTGTTGATGGCTTCTCGTATGATTTCAGGCTCCCAGGCTCCTGTCAGGGATATCGCTGCCACCGCTGCTATGGCATTTTCAATATTGACCTCTACGGGTACTCCGAGATTGACATTGCGTATGGTGCCGCGCGGGGTCACGATGTCAAAAGTTATGGTTCCGTTTTCGTGACGTATGTAAGATGCGTGGAAGTCGCCTTTGTCGCGTGAATATGTGTATACTCTTACGCCATCCTGCGGACGTGGACGCAGTTTCAGTCCTTCGTGGATTATCAACGCTCCTTCAGGTTTTATAAGTTCCGTGAAATGGGCGAAACTTTCAAGGTATGCTTCCTCCGTGCCGTAGATATCGAGATGGTCGGGATCGGTGGATGTGATGACAGCGATTGTAGGGGTGAGGTGATGGAATGAACGGTCGAATTCGTCGGCTTCGATCACACTATAGGGCGATGACGGACTGAGCAGGAAATTTGTACCGTAATTGACGGATTCTCCACCTAGAAAGGCGTTGCAGCCAACCGAACCGCTCTTAAGTATATGTGCCGCCATCGAGGAAGTGGTTGTTTTGCCGTGGGTTCCGGCGAAACATAGCGAGCGGGTGTCGCGAGTGATGAGTCCGAGCACTTCGGCCCGTTTCAAAATCCCGAAACCGTTTTTTCGGAAATATTTTAATATGGGGAGTGTCTCTGGAACTGCCGGAGTATAGACCACGAGCGTGTCGTCCGGATTGCGGAATGAGTCGGGTATATTGTCCTCGTTTTCGTCGAAGGTGAATAAGACTCCTTCTTTTTCAAGTTCGGATGTCAGTGGTGTCGCTGTGCGGTCATATCCCGCCACTTTTTTGCCTTTGGCCATAAAGTAGCGTTCGAGCGCGGCCATGCCTATGCCTCCTGCTCCTACGAAATATATGTTGCTGATAGTGCTTATGTCGTGTTTCATGATGGGTGGTCGAAACTTGTAATTATGAAAGTGTTGATTGTGATATGAGGGAGTATGGTGTTTTATCGGATTATGGCTTCTATCCTGTCAACGATTTTCTCGTCAGCGTTTCGTAGTGCCATTTTTTTGATTTCTGTTGACAGGTTTTGTCGTTTTGACGGATTTTCTATGAGTTTCACAATGGCAGATGGCAGTTTGTCGACAGCCTCTGCATCAAGGATCATTACCGCAGCTCCTTTTTCCGATAAAGCTTCGGCGTTGTGTCTTTGGTGATCTTCCGCAACGTTCGGGGACGGTATCAGTATACATGGCTTTCCGAGATTTTGCAGTTCGGATATGGTTCCTGCTCCAGCTCGTGAAACCACCAGATCCGCTGCTCTGTAAGCAATGTCCATGTCGGAAATGAATGTGGTGGCTTTGACGTTTTTATGGATGGCGGCCAGTGATTGGAAGTGGTCTGCACCGTAACGCCCGGTCTGCCAAAATAGGTTTATACTTTTGTTCCCGATCAGGGGCAGTGCGGCTGCTATGGCTTCGTTTACCGTGCGTGCTCCGAGGCTTCCTCCTACGGCAAGAACCAAAGGAGTCGCGGGGGTGAATCCGAGTTTCTGTTTGGCTTCATCTTGTGAGAGCGAGCATTTCTCGAGATCGGTACGGACCGGATTGCCGGTTTTTACAATGGTTTCTGAAGGGAAGAATCGTTCCATTCCGTCGTATGCCACGCAAATGGCTTTCGCTTTGGCGGCAAGAAGTTTGTTGGTCACTCCGGCGTAAGAATTCTGTTCTTGCAGGATGGTGGGTATGCCTTGTTTCTGAGCTTGTTTGAGAACAGGACCGCTTGCGTAGCCTCCTACCCCTATAGCTATCTGCGGTTGAAAGTCACGGACTATTTTACGAGCCTTGCGGAGAGATTTCCATAGTTTGAGGAGTACTCCGAAGTTGCGCCATAGTCGTTTCCGGTCAAAGCCGGCTATAGGAAGCCCTTCGATCGGATAGCCGGCAGCGGGAACACGTTCCATCTCCATACGTCCGAGCGCACCGACAAAACGTATGTCTGCATCAGGGTAGCGACGTTTGATGGCATTGGCTATCGAGAGCGCGGGAAATATGTGTCCTCCTGTGCCTCCTCCCGATATCAGTACCCGTTGCAGATCTGTGCCGGTTGTATGTGTTGTTTTCTGTTCTTCCATTGACAATAGACTTTACGCTTGAAACATGGATTTTGTTTGCGCTATATAAGATTTTTTGTTTACAGTTGCATCTGGTTTTCCGCACCGAATTGTTCGGGCAGAGCATCTATCTCGTCTCGTATATCTTGTTTTTTACCTCCTTGACGTGTGGCGGTACGGCTTATAGACAACATTATGCCGAATGCTATGGCGGTCACCAGTATTGATGTGCCACCTTTGGACAGTAGTGGCAAAGGTTGGCCTGATACCGGGAACACACCGCTGACGATGCCCATATGGAACAGTGCCTGAAAAGCTATCATGATGGCCATTCCAGTTACAGCGAGAGCGGGATAGGTGCGGTTGCAGTGCGATGCGATTCCTGAAGCTCTGCCGAGCAGCCATAAATACAGCATCAATACTATGAGGCCTCCGATGAGGCCGAGTTCTTCGATTATGATCGCGAAGATATAGTCGGAGAAGGCGAGAGGCAGTCTGGAGGCTTCGCGAGAATTTCCTGGACCTACACCGTGTATTCCTCCGTTGGCCTGGGCCATATATGATAGGATTTCCTGTCGGTTTTTGCCTACTGCCGGTACTTCCCATTTGGGAATTGAGTCTTCTGAATGACGTTGCAGGCGTGCTATCCATGTGTCGAGACGTGTAGGGTTTCTTTTACTGTCGGCCGTTACGGTCATTTCGGTCTGTTGTGTCTCATCCGCCGGTATTTCTTTGGGACTGCTGAGCAACAGATACAGAATGAACATGCCTCCACAAGCAGCGTATGCGAGAGTAAGCAGAAAGAGATGCCAAAATCTTACGCCTCCGACAATCATCATCGAGTAGCTTATGGCAAGAAGCAGAAGCGTGTTTGTCAAACCTTGTTCTATGAGTAGTCCGCTTAGTACTAGGACGATAACACCGGAATAGACTACCGCTTTGGATGTCACACCAACCTTTTTTGTATTCGGATTCCATGTCATCACCAGCGCTATCAGCAATACGGCTGAAAGTTTTACCATTTCGGCCGGATATATGCCTATGCCAAGGATTGTCAGCGAGCGTCTCGCTCCGTTTACTATTTCACCGAAAAACATTACATAGACCATCATGGCAACGCTCAGCATTGCGAACCCGAGGGTGAAAGGTATGAAATCCGAATAGTGGCGACGCGATAGGAACCATACGAGGAAAGAACCTCCTGCAAGCATGACAAGATGGCGCAATATAGGCCCCATCACTCCTATGGACGATCCTGCCACTTCGCGTGACGAGGCGCTGTATAGTTCGATTGTAGAAATGATGCACAGGGCTATAAATATGCCCCAAATATGTTTATCGGCTTTCGCTACCGCTTTGGGTTTGGTGGACGTCTGCGGTCCGTCTGCCTGAAGTGTATTAGTCTGGACGGCCATATTTTTAACGTTGATGTTTAAGAACAGGAAATTAAGATCCTGCAAGTTTGCGGACTTCATCCTTGAACTTGCGTCCGCGGTCTTCATAGCTGCTGAAAAGATCGAAACTTGCGCAGCATGGCGAAAGAAGTACGGTGTCTCCGTCCGTTGCTATCTCGGATGCGGTTTTGACAGCTTCGGATATGGAGTGGGTATCGTATATTTCGCTGATCTTTCCGCGGAAAAAGTCAAGGAGTTTGGTGTTGTCTTTTCCCATACATACGATTGCTTTTACTTTTTCGCTCACAAGGGGCATGATTTCGTTGTAGTCGTTGCCTTTGTCTTTTCCTCCGAGAATCAGCACTGTGCCGGATGGCATCGACTCGAGAGCATACCAACAGGAATTGACGTTTGTCGCTTTTGAGTCATTGATGTATCGCACTCCGTTTATTGTCGCGGTATATTCGAGTCTGTGTTCTACGCCTTCGAAGTTTCCGAGAGCAGCCCGTATTTCTTCCTTGTCAATTTTCAGTATGCAGGCTGAAAGTGCGGCAGCCATGGAGTTGTAGAGATTGTGGAGTCCGTTGAGCGAAAGTTCTGCTCGGGGGATATTGAGGGTTGTCGCGGGGGTGTCGATTATCAGCGATGCTTCGTTATCGGCAAGATATGCTTTTGTCCCCACCTCGTGGTGTTCCGCGAACGGAAACATCATCGCTTCTGTCCTTATACGCTCAAGCTGGCGTGTGATCACCGGGTCGTCCTGCCAATAGATGAATGCGTCTTGCGGAGTGAGATTGTTGAGTATGCGGAATTTCGCGTTTATGTAGTTCTGCATCTCATAGTCGTAACGGTCGAGATGGTCGGGGGTTATGTTGAGTATTACAGCTATGTTGGCACGAAAATCATACATGTTTTCAAGTTGGAAACTCGAAAGCTCTATCACGTAGACGTCATGTTTTTCGTGTGCCACCTGTAGTGCGAGACTCTGTCCGACGTTTCCGGCGAGACCTACGTTTATGCCTGCGTTTTTCAATATATGGTAGGTGAGTAGTGTCGTAGTCGTTTTTCCGTTGCTTCCGGTTATGCAGACCATCTTCGCATCGGTATATCGACCGGCGAATTCTATTTCGGAAATGACAGGTATGCCTTTTTCGTCAATGGCTTTGATGATCGGAGCGGTAGGTGGGATGCCCGGGCTTTTGACAACTTCGTCAGCTGTGAGAATACGGTCCATTGAGTGTCCCCCTTGCTCCCATTCGATGCCTTCGGAGTCAAGCATACGACGGTAATCTTCGGTGATGGAGCCGAAATCACTGAGAAAAACGTTCATCCCTTTTTTCTTTCCGAGTATAGCAGCGCCTACACCGCTTTCGCCTCCACCGAGTATGACGAGATTTTTTGACATTTTATCTTATTTTGAGGGTTACAAAAGTTATTACGGCAAGGAATATGCCGATGATCCAGAACCGCGTGACAATTTTTGATTCCGGAATGGCCTGTATAGGAGCCTGGATCAAAGCCTCTATGCCTGAATTGCCGGGTTTCTGATAGTGGTGGTGTAGCGGTGTCATCTTGAATATGCGCTTTCCTTGTCCGTATTTCCGTTTTGTATATTTGAAATATGCCACTTGTAGCATTACCGACAGGTCTTCGACAAAGAAAATGGCACACAATATGGGTATAAGCAGTTCTTTGTGTATAAGAATGGCGAATACGGCTATAATGCCTCCTATCGTAAGCGAGCCTGTGTCGCCCATGAATACTTGAGCCGGATAGGCATTGTACCATAGGAATCCGATCAACGCTCCGATGAAAGCCGACATGAAGACGACAAGCTCGGATGATTGCGGGATATACATTATATTAAGATATGTCGAGTAGACGAGGTTGCCTCCGAGATATGCCATGATCGCGAGGGCCACGCATATGATAGCGGAGGTTCCGGCGCAGAGTCCGTCAAGTCCGTCTGTAAGGTTGGCTCCGTTGCTTGTGGCCGTGACGGCTATTATCACAACGAATATGAACAGTATCCATCCTCCGGTCTGTGCGCGGTCACCCATCCATTGGGTCAGATAGGCATAATCGAAATTGTTTCCTTTGACAAATGGTATGGTGGTCTGTGTTGATTTTACATCCTTGGTTTCATTTATGACGACGGTTTCGGTATTTTCCTCTGAGTGTGTGACAGGCACGCTTTGGCGTTGTGTTATGTCCGGGCTGACATACATTGTTATGCCTACTATCAGTCCGAGTCCTATCTGGCCTATGATTTTGAATTTGCCTTTCATTCCTTCCTTGTCGTGGCGCGTGATTTTGAGATAGTCGTCACAAAAACCGAGCGTGCCGAGCCAAATTGTCGAGATGAGCATCAACAACATGTATATGTTGGACAGGTCTCCGACAAGGAGACAGGGGATGATGATTGAGATTATTATTATGACACCTCCCATTGTCGGAGTTCCTGTTTTCTGCATCTGTCCCTCAAGCCCGAGGTTGCGCACGATTTCGCCTACCTGCATCAGCTGCAGGCGGTCGATTATCTTACGGCCGAACACGAGGGCGATGAAAAGTGAAAGCAGCAAGGCTGCACCGGAGCGGAATGTGATGTAGCTCATCAGGCGCGATCCGGGAAAGTTGCTGTCTTGCAGGAGGTCGAATATATAATAGAGCACTTTTGATCTAAAGTTTGATGTTTAAAATATTGGTGTTGTCTATGTTTTATCAGTTGTTCTTCAGTCAGGGTTTTTCGGATGCGATTATTTCGCAGACTATTTCCCGGTCATCGAAATGGTGTTTTACGCCTTTGATTTCCTGATAATCCTCATGGCCTTTTCCCGCTATAAGTATCACGGAGCCTTTTGATGCGAGCGTCGCGGCTGTCTTTATTGCCTGACGCCTGTCAGCTATATTGAGAGTGCGTGAGCGAGCTTCATTGTCGAGGCCTTCCTCCATGTCGCGCAGTATATCTTCGGGCTCTTCGAAACGTGGATTGTCAGAAGTCAGGATAAGGCGTTGACTGCGGGCCGCTGCTTCGCGGGCCATTATAGGACGTTTGCCTTTGTCGCGGTTTCCGCCGGCTCCGACGACGGTTATTATTTCACCGTCCTTGCCTATGACTTCGCGTATGGCGTTGAGCACGTTGACAACAGCGTCGGGTGTATGGGCATAATCGACAATCGCTGTGTAGCCTTTCGGTGAGTGAAATGCCTGGAAACGTCCGGCTACAGGCACGAGACGTGACATTTCGCGTAACACATCCTCTTTGTCCCAACCGAGAAGGATGCAGGTTCCATAGACTGCTGTAAGGTTATAGGCATTGAATTTTCCGGTAAACAGCAATTCCACTTCGTTGCCGTTAAGGGAGAGCAGTGTTCCGTCTAGCCTCGATTCTATTATGCGTCCCCGGAAATCGGCTTCAGACCATAGCGAATAGGTGAGGCGTCTGGCCAGAGTGTTCTGCAGCATGATTTCTCCAACCTTGTCGTCAGCATTGGTCAACGCGAAAGCCTGACGCGGAAGCATATCAAAAAATTTCTTTTTGGCAGCGAGATATGCGTCAAAAGTCTTATGATAGTCAAGATGGTCGCGGGTTAGATTAGTGAAGATCCCTCCTTCGAAATGCAGTCCGGCTATACGCTGTTGGTCTGCGGCGTGTGAGCTCACTTCCATAGCCGCGTACTCGCATCCGGATTCCACCATCAGATGGAGCATTTCGTTTAGAGTTATGGGGTCTGGTGTTGTGTGGTCGGTGGGATAGGCTTTGTCGTCGACATAGTTGCATACGGTTGAGAGCAATCCCGCCTTATGGCCGAGCAGCCGTGCCATCTCGTATATTAGTGTGGCGGTGGTGGTTTTGCCGTTGGTGCCTGTTACGCCTACAAGCTTTAACTTCCGTGACGGGTTGTCCCACCATTGTGATGCGAGATAGCCCAAGGCATGTGGCGTCGAGGGCACGACTATGTATGTCACATGTGTGGAAAGTTCAGATGGAAGTTGCTGGCACACTATAGCTGTAGCCCCTTTTTCAATGGCCATCGGTATGAATCCGTGTCCGTCGACGCTTACACCTGGTACGGCCACAAACAGAGTCCCTTCGCATACTTTGCGGGAGTCTGAAGTCAGGGCGTGTATGTTTTTATCGTCGTTTCCGACGATTTCCATTATTTCGAGCGGGGCGAGGAGTTCATTTAACTTTTTCACCGTATATAATATATATGTATGTGTATATTGTTCGGATTATTTTTATTTCAATTGGCAAGGACGAGATGTACGCGAGTGCCTTTCGGTGGATTGCTTCCTGCTGACGGTGACATAGAGCGTACGTAGCCGGAGCCTGAATAAGTCACGTTGTATCCCGCTTTTTCAAGAGTGACGAGCGCGTCGCGAAGTCCGTAGCCTTTGACATCTGGCAATGCTCCGGATGAGACCTTGTCAGGAGACTTTAAGGCTCGTCTCGATGGGATCGCAAAGTCGGTTTTGACCTTCTCATATAGATTTCCTTTTATCGATGCGTAGAAAGTGGGCGAGGCATCTGAGGAGGAACTTTCGCGGTAGTCCGATGAATTGTCGAGCATTCCGCGGGAATAGAGTTTGAGGGCTATATTGCGGAGTACCTGGCCGGATGTGGTAGCTGCGCCAAAGAAATTTTTTGTCGGATGGCATGTCAGTACTACGCAGGAATATTTAGGATTTTCCGCCGGGAAGAATCCGCAGAAGGCAAGGCGTTTTTTACTTGGGTTGTATGCTCCGTTCTCTATCATGTAGCATGTGCCGGTTTTTCCGGCTATTCGTACGGTATTGTTGCGAAGGAAGCGTCCTGTTCCATGGTCGCCCCATACGACGTCGGTAAGCATTTTACGTACGATGGATGCCGTGCGTGGAGAGCAGGCTCGTCCGTCGCCCATGTATCCTACCGGTAGCACAGAATCGACAGTGCCTTTTATCTGTTTGACGAGGCGAGGTCTGACGAAGACACCGTCATTGGCGATGGCATTGTAAATGGCGAGGGTATAGAGCGGTGGTATCTCTGTAGCATATCCATAGCTCATTCGGGAGAGTGCTATGCGTCCGCCCCTGTTCGATGGAACACTATCGAAACGAGGTGGCACTTCTCCGGCTATTCCGGTGTTCATGGGTTCAAGAAATCCGAGTTTTTTCACGCGGGAATAGAAAGCTCCGGGATTTTCGTCGTATTTTCGCGTTATTATGCGGGCCATGCCTATGTTTGACGATTGTTCGAGAACTTCACCTACGCGTATTGAAGTCGAATAGTGGGAGTCGGTTATTGCTCGTCCTCCTGCGTATGACCATCCTTTGCCGGTGGGGAGCACTTCGTTGAGGTTGTCGATTATGCCGTCTTCGACGGCTATCATCATCGACAGTGTCTTTACGACCGATCCGGGTTCATAGCCCATGACCGCCCGGTTGCGGGCTTCTATATATCCCGTTCCGTTTGGATTGCGTTCAAGATTCGATATCGCTTTGATGTCACCGTTCTTTACATCCATGAGAACGGCCACTCCCCAATCGGCTCCACAGGTGTCGAGTACGTTGTTAAGCTCGCTTTCGACGATATCCTGCATATTGATGTCGATTGTCGTTACTATATCGCTTCCGGGTACGGCCGGAACGTCTGTCCAGTCTGTGATCTTTTTGGTCAGGTTTATCATCTTGCTGTAGCCGATCTTGCCGTAAAGGAGAGAGTCGAGCGCTTTCTCAAGTCCGGATATTCCATGTATCTCCTTGCTTTCAGTCGTCTCTCCGACACCGCCTATGCTTCGTCGCGCCATATCTCCGTAGGGATTGAAGCGACGCATGTACTTCTCGAATGTAAGGCCGTTGCGGTTGCGGTTTTTAATACTGAAAAACGGAAATGTGCGCATCAGCTCCATGTCGGAATGCGAAAGTCCGGACATCAGCTTGTAGGCTCGCGGACGTTTCGCGCGTTCTTTTTCGAGTGGTTTCAGCAGATGTTTTTTCCAGGCTTCCGCATTTTTTACCGGGAAGTTTTCGGCCATTCTGGCAGCGAGATGTTCTATCGTGTCGCGCAAAAGTTTTTCGTTGAATTTTTCTGCGCGATAGTCGATTCGGGCCGTATAGAAATTGAGATTGGTGGCAAGGATGCTTCCGTCGGCCGCAAGTATGTTGCCGCGTCCAGGCACGATCACTTTTGTCTGTGTCAGGAGTTCGTTGGCGCGTTCGTTCCATTTGTCGGCATCCACGATGGTGGTGTCGCACAGTTTCACCACTATGCGGGCCGATAGCATCAATATGGCCACTATTACGAGGCCATAACGGAACAGAATGTTGCTGCGGTTGTCCTTTTTCACTGATTGCGGATTGAATGATTGGAGAGGATGCTGATATTTATTTAGGTATTTTGTATGGTGGTTGTGACTGTACTTTCAGATTGAGATGCAGAGAGTCTACAAGCTGTTGCATTGATGTTTCGCGTATGCGACCCATGAACGCGCTGCGTTCGCGTGCTTTTTCGTTTGTCACTATTTCAAGTTTACGTTCGAGAGCCGCTATTTTCTCCATATTGGTCTGGCATGTGTATTTGGTGGTTATGTAGACCATTATGACCAGTATACATATAAGCACGGGTAGCCAGTGTCTGGCGAAGAAATCGCTTGACAAGACTTGTCCACGAAATAGTCGCGTGATTATATTGGCTTTCATCAACTTTTGTTCTATTGGTTCGGTGGTTGGTGCTTACAGTTTGATTGCGGTGCGGAGTTTTGCGCTGCGCGATCGCGGGTTGCGTTCGATCTCTTCTTCGCCAGGCACAATCGGTTTCCCTCCCAGGGTTTTCATCGGAGCGTTGACCTTTCCAAAGAAATCTTTGTCGACTTTGCCGGAAAAATTTCCCGTTTTCATGAAGTTCTTTACCATACGGTCTTCAAGACTGTGATATGTGATGACCACGAGTCTTCCACCTGGTTTCAGAACCTTCAACGCTCCTTCGAGAAGATCCTTTAGCGCGCCCATCTCGTCATTGACTTCTATTCTGAGGGCTTGGAATAGCTGGGCGAGTTCTTTTTTTTCTTTTCTTGGATCGATATGCGCCTTGACCGCCTCGATGAGAGCTCCGATGGTATTTATCTCTGCCTCGGACCTGGCTTTGATTATCGAGCGTGCCATCGCACGGCTTTGTTTCAACTCACCGTAGATATAGAGTGTGTCAGCGAGTTTTTCTTCTGTGTAACCGTTCACGATGTCAGTGGCCGACCGTCTTGCCAGGCGGTTCATCCTCATGTCGAGCGGGCCGTCGAAGCGGAAAGAAAAGCCGCGTTTGGTGTCGTCGAAATGATGAAACGAGACACCGAGGTCTGCGAGTATTCCATCTACGGCATCGACATCGTAATATCTCATGAAGTTTGTGATGAAACGGAAGTTTGAATAAACCATTGTGAAACGTTCGTCTTCGGGGGCGCGACTTACCGCGTCCTCATCTTGGTCGAATGCATACAAATGGCCTCCTTCCGGAGCGTCGAGCAATTCTACTATGGCCTTGGAGTGTCCTCCTCCCCCGAATGTTGCGTCGACATATATACCTCCGGGGCGAATGTCGAGAGCTTCGATGGTTTCGGGTAGCAGTGCGGGTATGTGATATACTTCTTCGCTCATCTAAACGGTTGTGTATGGCGGGTTTATTGGAGGGTGTAAAATTACAAAAATTTACAAAACTAAACAGTATAAAAATCTTGTTTTTTTTAATAATTTATTAACATGTGGGTAGTGTGTTGAAAATCAGAGGCAAAATGTATTTACAAATGTAAATCCAGGACCTGTGTTATATTATCGTACTTTTTCATTGAAATAGTATGCTTATCTTTGTAAAGCAATCTGTTGAGGGCTTAAAACGCTTGGGTGATGTGGTGAAAGCGTTTGTCTGAAACAGAGTGCAATATCGAATAGCTGAAAACGTTTATAATTATTATGCAGGATTTAGTATTCGCTACAAATAACTCCCACAAACTCGAGGAGATAAGACGTATTGTCGGTGAGGGGTTCAACATCCTCTCTCTGAAAGATATAAATTGTAATGATGAGATTCCGGAGACGGCTGACAATCTTGAAGGAAACGCTTTGATGAAGGCCCGTTATGTCAAGGAGCATTACGGTTATGACTGTTTTGCCGATGATACCGGGCTTATGGTGGACGCGCTTGATGGTGCTCCCGGGGTATATTCGGCTCGTTATGCCGGCCCTGGACATGACAGTGAGGCAAATATGAGGCTACTTTTGAAGAATCTTGAAGGGGTGGTCGATAGAAATGCTCGTTTTGAGACCGTTATCGCGCTTATTCTCAACGGTGAGACTGTAATTTTTAGAGGTCAGGTCGAAGGGGAGATACTTCTTGAACCTCAAGGCGTGGATGGGTTTGGTTATGACCCTGTATTCAAACCATCGGTGAGTCCGGTTAGTTTCGCATGTATGAGTCAGGATGAAAAAAATGCGATAAGCCACAGGGGAGCCGCAACGGGTCTGCTTATCCGATATCTTGAATCGCATTTGTTGTAATGGATTGATGTCCCGATTGATACATAGTTAGATTATATGCCAAAAAAACTTATATTATTAATAATTTTGTTTCTGCCTGTTGTCGTGTCTGCGCAATTGGCTACCGGTAGCTGGAGATTTTATCCTGCTTTTGGTGACACGGCACGCGTCATAGAGACACCACGGTTTGTTTTTACGGCTTCGTCCGGTTCGCTTTATTCTTATGATAAAGAAAACGATGAGACTCGTGTATATGAGCCGGGAGTCGATCTTGGTGGATTTCGTGTCGATGATATTTATTACGACCGTGATGGAAAGCGACTTGCGGTCAGTTATGAAGATGCCTGCATAGATCTTGTGTATGATTCCGGTCGTCGTGTCAATATGCCTGATATACGCGATGCGAATATAAATAATTTAAAAAGAATCAATGATATAAAATTTGACGGAGAGCTGATATATGTCGCGACCTCGTTCGGGCTTGTAGTTTACAGCGGTGATTCGCATGATGTCCGTGAGTCGGGGATTTATGATACGGCACTCACCGCGGTTGCTTTTACTCCGGACCATATAGTGGTTATTCCTTCGGAGGGCCCTTTGGCATGGCAGCTTCTCGTTTCGCCAAAGGGAGACAGGCATAATCTTTTTTCAAGTTTCACAAGTTTGGGGCATCTTCCAGGGCATATAGTCGATATCCACCGAGTAGGTGTCACCGAGTCGGGTGACGGATATGATTTTATGCTGGTGGATGCAGATGGGAAGTCATATAGGCTTACGATTGACCGTGGCTGTTTGTCAATGATGATGTCCGGTCCGTTTGATTCTGGAGTAAAGTCGGTCTCGACCGTTGCCGACGGACTATATTTCGTTGCCGATGGAGGATTGCGACGCGTGTTTTCACCGTGGCGCTTGGAGACGTTGGCCTCTATTCCTGCCCCTTTGGATGGATGTTCTATCGCAACTCTTTCAGGCCCGTCTTCGGTATGGGCCGCTGACATCAAAGGGCTTGGAAATTATAAGATAGATGACGGAGGAGGGCTTACCGTGCTGAGAGATAGGTATCGTCCCGCGGAGGCGACTACATTTTCGGAAATATCGCGTATATTCCCATCATCAGACGGACGTGGCTTTTATGTGTCAAATATGTCATTGAGCAATCATTATCCTCACGGTATCGGTGATTTCTTCGTTAAGGTTTTCAACGGCAATTTCGTCAATGTGGATGAAGGCCGTATCGAAAATGTGGAGGTAGATCCTGAAAGCCTTACACTCAAATCATCGGGTGTAAAGGACTTGCCTAAAAATATATATTCACCTACATTTGTGATTGAAGATCCAGACGATACGTCGATTCGTTACGTTGGTTCGGCCTTGGACGGAATATACGTGATAAAAGACGGTCGTGAGATAGGAAAGTTTGACGAGAATTCGAAAATATATAAAGTCAATGATTGGGCCTGGAGAGCGAATACAGCGATGATTGACGATGAGGGCAATCTAATCGTCGGAGCGTATACAGACGATCCCGGTCAGCCAGCAGTATCGGTCCTTCCCGCTGACAAGCGTCGCAAAGATCCGCGTACTGTGGTCAAGGACGATTGGATCACGCTGGATCTCGGAGAATATATCTTTGAACGAGATGTCGATTTTTTACTTTGCAAACGTTCACCGGTGTTTTTTGTGACAGACGCGCAGTATTGGAAAGGGTTTGCTGCTCTATATCACAATGGCACCCTGTCCGATACGTCTGATGACCGTAAGGTTGTAATTCTTAATATGGAAGATCAGGATGGCAAGATATTCTCCCCACAGCATATCAACAGTTTTGTCGAGGATCTGCGCGGACGTGTATGGGTAGCCACCACATCCGGTGTTTTTGAGATAAGCAACCCTGTCAGTGTTTTTTCGTCCGATTTCAGGATCAACCGTCTGAAGATACCTCGCAATGACGGTTCCAATCTTGCCGACTATCTTCTTCCCACAGAACATGTGCGCTGCATAGCAGTCGACGCAGCCAATCGTAAATGGATAGGAACTGTTGACTCAGGTTTATTTCTCGTGAGCGAAAACGGTGACGAAATTATCGCCAATTTCAATACAGATAATTCTCCCTTGTCGACTAATACGATCACATCGCTGTATGTCGACCCGAATTCAAATTCGGTTTTTGTGGGCACGTTGAACGGTCTTTATGAATATTCGTCCACAACGGCTCCCGCACGGCCGGATTATTCGGACGTCTATGCATATCCCAATCCAGTGAGTCCGGACTATACCGGTTGGATAACGATAAAAGGTCTGATGGATTCGTCGCTCGTGAAAATCGTTGATGCCGGTATGCGTCTCGTCTATCAGACCGCTTCGCAGGGGGGCATGGCTATATGGGACGGATGTAATATGAATGGGGCACGGGTCAAAAGCGGAGTGTACTATGTGTTGGCCTCTACATCCGGTGATTCGTCGTCCGAAGGCGATGTGGTCACCAAAATCCTTGTCATAAACTAATAGGATGTTTAATAACGATATCTAAAACAACCGGACTTGAATTGACGTTTTTATAAAATTATGGAAAGTTTTAAATATAAAGACGAGACCGACCGGAGCTACGGGGCTACCGGCATGGCTATCGGACTTTTAATTTTTGACGGAGAGGACATGCTTGCCTCTATCGATCTCGACGCGTCTTGCGACGACGAGATGGTGGCCATGTCGCCCGATTTTTATTTTGCCGGTAACCCCGGTGTTTCTGCCAAGGCCGCATGGAATCAGATGCTTAAAAATTATAATATAGGTCTTGGGATGCTTATGTCAAATCTTCTTTGCCGTCATCTGGTCAATGGTAACCGCTCTTTGCCTTCGCAACTTCGCTCAATGCTTCATGATATCGCTATGGAAGAGGGACATGAAGCATGTTCGCTTGATGATGATGAGATAGACCGTCTTTTTGATAAAAATTTCAATTATCTGACAAAGGTTTTCTCTCACCACGGAGTGCAGACGGTGGCTCATGATTTCGCTTCATTTCTTTTATCGAAACGTTCGATCTCCCGTCTTGACGTACTTGAGCAACTTGCGTCGCTCCGCATGCTTTGATGTGTATGGGTTGTATTGATGAATTTAAATGTAGTGACAGATGCTTGACCAACCGCTTCACTTCTCTCCTTATCTTAGATCCGTAATTTGGGGAGGCGAGCGCATCGCTCCATACAAAGGGATTGTCACAGATCGTAAATCAATCGGGGAAAGCTGGGAGATATCCGCTGTTCCAGGCCATGTTTCGGTTGTAGACCGTGGGCCGTTCTCTGGCAGATCGCTTACTGAACTTATAGAAATATATGGTGCGCAGCTTACGGGTAAGCATAACTTTAAAAAGTTCGGGAGTACGTTTCCGCTGCTCATAAAGATAATCGACGCCCGCGACGATTTGTCCGTACAGGTGCATCCCGATGATGATCTTGCCGGCATCCGCCATAATTGTCCCGGAAAGACTGAAATGTGGCATATCATAGATACTGTGCCCGGTTCCAGGATATATACCGGATTGAAAGAGAAGATCAGCCCTGACGATTATGAACGCATGGTGGCCGACAATACCATAATGGATGTCGTCGACAGTTATGAATCAAAGCCCGGTGACAGTTTCTTTCTTCCTGCAGGACGCATCCATTCGATAGGCGGAGGCAATATGCTTGCAGAGATACAGCAAACCAGTGATATTACATATCGTATATACGATTTTGATCGTCGGGATAAGGATGGAAATCCACGCCAGTTGCATATAAGTGATGCCCGTGACGCTATAGACTATAGAGTGTTTCCTACATATAAAACAGAACCGTCAGGCTCTGTTTTGGCGGATTGCGCTCATTTTGTCGTACGTAGATATGAGATTCATTTTGGAGATGGACAACTCGTTTTGCCGCGCGACCGAGAGTCGTTTACCATAGTGATGTGTCTTGACGGTGAAGTCATTGTCGAGTATTCGTTTGGCGACGATGCTTCAGTTACCGGAGAGCTGCGGATAGAGCGTGGTGATACATGGCTTTTTCCTGCGACCCTACGTCGCATTTGTGTTTACGGAACAGGAAAAATACTTTCCGTACAGGCTTGAATCATTTTATATGGCATGAAACACTTGCCATAATAAATATTTATTCAATAAAAAAACACCGACACAACCGCGTCGGTGTTTTTTATGTTTTATGAAAGCTATAGTGCTTCTTTAGTCTTCATTGTCCTGATTGGCATAAAGTAGGTAACGGAGTGGTGCTACCATTCTGAATTTGCCATCCTCACCGAGGTCGCATTCAAACATTATGGTCGCACCGTAGTTGAGACGTGCCGTAATGGAAATGCCGCTTAGTTCTGCCCTCGATTGTGTTGCCCTGCGAGTTGATTATAGGCAATTGGGTGTCGCTTGGAGTGGAGATCGAATAGCCGTCACTGGTGAAAGTCACGGGAAGATCCTTGACAGAGAATGTGGTCGGGTTCTTGTCTTTTTTGAATTTGGCGTTGTAGACATACATTTTTGCAGTCTTTTTTTCATAGTCTATTTCAACTACGAACGGAGACTGGTACAGATTTTCCTTGTTGACGAATACCTGTGATGAGTTCTCAAGGTCGTATGAATTCGTTGCACCGAGATATGCGTTCACGACAGGATAGACTGTCACGTCATATATACTGTTGTCGCTTGTATTTTGTATGGTGTATGATAGGTCATAGACAGGCAGACCGACGTACTTGCCGTTGATGTAAATGGCGCGTGCGGGATAGGAGCGGAGTTTGAATACATCGAAGGCGTATGGAGACGGGGTCACTGGCAATATGTCGCGTCCGCTTGTCTCGATGAAGCCGTCCTTGTTGTTCTGTGTGAAACTTAGTGTCGGGAGTGCGAACGATAGATTCTTGTAGTCGTCACCAAGGGTTATACCGGACATCTGCACGTCAATCTTGGACTTGCTTACATTGTACTTGAATGTATAGGAAGGTTGCTTAGTCCAGATTTCGTTTGTTGTGCCGCGTTCGACAACTCGGTTGAAACATTCGTTCCCTCCATAGGTGTAGGTGAAGTTCTGGTCGCTGTTGTCGCTGTCAAGGCAGGAAGTGAATGACACTGCGCTCACTGCAAGTATGCCTAATGATAGAAAATATTTTTTCATAATATTATTATATAATAGCCTTTCTTAATCGGAAATGTTTCAGATGTGGATACCATTACTTTAAACGTGTCGTAAAGGCTCTTTATTGTTGATTGTTATGTGTCGTTTGGTTAAAAATTTCAATCGGTGATAAATGGGCTTTATAATGATGGGAAGTCCAGACGCAAAGTGATTCCTCCTCGTGCCGGCAGTCCGCGTTGGAAGAAATTATTGGAGATTGATTCGTAGCGGAATGTCGCAAATTCTTTGTCGGTGAGGTTCTTGCCCCAGATATCGAGGGTTGCGCCCGGAAATTCGAATCGCAGAGCCGCTCCAAATTCGGTGTAGAACGGTTGGCGGTAGGTATTGGCTTCGTCCCAATAGATGGATCCTGTGCCGCGCATGTCTGTAGTGATGCTTACCGCGTTGATCCATGACGGAGACAAAGGTTGGCGGAAAGAAGCGGAGAGGAAAAGCGTGTTTGAGGGGGCGTAGGGGACGCGTTTGCCGCGGTAGCTCTCGTCGCCATCGACATATCGGCGGAAAGTCGCGTTTGTGTAGCCATATGCGAGATTGAAATGCCAACGGCTTGTTGGCTTGTAGCTCATGGTGAATTCCCCTCCCATGCTGCGTGTGCGTCCCGCATTGGTCATTATTCGTCCGGTGGTCGTGCCTTTGGGGAAGACTGTCAACTGCTGGTCGCGGCAGTCGATGAGGAAAAGTGCGAATGTGGAGTAGACTCTGCCGTGATCGACGCTGAAATGGCCTCCGATCTCATAGTTCCATGAAATCTCCGGGCGGTAGGACACCATTTTGTTCGCATTCACATCCGTCTCTTCTCCCTTAGGGTTGACTTCGCTCATGAGACGCTGTTGGAGATAGGTGGAGAACATTTGGGTATTGTAACCTCCAGCCTTGTATCCTTTTGATGCCGAGACGAATATGGCAGAGTGTGGTAGGTGGTAGGTGATGCTTAATTTGGGCAATATCTCGGTGAAGTGCTGCGAAAGCTTGTCGCGATCATCGATGCTGATTTCGACTGTCTTCATAGGGATAGGAACAGCCGGGTTGCGTACGTTCCACATTGTGCATGACGTTGAGCTGTGGCTGTGGTATTTAAGCGATGTATGTTCGTAGTCGAAACGCAATCCAAAAGAAAAACTCAAGTTGTCGAGATCGTAGGAACTTTGATGATAGAAAGCTATACCTTTGGCCGCTTGTTTGAAGTCGGAACCAAGCAGCAGTTCGGGGCTGTCCCAGTCAAGACGCATTCCTGGGGGGAGTTTGGAGTTTACTCCGGCAAGGATCAAACGCTCGATGCCGTCTTCCTTGAAGGTGACAGGCGCGGTCATGCCGGCATATTTATAGAATCCAAACGCTCCTCCAAGCCAGTTGTATGAGCCTTTCTTGCCTCGGACCACAATGTCTTGCGTGAAACTGCGGTCGTGTTGTTTTTGAGTAAGTGTGAAGTAGCTGTCAGGCAGAAAGTCCTGATCGAGCGTCATGTTGTCGTCAAGATATTGGAATCCCGTTATTGACGCCATGGAGAAAGCTTCGTTGCCATAGGTTACGGTTAATCCTTCCAAGAATGATTTTCGACGGTAGAATGCCGGATCGTTATAGTTTATTTCACCGCTTTCTTCGAAGGCATACGGATAGCCATTCTGATGGGCGTATCCATAGGAAGCCACGTTTTCTATCGAGAGTGAGTTTGTCGGTTTGAAGACGGTTTTCCATCTCAAAGATTCTGTGTGCTCGCGGTCGGCTTTGGAGTCGTCGAAACTGTTTCTGAAGTATCCCCGTCGGTAGCTTCGGTGTCCGCTTAGCGACATCCCGAGTTTCGGTGTCAGCATCCTATAGTAGGAGAGTCCGAGACGGTAGTTGCCATGCGTAGCTCCTTCGGCTATGGCTCTGAGTCCCTGATAATAAAATGGCGACAGTGTATAAATGTTTATCAGTCCCGCTATGGTGTTGCGGCCGAAGAGAGTTGACTGCGGGCCTCGCAACACCTCGATACGCTCTATGTCTTGAGAGTCGAAGTCGTATGCGTTTTTATTGAGATAAGGAATGTTATCGACGTTAAGCCCGACGGCTGGTTGGTCAATACGTGCGCCTATGCCGCGCACATAGATTGTCGATGTCATCCTTGAGCCGTAGTCCGGCATGAAAAAGTTCGGGGCTATTTCCGATACGCCTTTCATCCCGGCAATGTTCAACCGCTCGATCTCCCCTTGTTTTAAGGTAGTGACAGTGACCGGTTGGCGCAATAGCGAACGGGATTGTTTTATGGATGTGACGTTGACCTCTCCGATCTCAAGCGTGTCCGGCCCTTCTTTTAGCCGTTCGCGCAAAGCTTCGGAGTCGGTTTGTGATGCTTTGGCTGAAAACGAAAATATGATTGCGAATAGAAGAGGCGTTATTAAGCGTGATGACATTTAGTTGTGCGTGGGGATGATGTTTGGTGGAGCTTTTGTCTTCGTTTGATTGAAATAGCGAATTCCTTCCGGTTTCCGGAATGGAAGCCGGGATGCAAAGGTAGCAATAAATCGTGGAATTGCGCTAACTGCCTCCGATCTTAACTTTAGGCTTTATTCGGTCAGATCCTTTTTCTTTGGAGTGTCGCTTAGGACAGGTATCTCTGTCATGTCGGGCGTGAGATAGTCCTTTTTTGAGTCTATGGCTATTATGATGAAGTCTTCACCGGCTTTTGCGGGTGGATCAATATGGACAGTGCCGTCTTTTCGTTTGCCCAAATAGCGTATGGAACCGTCGGAAGGATTCATACTCCATAGATGTTTTTCCTTGCCCGATATCCGGTTGAGATCGAGTGTCATCGGCCGTCCGCTGTGATTATAGACCATAAGATAATCGTTGCCGCGAGTGGCCAAAAGACGGTCGTAACGAATGCCGTTATCCTTGACAATGAGGCTGTCGGTCACGCGCTCGTAATAAGGGAAGGCGAGCATAAGGTTTTTCAGATGCTTCATCTGTCTGCGTCCGGGATCGGACAGGGCTTTCCACCATGGCTTTTTCTCTCCGTCCGCGAAATATGCTCCGTTGATGCCTGGCCGGACAAACTGCATGATCGCGTTGTGTCCGTATGTGTGTCCGCATGAGCCTGCGAATACAGACCAATAAGCGTATCTTCGTACATCCTTGTCGTTCCACCTCGGTTCGTAGTCATGATGTAGTCCCTGTGGGATGTCTTCATAGCTTGGTTCTCCGTCGAGCACAGGTTTCAAAGGACGGTGTACTGTGGCGGAGTCGACATACATCCACACGTCTTCTTCCGTACCGTCGGGTATCGGGTAGTCCTTATTGCCCATTCTTTGGCCGTAGCGCCTGTGTCCGCTTTGAAACATATTGAAATCAAGCCAATCCCGTTTGTTGAACCATCCGGCCGACGTCGTTCGTCCGCGTGGATGGAAAGTCATGAGATGTTTGGAGTCGAGTGCGCGTATGCTTTCGGCGAGAGCGTCCCATTCGGCTGTTTTTATGTTGCCTTGTATATCTCCGCCTATAATCCAAATTATATTTGGACGGTTACCATAACGCTTGGCGAGAAATTCGCCATAAATCTTGGCCTGATCAACGTTCATTAGCCCGGCTTTTACGAGACCTCCCCAGATGCATACCATACCTATATATATGCCTTCCCGTTCCGCTTGATCGACTATGTAGTCGAGGTGGTCCCAGTAGCCATACCCTTCGTTGTTGTCGACAGCGGCCATGTTCCAGCCGTCAGGATGTGATATAGCTCCGTAAGTGTTAAATGTCGGGACACCGTTGATCACCTGTATCTGTACGACATTGTAGCCGTCGGCCGCGGTGCTCCGTAGATAATAGGCGGCCTCGTCGCGGTCGAGGCGTTCGGGAAGAAGCCATCCTGTGTCGCCAAGCCAAAAGAATGGGGTTCCGTCTTCGTGACAGAAAAAACGGTGATTCCCGGATACTTTAAGGGCTCCGTGATTCCAGGGCTTTTCGGCAGCGGACATATTGACAGAGAACGACAATAAGCAAGTTATTATTGCGATTAGTCTTGCCGAGAAATTTATGGCGTATTTCATGGATAGATAAGTTGTTGATGATTATTTTCTATACAAAATTATTAAAAAGCTGTTCTTTGGCAAAACGAAATGTACTCGTTTGGAAGATTTAACAAATACAACGTCCTGATCAATTGTATATATTAGGAAAATGACTACCTTTGCGCGCACAAAAATCAGATTAATTTTGAAATAAAAATCATAAAAAACACTTGACCGTCATGTATTGGACACTTGAATTGGCCTCGAAACTTGAAGACGCACCATGGCCTGCCACAAAAGAAGAACTTATCGACTACGCAATGCGCTCCGGAGCCCCGATGGAAGTGATAGAAAATCTTCAGGAAATGGAAGATGAAGGCGACACATACGAATGCATCGAAGACATCTGGCCCGACTATCCCCAAAAAGAAGACTTCTTCTTCAACGAAGAGGAATACTAAGCCCAGTAAACTCATATCAATTTTTAATAACCAGCCATACAAACTAACGCAAGTTTGTATGGCTGGTGTTCGTAGTGTTTTTCAGGCCGGTGTCTGTGTTGATACGTAGGCTTAAAAATAGGGATGATATAATTAATCGGCTTGTTTTACCGTTTCTTTATTAGAAAGATGTCGTAAAAATTTATGGCGGAGTTTTGACATGTTTTTGCCTGGAGAATGAATGCCGTTATTGACAAGCTGATAAGTCAGCTTCGTTTCCCTCTGACAATTGGCGTTGTGATGGTGCACTCGAATCCTATAGAGTTGTATCGTGACGGGGGTTTCATGTCGGCTGCCGATATAGAGTCGTTCGGAGAGTGCATGCGGTTTATAAATTGCATGTTTCCTGCGAGCCGTATTGTCGTATTTTTCGTCATAGCGGGTTTCCTGTTTTTTGCCAATGCCCGTGTGTTGACTATGGGTGTTTATAAGCGTAAGATTTCCGCGCGATTCGTGTCGTTATTGATTCCTTTCGTCTTGTGGAATCTTATAGCGGTGATGACACGTGTAACCGTCAAACTTGTATTGAATGAAGGAGGGGAGGCATTGCCGTATGACGAAATTTTTACTTTACAGGGTTTTTATCAAGTCTTTGCCGATCCCATTCTGATCCCGCTTTGGTTTTTGAGAAATCTAATTGTGTTCGCCTTGTTGACACCATTGATCTTTATGGCGATAAGACGCTTTCGTTGGTTTGCTGTGGTGGCTATGGTCGGGTTTCATTATGTCGATGTGTCATGTCTTGCCGGAATAGGATATTTTGCGTTCGGGGCTGCTTGCGGCATACTTTGCTCCGGTGATTTTCTGGTGTCGAGGATAGATTTACTGAAGTATTCCATTCCGTTATGGATACTGATGTCGATCTTCTCTTATTCATTTCCTCCCACAGGGCTGTTCGTGACTGAACTGTCAAGTTTTATGCTCGTGGTTTCATCCGCTGGCGGGCTGATATGGATTTCTTATAAGGTCGATGTGCCCTGTATGGTGTCTCTCGCCAGAACATCGTTTTTTATTTTCTGTGCGCACGGTATATTTTCGCCGTATATAATGAAAACTCTTTATTTAGTAATGCCTAAAGACGGGGTTGTCTATGCGCATGTAGTGTTTGTGTTGTCTCTTTTCCTTACAACGGCATTGACGCTTGTCCTATTCGGATTGTTGTCACGGTGTATGCCGTTGTTGCACGGTGTTCTTACGGGCCGTCGACGTTTCAGGATTTTAGCCATGGAGCAGCCGGTTTCGCAATCTCAAAAGGTGTGAAATGATAGCGTAAAGTCGGTTTGATAGAGTGGTTTGTATAATTAATGTTGTATCTTTGTGATTCCTAATTCTTATAAAGCTATAACTCCATGAAGCTAAATTCCATAATATCTCCGAGACGGTTTTTGACATGGCCGTCATGGCATCTCGTATATGAATGGGAAGATGTTTTTTCGGATGTTCTGGATGTGCCTTTGAAATGTGAATCCCGTCTTCGTTCCAGGATCAGGAGACTGGCGAACAGGATTGGTGTCCCGACAATGTCGTCGGGTCATGAGCTTGTGTTTGTCATGGGGGCTACTACGGATATGGGAAAGGATCTTAATGGTCGGACAGTTCCTTTCATCGTTGATTATTTTCTTCCTGACAGCGACTATGACGCATTTGCAGGTGCATTGGGAGCGGTAGATATGGTTTTGATTTCGAGCCGTCAGGTTTACGATTATATTAAAGATAAAGGTGGTTGCGGTACGAGATTCGAGCATTTGCCTTTGTCGCTTCCGGATAAATATATGATTGCGGAGGATACGGTTTTCAATAAGGAATATGATTTGGTCATGCTGGGTCGGCCATCGCCGATATTCAAAGATTTTTTGGATGAATATCTCAGGAAACATCCAGCGGTTTCCGTATTGGACCGTAAGATAGAGAATGGGCATTTTAATTTTTATTCGCCTTCAGGAGAATTGGTTGGAAATGCGGATACGAGGGAGTCTTACATGGAACTGATGCGAAAGAGCCGGGTCATGTTATATTCGATTCCGGGAATTGACGGAGACAGGGAGACCAACGGATTTCATCCCGTGACACCGCGTTTTCTTGAAAGCATAGCCTGCGGGTGCAATCTTTTGCTGAGATATGAGGAAAATTCCGACACAGACTTTTATGAGCTTGCAAGTTTCGGGAAAAGCATAGAGACTTACGATGATTTCGAAGCGGCTTTTGACAAAGCGTTGGCCTCTCCTGCGGATATGGACGTATATGCCCGCTATTTACGGAAACATTATACTTCCGTCAGGGCTGAAAAATTAAGAAAGTGTTTGGAAATATAAATTGAAACATTGAAGAATTGGTTTTTGCAGATGAAAAAAATAGCTATAATAGGAGCCGGGGTAAGCGGACTTACAATGGGACGTCTTCTTTTCGGAAAGGCGGATGTCACTATATATGAAGCGGCCTCGCGTCCTGGAGGTCTGATCAGATGCGAACGTGTCGGTGGAAGCTTGTTTCATACTTGCGGAGGTCATGTGTTCAATACAAAGCGAGAGGATGTCCGCGAGTTTTTTTGGAGTTTGTTTGACCGCGAGAGGGAATTTGTGAAGGCCGACCGTAATTCGGTTATATCTATGCCGGATGGCAGTCGTATACCTTATCCGATAGAGAATTATGCATATCTGTTTGACGATACCACCCTTAACGCTATAATTTCAGATGTCATAAGCCTGAAAAAAGAGGTCAACAGACCGGACAATTTCGGTGATTTCTTGAAAAAGATGTTCGGTCAAACGCTTTATGAGTTATATTTCCGTCCATACAATGAAAAGATATGGCGACGTGACCTTTCACAGGTTCCGCTTGCATGGCTTGAAGGCAAATTGCCTATGCCAAGCCCGGAGGAGATCGTTTTCAACAACATCCGAAAGATAGCGGAAAAAAAATTTGTTCACAGTTCGTTTTGGTATGAAAACAACGGAGGATCGCAGTTTCTCGCTGACAGGATGGCCGAAGGGCTGGATGTACGGTATGGCACTCGGATAGAAACCGTGGCCAGTGTCGGAGATAAATGGATTGTGAACGGAGATGAATATGACGCTGTGGTTTTCTGTGGAAATATCAAGCAGTTGCCTTCTTGTATAGAGGGTGTGGATATAAGTGGTTGGATTGCCGGGATCAATAGCCTCGAATCGCATGGAACCACTTCCGTATTCTGTGAGATAGAGTCCAACAACTATAGCTGGATCTATCTTCCGGACGACAGATATGAGGCTCACCGCATTATTTGTACCGGTAATTTTTCTCCATCTAACAATGCGCCCGGAAAGATGACAGGCTCCATAGAGTTTACCGACAGGATATCAAAAGAGGAAATTCTGAGCCAGCTTAGACGTATACCGTTGGCTCCTAAATATATAACCCATTGCTATAACGAGTTTACTTATCCCATACAGGATGCCGGTACACGGAAATCGATCTCATCGTTGAAAAAATATCTTTCGGCATATAATTTCTATATGACAGGGCGTTTCGCTGATTGGGAATATTACAACATGGATGTCGCCATGGGGGCTGCTATGGATTTGTTTAATACGGGTGGAATTTCTAACTTTGTAAGTTGAAGGATTCGTGTTTTGGCCCTTCGAGATTTAAAATCTAATAGCAATATGACTATCAACGAAATACAAAATGATATCATCGAGGAATTTTCCGATGTCGAGGACTGGATGGACCGTTATGGCATGATCATAGATCTTGGCAATAGTCTGCCGGAAATTTCTGATGAATACAAGACGCCCGATCATCTCATTGAGGGTTGTCAGAGCCGTGTATGGCTCAACGCTGAGCTTACTCCCGAAGGGAAGGTACATTATACGGCCGATTCCGATGCTATAATAGTGAAAGGGATAATTTCTCTTCTCATACAGGTGCTTGACAATCAGACCCCTGACGATATTTTGGGCTCCGATCTGCATTTTATAGACGATATCGGTTTGTCTGAGCATCTTTCTCCGACCCGTTCCAATGGGCTTTTGGCTATGGTGAAGCAGATGCGTCTCTATGCGCTCGCTTTTCAGGCTAAGCAGAAGTTGCAGTAACTTAATTTGTATAGACTCTGTTTCATACCGCACTATTACCGGATGGGAATAAATATCGGGTATACAATATTATATATGCTTTTGTTGGCTGTTTTGCCTATAAGAGCCGGTGCGGTGGTGTTGGAGGTGCGTGCTGGAGAGATTGCATCGGGGGAGATTAAGTTGGCAACGGATGTCAAGGAGTTGTCTTTGCTGGGTAGTGTCAACGCTCACGATTTATCGTTTATATCTTCCGTATGCCGCTCGTTGAGGGCGCTTGACCTGTCTGGAGTCAGGATAGAGGCCTGTAAAGGCGATGGTTATGTTGTCGCTGATATTTCTGAATTTCCGGCTGACGTTCTTCCGCCATATTCTTTGTCCGGGCTTTCAGCTTTAAGTATAGAATTGCCTGCGTTTATCAGAAAGATAGGCGATGGCGCTTTGCTTGCTTCGTCGGTAGAGGAGATAGCGATCCCGTCGGGAGTTGACTCTATCGGTGAGGGAGCTTTCGCTTCATGCAGGTCATTGCGAAGGGGCCATGTTCCGTCGGATGTGTGTCATATCGGCCGATATGTTTTTAAAGATTGTCAGGCTTTGGAAGACGTGGTTTATGAGGCCCGGGAGGTTCCGGTCGAGGCGTTTTCCGGTTGCTGTTCGTTGCGAAACGTGACTCTCGGCAAAGAACTTGAAAGGATCTGTGGCGGAGCTTTCGCCTATACTGGTATTGTCTCGCTCGATTTGAGTGGATGTGAACATCTCGACATCATAGGAGACTATGCGTTTTTGGGCTGTGGACAACTTGAAAAACTGTTGCTCCCGTCCGGGATATCAAATCTCGGTGAGGGATTTTTGTTTGGCTGTGCCGCTTTGCGGGATATAGCGCTACCTTGCGGGATCGACGAATTACCTGCGTTCGCCTTTACCGGGGCAATGCGTATCGGTGACATATCCGGAATATTGCATGAAGGCATCAGTCTTGTGGGCGCGTTTTCCTTGTCGGGAATGTCTGGAGTCGGACAGGTGAAGCTTCCTTCAGAACTGAAATATATCGGTGATTGTGCGTTTGAGGGCTGGACAGGTCTTCGCTCTGTCGACGCGGTGGGTCTTGGACGGGTTCCCTCTCTTGGCAAACAGGTTTGGTCGGGAGTGGAGCAGTCTGATATCGTCTTGACGGTAGACTCGGATGTCCGGGATGAATTTTGTAATGCCGCCCAATGGATGGATTTCGATATAAGAAACATTGGAGAATCAATGATTGTAGATGCTTTGTGGCCTGAGGATGCAATCTATTCGTTTGATGCGTCTCTCGTTTTGGGCTGTCTCGATGTGAGCGCGGACAGCCGTTTTTCGGCCTTGCGTTTGCATGATATTGACGGTCGGTGTTTGCTTTCACATGAATTTGACGGACTTACTGAATTTTCAGTGCCAGTGTCGCTTATTCCAGGTAAAGTTTATGTACTTACAGTGCTGTTTTCCGACGGAAAAGTTGGAAGCGCGAAACTGATCGGATTATAATAATGAATTGTAATAATATGCCAGGCTTGCCATGGGAAAGAATAAATTAAAGAAATTTGCCGAAATGGAGACACTCAAATGTGTCTACCAATATCCACAGTCGGCTTTGGACGGGGGTGAAAACTGCCCGTTGCGCGGACGCTGGGGTGAAGACGTGTTCGGTGACGCAGGACCGATAGTGCTTGAACTCGGCTGCGGAAAAGGAGAATATGCCGTCGGGATGGGCAAGATCTATCCGGACAAAAACTTTATAGGCATAGACATAAAGGGGGCGCGTATGTGGACCGGAGCGAAGGAAGTCGAACAGTCAGGTATGGACAATGTGGCTTTTTTGCGCACTTCGATACATTTGTTGCCGGAATTTTTCGCCTCCTCTGAAGTTTCGGAAATATGGATAACATTTCCTGATCCACAGATGAAAAAGGTGAACAAGCGGTTGACCGGAACCCATTTTCTTGGAATATATCGCAAGGTGCTCGCCCCTGGTGGAATTATACATCTAAAGACAGACAGCCCTTTCCTATATGCCTATACTATGGCCATGTTGGAACATAATGGTATAGAACCGATTTATGCCACGGACGATCTATATTCATCTGAGATCAGTGGAGCGGTCCCTCCGATACGCACTTTTTACGAACAACAATGGCTCTCACGTGGCATACCGAGCAAATACATAGCGTGGCGGTTGCCGGAAAACTGTGGTGACCTTACGGAGCCGGAGGTTGAGATAGAGCCGGATACATACCGTTCTTTCGGACGAGGAACCGTTGGCATGGCGGCTACTTCATCCTCATTATGATATACAACTCTATTTCAAGGTGGTTTTCCCGTGAACAATGAAGCCTGAAATTCTGTTAAAGTTTTAGAAAAATAACATTAATAACGATTCATCACATAAGATATACATGTCCCTGCAATTATATCCTGCGCTTATAACCGATGCGCTACAGACAGTCCGCTATCCCGGCAATGGAAAAAATCTCGTAGAGGCCGGAATGGTCGAGGACGATATCCGTATTGACGGAGACAGCGTCAGTTTTTCGCTTATCTTCGATAGGCCCACCGATCCCTTTGTCAAATCGATGGTCAAGGCGGCTGAAACAGCTATACATACATATATCTCTCCGGAGGTCAAAGTTACTGTAAATGTTGCCTCGCGTCAGACTGCCGCCCCGAAGAATGCGCCTGTTCTTCCCGGGGTGAAAAACATCATAGGGGTTTCTTCTGGCAAGGGTGGGGTAGGCAAGTCGACGGTGGCTTCCAATCTCGCAGTGGCATTGGCTCGCGAAGGCTATAAGGTCGGGCTTCTCGACGCTGATATCTTCGGTCCTTCCATGCCTAAGATGTTTGGAATCGAGGATGAGCAGCTTTATATCCACGAAGTCGATGGCCGTCAGTTGATTTTGCCTATAGAACGTTACGGTGTCAAACTCCTGTCTATCGGTTTTGTGGTCGACAAGGAAAAAGCCGTTCTTTGGCGAGGCTCGATGGCATCCAATGCCTTAAAGCAGCTTATAGCTGACGCTGATTGGGGCGAGCTTGATTATTTCGTCATCGACATGCCTCCGGGTACGAGCGATATTCACCTGACACTTGTTCAGACTCTTCCTATCACCGGGGTGGTCGTGGTCACCACTCCGCAGGAAGTCGCGCTGGCCGACGCACGCAAGGGCATAGCTATGTTCCAGGAGGATAAGGTTAATGTCCCCATCCTTGGGCTTGTCGAGAATATGGCTTACTTTACACCGGCTGAGCATCCGGCTGAAAGATATTATATTTTTGGTAAAGAAGGCGGTGTGCGCCTTGCCGATAAACTTGGTGTGCGTCTGCTCGCACAGATTCCCCTCGTTGCATCTATCGCTGATTGCGGAGACAGCGGCAAGCCTATAGCGTTGGATGACAGTGTCACTTCTCATGCTTTTGCCCATCTCGCCCATGAGGTTACAGACGCTGTGGCTGAGCGTAACCGTACGCTTCCCCCTACACATAAGGTGGAACTGAAACATTAATAGAATATTCCCTCCTATACGTTTCAACTACGATCTAATGAAAAAAACATTAAGACTATTTTTGCTTGCCGTTGCGGGCGTGTCATGCTTTGGCGCTGTCGCGGAGATTCCCGCCGGTTATTATTCGCGTCTTGACGGCAAGACCGGTGCTGAGCTTAAAACGGCTGTACATGAGGTCATAAATCCTCATACGAAAGTTTCGAGCTACAGCGCGTTGCCACAGTATTTCCAGGAGACCGACAGATATCCGGATTCACGACAATGGTGGGATATGTACTCGAACGTGGCCCGCTATATCCCGTCATTTTCCGGATTGAACCGCGAGCATGCCATGCCTAAAAGCTGGTGGAAGCTGAATGGAAGCGTAGAGTATACACCCGCCTATACCGACCTTAATCATCTTTATCCATCTGACGGTCCTGCCAATCAGGCTAAGAGCAATTATCCTCTCGGGATCACCGGACCGAATCCGAAATTCGACAACGGAGTGAGCAAAATCGGTTATCCGGTCTCAGGTCAGGGTGGAGGCGCGCAGTTTGTCTATGAGCCGGCTGACGAGTATAAGGGCGATTTCGCGCGTACATATTTTTATATGGTGACTTGTTATCAGAATCTGACATGGGCCAACCATTGGATGTTGCAACAGAACGATTGGCCGACTCTCAACGACTGGTCGCTCAATCTTCTCCTCGATTGGCACAGGCGCGATCCTGTGAGCCAGAAAGAGAAAGACAGAAATGAAGTCGTATATGGCTTTCAGAACAACCGCAACCCCTTTATCGACTATCAGGATCTTGCGGAGTATATATGGGGTACTAAAGTAGGCGAGCCTTTCAAGCCCGGTTCTTCGACGGATCCGGTCGGTGATCCCACTCTGATCACACCGACTAAAGATATGTCGCTTGATTTCGGTCAGGTCGCTGTGGGCAAAAGCGTCACCTCGCTGCTCTATTTCAAGGGTGAGAACCTTACCAAGAGCCTTTCGTTGTCGCTTGGCGGTGACGATAGGAAAATGTTCGCGATATCCGACCGTTCGATAGGTGCGCAGTTGATAAATTCGTCATCTGGCTACTATCTTCAGGTAACCTATACTCCGACAGAGACCGGTGAACATAATGCCCGCATACTAATCTACGACGGTGGTCTGCCTGGAACGGGCATATATGTATGGTTTCGCGGAGAGGCTTTCCCGACACCTACCCTCAGCAAACTTACGGCCTATGAGGCTTCCGACGTAACGTCAGATTCATATAAAGCCACATGGTCTGAGTCGCCCGAAGTCGTCGATTTTTATCTTTTGACGCGCCAGCGGTGGATAAATGGAGTGATGACGGAGGAGACTATCGAATGTGACGAGAACTGGGCCGTGCTCGATCAATTCGATGCAAGCGACAACGAAAGCTATTATGTACAGAGCAGTCGTCTTGGTTATCTGTCCGATCCGTCCAATACTATTTATGTGGGTCATTCCGGAATTTCGGGTGTTGATGAGGATTGCCCGTTGACGGTCGAGAGTTATCCCGGGACTGTCCGCTTCCGCTGCGCGGGAGTGCATACCGGCGGACGCGTTTACGACACTACCGGGCGTGTTGTGAAAACGCTGCCGGAAATAGAAGACGGAATGGAGATATCACTGCCTTACGGTATATATATGATCGTTACGGCCGAACATCCATCGCCTGTCAAGATCATAGCGAGATAATGGTTTGAATCACAAAATGTAATAATAAACAAAAACGGAACGCAGCCGATGCGTTCCGTTTTTGTTTTGCATTTTGGTTTTTATCTCGGATGGCCCATGTTATGGGGTGAATTAAATCAAGATACACGTAAAAAGACACAGAGATAAAAACATCCGCTTTTATCTCCGTGTCTTTTTCTCTTTGCGCTTCAGGATGGGCTTGAACCAACGACCCCCTGATTAACAGTCAGGTGCTCTAACCAACTGAGCTACTGAAGCAATGAGTTTCTAATATATGTGTTTTTTTTGATCGCGCTTCAGGATGGGCTTGAACCAACGAC
>CAJULW010000018.1 GCA_910587515.1 uncultured Duncaniella sp.
GAACGTAGGTATGGATCCGAAATATGTTATGTGAATTTTCGGGACAAGCAGATGTTCGGGTGGGGAGCGCACAAAGAAACGTTTAAATTTGTTAAAACGGGGGGGGGTAAAATGAGCTTTACATTCCTGTTTTACAAAAACATATTCGCGCGGCATTCATGCAACAAATGTCATTTCTGCAACACAAGAAGGCCGAGCGACATTACTATAGCCGATTTTTGGGGCTGGGAAAAGAGCGCGCCTTCATTGAATCGAGACAACAAAGGCGTGTCTTTGGTCCTGTGTAACACACCAAAAGGAAAAGAGATATTCAAAAAAGTAAAAAAAGACATGACCGTCGTCCCCGTGGAACTGAGCCAGGCTTTACAGCCCAATCTGGTTCATCCGACAAAGGCCCATCCCAAAAGGATGCGGTTCGAGAACGACTACATCCGTCATGGATTCGAATATGTGTATTATAAGTACGGAGAGGAAGGATGGAGATACAGGCTCGCTTCTTTCCCGCAGTCGACTTATCGGAAACTCAAGCGCACCGTAAAAAAAGTATTTGTCAAATGCGGTTTGATAAAACCATATAGATGACATCGGTATGAAAATCGGTATATTGACATTCCATCGTGCGGAAAACTTCGGGGCGGCCCTACAGGTATACGCCCTGCAGGAATATGTCAAGTCTCTGGGGCATGATGTGGACGTGATAGACTACAGGTGCAGACCTATTGAACGTCAATATCACATTTTCAACCCCTGGATCTTATTTTCCAGAAAGAACGTCCTATATACATCGCGCGTGTATCTCAGGTGTCTTGTGAACAACAGGCGTCTCAGGCTTAAAAAACGCTTGTTCGACCGTTTCAGAGGCAGATATCTTAATATCTCATCGAAACAGACCGAAATAAAATCGGATTTAGGCTACGATGCGTATATAGTGGGTAGCGATCAGGTATGGAGACTGGGATTGACAGGCGGAGTTGACAGGCATTATTTCCTTCAGTTCCCGATGTGTCCGGACGCCATAAGGATAGCCTATGCGGCAAGTAGTGAAAGTTCCGATTTTGGCCGTCTTGGCGAAAACATGCCTTTGGTGTCATCATATCTCGACAGCTTCGATTATATTTCGGTCCGGGAGGAGGCGTTGAAGTGTGAATTGCAGCCTCATGTCCGGCAGCGGATAGAAGTGTGCCTTGATCCGACATTCCTCATGGCTAAGGGGTTCTATGAGCGGTTGGCCATAAAGCCGGATATCGGTGATTATATATTGGTGTACCATATTTTCGAATCATCCGCGGCCTCGGTGATGGCCGATGTCATAGCGAAAGACAAAGGTCTGAGAGTCGTGGAGGTCCATGCCGGTGTAAAAGCCGGATCATCAGCAGACGGGCACACCGATATTTATACGTTTGATCCTTGCGAGATGCTTGGCTTGATAGCCAACGCCCGTTTTGTTGTCACCACGTCGTTTCACGGGCTTGCCTTATCGTTGATATTGCAAAAGGAGGTCTGGGCGATTGACGAGGGCCAGAATGAGCGTATAAAAAGCGTATTGTCGCATGTCGGTTTAAATGCGAGGTTGATAAAGGATATATCACAATACCGTAAAGACGATAGGATCGATTACCGCAAAGTCGGGGAGAGACTGTCGTCCATGGTCGGTTGCTCAAGGAATTTCCTGGCCGAGGCATTGCGGAGAAACGGTCGTTAACATATTTAAAGAAAATGGACAGGACTAATGTTGCGTTCTATCTTCCGAACAAAGGATTCAAGGACATCGATTGCAGGAATATCAACCAGGGGAACCCCGGTATAGGAGGAAGCGAATACGCATTGCTCACGGTCGCGAAGAAACTGAGTGAATCAGCCGAAACCTTGCGAGTGGAGGTCGTTGCGGACGAAGTGAACAGTTTGCTTCCGTCCGGAATAAAATACCATGAGGCCAATAGTCTATTCGCGGTCGTCGATTATGCGGAGAAGACCGGTATAGATATCATCGTGTTCAGATTCGGTGCCTTCACCGGTTTTGACAGTTTTGTCCGGACGTATTCCGGCCCTGTCAGATTTGTTGTCTGGTGCGCGAACTTTGTTCCAGCGTGGAATCTGAAGCTGTATGCGAACTCCAGGGCGGTGGCCAGATTGGTCACGGTCGGGATGGAACAGATGGACCTGTACAGGGACCACGCTGCTTTCAACAAGAGCGATTATATATATAACGCCATCCCCCAGACGCAGTTCGATGATATCCGGAAAACCCATCTAACGCCATTCAGGGAACGGGCCAGCGAGGTCACATATGTCGGAAGTATAATACCCGGAAAAAGTTTCCATGTCCTGGCCAAAGCGTGGCCGGAAATAATAAAGGCCGTGCCTGATGCGACGCTCAACGTGATCGGCTCGGGGCAATTGTATGACAGGAACCAGCGGCTTGGAAAATTCGGTATCGCGGAAGAGGGCTATGAAAACTCGTTTATAGACTATATAACCGAGAACGGAAAGATATTGCCGTCTGTCAAATTCTGGGGCGTACTCGGCAAAGAGAAGGAAAAGGTGCTTTCGGTCACCAAAGTGGGGGTCCCGAATCCGACCGGGAACACCGAGACTTTCGGATTCACGGCTGTCGAGCTCCAGATGTCGGGGGCCGTCATTGCTACACAGAAATGCCCGGGATACCTCGATACCGTCGTGACGCCACCGTCCGTGCTGTATGAAACCCCAGGCAGACTTGCCGAGAGCGTGGTCAGGCTGCTCAATGATAAAACCACCGTAACAGAGGGCGTGTTGGAACACATAGAGAGAAAATTCTCGCTGGACCATATATATAAAGACTGGGAAAGACTCCTGGGCCACGCAATTCCCCGCGGTGTGCCCTTGCGCGGACGCGAGATAAAAGCCAATCCTGATTACAGGCACAAGAGACTGAAAGAGTCGCTCAGGAAAATAAAGGGCGCGGTCCCGTTCGGATACAGGACGATACCGTCGGTCGCCACAGCCAAAGGCAGCGTGCGACATTGGTTGGAACGGTTCATACTCAAGCGACAAGGAATAAACACAACACGGAAATGATTAGATCTGACAGACCTTTTGTCTCTATAGTCATACCTTTATATAATAAAGAAAAGGCGATAGTCTCGACTTTACGCTCTATACTGGACAGCACATTCCAGGACTTTGAAATCGTGATTGTCGATGACGGATCTACCGACGGCAGCGTTAGTGCCGCCAGGTCGGTAAGCGATCCCCGTATACGTCTCATATCCCGTCGAAACGGAGGGCCGTCCGCAGCCCGCAATACGGGAGCGAAAGCAGCGAAGGGTGAATGGATCCTGTTTTTTGACGCTGACGACATACTTTATCCCGACGGGCTGGCTATCCTTGTAAGCGGTACGAGACACAAGGACGTCACAATTGTAAACGCCATGATGGATTCGGTTGACGAGAACGGGACGCCGGTGGAACGGAAGAACAGCATCCGCCAAGGTCTTATCCCACCGGGGTCGAATCTACGTATGCTGTTTTTTCACAGGATTGTTCCACGGTCAAACAACACGCTCATACGAAGTGATTATATGTTGAAAAATCTTTTTGATGAATCATTAATACGCTTTGAGGATTCCGAGGTGTCGCTTAGATGGGCTAAAACAGGCGTTTTTTATGGTATAAACAAGCCGGTTGCGGCATTGAGATTGGGTTGGAGAGAAGCCTGTTTTTCTGATGATGCCAAATTTACAAAAGATTGGGGTGCGTCACTACCTTTTGAAAAAGGTGATTTTTGGAATAATTGTTTTTTGGCAAGGATATTGTCATCAACCATCAAGGCATACCCTCTAAGGTTGTCTTACCTTGAAAACAAATATTCCGATTATTTATATTATAGGCCTATATCTGATTTGTTTTGGAAGGTTGGCCGACTGTTATACCGAGTCTGATTTGTGATATTCAGGATCAAGAAATGAATTTAGTAGAAAATCAAAATTCAACCGGTAATCCGGTGAATATAACGGCAATTAACTTTAGTGATTGTAATTACGAACTTGTCCGTAAATATAATACGGAAACAGCTCTGACAAAAGGTTTTGCGGATAAGGTTTTTGAATATGGGCCTGATGATCTGGATGAAAAATATCATCTCAAATTTGCGGAACAGATAAAATATAAGCGAGGATATGGATTGTGGAGTTGGAAACCATACATCATACTGAATGCCATGAAGATGATGCGTGAAGGCGATTATCTTTTCTACTGTGATGCCGGTGCTATATATTTAAAACCGATTCGATTGCTTTTGGATGATTTGGTTAAATCCCGACAAGATATAATGGTTTTTGAACTGCCGCTTTTAGAGAGGGAATGGACCAAGAAAGAAACATTTATATCAATGGATCATGAAGATAACTCAAACCAAAGGCTTGCCACATCTATTTTCATAAAAAATACCGAATATTCAAGAAATTTTATCACTGAATGGCTTGAATATTGTGCGGATATAAGATGTAATGTCCCTGAGGTTGTAACAGAGATAGAGAATTATCCTGGTTTCATCGCTCATAGAGACGATCAGTCGGTATTTTCGATATTATCAAAAAAATGGGTATTACAACCGTTCCGTGATCCATCTCAATACGGTGACCGTCCTTGGGAGTATCAATGCACTTTGGCTTATAAAAGGAGATATGGGAAGAAATGGACTTGTGTAACATCAAAAAAATATCCTAATTCAAAATATCCTAAAATACTATTGAGCGTCCGAAAGTGTGATCCGTCAAAAATATTGAAACGAGAGAGGATTCTTTCTATTTTGAGCGGATTGGGCGTTTATAATAAGTATACGTATTTATGGCGGCAAAATTTAATCTCGCTTTTAAGATAGGGGATGGTGTTGATATTCAAATGGTAAGATGCGTTTTCTGATATTTGAAATAGAGTCCGGAGGGCATTTTAGCGAATATGTCCGATATATTATAGGCTATGTCGTGAATTATAGGTCGGATGACGATTTTGTTTTTGCTTTGTCTCAAAGGCATAAGGAGCTGCTTGGTGATCATTGCGGCTCTGACAATCGATTCCAAAACTGTAATTTCATATTTTTTAGCGATTTCGAGTATGTTAGATGTACCACTGGAGGAGCTTTTAAACAAGCGTGGTACAGGAGCTTGCTGCTGCGTGACTGCGCTAAAAGACATCGTCCCGACAAGATCATTTTGCTTTGGGCGCGGCCTTATTTCCCTTGGCTGACAATGTTGCCTTGTGGAAACAAGGTTAACACGATTGAATATCTTGTCCCTGGTTGGAGAAAAAAGCCTGTATCATTGAGACATAGGTTCTTTGATTGGATGCAATATAGGTTGTATAGCAATTTGAGTTGTGTCAATAAGGTCTTTCTGTTGAACGATACGACATATCCACGCATATATAATGAACTCTATGATTGTAACAAATTCGGATTTTTGCCTGATCCGGTAGAAGTGTTCGGGGCTAATGACGATGAGCCGCGTGGTGATGATGATCGCATAACTTTGCTTCATGCAGGAAGGCTGCATCGAGAGAAAGGGACATTCGATATTTTGGATGCGATGGATCTTTTGACGGTCGAACAGAAACGAAAATTCCGTCTTGTGATCTGCGGTAAGCCACAAACCTCCGGTGATAATGATAAAATTTCGTCGCGTGTCGAGTGGTTAATGTCCGATCCAGATTTAGAGATCGAGTTTCATAATGGTTTTGTAGCGGTGGAATTTCTTCATAGACAATATCAAAAAGCGGATTATGTTTTAATCCCATATTATAATTACTCGCAAAGCAGTGGGAATTTGGGACACGCGGCTTCTTACGGCAAGCCGGTTATAGGGCCGTCCATGGGATTGCTCGGGAAGCTGATAAAAGATAACGGATTAGGATATGTTTTGGATGAATTATCTTCCGCAGCGATAGCGAAAGTGCTTGTCCGGATTTATAATGGAGATAAAATTAGCGTTCGGAGTAGGGAATATGCGGCCTTATGTGACCCTGATGAATTTGCACGGATTTTATTGGATGGTTAATATTATATAGCTCGGTGAATCTGAAATCAGAAATAAAAGAATTTTTGGCCGGTGGGTTTTCGTTATTATCTTCCGCCATAATGTGGATTCCGATAAATTGGATCAGGGATTGTTGGTGTAAACTGTGGCTTGCGTCTATGGGGAATCACTCAAACATAAGACGGCATGTCGAGATACTGTCGCCTCATCGGGTGAAGATTGGCAATTATACCGGGGTGAACAAAGGTGTGTTGCTTGATGGGCGTGGAGGGGAATTACGTATCGGAGACAATGTCGATATAGCTCGCGACGCAAGGATATGGACTCTCCAACATGACTATAATTCGGTCATATATGAAGCTATCGGAGCTCCGGTGACGATCGGTGACTATGTGTGGATAGGGGCTGGGGCGACGATACTGCCCGGTGTGACCATAGGAGAGGGGGCCGTGATAGCGACTTGCGCTGTCGTGACGAAAGATGTCCCACCTTATACGGTCTACGCTGGAATTCCTGCTAAAAAGATCGCTGAAAGGAAAGTTATTCCCACATATAATTGTGGAAAGAGGCGTTGGTTCCAATAAATTTGCGAGATGCTGTTTTGGATATTTTTTATAGTAACCGTTCTGTTTTTGGTGATGCCAAAGAGGATTGGGGTACGTAAGGTTTCAGATGATTGCCAATGGCTCGGGGTTTTATTTATCACCATAGTCGGAGTTATTCGCTTTGATGTCGGCTTTGATTATCCAGGTTATTACAATCTATTGACTCCTTATTTAGATGAGGTGTCTTTGGCGCGTTTTGAACCGATATGTAAATTTTTATTTTATGCTGTATATCCTATAGGCTGGCCTCCTTTGGTTTTTATATTGTTCGGTTTGATAACCTATGGACTTACTTTTTATGTTCTAAAACGTTATACCGCCAATTTTCCGTTGGCGATAATCACGTATGTGGCGTTTTTCTATGTAGTGTCTCTGGGGCCAATTCGCCAAGGGGCGGCCATGGCGGTTGTCTTGTACTCCTATCGTTATATGAGGGCGAACGATTTTATACGGTTTATCGTTTGTGCGGTGATCGCGGTCATGTTGCATAAATCCGCTGCGGTGTGCCTGATATTTCCGATTATATATAAATATTTTAATCTCAAATGGCTGGTGATTGGCGGAATTGGAATTTTTATATTATATGGTACGGTGATATATGCGCTTGGCGAATATCTCGGGTATGGGGTCTACCTGAGTGCTTTGCAGAAATATGAAAATACCGGAGGGACGATAACGCGTTTTGTTTTTCTTGCGATAAATGTAGTGTTGCTGTGGCTGACAAGAAAAAGTGGTGATGGTTCGGATGTCCGCAAGCTGCTTTATATAACCACATTCGGGTCGTTATTCCCGTTTTTGCTTGGCGGCCATCTCGGTGGGCGGATGTCATGGTATTTCATGGTTTATTTATGTATAGCTATTCCGAATGTCCTTTCCGGATTCCCTGTTATGGTCAGGCGTAGTGGAGGGATGCTTTTAGCATGTTATTTCGCATTGTTTATGTATATCGCGTCGAACAATCCGATGAAAGCTCCATATACACCATATCGTACCATATTTTCGATAGATTATGAAACCCCGGATTTTAAATTCAGCAAATGAAATCTTATTTCAGTACATTGGATAAGTCTTTGTGTTCCGGTTGTGCCGCATGTCAACAGGCATGCCCGTTTGACGCATTGGTGATGAAGCCGGACGAGGAAGGATTCCTTTTTCCGTCGAAGATAGCGGAACGGTGTACGGACTGCGGACTTTGCGAGCGTGTGTGTCCTTTTCCAAAACCTGATTATTCAAATCAGATAGAACCTGAGGGATATGCTTCGTATGTTAGAGATCTCGATGAGAGATGCCAGAGTTCAAGCGGAGCTATATTTTATGCTATCGCCAAAAGAATTTTGGATAAAGGTGGAATTGTCTATGGCGCTACGATAAATGGCAGGATGCAAGTCTATCACAAAGGCGTAGAATGTGTAGATGGTCTTCAGGATTTGAGGGGTTCGAAATATGTGCAGAGCGCGACCAGGGATGTGTTTCGTGAAATTCGTTTCTATTTGAATAACGGGCGCACGGTCTACTACAGTGGCACGGGTTGTCAGGTGGCAGGATTAAAAGCTTTTTTAAGAAAGGAATATACAAATCTTGTAACATCTGATATAGTCTGTCACGGTGTGCCTCCTCAGAGGTTGTTTGATATGCATATACATTATCTTGAAAACAGGTATGACGGGAGAGTGGAAAAATATATGTTTCGTGATCCTGCAAAATGGGGTGGTTGCGAGATTGCGGAGATAGTTGATTCAAAGAAAACGGGTGAACGACACACGTATGTAAGGCCTTCGTATATTTTATCTCCTTATCTCTATGGGTTTATAAAGGGTATGACTTTGCGTTATTCATGTTACAATTGTCCTTATGCCCATATTCCCCGTCAGGGAGACATAACACTTGCAGATTGCTGGGGAGTCAAACAACTCGCCCCTGATTTCAATCCGGATCACGGGGTATCGTTGGCATTGATAAATTCCGGTTCCGGGCGGAGGGTTTGGTCTGAAATCGTCAATGGGATTGACTTCCGAAAAATAGATATTACCAGGGCTGTCAAATGGAACGGGTGTGTCGTGAAACCGTCAGTTATGCCGAAGATAAGGCCTGCGGTATTTGGTATGATCATTGATAAAGGTTATAAGGAAGCCGCATCGACCATATTCAGACCGCCAGTCAAGGAAGTGGTTGTAATGTACATGAAAAAATACGTGAAAATCATCTTGGGAAGACGGATGATTAAATTTTTGAATTTATAGGCGAATTCATGAAAATAAATATTATTACCATAGTTGATAATATAAATTTCGGGTCTATCTTGCAGGCTTATGCTTTGTGCCATAAGATAGACGAACTTGGATATAAAGTCGAAATTATCGACTATTGGCGTCCCGGATCGACAACGATAGCACAGGTAAAAGGCATAATCAAGAATGAGCGTAGGAGTATTGTCAATAGGACGATATATGCATTTTCAGCGATTATGCTTGTGCCATGGATAAAGTTCAACTTGCGGTCTTTCTTGAGGCGGCGGTTTAAATTCACCCGTAGGTACGACAGTGTGAGCGAACTCAGACGAGCCACTCCGGATGGTGATATATTTCTAACCGGTAGTGACCAGGTGTGGAATTGTTCCTATAACGGAGGGGTTGATGAGGCTTTTTTTCTTGATTTTACCGAGAATCCAAAGTTATCGTATGCTTCTTCGATGGGTACTGACGTATTTCCGCCTACAGATGAAGCAAGGATCGTAGGACTGCTCAGGAAATATGTGAATCTTTCTTTAAGGGAAGCCGAATCGTGTGGATATATTGAATCGTTGGGGTTGCCGAGACCTGTACATTGTATCGATCCTACATTATTGTTGGATAAAGAGGAATGGATGAGCCAGGTGCCAGAAAATAAGACCGTTAAGCATCCTTTTTTGTTGGTGTATTCTGTCGAGGGAGAGTTGAACGACTTCATTTTTATGCAGGCCAAGAATATAGCCCGCTCTAAAGGCTTGAAAATTTATGCTCTTACGGCATCAGATCCATTCAAATTGAAAAAATATGGATGTGACGGTATTTTTAGTTTCGCTAACTGCGAGACCTTTCTTCAACTGATGTATCATGCGTCGTTCATTGTGGCGAGTTCGTTTCATGGCACTGCGTTCGCGATAAATTTTGGTAAGGAATTCGTGACCATAACACCGGATCGTTTTAACGTCAGGATGCGTGATCTGATGACAAAACTGAACCTCCAGGATCGAATTGTTGACAAGGGCGATAATTTTCATATAGACGATTTGAAGACGATAGATTATAAGATTGTAAATAATGCGGTGACGCAATGGAGAGAGGCCTCGATAAATTATTTGGAAAGCATTTTAAAATCAATATAAGTTTCGGGCATAGGCTGAACCATGATATAAAATGAAAATTATCTATATCGCAAGGAAATTGGGCGCTCAGAAAAACGGTGCTTCACAAGTAATGGCACGTAACCTGAATGCTTTGAGAACGATTGTCGGTGAAGACAATGTAACAGTGTTTGATCTTCCGATGCCTGATATGCGAAATGTGGCTGTCTCCTTGCTGTGCAAAGGCAGTTATGGTGTGACACCAAAGATCGAAAAACGACTTTTGGTTCTTGCGGATAAAATAAGGCCTGACATTGTCTTTATCGAGAGTTCCTCTTTTGGTTCGATATATAAAAAATTAAATCAGTTAGGTTTAAAGACGGTCTGTTTTGCCCATAATGTCGATACGCAATTGTGTGCCCAAGAGATATATTCAAGGTCATTTATAATCGGTTGGGTAAAATATATATCAACCAGGTATAACGAGCGACAGACGTGTCGGTATGCGGATTCTCTTATTTGCCTTAATGAGCGTGATTCGAAGGGTTTTTTCAATATATTTAATCGAAGAGCGGATCTGATTCTCCCGATAACATTCCCTTCGAAAAATCGGATTGAACTGAATGAACAATCCACAAGTGACGCACCGTATTTTTTGTTTGTCGGCTCGGATTTTTTTCCGAATGTAGAAGGGATCAAGTGGTTTATTGAGAATGTGGCTCCCGCGGTAGATATGCGATTCAGAATTGTGGGTACATGTTGCTACAATCCAGCTATCAGCCAATTGAAATTGCCCTATAATGTGTCGTTGGTCGGTTATGCTGATGATATTGATTCGGAATATAAAAACGCTATTGGGGTCATCGCTCCGATATTCAAGGGCTCTGGAATGAAAACCAAGACAATAGAGGCCTTGAGTTATGGTAAGTCCATATTCGGCACTTCTGAGGCGTTTGCGGGAATTGAATGCGATTTCGCAATGGTGGGAGGCCTTTGTAATTCGGTTGGTGAGTTTATTGAAAAACTTAGGTGCGTGAAAAAAACGGATGGGAGATATAATGCTTATTCATTTGATGTTTTTCATTCGCTTTATTCGGATGATCATTTTATCGAATGTCTGAAAAGACATATTATCGGTATTAATGATGGTAATGGCTGTGAAACTTGTATTAATGAAGGACAGGTATGAGGATTGTTAATATTATTGGTGGGCTGGGAAACCAAATGTTCCAATATGCATTGGCCGTATCGTTGGCAAACGAGTTTAAGAATGAGGAGATATTGATAGATACAAACTGTTTTAATGGGTATGGCTTACATGATGGTTATCTGTTGGATGCGATATTTGATATAAAAATACGAAAGGCCAAGAAATCGGAAATCTTAAAATTGAACTATCCGTTTTTTCACTATCGCCTTTGGCAGATAGGCAGAAGGATATTGCCCGGATTGAAACATCTGTATAGGGAAAAGAGAAATATGGTTTATGATCCGGCTGTATTTTTACATGACGGGTCTATGTACTACGATGGTTATTGGCAATCGGCATTGTATTTCAATGGATTCGAGGAGGAGATACGTCGGGCGTTTACTTTTCCGGCCTTGGATGACAAGAACAGGGCGTTTATAGATTCATTCAAAGGAAAGACGATAGTCTCGGTGCATATCCGTCGAGGAGATTATTTAAAGGAAAAATTATTTAGGGGGCTTACAGGTCTGGACTATTATAGGCGTGCTATTGGATATATTCTTGATGTGACTGATGTGGAATGCTTTATGATAATGTCAAATGACATGGTTTGGTGCAGGAATCATATCCCTGAGATCACTCGTGGAGTCCATTGTGAGTTTGTTGACTGGAACAAAGGAGAAAACAGTTTTCGTGACATGCAGTTGATGAGCCTATGCCAGCATAATATCATCGCTAATTCATCCTTCTCATGGTGGGGCGCCTGGTTGAATCCCAATCCCGGTAAGATGGTGCTTTCTCCGCATAGATGGATAAATATGGAAGAGAGAACCGATATAATTCCGGACTCATGGATAAAAATTTAATGGATAATTTAGTTTCGATAATCACTCCCTGTTATAATGCGGGGAGTAATCTCTCGCATACAATAGAATCTGTGATATCACAGACTTATCAAAATTGGGAAATGATAATTGTCGACGATTGCTCTTCTGATGACAGTTGGGAGATAATAAAAAAATATGCGTCAATTGATTCTCGTATCAGACCATATCGTTTGGAAAAACCGTCAGGCTCTCCAGCGCGACCTCGGAATGTGGGGTTGGAAAATTCGTGTGGTGATTACGTAGCGTTTCTTGACGCTGACGATGTTTGGCTTTGTGATAAGCTAAGTTCCCAAATGGAGTTTGTCGCTTCTACAGGATCAGAGTTCGTGTATTCTGATTATGAGAAAATAAATTTTGACGGGAAAAGACGAAACAGGATAATTAAAATGCCGGATAAGACTACGTTTTGGGATATTCTTGAAAGTTGTTCGATTCCATGTTTGACAGTAATGATAAAACGTGACGTAATCGGTGATTTGCGTTTTAAGAATGTGTCTAAGGAAGACTATCTTTTTTGGATAAATATTTTGAAAAAGGGAACGGTCGCATATAACAGTGGAATGGTTCTTGCCTTATATCGTGAACAACCTAAAAGCCGCTCGTCGAATAAACTGATGATGATCAAGGATCAATGGAATGTCTTACGTAATATTGAGATGGTTAAGCCGATAGTGGCGACATATTTTATGGCTACGTATCTGTTTAAAGGCGTATTTAAATATCTAAAATAATTAGGATAGGACCATGGCGGGGCGATATCATTTGAATGGATAATTTAACCTAATTGTAGGTGGAAAACAAAACAATAAGGCGGTGATACAGATGTATCACCGCCTTATTGTTATTTTCTATGTTAGCCCTCGTTTTTCTCTGTGAATATATAATAGAATTGTCGGGATACTATTTTATATTTATTTTTACCGGGTTTTGTTTAATGGTTTGCCATTTGTTCAGGTGGTCGAACCATTGGGAGGCGGAGTGGGGGGAACTTGAGTCTCTTTCGGCTCCGGACGTGAAACTGTAACGGATTCTCCCTTTTTTATCTGTTTTGAGCAGGGTCAGATAGTTGACATCGTCTTCTTTGGTTGATCGCAGATATGTGGGCGAGACATATATGCCAAGTCCGACAGTGTCCGTTATATCCGGCATTCCTTTGTCCGGAAGATTGGTGCCCCAACTTCCGGCAAGGCCGCTTTTTGTTATGAATCCTTGATTGTCTGTTGCGAGTTTCTGGATTCCGGTACAATATGTGTAGGACGATGGCGCTCCGCTGATATTTATGTCGACATCGATGTCGCGGTGTCGGGCATATATTGTGTAGCGTTGACGCATCTCGATAGGTGTCCCGTTGTAGATCCATCCTCTGTCGGAGACTTCGACGATTGATCTTACAGGGCCTGTCGTGACCACTCTTTGTGTGCGGGTCGTGACGGAGTCGATTGTCACTGGTGTTCCGTGTTGATAGCCACGGAAAGATCCGAGCGCGACCGATGTGCCGGCCCACAGTACATCACGTCCGAATCCTTGGGCGAGTTGTTCGCGTGTAGTGTAAAATCCGGTTTTGTCAAGTTCGAGTTGCGGAGTGTTTTTGGCGTATAAGTCGATACTTTGCCTGTTGTCCATGTAGATCCGGATCGCGTTATACAGACCTTCGAGAACTACACCGTGTCCGTAGATGCTGTTGTACATCTGACGGTTGTCGGTGTCACCGGGAAAGGCGATGGCCTGTATTTTGGGGTGTTTTTTGTTTTTGTCGTTGAGACGTATATACGCGTTGGTCTCCGGAGTGAACTTTCTGGTGTCTGGTGTCTGCGATAACTCTATTTTTAGGGTCTCGACCGCATTGGGCTTTAGGTCAAGAAGAAATACGAGTTCGTCCGCGCGGCCGTCGTCATTTAGATCGTCAAGCTGATATGCGATATCGGGATGTCCTTTTATGATTGCAGAGTTGATCTCTTTGCCGTTTTGTTCGATCGGAACAACGACAGGGACAGCTTCCCGTGCAATCCCGAGAGGATTTGTGACGGTGACGGTGAGAGAAAGAAGTAGTGAAAGCGTAATCATTGGCTTTTCGGAGTCATGGATTTTGTTACTGACCGAGATATGCTTTTAGCAGATGGCTTTTCTGCCCTTTCAATCGACGGATCGCTTTTTCCTTGATTTGGCGTACGCGTTCGCGTGTAAGATCGAATTTGGCTCCGATCTCCTCAAGAGTCATTTCCTGACATCCGATTCCGAAAAACATTTTCAATATCTCGCGCTCGCGGTCGTGTAGCTGTTTGAGGGCGCGGTCCACTTCTTTGGAAAGTGACTCTTGGGTCAAAGTGGAGTCGGCCATTGGTGAGTCATCATTTGTGAGGACATCAAGCAGGCTGTTGTCTTCGCCTTCAACAAATGGCGCGTCAACCGAGATATGACGTCCTGATACTTTCAACGTATCGGCTATTTTGTCTACGGGAACATCGAGTTTCTCTGCGAGTTCTTCCGGTGAGGGCCGACGTTCGTTTTCTTGTTCAAATTTTGACAGGGCCTTGCTTATTTTGTTAAGGGAGCCAACCTGATTGAGCGGGAGGCGCACTATTCGGCTTTGTTCGGCCAATGCCTGGAGTATTGATTGACGGATCCACCAAACCGCATAGGAGATAAATTTGAAACCACGGGTCTCGTCAAACTTCTGTGCGGCCTTGATCAGCCCAAGGTTTCCCTCGTTGATGAGGTCGGGGAGGCTGAGACCTTGGTTCTGATATTGTTTTGCTACGGATACGACGAAACGGAGATTGGCACGAACGAGTTTGTCAAGGGCTCTTTGGTCTCCTTGGTGAATGCGCTGGGCGAGCTCGACCTCTTCTTCGACAGAGATTAGTTCCTCGCGCCCTATTTCCTGAAGGAATTTGTCGAGGGATGCGCTTTCACGATTGGTGATAGATTTAGTGATTTTTAATTGTCTCATGTCTACTGATAGCAGATAATTCGTGCAAAGGTAGCTATTTTTCGGCTCGGTTCAAAATAAAAATATTAAAAATATAGCTCTAAAGTGTATGGAGTGTCGAAAAGTTGCTGATTGAGTGAGCTTGCTGTGGGAATAATTAAAAATAATTTGTAACTTTGCATCAGAAATCACATAACATAAAGAACCGATGTAAATAAGTTCGGGGTATCTCTCCCGGAATTTGGTTCGCTCTAAGACTATCTACACTCCATGGAGTCAAAAAAAGTTCTATTTATCTCGCAAGAAGTGTCGCCCTACCTTCCTGACACCCCGATGTCGGTGCTTGGACGCGATATCCCTCAGGGTATTCATGGCAAGGAATTTGAGGTTAGGTCTTTCACCCCGAAATATGGCTGCATCAATGAGCGTCGCAATCAGTTGCATGAGGTCATAAGGCTTTCCGGCATGAATCTCATAATAGATGACACGGATCATCCGCTTATCATCAAAGTCGCAACGCTTCTTCCTTCAAGAATGCAGGTTTATTTCATTGATAATGACGATTATTTTCAGTCACTGCCTGAAAAAGGATTGGAGATAGATCTTCTTCCTGATGATAATGACGAGCGTATCATGTTTTTTACGATGGGTGTGGCCGAAACTGTTAAAAAGCTTCGTTGGCAACCGGCTATAATAAATTGTAGCGGTTGGGTTTCGTCGTTGGCTCCATTGTATCTTCGTCGAAAATATGCCGATGACCCTACTTTCCGCGATTCTAAGATCGTGTTCGCGCTTCATCCTGAAAAATTCGAAGGGACTTTGGACTCGAGGTTTGTTGAGAAATTGAAAATGAACGAGTTTACCGATGAGGATTTGGCGATATTAGGTGAACGGCCTGTGGATTTCTCTGCGCTTAACCGCCTGGCGATCGATTATGCCGATGCTGTCATTCAGGCTACGGACGACGTAGACCCGGAGCTTGTTGCATATGCAAAGGCCTCTGGGAAACCGTTTTTGCCGTTTGACAGTGGCGATGGGATGGTGGCGAGGTACACCGAGTTTTATCGTTCGCTCTTAGGCGAAGAAGATGATTAAATTGGAAAAGATGAAAAAAACAGCTATACTCTCGGTAGGGATGATAGCCGCGCTTTCGGTTGCTTCGTGTGATGAGGCGACCTCGACTGCCGGTGGAAGTCTCGTACAGGATGATGTAGAAATTGTAATAGACTCGACATTTACGGTAAGTGGACGTGCGGTCATCAGTGACATTGTGCAGTCGCGTACCGTTCTTCAGCTCATCGGGAAAATCGATGCGGAGGGTTACGGAAGCCTCAGTAGTGATATCGTGTGTCAGTATATGCCGTCGGCTTATGTGGATACTATTGGTGTCACTCCCGATTACATAGACTCTGTGAAGCTTGTGCTTTCGATGTACAAAGGAGGGTTTGCCGGTGACTCGGTCGTTCCTATGGGGTTAAAGGTGTTTGCTCTTGACAAACAATTGCCATCGCCGATATACAGTGACTTTAATCCAGAAGGTTACTATGATCCGTCAAAACCTATAGGCTCGACAACGTATTCCGCTCTTATTGACGGAGCGGAGCACATTGTGGCTGATGGTTCCGGAAGCATAGTCAAGGATATAATGGTAAAACTTCCAACGGAATTAGGGGTGCGGCTGTTTAATCAGTTCAAGACTTCAAAGGAGACTTTTGCGACTCCTCAGGCTTTTGCCGAATGGTTTCCAGGTCTGTATATATCTAACTCTTTTGGCTCTGGACGTGTTACCCGTATAGCGAGCAACATGATCAACGTCTATTATCGGACGAAGCAGCCCATTCCGAATACGGATCCTCAAAGGGATACGATTTTGAATGGTATCGGTACATATATGGCTGTCACTCCGGAGATCATAACCAACAACAATATAGCTTACAAGATGGCGGAGAATTTGAAACAGCGCGCTCTGTCTGGCGAAGCTCTTCTTGTCGCTCCGACCGGCTATGATGTGGAGTTCAAATTTCCGGCCAAGGAGATCGCAGAACGCTATAAGGCACAGAGCGGTGCGTTGTCAGTGATAAATGCGTTGTCGTTCACTCTTCCCGCCAAAGAGATAGAAAACAAATACGGCTTGACGCCTCCACCGTATGTATTGATGGTCAAGAAGAAGGACAAAGACAAATTTTTTGCCGGAACACAAGTCAATGACAATCTGTCGTCTTTTTATGCCGCTTACAACTCTGCGACTGAGAGCTACACGTTTTCATCGATGCGTGATTACATAATAGATGTAATAAAAAAAGATGAAGTTTCCGCTGAGGATGAAGATTTCATCATTTGTCCGGCATTGGTTTCGTTTTATGTGAATTCAAGTTCTGATTATTATTACTATTATTACGGATACAATAACACCTCCACACAGGTTAGTTCGATAACTCCTTATGTTACCGAGCCTGTCATGGCTCAGCTTGATTTTGAGAATGCCAAGATCAAATTCACGTTCAGCAAGCAGACATTGGGTGGCAAAAAGAAATGAATCCTGTGATTTTTGTCTATTAGAGGCTGTAAATTAGGAAATAATTTATTAACTTTGCATCACTGAAAGCCCGAGGGCTGGAAAAACAAGATCTGTCGATTTGAATAATGTTCTTTTTTGACAGAGGCAAGCCGCAATAGCTCAGTTGGTAGAGCATTTCATTCGTAACGAAAAGGTCCCGGGTTCGAGTCCCGGTCGCGGCTCATAAAGCACCCTTTAACTCATTGAGTTTTTAGGGTGTTTATTTATATAGATATTATTGGATCAATGTAGCGGGGATAGAAGTTTTTTTCTACGATATGATCGTTTTATTCAATTGCCTTTATGGATTTAAACGAGATTATGACAAAGAGATGGCGTTTTGAAAACAACCAAAGAGTTTACATTATAAAAACGGTCGGCTGTATCATAGGCCGGGCATTGTGACAGAAAACGTCAACGATTCTTGCTGCACCTGATTGTGAAACAAGAATCGTTGACGTTTGGTATTTAGGGAAGAGAATTTTAGCCGTATTGTATGGTTCCGTCTTCGTTGCGGTAAGAGTCGAAGCTCTTTTCATATTGATCCATTGCGCGTAGGCTCATACCCATACTTGAGAAGCCTCCGTCATGGAAAAGGTTTTGCATTGTCACTTTGCGTGTAAGATCACTGAACATTACGATACAATAGTCAGCGCATTCGTCTGCATTAGCGTTGCCGAGCGGTGACATGCGGTTTGCGAAGTCCATCAACGATGACATGCCTTTCACACCACTGCCAGCGGTTGTTTGTGTCGGGGATTGTGAGATAGTGTTGATACGTACAGACTTTTCGCGGCCATAAATGTAACCGAAACTGCGGGCTATCGATTCAAGAAGGGCTTTGGCGTCGGCCATGTCATTGTAACCGAACATTGTCCGTTGAGCCGCGATATAGCTTAGTGCGACAATACTACCGTGGTCGGCTATTGCGTCAAGTTTTTTTGCCGCCTGAATCATTTTATGAAACGATACGGCCGATATATCGAGAGTCTTGCTGAGAAGATCGTAGTCAATGTCATCATAGAGACGTTTTTTACGTACGTTTGGCGACATACCTATGGAATGGAGGACAAAATCTATTTTTCCACCGAGGATTTCCATTGATTTCTGAAATACCATCTCGAGGTCTTCGACATTAGTAGCGTCCGCCGGGATAACCTCTGCGTTTAGTTTTTCTCCGAGCTTGCTGACATCGCCCATACGGACTGCAACGGGAGTGTTTGACAGTGTGATTGTTGCGCCTTCTTCTACAGCTTTCTCAGCTACTTTCCAGGCGATACTCATATCGTTAAGCGCACCGAAAATAATGCCGCGCTTTCCTTTCAAAAGATTGTAAGCCATGTGGTTTGTTGAAAAATTATTATTCTTAAATTACTTATTATACTATGCAAAGGTACGCAGATTTTGCGGGAATAGAAATTTTTGGGTGAATTTTGGTCGGTTTTGTTGGATTGTTGGTCTTGGCAACCTATATTTGTGTGTGTTTTGAAGAGTTTAGGAATGGATATTATAAAAATAAATACTTTGAATCATCCCGGAGTGGAAGTGTTCGGGGCATTGACGGAAGCGCAATTGCGTAACAGGCTTGAACCCGATAAGGGGATTTTTATCGCTGAGAGTCCGAAAGTGATACGGGTTGCGTTGAATGCGGGGTACGAACCTATGGCTCTTATGTGCGAGGAGAAACATATTAGTGGCGATGCCTCTGATATCATAGACCGTATAGGAGATAATGTGCCTGTATATACAGGAAGTCGTGAGATACTTGGTTCGCTTACGGGCTATACGCTTACAAGAGGTGTATTGTGTGCTATGCGACGGCCAGACCCGAAGCCATTGACGCAAATACTTGAAGATGCCAGCAGGATAGTGGTTATCGACGGTGTCGTGGATACGACAAATATCGGGGCGATATTTCGATCGGCTGCGGCATTAGGTATGGATGCAGTCCTTTTGACTCCTGAGTCCTGCGACCCTTTGAATCGGCGCGCTGTCCGTGTGTCGATGGGATCAGTGTTTCTTGTGCCTTGGGCTTGGTATGTCGATCCGATTGATTCGCTTGGCAAATATGGTTTTCGTACTGTGGCAATGGCTTTGACTGACAAATCACTGTCACTTGATGATCCTGTCTTGAAATCCGAACCTCGTTTGGCCATAATAATGGGAACAGAGGGTGACGGATTGTCGGATGAAACGATATGTATTGCAGATTATACTGTGCGTATCCCGATGGCTAACGGTGTTGACTCGCTAAACGTGGCAGCTGCCGCTGCTGTCGCTTTTTGGGAGTTAAGGGCGCAATAGTCCGGATTTAGAGCAATGATATGACACAACAATTCCCGTGCTTTGACTGATGGAGGCACGGGAATTGTATATTTCCGATAGGGTATGTAATTGTCTATCGTTTGAATATGGTTCTGATTGCGGTCGTCAGACTATCGGCTTTATTTAGGAAGGTTGAACGCTACAGTCATTTCGTGCATTTGCTCATCGCTCATGCCGTCAGGCTCAAAGCCCATGTTTTTAGCGCAAATGTATATTTGAGCTGATTTGTTTAGCACATCTACCTGGTCGAAAGCATTCATAATATCTTCGTCGACTGCAAACACACCGTGTTTTTCCCAAAGTGTAACATCGTAGTCACCGAGTTCCTTGATCGTAGACTCAGCGAGTTCGTTTGAGCTCGGGAGTTGATAGGGGATAATGCCGAGGCCGCGAGGACAGAAAGCTTTTGTCTCCGGTATCATGCTCCATAGAAGTCTGGATGCGATGTCTTTTTCAAGATATTTTTTACAATGAGACATTGCGACAAGTTCTATGGGATGAGTGTGGAGCGAAGCCTTGTAATTAGACCCTTTTCCGATGAGGTAGTTGTGGACCGCAAGGTGCGACGGCAGTTCTGATGTCGGTTTCACCGGTTCGTCAGCGATAATTTCGTAGTGTGCGCAATCATCGGTTATACGAATGACCGAACCGTTTGACATGGGACGACGGGCAAGGTCGCGCATGCGCTTGTTTGTGCCTTTGCAATAAAAATAGCAACCTTTCAGATTCGGGAGAGTCAGGCCTATCGGTGTAGCGGGAGCTATAGCCGGCATGTTTCTGATGGAATCATCGACATATTCGGTTATATTTACTGTTATATTGCCACCGTTGCGTTCGGCCCATCCTTTTTGCCAAAGGTAGCCGGCCACTTCTGCCACTTTTTCAACCTCGGCTGTGAGAGCCGGGCGATTTTCAAGAATAGAAGACATAAATTTTATTATGATTGGATTATCCGATTAGTTGAGGAAGAAAGCATGAAACGATCAGTACTATGATTCCTGCCAAAAGCACAGATATGGTTTTTGACGAGCATCCTTTCCATTCTTTCAATATGATACCCCAGACATTTGAGAAGACAACATTGAGGGCCATCAATATGCAGAACGACAGAGTCATCAGTGTCGGTGAATCCGTCAGGAATCCTTTGCCAAGCGCGAGCCCGAAAAACTGGCTGTACCATAGTGCTCCCGCGAGAAGGCAGAATAGAAGATTGTTTGACAATACCGATGTGTTACGATAGTCTCCCCACGTGTCGTTTTTATGATTTTGATAGAAACAGTAGACCGCGTTGGTTACGAATCCGCCTAATGTTACCAAGAATGTCGCTGGCAGTGTTTTGAATATATCCGGGGTCAGTTCTCCGAAATTAATTCCGCTGCCGAATTCAAGTCCGACGTTGAAACAGCCGCTCATGAATCCGGCCAACAGTGCGATGACAATTCCTTTCGGGAAATTGAAATCTTTTACCGCGGCTTTCTTCTCTTCTTCACTTAGCGAGGCGGCTTTCATTGAGCCTGCGATACCGATGATAGCTATTCCGATCAATGTCACGACAACACCGATGACAACCGCGAGAGTGAGCTGTGAAAGGGGATCATTTTCCGGGAAGAAAATATTGAGCAATACGGGACCCATGATAGTCCCCAGGCCGGCACAGGTTCCGAGCGCGATTGATTGTCCGAGAGCTACGCCAAGATAACGCATTGACAGTCCGAATGTCAAACCTCCGACGCCCCAAAGCATACCGAAAAGTATAGTCATCCAGATATTGAAAGATTGTTCCGGAGTGAATAGTTCTGTCAGAGAGTGCCCTTCCGGAACAGCAAGCAACGCTCCAAGAAAAGGAAGGACAAGCCACGCAAACACTCCCTGTACAATCCAATAGCTTTCCCAGCTCCAAGATTTGATCTTATTGATGGGTACATAGCAACTGGATTGACAGAAAGCGCCTATGGCTATTATTATCAAGCCAATAAGTATCATCTTTTTGAGGTTACTTCAATTTCATATTTTTCTACTTCGCCTATGAACGATTCTCCAACAGGCACATTGTTCTTAAGGCAGAACATGTCGTATACCGCATTCCACGGAAGGTTCTTGCATTCTTCAAGGAGTGCGAGACGCTGGAACTTCTTGTCGGCAAGCTCGTAGTTGCGAATTTTTTCAGTCGGTTCGAGAAGTGCGCGCAGCATACATTTCTGGGCGGCACGGCTGCCTATTACGTATGCGCCTATTCGGTTGAGGGTTCCATCGAAATAGTCGAGGCCGTAATGGACGCGGTTGAGCGCTCCTGCGCGGACAATCTCGCTGAATAGATCCATGGTGGGGTCATCCATGATGGTTACATGGTCGGAATCCCAACGTACCGGACGAGAAACGTGAAGCATAAGTTCGGGAACGAACAGAAGCATAGCGGAAACTTTGTCGGCCACGCTTTCGGTCGGATGGAAGTGGCCGGTGTCAAGCGTGATCATCATATCGTTTTTAGCTGCGTATGCGGTGTAGAAATCGTTTGACCCGACAGTGTAGCTTTCAAGACCGATGCCGAATACTTTTGATTCCACACAGTCTTTCATCCAGTCATATTTGTGCTCGAAAATCTGATCAAGGGAGTCTTTGAGCAGCTCACGGTAGAGGTAGCGGTTCACAGTAAGGTCTTTGCTTCCGTCGTGTACCCAAGTATTCATGATACATGGGTCTTGCTGAGCCTCTCCTATGGCTTGTGAAATTGCGCGACAACGTTTGGAGTGTTCGATCCAGAAATCGCGTATTCCTTTGTCGGGGTTGGCGAGGCTAAGGTCTCCGCTTTTGGGATGGGAGAAGGAGGTTGAGTTAAAGTCAAGCTTGACATCGTTTGCTTTACCCCAGTCGATCCAGCTTTGGAAATGTTCCACAGAACATTGGTCGCGATCAACGAATTTTCCACCGAAATCACCGTATATCTCATGGAGATTCAATCTGTGTTTTCCGGGGATCAAACTCATGGCGTATAATATATCGTCCCTTAGTTCATTAATGTTACGAGCCTTTCCGGGATAGTTGCCGTTTACCTGGATGCCACCGGTCAGGGCGCCACCTTGGTTTTCGAAACCTGCGACGTCGTCAGCCTGCCAACAATGCATGCTGAGGTGGAAATCCTGCATTTGATCAAGGACTTTGTCTGTGTCTACGCCAACCGCGGCATATCGTTCTTTGGCGATTTCATAAGCTTTTCTTACTGATTCTTCCTTCATGATAAGTTTATTTTAGGTATAATAATTTATATTTTAGGTATATATATTTTTGTTTCGGTGGAATTTATGGCGACATTGCGCATTTCGGCTATATTTTTCACGCGATTGTCCGCACGGAGTTGCACAAGAATGTTTCCAAGTGCGGTTGATTCTGTCGGCCCCGCCACGACGGGCATCTGAAGGACGTCAGCGGTCAGTTGCATGAGATGGGCGTTGAGCGAACCTCCTCCTATGACGTGGAGAGTGTCGATCTCTTTTGGCGACAGTTCCCGTAGCCATCCGAGAACTTCTTTATAGCGATAGGCGAGGCTTCGGAATATCACTCTTACAAAATCAGCCGGTGTTTCAGGCACTTTTTGGTTTGAGCGTTCGCAGTAATTTGAAATAGCCTCGGTCATTGACGATGGATTGGCGAAAGATGGATCGTCTGGATTTATAATGCTGTCTATGTTTGATTGGGTATATAAAGCGCATAATTCAGCGACATCTTCAGGCGCGTCTTTAAATTCGGTACGCGCTCGTTCGAACAGCCACATTCCGCATATATTTTTTAGGTAGCGAATGCTTCCGTCAATACCGCCTTCGTTGGTGAAATTATATGCGAAGCCTTTTTCGTTGATAATCGGGGAGGGCACTTCTATGCCAAGAAGAGACCATGTGCCACAGCTTAGATATGCGAAATTTTCGTTTTTGGCCGGAACACCGATGACAGCGGAGGCTGTGTCATGGCCAGCCACGGCTATGACGGGTACAGCTCCGAGTCCAGTTGCATGTTGGACTTCTGGAGTCAAAATACCTGTTTTATATCCAGGATTTACAAGTTTTCCGAAATGTTTTTGATTTAACCCTGCTTTTTCAAGCAATTCCTCGTCAAGTTTTCCGGATGTGGGGTTGAGTATCTGAGATGTGGAGGCTACGGTATACTCAGTCACCGCATTTCCGGTCAACATATAGCTGAGTGCATCCGGGATAAAAAGTATTTTATCGCTGTTGTGCAGTGCGTTATCTCCTGCTTTGTGTAAAGTGTAGAGTTGGAAGAGGGTATTGAAATCCATGAATTGAATGCCTGTCTTTTCATAGACTTTTTCTTTAGGTATTTCTTGGCAGAATTTTTCGACAGCTCCAGTTGTGTGCGGATCCCTGTAGCAATAAGGAAGTCCGGCGAGAGTCCCGTCGGGATAAAAATATGCGACATCGCATCCCCATGTGTCAATGCCGATCGAACGAGCCTGCACACCTAATTTCTCAAGTTTTTTTGAAGCGGTTTTTAAGCCTTCGAGTATTTCGTTGTAAAGACCTGGAAGATTCCAAAACAGATGTCCTCCGATAGGTAACATGGGGTGCTTGAATCGGTGAAGTTCTTCTGTCGCGACTTTTTTCCCGTCAAAAGAGGCGAGTATGAGTCTTCCGCTTGTCGCACCGAGGTCGACTGCGATATAATAGGATATTTCTTCTTGTTTCATGGTGTTGGCATGTGATGATTTGTTGTTTATTCTGACTATTTCTCACGCATGAACACGTCTATCGGCGTTCCGTGGAAATCCCAGTTATCTCTGATTTTGTTTTCAAGATAGCGTCGATACGGTTCTTTTACCCATTGGGGTAGATTGCAGAAAAATATGAACGTAGGGATCGTCGCTTCTTTAAGCATTGTTACATACTTGATCTTTACAAATTTACCTTTGTTGGCTGGTGGTGGATAGGCCGAGATTGCTTCAAGCAATACATTGTTGAGTTGGGATGTCGGAACAGTGCGCTTCCGGTTTTCGCATACATGTAGTGCTGTTTCAAGGACTTTGAATATACGTTGTTTGGTGAGAGCGGATGCGAATATTATCGGGAAATCGACAAATGGCGCGAAACGTTCCCGTATGGCGTTCTCGTAGTGTTTGATGGCTTCTTTCGATTTGTCTTCGACAAGATCCCATTTATTGACCACTACCACAAGTCCCTTTTTGTTGCGTTGGATTAGGGAGAATATCGATACATCTTGCGATTCGATGCCACGCGTAGCGTCAATCATCAGTATGCAAACGTCAGCGGCTTCTATAGCGCGGATCGAACGTATGACAGAATAATATTCGATATCTTCCGTCACTTTGTTTTTTTTGCGTATTCCGGCTGTGTCGACCAAATAGAAATCGAATCCGAATTTGTTATATCTGGTGTATATCGAGTCTCGCGTTGTTCCTGCGATATCCGTGACAATGTGGCGTTCTTCTTCGATAAATGCATTGATGATCGAAGATTTCCCTGCATTAGGTCTACCGACGATAGCTATTTTGGGGATATCGTCAAGTTTTTCATCATCGATTTCATCTTTTACAGGCATTTTTCTTACGACCTCATCGAGCAGATCACCGGTTCCGTAACCGCTGACAGCGGATACACCCATCGGGTCGCCAAGGCCAAGGCTATAGAATTCAGCGATGTTGTAAATCGAATTGCCTGTGTCGACTTTGTTTGCCACGAGGATTACCGGCTTTGTGGATCTGCGTAATATTTCGGCAACTTGGTCATCAAGGTCTGTAACACCATTTGCCGCGTCTACAACAAATAGGATTTCATCTGCCTGCTCGATCGCGAGATAAACTTGTTTATTGATTTCGTTTTCGAATACATCTTCGCTGTTGACCACCCAGCCTCCGGTATCTACGATTGAGAACTCCTTGCCGTTCCAGTCCACTTTCCCGTATTGACGGTCTCGGGTTGTTCCGGCTTCTTCATTTGTTATTGCCGTTCGTGACTGTGTCAGTCGATTGAAAAGTGTGGACTTACCGACATTCGGGCGTCCAACTATTGCTATCATTTGTCCCATTGACTGAATTTTGTAATTTTATATTTTATATTCCATCATTAATATGAGCCATAAATTTAATGCGTTATAACTTAAAATTATGGCACTGTGGCTAATGTCGAGGGATGATGGAGAAGTTTACAATAGGCAAATTTAACCAATTATTTCTTAATCCGCAAAATAATGTCTTTTGTAAGGGATAAAATCTATTTGGGAATTATGATTTGGTTAAACAAAGTAAAATCCGGCAAAAACATTGTTAATTTGATTGACAAGTTTTGCCAGACTGATTATTTTTGTGACAAGTTTTTCATGGTATTAGATTTAAGGTAAAAAAGTTATTCGTCGTGAAGACGGGTAATTTTTTGTTTTATTCTAATACCAGATTTCGTTTTTCAACAGGTCTTTTGGTCTAGATATGGATTGATCTTATGCCATTCCGAGATGGGAGGCATTACCCCCATTTCAATCACTTCGTCGCGGAGTTTGCAAAGATGTTCGTAACTTTTGTCAAGCTCTTTTTCTTCTTGTGGCGTACCGTTTATAGGTCTGCATTTTACTCCGTTATTGGTTATGGTTGTTTCCATGGCCATGACTATATGTTTGAATCTGTCGTTGTTGACGTATGCTCCGGCTGGCCAACGGAATGGTTTTCCGCCCATGGCAGCAGCAATCATTTCTATAGACAAATAGGCTGGACTTTGGAATGACGAACGTCCTCGAAGATCGATGATATGTTTTCCGCCTTGTATAACCCTCTCTTTAAGATCCATCCAGGCTTCTGATGGAAGTTGTGGTGTCCCTATCATGTCTAAAAGCGGTTTTCCTTCGACTATTGTTGTCGAGGCAAAAACAGCCATCTGTTCACCATGGCCTCCATAAGTGCGGCTATTGATTATTTCGTCGGCCGGCACTTTCAGATATTTTGAAAGTTCGCTGCGTAGACGTGTGCTGTCAAGAGCGGCAAGTGTCGTTACTTTAGATGGTTCGAGTCCGGAGTACAGTAGAGTGATAAGTCCTGTAATATCAGCGGGATTGAATATCACTACAATATGTTTTACTTCAGGGCAATACTGTTTTACATCCTTGCCGAATTGTGCGGCTATCTGGGCATTGCCTTTAAGGAGATCTTCGCGCGTCATTCCGGCTTTACGAGCCGCTCCTCCGGACGATACGATGTAGGCGCTTCCTGTAAGCGCTTCTTTAATGTCGGAAGTGTACGTTATGTTCATTCCTTCGAATCCGCAATGAAATAATTCCTCTACGACTCCTTCCAGAGCAGGTGCATAAGGATCGTAGAGGCATATATTTGGAGTAAGCCCCATCATAATTGCTGTCTGTGCCATGTTTGACCCGATCATGCCGGCGGCTCCGACGATGGTCAGTTTTTCATTAGTTAGGAAATCCATGATTTGTAATTTTAAAATATCAGGTTGAAATTGTTCTATGTATATAACATGGCCTAGATATAAAAAGTTTCGCTGGAGCGTGATATATTGGTCTTTCTGTAAATTCTAATTAATTTTGCATAGGGTTTGAGATAGATATCATGTAAACTGGTTGAATTTCTTGCTTTGAAGATTGGATATGGATGAATTAAGGACGTTTGAAACCGGAGAGCCTGAACAGAGAGCCATAGGATTGGAGTGTAAAGATAAACTTTGGAATGCCAATTATTGCCTTGCGATGATCGGAAATTTCATGATGTTTTTCTCGTTTTATCTGCTGACACCTCTTCTGCCTATATATCTTGATGCTCAGTTCGGTGCGGATAAGGATCTGATTGGTCTCGTGTTGTCGGGTTATGTGTTGGCTGCGTTGGTTGTAAGACCGTTTAGCGGGTTCATCGTAGATAGTTTTAACCGTAAAAAAGTGTTGGTATTGTGCTTTTTTATATTCTTTATATGCTTTACAGGATATATCGGAGCAAGCAGTATATTAATGTTCGCGCTTGTTCGTACGTTACACGGGTTTCCGTTCGGTGCGACGACTGTCGCTAATAGTACGGTGGCTATTGACGTTCTTCCGTCAGCCAGACGCAATGAAGGAGTGGGATATTATGGATTGAGTAACAATCTTGCTATGGCCATAGCGCCATCGGTGGGAATATATATATATTCTGTCACAGGCCAATTTCAACTTTTGTTTTGGATTTCTCTTGTCGTGGCATTTGGTGGTTTTTATGCGGTATGTGCGATAAAGCTGCCTCCGAGACCGATTGTCAATGCCAAGCCGAAAATGAGCATGGATCATTTTTTCCTGAATAGGGCTTGGCTTATGGCGATAAATATACTCATCTTTGGACTTTGTTGGGGTATAATGAGCAATTATGTGGCTATATATGGCAAAGAAGAACTTGGCATCACTGACGGTACGGGTGTATTTTTCGCTCTTTTGTCAGGTGGGCTTTTTGTCTCGCGGCTTTATGGCGCAAAATCTCTTAGAGAAGGGCGTTTGACAGAAAATGCTCTTCAAGGCGCATCTGTGAGTTCTGTCGGTTTTTCTCTGTTTGCTGCTGCTCCGGGTGAATGGGCTTATTATGTTTCAGCTGTACTGATCGGGCTTGGCAACGGTCGTATGTTTCCGGCCTTTCTCAATATGTTTATATGTGTAGCCCGTCACGATCAGCGTGGCACAGCTAATTCATCTATATTGACTTCATGGGACAGCGGTATGGGGATTGGTATTCTCATCGGAGGGGTATTGGTTGAACATGTAAATTATTCCGCTGCGTTTTGGGTCACTGCATTTTCTCAGATAACCGGTACGTTGCTACTTCTCTTTTTTACCCGCTGTTTTTTCCTCTCGAAGAGGATATATTGTTGAGTTATGCCATAAGTAATTGCCTTTTTTGTTAAATAATCATTACAATTTGACACGCAGTGGTGTAAAGTTCGTAATTTTGCACAGAGTTTTCAATATTTATAAAAGAAAGGGAGTAATTAGATGGCAATAAGCGCAAGCTCGTCAACAGAAAATCTTGGAGTGCAGTCTGTGGGAAAGTTGTTGGCGCAATATTCGGTCCCGGCTATAATTGCCAGTGTGGCAACATCGTTATACAATATAATTGACAGTATTTTTATCGGAAGAGGAGTAGGGCCTTTGGCCATAGCAGGTCTTGCAATTACATTTCCGCTTATGAATCTTGTCGCGGCTTTCTGTATGCTGATAGCCGCAGGGGGAGCGACGATAAGTTCTATTTTTCTTGGTCAAAAGAACTTTAGCCGTGCTACAGATGTTGTCAATAATGTGTTTTCGCTTTGCCTTGTCCATTCCGTCGTATTCGGAGGGTTGACATTGTTGTTTCTTGATCCGATCCTATTGTTTTTCGGTGCTACTCCTGATACGATTGGATACGCACGTGAATTTATGGAGGTGATTTTGTATGGTACGCCTATCGGATTTGTGTTTATAGGTCTTAACAATCTGATGCGTGCCACAGGCTATCCCCGTAAGGCGATGATTTCAGCTTTGATTTCTGTGGCAGTCAATCTTGTTCTTGCCCCTGTATTTATTTTTGTATTGGATTTGGGTATTCGTGGGGCTGCATGGGCTACTGTGATGGGGCAGTTTTCTGCTTTCGTATGGGTTTTGAGCCATTTTATGTCATCAAAAAGTTCCATTCATTTTAAACGGACTAACAAATGGCTTACATGGTCTATAATAAAGCGTATATATTCGATAGGCTTGTCTCCATTTTTGATGAATGTTTGTGCGTGTGTGGTGGTTATTTTTATAAATCGCGCATTGCTTGATTATGGCGGTGATGATGGGAATCTTGCTGTCGGTGCGTATGGTATTATAAATCGTACGACAATGTTTTTCGTTATGATTGTTTTCGGTGTGACACAGGGCATGCAACCTATTCTCGGATATAATATCGGAGCCAATAATTTTGACCGTGTGAAACGGGTTCTTAAGCTCGGCATCTGGATTGGAGTTGCAATAACCCTCATTGGTTGGATCATTAGCGAAGGATTTCCAGATACGGTTTCCTCTTTGTTTACTACGGACGAAACGCTTGTGAGTATTGCCCGTGACGGCTTCAGAATTTATTTTATCTGCTATCCGGTTGTGGGCTGTCAGATTGTGATACAGAATTTTTTTCAAAGTGTAGGCAAGCCGCAAATGTCGATATTCCTGTCGCTTACTCGTCAACTTTTATTTTTGATCCCTTTCCTTGTGATATTTCCTCGTTTTTGGGGTATTGAAGGTGTATGGGCATCGATGGCCGGGTCGGATATAATAGCGTTTGTCGTGTCTATATCGACTCTTTGGTGGTGGATGAGACATACTATGCGCAAAATGGAGATGCAGGCAGCTATGAAGGATGCGTAATTAGAAGAATGATATGCAGGAGAATATAGAACTTAGAGTATCGCCTCGTGAAGCAGTGGAAGTGTCGTGTCTGTGTAGATTGGTCGCACAGCGTTGTGATGTTGATGAAGCTCGTGTAGATCATATCGCTGTTGTCCGTCGGTCAGTTGACGCCAGACAACGCAAGGTTATGGTCAATTTATCGGTGAAAGTTTATATCGATGAAATTCCCGCCTCGTTGTCTCTTGTAAATACGGTCGATTACAAACCTGTGACGCCATGTGCGCCTCAGGTGGTGATAGTAGGAGCCGGTCCGGCCGGGCTTTTTGCTGCTTTGCGGCTTGTCGAACAAGGAATGAAGCCCATAGTGCTTGAAAGGGGCAAGGATGTCGACTCGCGTCGCAATGATATGGCGGCTATATCACGCCAAAACATGGTAGATCCCGACTCGAACTATTGTTTCGGAGAAGGTGGGGCCGGGGCTTTTTCTGATGGAAAGCTATATACAAGGTCAAAGAAACGTGGATCCGTTGACAAAATATTAAATATTTTCGCTCAGCATGGTGCGTCGGAGTCCATACTTGTGGACGCTCATCCACACATAGGTACTGATAGGCTTCCTGGTGTGATAAAAGCGATGCGGGAAACGATATTACGATGCGGAGGGGAGATCCATTTCTCGACAAGGGTCGTAGATTTCATCATAGAAGCAAGTTCGATCAAAGGGGTTGTGACATCTTCCGGAGAGTGTTTTGACGGGCCTGTGATACTTGCTACAGGGCATTCTGCACGAGATACATATCGACGGCTTTATGAGTGTGGAGTGGAGATGGAGCCTAAAGGGTTGGCTATAGGTGTACGTCTGGAACATCCTCAACACTTGATTGATTGTTTGCGCTATCATTCAAAAGATGGGAGAGGGAAGTATCTGCCGGCTGCTGAATACACTATGTTGACTCGTGTTGACGGTCGTGCGGTATATTCTTTCTGTATGTGTCCGGGCGGGGTTATCATACCCTCCGCGAGCGGTCCGGAACAACTTGCTGTTAACGGCATGTCATCGTCGGCAAGGTCTTCGAGATGGGCTAATTCCGGTATGGTCGTCGAAATATTGCCTGAAGATATTCCCGATATGGACGGTCCATCATCAGCTGATGTTATGAAGATGATGCGATATCAGGAGGCGATTGAGAAAGCATTTTGGATGGAGGCGGGGCAAACCCAGAACGCTCCCGCACAGAGAATGGTTGATTTCGTAAATTCCCGTTCTTCTTTGGATTTACCGTCTGTATCTTACGCGCCCGGAGTGCATCCATCTCGTATCGACCGGCTATTGCCAAAAGCGATTTCCCGACGATTACAAAAGGGATTCCGAGATTTTGATAAGAAAAATCCCGGATTTCTGACTAATGATGCCGTACTTATAGGCGCGGAAACCCGCACGTCTTCACCGTTACGGATACCACGTGATTCCGAGACACTGTGTCATATCGGTTTTGATGGGCTTTACCCTTGCGGGGAGGGAGCCGGCTATGCAGGTGGTATCGTGTCAGCGGCTATAGATGGTGACCGTGCGGCTTCAGCTGTCGCTGCGGTCTTTAATCGTCATGACAGATGATGTTGACATACATCATCTGTCGGAATACATTTCTTGGTAGTAACGTTGATAGTCTCCAGAGGTAATACGATTCATCCATTCTTCGTTGTCAAGATACCATCTGACGGTTTTTTCTATCCCTTCCTCAAATTGTAAGGACGGTTCCCATCCCAATTCTGATTGAAGTTTGCGTGAGTCTATAGCATAACGCATGTCATGCCCCATGCGGTCTGTTACATAACTGATGAGATGGTCGCTTGTCCCTTCTGGATTTCCGATAAGCCGATCGACAGTCCGTATTAAAACTTTTATCAGATCAATGTTTTTCCATTCGTTGAATCCTCCGATGTTATATGTCTCCGATACTTTGCCTTTATGGAATATGAGGTCGATAGCTCTGGCATGGTCTTCGACATAGAGCCAGTCGCGGACATTTTCACCTTTGCCGTAAACTGGGAGCGCTTTGCCTTGGCGTATGTTATTTATGAATAGTGGTATTAGCTTTTCTGGGAATTGATATGGCCCGTAATTGTTTGAACAATTTGTAACTATCGTCGGCATCCCGTATGTATCGTGATAAGCGCGGACGAAGTGGTCACTTGAAGCCTTTGATGCGGAGTATGGCGAGTGTGGGTTGTATTTTGTTGTTTCCAGAAAAAATTCTGTTCCGTAGGCCTGATGATGTTCTGAAGACGCGGAGGTCTTGAATGGTGATTCTATGCCTTCTGGATTAGTCAGTTCAAGAGCGCCGTAAACTTCATCTGTAGATATGTGGTAGAATAATTTTCCTTCATATCTTTCTGTCTGAGACTCCCAGTATTCGCGTGCGGCTTGGAGGAGGGAAAGAGTTCCCATGACATTTGTACGTGCGAATGTGAAAGGATCCTTGATTGATCTGTCTACATGGCTTTCTGCCGCGAGATGGATTATGCCGTCAATCCTGTATTCCGTTATTATGCGTCGCATTTCCGCGAGGTCTGCTATATCTGCCTTTATGAATTTATAGTTCCGTTGGCATTTAATATCTTCCAGGTTTTCAAGATTGCCGGCGTATGTAAGCTTGTCGAGGTTGATTATGCGATATTCGGGATATTTATTGACGAAAAGCCTCACCACGTGGTTGCCGATAAAGCCAGCGCCCCCCGTTATCAATATATTGCGTTTGAAGTTATCCATTTTCGGAATTTCTTAAGTTTGAAATACATTTTTTTAGTGAATCTATCCAATAGGGGATTTTCTGTCCAAATGTTTCTTTGTATTTTGTTTTGTCAAGGACGGAATAAGACGGACGTATCACTTTTGATGGAAATTCATCAGAATGGCACGGTTCGATATTGCAAGTGTCATTACCTGCGATGTATGCGATCATCTTAGTAAAATCATACCAAGAGCATACGCCTTCGTTGGAGTAATTGTATATTCCGTTATTCCCATCCAGTTTTCCGTTGTCAATTATGTCGATGATCGCCATCGCAAGGTCGTATGCGTAGGTCGGTGATCCTGTCTGGTCGAATACAACTTTCAATTCCGGTTTTGTCGCTGTCAGATTCAGCATGGTTTTAACAAAATTTTTCCCGTATTCGGAGTATAGCCATGCTGTCCGTATTATTATATGTTTGCATCCGCTTGCGAGTATTGCTTCTTCTCCGGAAAGTTTTGTCTGCCCGTAGATACCTGTGGGATTGACAGATTCATATTCGTTTTTTGGGGTATTGCCTGTGTTTCCGCCAAAAACGTAATCGGTAGATATGTGTATGAGTGGAATGTCGTTTTGATATGCGGCTTTGGCCAAATATCCGACAGCGGTGGCGTTTACAAGTTTGGCAATATCTGCCTGTTCTTCTGCCAGATCTACGTTCGTATAGGCCGCACAATTTATGATCGCTTGAAAATCATTGCATTTTACGCCAAGATCTACGGCATTTGGATCGGTGATGTCTATATCGTCCGCGTCAGTGAATATGTATGTATTGGGAGAGTCAATGGCCGCTTTTTTCAGAGATTGACCGAGTTGGCCGTTTCCTCCTGTGACAAGGATTCTCATTGTAAAAAAAGATCGTTAGGTTTTAATTGTTTGTATTATAGAGGTCTACCGCGTAATCAAACGGAGACTCGAAGTCTGTCATAGGTTTATGTTCTATGTCCTTGTTCGAAAGAATGGCCTTGGATGTGTCGATTAGCCAGTCTATTCCGAGTGATTTATCCAGGATTGAAATACCGCCTTCAGCGTTTGGAGCATAATAATTGTCGCATTTATATTGAAACACCGCGATATCTGAAAGCACAGCGAATCCATGTGCGAATCCTCTTGGAACAAAGAATTGCAGGTGGTTTTCTTCTGTAAGTTCCACGGCAACATGCTTTCCGAATGTCGGAGAGCCTTTGCGTATGTCTACCGCGACATCAAGAACTGAGCCTTTAACGCAACGAACAAGTTTTGATTGTGCGAATGGAGGGCATTGAAAGTGGAGTCCACGTATAACTCCGAAAGAGGATCGGCTTTCGTTGTCTTGGACAAATTTTGTCGGACGTACTTTTTCATCAAACTCCCGTTGGGAGAAACTTTCAAAAAAATATCCTCTTGCGTCTTCAAAAACCCTCGGTTTAATAATTACAACTCCGTCGATATCTGTTTTTATTACTTCCATCAAAATCTTTGTTTTTAATAAAGGTTAGGGCTTTCTGTCCGGTCAAGCTCATCGATCACTTTTAGGAGGTATTGTCCGTATGCGTTTTTGATCATCGGTTCAGCGAGCGTTCTCATTTTTTCAGCGGAAATCCAACCTTGACGATAGGCTATGCCTTCAAGGCAGCCTATTTTCAGGCCTTGACGCTTTTCAAGCACTTCAACATATATTGATGCTTCGGCAAGTGAGTCGTGTGTCCCGGTGTCGAGCCAGGCAAATCCACGTGGCAGGGTTTTTACTTTAAGTTCACCGTCGGATAGAAATTGTTGGTTTACAGTTGTGATTTCTAATTCTCCACGTGAGGATGGTTTGATTGATTCTGCGACACGGACAACTTTGTTTGGATAGAAATAGAGTCCGACAACGGCATAGTTTGATTTTGGATTGAGTGGTTTTTCTTCGATTGAAAGGCAATTGCCGTCTTTATCAAATTCTGCGACTCCATAACGTTGCGGGTCGTTTACCCAATAGCCAAATACTGTTGCGTTGTTGTCGTGTTCTGCATTATGGACGGCTTCTTTCAGTATGCCTGAAAAACCGGCGCCATGAAATATATTGTCACCAAGTACCAGGCAGACCGAGTCGTCGCCTATGAAATCTTTACCTATAATAAAAGCTTGAGCAAGTCCGTCAGGAGATGGCTGTTCGGCATACTCCAATTTAATCCCGAAATCATTGCCGTCACCGAGCAAACGTCTGAATCCAGGGAGATCGTGTGGCGTTGAAATGATCAGTATCTCCTTTATTCCGGCTAACATTAAAACTGAAATTGGATAGTAGACCATCGGCTTGTCGTAGATGGGTAGCAGTTGTTTGCTGATGCCTTTTGTTATCGGATATAAACGAGTGCCGGAGCCGCCAGCCAATACAATTCCTTTCATCGGTCTTTTTATTATTTTGACAAAGAGTGCGGATTACATATTTAATTTTACAAATTTAGATATTATTTTGTGTAAATACAATTCTTAATACTGTTAAGTCGGATCTTCTTTCTCGGATCTTCTTTCATGGAATAGAAAAAAACAGATCGCTGTCTGTTTTCAGGGTGTAGGTGTTTTTAGATGTTGCGGATAGACGCAGTCGGCTTTAAAGGCGTGATGGCTCTATTCTTTAAAAAAAGATAGCGGTGCTTCTCGCTCAAGCAGGAATTTTTTTAAGTCAAGACCTCCACCATAGCCGGTCAAAGAGCCGTCAGACCCTATTACGCGATGGCATGGTATGAATATGGAGATCGGATTTGCCCCACATGCATTGGCTACTGCTCTAACCGCTTTGGGCAATCCTATTTTAGACGCAAGTTTGCCGTATGATATTGTCTGCCCGTAAGGGATATTTGTTAATTCATTCCATACAGCTTTTTGAAAATTTGTGCCTATTGGGTTGCATGGAATATCGAATGTTTTTCTTGTGCCGTTGAAATATTCATCAAGTTCTACAGACGCTTTTTTCAATAACGGGGAGTCGGTATAGGTGAATCCAGCTTTTTGGCGAGTTATTAGATTTGATAAAGACCGTGATTGAAGATCGTTTTCCATAGCCCAATCACAGAGACAAAGTTCATTTTCAATGGAACCGAGGATGAGTTTGAAATCGGATGTTTCATATATATTTAGTGAAACAAGGGGTGCTGATTTCATTGTTGTTTTGATTGTAAAAGTTTTTGGCTGTGGGATAAACGAAAAAAATCCGCAAGAATTGAAAATCAATAACTTGCGGATTCTATAGTGTCCGAAATGAGGACACTATTCTTGAATTAATTTTTTCGTCATTAAATAATCCAACAAAATTAAATCTTGTATAAATCGGTAATAACCAGAAATTTATGCGTTGATTGACATTTGAGAGATATTGAACAATATTGAGCATAATTTCGTTAGATTGACAATTGGTTGACATACGGTTGACAGAAATCTATTGTCTATGTCAACCAAAAATGCTATCTTTGATTAAGCAAAGGTACAACAAAGTCACCAATTTAACAATCACTCATTCAACTCTCCAATATGGCAACAATCAAAAGATCAATAACGGCAAAGTTAGATGGCTGCGGAAATGCAGAAATCCTACTTCGCTTATCCGTTTCAAGACAATTAATCCTTCGTTTGAGAAGTGGCGTATTTGTAAATCCGAAACGATTTAAGGATGGAAATTTCATAATACCGCGAGCAAATCAGATAGAGGCAAACGAAATTCGTGAAGCAGAGAATACTGTTATCAACATAGAGCGGTTTTTAATCAATCTTTGCGAAACAACAAGTCCAGCAATTCTGAATAAAACATATATAGATACCCAGCTTGAATTATTCAAGCACCCTCCGGTAGTAGAAGAACCAAAAGAGAAAGAGATTGTATTCTTTGATGTGTTCGACACATTCACAGAAAGCCGCAATCTTTCAGAGTGGCGTATCAAGCACTACCGAGTATTGAAACGTGCGCTTATGCGCTATGAACTTTATAAACGCGCAACTGGGCAAAAACGCTATAAAATCAGACTGGACGCTTTTTCACTGCAAGATGTGAACGAGTTTGAGAAATTCTTACGTTCTGAACACATATTCTACAAGGAATACCCAGAAATATATGACGCCGTACCAGCCGATACCAGAAGCGTGAGGAAGAAACCTAAACCGTTGCCAAAAGGTGATAACACAATTGTCTGTATGTTCAGCAGACTAAGGGCCTTTTTCAATTGGTGTAACGAACAGAAAATATCTGACAATAAACCTTTTCAGAATTATTGCGGAAACTCTGTCGAAAGATACGGAACACCCTATTATCTGACAATAGCAGAACGAGATCAGATTGCAGATTTTGATTTGTCGTCAAATCCGGGCCTTGAAGCGCAAAGAGATATATTTATATTTCAATGCCTTATCGGTTGTCGTGTATCTGATTTACTTGCAATGACACCAAATAACATTATCAATGGGGCTATTGAATATATGCCTCAAAAAACAAAAGGAGAAAGACCGCAAGTAGTGAGAGTGCCGTTGAATAATCGAGCTTTAACTCTCATAGAGAAATACAAGCATCAAGAATGTGAAGGTAAGCTATTCCCGTTTATAAGCTCACAGAAATATAATGTTGCCATTAAAAAAGTATTCACTCTTTGTGATGTTAAACGAATGGTAACAGTGCTTAATCCATCAACCGGATGTGAGGAGAAACGACCATTAAATGAAATCGCAAGTAGCCATCTTGCACGACGAACATTTGTCGGAAACTTATACAAGAAAGTAAAAGATCCTAATCTTGTAGGAGCGTTATCAGGCCATGCTGAGGGGAGCAAAGCATTTGCCAGATATAGAGAAATTGATGAGGATATGAAGAGAGAGCTTGTCGATATGCTTGAATAACCTACACATTATTGTATTATAAACGTAAGTGCGTATTTGGATTTAATGTCTGAATACGCACTTGTTTTATAAAAGATTATATAATTAATTTCACTGCGGAAACGGAGAGAGGCATGGCGGCTCACAGTGCTGTCGTCGGCTTTGCCGTCAGATGTTGACGGTGAAGCAGGCTTCACTGACACCATCCGACCGCACGCCGACTATGGGAGCAGGCTAAACCCCGACTGCCTCCAACGCCTTGTGCCGATGCTACTGCGTAGCAGGCACAAGACTCAATATCGGCAGCCCGGCTTCTTAACGCCAGCTCCTTGTATGGAATTTGAGCCGCCGCGCCACTCTCCGTTTTTCATCGGCCCCCGTCGGCAGAGTATGTGACGGCATCGATCCCTGCGGGCGCGCTGCTGTCGCATACACTGCCTTTTCCGGGGGAGGCATTTCAGTTCATCACAGAATTGATAAAACAGACTTCTTCAGGATTATTTCTTGAAGCGGAGTGTCATGCACTGTCGGATTGCTCCACTCTATTGTCACTATTCCAATTTCCGTATGTCTGTCGTTCTGTGACACCCTGCGGGGCGTTGCCAGCTCTATGTTTTCATGCTGAGTATAATTCGGAGTTCAAAGTTTATTCGCTCGGAGTTGATGAACACGCAGGGACGGGGTATTCTTTCGCATTTGTCGGA
>CAJULW010000019.1 GCA_910587515.1 uncultured Duncaniella sp.
TCGCACATTTGCCCAGCGGTCTGAAACTCGGTATAATGACGGCAGAACAAAACCTGAAAGGAGCGTTGAGCATGGAACTGACTTACAGAACGGAGAGCGGCTACCGCCTGCCCAACCTGGACGTGCCAGAAGTCCCCAAGGTAGGAAAATATGGGATGCTGCGGCGCAGTTACCTGGCGAATCACAAGCACGGGATTTACGTCGGGATGCTGCTGACCGGGGAACTGAACGGCCATCTGGAGGAAATCGACCGGCAGGCCACCGAGATGGTGGAGCAGTTGACGGCGCGGATGGCGGCGGAGCAGGGCGTGACGGAGAGCCTGAAAGCGTCCGATCAGATGAAGTGGGTGGGCCTGATGAACAACTTCAAGGCAGCGGCGGAGGAAGTGGCGATGAGGGAGCTGGTGTACGCCTAAACGAACCGCTCCCTACCGAGGAAGAACAGCGTCAGGCCATAGAGGAAGCGGAGGATGAACAGTCCTCCGCTTTTGTTATTTCCCAGGAGGATATTGACGCTGTTCTCCTGCGGCATGACACACCGGGCAAGTTCCGTATCTATGAGCAATTCCTGAAAAAAGAAAGTGCCGATAAAAACGCTCTTTTCCTCAAAGATGAATATGGCACCGGGGGTTATTCCATCAGCGCCAGCAAAAAGCTGGATGTTTGGTACGAAAGCAGGGGCATTAAGATCACCGCCGAGCCGGATATAAAAATAGTTCTGTCCTGGAAAAAAGCCGCAAAACGTGTGAGTGAACTGCTTGCCGCCGACCGCTATCTGTCACCGGCTGAAATGGTGAAGTACCCCGCTTACCGGGAGCAGCGGGCTTTAATTGCCGCCCGCACCGAGATCAGCGAGGAATTTCGCTCCATTATTAACGACTATAAGGACTATGTGAAGCAACTCGGAGCGCCCGATAAGACGGTAGACAGATGGTATCTGGTGTCCTGTGCGGGCGCGTTCAGCGCAGGCCAGAAAAAGATGCACGCCCGCACCAGCGAGGGCGACTTCATTCTGCCCATGATGCGGGATGCCATGCAGACTATCATTGGGGAGAACACTCACCTGACGGAACGCTGTGAAAATGTGCTTGCTGGGCTGAACGGCCCGCTGGCCGCGCCGATGGAGCCGTCCTACGATGAACTGAACCCGCCGCCCCAGCCGAAGAAAGAGTACCGCTTTACCCTGGGCGATACGGTGCATCTCGGTACGCAGGAGTATCAACTGCTGGCCTTTGATGAGCAGACCGTCCGGCTCTTTGACCCGGCGTTTCCCATCATCAACAAGGAACTGCCCCGCGACGAGTTTGACCGCCTGCTGGCGGAGAACCCGCTGAATGACCATTTTCTGCAAGTGGTGGACGCCCAGCCAGAGGTTGATGCCCCGAAGTATGACCTGGGCTATGGGCATTTGGGCAACGGCCTGACTGTTTGGAACCGCCTGGAAGAAGAACACGGCGACTATAAGACCATCGCCCATATTGCCCCCGACCGAACTGTAAAATTTTATGTGGACGATCTGCCGGAGGACGTGCGGACGCAAATCGAAGAAGTTGCCGCAACCTCCACCATGACGATCTCCGCCACCCAGGACGCTCCTGTGTTCTCTACCCCGCCGCTGGTGCGGGAGCCTGACGCAATTTCCACTGACACCAATGAACCCGCCTACCCTCCCCGTGACGTTCCCTATATTTTCTGCGAGTGGAGCGAAAGCGTTGTTTTTCAAGATAAGACGGCCTACTCCCTCCATGAGTTTGACCGGCTGATGAAACAGGCAGACGATGAACACACATCCAAGCAAAAAGCCGCTATGACCAAGTATGGGACGTGGCAGAAATGGTATGACGCCAACGACCCGGAATTTCAAGCCTATTTAGGCTATGATAAAGTCAAGTTCACCGTTGTCATGCCGGATGGCAGGATATTCACCGAGCGTCAGGATATTGGGGACGGTGACGGCGGTGTGCTGGACTTCCTCTCTCAATATGACAAATACCATGAAATCGTCCCCATTTTGCGGGAAACCGCCAGCAAAGAGGACACAGCATCGCAGAGCATCCCCGCCCCACAGCCTGGGCCTGCCAGCGGCAGATTTTGGGACAGCTACAATGCGATCAAGGAGCGCAGCCCGGATAGTATAGTGCTGTATCAGGTGGGGGACTTCTTTGAATTGTACGGCGGCAAGGGCAGGGACGCGACCAAGGCGGCGACCGCTCTTGACCTCACCTTGACCATGCGAACCATCCCCGATATAGGCCGTGTACCCATGTGCGGTTTCCCTGCCCACAAGCTGGAGGACTATGTATCACAACTGAACAGCAAGGGCTTTGACGTGATTGTGGCGGCGCTGGAGGGCAACCGGCACGTTACCTCAACATTCCCCGCATACCCCAGCGAGAAAGTCAAGCCGACCACAGAAAAAGAAGATGATTTTTCCGACATTGATCCCGCCGCTGTCCGGGCCGCTCTTGCGGAGCGTGGTATTGTGGACGGGCAAGTTGTTGACCCGGCCAAGCTGGACGCTGACCCTTTTATTCAGCAGGTCATGGCCGATGTGGAGCAGATCGCCGCCGAAGAACTTCCGTCCTATGAACGCTTTTCCGTCATTGAAACGGACAATGGGTATGCCGTGTGGGACGATGCCCGGAACGAGATTTACGCAGACGATGAAGGAGTCCAAGAGGAATTTAGCAGCGAATGGCAGGCCGAGGACTACCTGAAGAAAGTCATAAAAGATGTGGCAGACAAAGAAACCGCTGAATGGCTGGCGGTGGAACGGGCCAAGTCGGGACTTCCGCCCCAGGAACCGGCTGAACAAGAAGAAAAATCAGGCGTTGAAAAGGTTGCCAGCTATCAGGCCGATGATGAGCGCATCGTCATTTTCAAATACCCCAACGGCAAGTATTACAACCATTACGGATATGACGAACAGCGTGGGTTTGGCAACACGACGGCTGGCGGCTTTGATACCTTTGAAGAAGCAGAGAAAACGCTCTATTCTCACCGTCCAAAGGCAGAAAAGATTTTGGAACCGGCTGAAAAAACAGCGGGGCCAGAAAAGGGCGCAGAAGATTTAGCAGATGGGCACGGAAAAGAAGATACTGGCCCAGCACCGGCCCCGCCCGCGCCTCGGCGCAGGGCCAGGGTGTCCCCCTTTGTCCTCCATCCCGAAGTCCCCAACGCAGACCGGCATGAGTACCGTATCACCGATGACGCCATCGGCGTGGGGACACCAGGGACACGGTTCAACAACAATGTCCGGGCCATCCGCCTGCTGAAAAAGCTGGAACGGGTGGAACGGTTCGCAGCCCCGGAGGAACAGGCGGTATTGGCGCAGTATGTGGGCTGGGGCGGTCTGTCCGATTGCTTTGACGAGCGCCACAGTAAGTACGCCGAACTGAAAGCCTTACTCACCGAGGATGAATATGAAGCTGCCGCAGAATCCACCCTCACCGCATTTTATACCCCGCCCGTGGTCATCCGCTCCATTTATCAGGCATTGGAGAACATGGGCTTCAAAGCCGGGAATCTGCTGGAGCCGTCCTGCGGCATTGGCAACTTTATCGGTATGCGCCCGGATGATCTGGCCGACTCCAAAATCTACGGCATAGAGCTGGACAGTATCAGCGGACGGATTGCCCAACAGCTCTATCAAAAATCTTCCGTCGCTGTCCAGGGGTTTGAGAAAACAGACCTCCCGGACAGCTTTTTTGACGCCGCCATCGGCAACGTGCCCTTTGGCCCCTTTAAGGTGCCGGACAAGCGGTATGACAAGCACAATTTCCTGATCCACGACTATTTCTTTGCCCGGACGCTGGATAAGGTCAGACCGGGCGGCATTATTGCTTTTGTCACCAGCAAGGGCACGATGGACAAGGAAACGCCCACCGTGCGGAAGTATATCGCACAGCGGGCCGACCTGCTGGGGGCCATCCGCCTCCTCTCCTTCGGAATTAATTGAAAGTATTTTGACATTACATACGGTATTGGACAAAGAATTGTCAGGAAAAATATTTACACGCAAATAATTATCCGTAAATCCCGCCATTGAACCATCATGACGCGGATGCTCCGCAAGGACGGGACGCACTTTACCGACAAAACGTGAAGTAAAGTCTTGTAACTTCCGTTCGGACACAGCGAGCATGATACGTGTACGACGATGCTTTTCCTCTTGGGAAACCTCATGCTCGATTCCGAGCGCACGCGTCCCAGGTCGTTCGCTATACGTAAACACATGAAGCCTCGATATATCAAGCGACTCTACAAAGAGTCGCGACTCTTGAAAAAGTTCGTCCGTCTCGCCACGCGCTCCAACTATCAGATCAACCCCGATAAACGCATCTGGCATGACGTTGCGGATATATTCTACCTTATGTCGGAACAACGCGGTGTCATATCGACGACGCATAAGTTTCAACACCGTGTCACTTCCACTCTGCAAAGGAATATGAAAATGAGGCATAAAGCGTCGTGACGACGCTACAAAATCAATAAGTTCGTCAGTAAGCAAATTTGGCTCTATCGAAGAAATCCTATAGCGATCGATTCCCTCAACCTCATCAAGACTACGGCACAGGTCTATAAAACTTTCGTTCGTCCCCTTACCGAAATCCCCTATATTGACACCTGTTATCACAATTTCCCGACCGCCTTCTGCCGCAACCTCACGGGCCTGTCTAACGATCGATTCAATAGAGCCAGAACGGCTGCGACCACGCGCCATAGGAATGGTGCAATAAGAACAATAATAGTCACATCCGTCCTGAACTTTCAAAAAATATCTCGTCCGGTCCCCACGTGAGCACGACGGACTGAATGAGCGTATATCTTTGGAAGGTGTTATAAATTTACCAGTGAAAGATCCGTCAGCCGAAAGCACTCTGTCAAGATAGTCGGCAAGTTCGAGTTTGCGATCCGTGCCGGCCACCACAGTCACTCCCGGCAGCAACGCGACCTCATCAGGTTTCAATTGCGCGTAACAGCCTGTAACTATAATCTTTGCCATAGGATAGCGACGTGCGAACGATCTTACAGCCTGACGACATTTCTTGTCGGCCATTTCAGTAACGCTACAACTGTTTACGACCACATAATCTGGAGTGTCACCTTCATGTACGCGCTGTATGCCACGCGACGCGAATATTCGGGCTACTGTCGATGTTTCAGCGAAATTAAGTTTGCATCCAAATGTATGGAACAGAGCCGTACGCGATCCGAATGTTTCCTTGTCAATCAAAATACAATATTTTTGATCAATTGATGTTTTCCGCTTCGACGGGAATCGGACGTTTGAACACCTCTTTAAACGAAATAAGAGTTTCGGTACGCGCAAGACCAAGCCGGAGTTTTTTATGGATTATCTCAAGAAGATGCGCGTTGTTACGTGCGAAAATCTTCGCAAATATATCGTAGCTTCCGGTTGTGAAATGACAGTCTACCACTTCTGGAATACCGCGCAACAATTCCACAACATCGTCAAACTTCGTCGGATCGTTAAGTATGAATCCAATATAAGCGCAAGTCTCATATCCTACAGACGCAGGATCTATTATAGTTTCAAACCCTCTGATAATGCCCGAAGCTGTAAGCTTCTGTATACGCTGATGTATAGCCGCACCTGAGACATTGGTCTCGCGTGCAATCTCCAAAAACGGCTTTCGGGCATTGTTAGAAAGCATTTTTAAAATCTTAAAATCAAGGGTATCAAAGTGTTGTCGTGCCATTAGAAGTAGTATCTTTTCTGCTTTTATTCCGCAAAATTACTCAAAAAATCACAATTAATAAGCAAAACGCCCCATTTTATTACGATTTTTCAACAATCATTAGATACCCGACCATTTTTTCACCAAAGCGCAGATCGTAATATCTCCTGAAAAACAGGACATCAGACAACACTATCCACAACCACTTCCCTAAACGGCTTTTACAATAATTAATAGACATTGTATCAACCCCGCATTGCCTATTTTCAGAGAATGTTATATCTTTGCACAGATTTTTTCATCGCATGGGGTCTTCATTATTAAACGTACCCTGGTTAAATGCTTATAATTCATTTTGAAGTGTTAATTTGAGGTCTTCTCAATCATATATCACAATCATAGTGTTGCTTTGTGCCCTTTCCGTAGGCGCATTCACACGTCCGGTCAACCCCGACTCCATAGCCGAGGCTTCCGGTATACCCATAATCGACACAACCGCAACACCGATCACCCACCTATTGAAGGACTCTTCTGTCAATGGCTCCGCAACGATCACTGATGCCACGACCTCATTTATTGAAACCGATTCACTTTCAATACAAGGCGACTCGGCCCTAACGACAATAAACAGACACACATATACAACCGATACTGTCCGTCGTCAACGTTTGAGCCGCAGACGCATAAACCCCACGGACAAAGGATCGAAAATCGTACGCGCGAAAGTTGATCTCGATAATGCCGTTGATTTTTCTTCGCAAGATTCGATGGTGCTCGTCGGAAGGAACAAAGCATACATGTATGGAGACAGCAAAGTGTCATACGGGACTATAAAGCTTGACGCCGAGGAAATTGAAATGGATCTCGAAAAAAGCACCGTATACGCTGTCGGAGGTGTAGACTCTATCGGAGAACTCTTCGGGACACCCGTCTTCGAAGACAACGGTACGACGTATGAGTCCAAAACCATGCGTTATAATTTTGATACCGAACAGGGTTATATAACCGATGTGATCACACAGCAGGGGGAAGGTTATCTGACAGGCGGGCAGACAAAAAAGATAGATGAAAACACATTTTATGTCCAAAACGGGCGCTACACCACCTGCGACAACCATGACCATCCGCATTTTTATATGCAACTTACCAAAGCGAAAGTACGTCCCGGGAAGGATGTCGTCAGCGGTCCGGCCTATATGGTACTCGCTGGCCTTCCGTTGCCTTTAGCCGTGCCGTTCGGCTATTTCCCATTCTCAGAGAAATATTCCTCCGGTATAATTTTCCCAACTTTCGGTGACGACTACAACAGAGGATATTATCTCAGCAACGGTGGATACTATTTCGCTTTAAGCCAAAACATGGATCTCGCACTCACTGGCGAGATATATACGCTCGGCTCATGGGGATTGCGTGCGCAGTCTTCATACGTAAAACGGTATAAGTATTCAGGCAATTTCAACATATCATACCTGAAAACAGTGACCGGAGACAAGGGGATGCCGGATTATTCCAAATCAACGAATTTTCAAGTACTGTGGAGCCACAGTCAAGACTCCAAAGCCAATCCCAATATGAGTCTGTCTGCAAGCGTGAACTTCACGACGAGCGGATACACACGCAATGACCTTAATTCGTATTACTCAAACGCTTTTACTGAAAACACAAAGAGCAGTACGATCAACATGACCTACCGTTTCCCGAATTCGAAATGGTCAGTGTCTACAACCGCCAACGTAGCTCAACGTTCGCAGGACTCGACTCTCGCAGTCTCATTCCCGAATTTCACCATAACCATGTCGCAACTGTATCCATTCAAACGCAAGCGCGCTGTCGGTGAAGAAAAATGGTATGAAAAAATCAAACTTTCCTATTCCGGACAATTCAACAATTCTCTGACCGCGAAGCAAGACGAATTTTTCAAGAAGAGTCTTGTAAAGGATTGGCGCAACGGAATGCGCCACAATATACCCATAAGTGCCACTTTCAACCTTTTCAAATATATAAACCTCACCCCGTCCGTCAATCTGACAGATAGAATGTACTCTTCAAAGGTAAGACGCCAATGGGACCCCAATGCTTCTGCCGAAGTTCTTGACACCACCTATAGTTTCTATAACGTATGGGATTTCAACGCATCCGTAGCACTTGACACAAAAATTTACGGCTTTTTCCAACCATTACCTTTCCTTGGCGACAAAGTGAAAATGATACGTCACGTGCTCACGCCTACCATATCATTCACCGGATCGCCTGACTTTGCGTCCAAATTTTTCGGTTATTACGGAAGTTACCAATATTCCGACGCCCAAGGAAACATGCAGACCAAGACGTATTCATACTTTCCAAATTCACTATTCGGTGTGCCAGGCCAAGGAAAAACGGGAGCGGTCAGCATATCTCTCGCCAATAACCTTGAGATGAAAGTGAAATCCGACAATGATTCTATCGGAGAAAAGAAGATATCGCTAATCGAGAACCTGAGCCTTTCACAAAGCTACAATTTCGCAGCCGACTCAATGAGATGGTCGAATCTAAACACATCCATAATGTTGCGTCTTGTCAAAAATTTCAATCTGAATCTGTCCGCAACATGGGACGTCTATACATATGCGCTGAACGCAGCCGGCAATCCCGTCCGCGTCAACAAACTGAGAATATCACAGGGCAAAGGCTGGGGCAAACTCGCAAGCACCGGGACATCGTTCAGCTACACGTTCAACAACGACACATTCAAAAAACTTTTCGGCAAAGAGAAAGATGACAAAAAAGACGATAAAAAACAATCGTCTTCCCAGTCAATGGATCAAGAGTTTGCCGAAAACACATCTGACTACCAAAGCCCCACGAGAAAAAACTCAAAAAAAGACTCCAATATGGAGTTTGATTCCGACGGATATATGAAATGGTCGATCCCATGGAATCTTACATTCAACTATTCAGTCAACTATGGCTACGGTGAATTTGACTACAAAAAACTTGAATACAAAGGGAAAATAACCCAAAATCTATCATTTTCAGGCAACATCCGCCCTACCGCAAACTGGAATTTCGGATTTTCGGCAAGTTATAATTTCGACACCAAGAAACTCGCATACATGAACTGTAATATATCCCGCGATATGCACTGCTTCACAATGCGCGCCAGCTTTGTACCCGTAGGTCCATACAAGAGCTATAATTTCCATATCTCGGTCAAATCATCGCTTCTTGCCGATCTGAAATATGACAAACGCTCGTCCTATTCAAACGGTGTCAAGTGGTATTAATATATTTACGACTACACTTACACATCGCCTGTTTAACATAAAAACTTTTCCCGACACTGATTGTTATTAAACAGTAACCGCGCAAGACCACTCTCTGAATGCGTGTCAGGTGTAACGACTATACTCATTACTTAATTTAATAACAATCAGAGATGAAAAGAATTCTACTTATCATGTGTACCGTGCTTGGAATGGCATTCGGTGCGCAAGCTCAGAAAGCACAACTACAGATCGGTTACGGAGGGTATACACAGATGGATGCCACCGACATGCACGACGGAGGCTCTATAAATAACGCTTGGGGCGCGCTAACCGCAGGAGTGAACTTCAAGGTAGCTCCAAGTTTATACTTAGGTGCATCTTATACATTCTCCAGCGCAAGCTATAAACATCACGATGACTCGAATGCATATTATCATGTCATAATGCTCAACGGCCGTTATGATTATTACCGCAACCGAGTCGTCAATCTTTACGGGCATCTCGGTGTCGGTGTAGACATAACACATATCACCCACGACGACTGGTCAAAAAACAAAGCATATTTCGCATTCCAGGCATCACCGATCGGAGCAGAAGTAAGTCTCAACCGTGTCACCAGCATATTCGGAGAGCTTGGCTTCGGAGCGCAAGGTCTTCTACAAGTCGGAGCCAGATTCAATTTGTAATTTTTAAAATATACATAGATTTCATAAACACGACTCATAATATTACATTATTATGAATGACCGGCTCTCATTCGAGAAACGTAAAGACCTCCCCGACAACATGTTCGGTCTTCCAGAAAGACGCGAATATCCGATGCCTGACGCAGCCCATGTCCGAGTGGCCGAAGCATATTTCCGTTATTGTCCCGAAGAGCTGAAGCCACGCCTTGCCAAAGCGATAATCAAACGAGCCAAGGAATACGGAGTCAATGTTGAAAGCCAGATAATACAATCATACGCTAAACGCTTTTGAACAGCGGTAGCAAAATTAGATACCGCGGGTGTCATGAGTACATGACACCCGCGGTATATTCATTCGTAAAGCCATCAGGAAATTATGTTATAAATGAATGTAATTATTGATAACAGTATCAAGTATTGCCCTCAGGGATGATTATATTTGCACCATCAATCAAACACGACTTCCAACCAATCAAAATCATACACACATGAAAAAATGCTCCTGGGTAAAAAAATCACTCTTGATTTGTCTCGCTATGGCCGGTACAACGATCGGAGCATGTTCCACGGCCAAAGATAAAAACGAAAGTCTACAGATATCGGACACAAAAACCGAGTTGCAGCCACACGAACTCGGGCTTGGATGGAACCTTGGAAACCAACTTGACGCATACAGAAATTCGATAGCGGAAGAAACCGCATGGGGCAACAAACCTGCCACACAAGCGACATTCAATGCAATCAAATCAGCCGGATTCAGTTCAGTCCGAATACCGGTCACATGGCTCGGAAAAATCGGTGCCTCCCCTGACTACAAATTGGACAACGAGTGGCTGAACCGCGTTGCCGAACTTGTAAATTATGCCGAAAAAGCAGGACTTAAAGCTGTAATTAACATACATCATGACGGAGGCCATTGGCTTGACATAAAAAACCGCCACCGACCCATTATTTAATAAGGCGCTTAAAGAACAGCTTAAAGCCGTATGGACTCAGATCGCTCAAAAATTTGCCGACAAAGATGACTTCCTTTTTTTCGAATCTATGAATGAGATCCATGACGGTGGATGGGGATGGGGCGACAATCGCAAAGACAACGGCAAACAATATCAGACATTCAACGAATGGCAACAAGTGTTTGTCGACGCCGTCAGAGCCACCGGAGGGAACAACGCCTCACGATGGCTCGGAATCCCGACATATTGCACAAACATTGATCTCGCAGAACATTTCCTGCTACCGAAAGATCCAGCAAAACACCTGTTGATAGCAGTACACAGCTACGAACCATACGAATATTGCCTTGAGGATAAATATTCGGAATGGGGTCACACAGGAGCCACAGACAAGAAACACCCGACAAGCGACGAACAAGCCCTCGTCAATGAACTCGACAAAGCAAAAGCGCTGCATGAAAAATTCGGAGCACCGGTCTACATAGGAGAATTCGGAGCTGTACACCGTTCCAGTGAACGAGAGGAAACTTTCCGCAAATATTATCTCGAATATTATTGCAAAGCAGCGGCTGATCGCGGAATATCTGTCATATACTGGGACAACGGAAGCGCAGGCGCAGGCAGAGAATGCAGCGGACTTCTCGACCATGGCTCAGGCACATGGCTAAATAACGGAGACGAAATAGTCAACACCATGACTAAAGGCTATTTCACAACAAATAAAAATTATACACTCCAAAGCGTTTATGACAACGCGCCAAAACACTGACACACATACTTAACAATCTATACAACCTCCGCCCGGTGTACATCTTTCCTGTGAGACACCGGGCATTTTATTTTTGCTATACAAATACAAGACAAATAGATATGACTTAACAACTATTATGTTTTTTAATTATGAGCAGTTATATTTTTTTTAATAATTTTGTAAATAAAGAACCAAACATCCAAAATATATGGCAAAAGAGGCTCAAGTTGACGACAGCAAGCTTGTGGCGCGCCTGAGGGAACCCTCGACGTGCCGCGAAGCCTTTGGCGATCTTATAAGGGCCTATTCAGAATCTCTCTACCGTCTTATACGACGAACCGTGCAATCACACGAAGATGCCGACGATGTACTACAAAACACTTTTTTGAAAGCCTGGCAGAACATTGAAAATTTTCGTGGAGACGCTAAACTATCGACATGGCTCTATAAGATAGCTATAAATGAAAGCATGACATTTGTTGAAAAAGATCGTAAACGTCGCGGTCTCTCTCTCGACGATGAAGATTCAAACATCATCTCAACGATTCAGGCTGACACTAATATCGATGGAGACGAACTTGCTCTCAAATTACGAAAAGCTATTGCCAAACTCCCAGAAAAGCAAAGGCTTGTATTCAACATGAGATATTATGACGATATGAAGTACGAACAGATGTCCGAAATAATGGGCACATCTGTCGGAGCTCTCAAAGCCTCGTATCATCTTGCCGTCAAAAAAATCGAACAATTTTTTGAAGACAGTGATTAAACCTCCATTATTTACAAAAGTCTAAAGTGTAAAGCTGTCTCTGTTTGACAGAACGGTAAAACAAATTTTAAAGCTTCAAAAAACGATATAGATGAAAGATATATTAACCAAAGTCGGAAGAAATGACGGAATGACCGTACCTGACGGTTATTTCGAAAGTTTCGCGGCAAAGATGACAGCGGCTCTCCCTGAACAGGAATGGGAGAAGCCTCAGCCTAAAGTGCTTCCGCGTTCGGTATGGCAAAAGATCAGGCCATATATCTATCTTGCGGCAATGTTCATGGGAGTATGGTGTATGATGAAGATGTTTGATCTAATGCGCGCTGATTCATCAGGCCTTTCAATTGACAACAACCCTGTGATGACGGCAGCGCTTGGCAATGACCACTTCATCAATGACTATTTTATCAATGAGGGCGAGATAAACGACTATCAATTGATAGAAGACCTCTATGAAACCGGTTTCGATCCCACCTGTGACGAAACCATTTTGGACGACAGTCTCGATTCTTCCACCAATCTTTCCGATCCGCAATTTCCGCTATCGGATATTTGAATCAACCAAACAGCATTCTAAATCTCACTCTTTAAAATGAAAAAAATCGCACTTTCACTCGCCTTTCTCCTATCGGCAATCATACTCCCGCTTTGCACACAGGCCCAGCGCCCAACCGAACGCGACCGTGAAGTGTGGATGAAAGAGATTCAGCAGTATAAAAACGATTTCATCGCTAAAAAAATAAATCTGACGGAAGAACAGAAAGCGAAATTCACACCTCTTTACAGCTCAATGGACGAAGAAATACGCAAAGCACAAGAGGAGGCCGATTTGCTTTACCGTCAAACGCTCAACAAAAAAGATAATGCGACCGACCTTGAGTACGAGAAAGCCGCTGAGGCCGCTTATGAACTTAAGGGACGGGAAAACTCAATAGAAATGAAATATTTCGATGAGTTCAAATCCATCCTTACCCCTATCCAGCTTTTTAAACTAAAAGACGCCGAACGTGATTTCACACGTCAGCTAATGCGCCAGCATCGTCGTCATCAGCCCAAAAACCGCTAAACGGCCAAAGACCCTGTGTTCCATACACCGGACACTCCACACACTTTTTCTCATTTGACACATATTTTAGAGTTATGCGTACCGGTAGAATAACAAAACTGCTGTTTACGTTCGTATTCCTATTTTCTCTCCTCAACGTGAACGCGACAGCTCAAAAAAAGCCTGATTTCGCCTATCCGAAAACAGTCAGTTTACAAGCTGAAAAAGCACTTACTTCAGCACTCGACAAATCAGATGGGGCCGCAATCACCCGCGCGCTTATAGACTATTATCTCGCTGAGACACGAATATCACGATCAAAAGCCTACAATGCAATCAAAAAAATCAATGATATTTGTGACAGATCTTCTGACTCTGTGCTCAAAGCGATGCTTCTGACACTTGAAGCCGACATATATGCCGACATATATCAGCGTGATAAATGGAAATATGACTCGCGTACACTTCCATCCACTCCTCTTTCAGATGACTTTAACGAATGGAACGGTCTTCAGTTTCGCAAACATATAATGTCGCTCCTCGATTCCGCACTTGTTTTCGCACCTGAATTGAAAAAAACTCCGATATCAAATTACTCCTCTGTACTCGATATTGACGGAAAAATAAACGGATTGCCACATCGGAATGTCATACTATATTATCCGACTCTATTTGATTTTGTGACGAACAAAGCTATAGAAATACTGAATTCGACAAACCGCATTCAGCCTATCTTACCTTGGAGAATTCTATCAAGTCACGACATATATGTCCGTCAACAATTGTCGCCTTCCGATCCCATCGCGGCAAAAATCATACAACTATATTCCTCCTTACTCAATTTTCATGACGCGAAATCGGCTCCATTTATCAACACAGATATCTCGCGCCTTGACTTCTTATCTTCCCACATATATTCATACGATTCAACCGAATCCCCGGAAAAACGCAAATGGGATCTGCTGCGCGATCTCTATAACGACAATTCCGGCTCTGAATACTCAGGCGACATACTCATAGCAATGTCTGATTATGTCAATGATCCCAAATGGCTATACAATGCGATAAGTCACAATATATCCGCTTTTCCGGCATATCCCCGAAGCAACAACCTGCGCAACACCCTTTCCAGACTCAGTCAGCAGACAATATCCGCTTCTTACCCTTTCATGACAGCTCCAGGAACTCCGGTAAAAATAAATGTCGAAACAAGAAATGTACAATCAGGTAAAATATACATTTACAATGTTTCGTCAACCTCATTGACAGAACAATCGTATAACTGCAAAGGGCTTCCAAAGTTCAAGCCGACAGCTGTCCTACCGTTCAAGGCCAAAAACGAAACCATTCCATTCTCAGACGAACTTATAGTTGAATACAATTTTCCGTCAAAAGGACTATACATAGTCATTCCTGTAATTGACGGAGTCGTAACTAATGAAAACCGTTGGTATCAGAAAATTCATGTTACCGACTACACTCTCGCGGCATCTTCGTTCGACAAGACAACTCTATGGGCTCTTGACGCAATGACGGGAGCTCCGGTCGAGGGAGCGAAAATCACCATGACAAGCGGCCCCCGCATGCCCAAACCTATAGTCCAGACACTCGGTCTCACATCTGCAGACGGCTCCTTGAAATGTGATAAGACAGGACGGGTATGGATGGTAAAAAACGATGACAAATTCGCACCTACTTTATGGGTGTATACCAACGAATACAACAAACCTGACACAAAATGGCAGCCTTCCGCATCAGGATACTCCTCACTACCACTATATCATCCCGGTGACAGTGTCGACTGGGTTGCCGTATGCTATGAATTCAAAGGCAAAGAACACCGCCCGCGTATCGGACAAGAAATAACAGCGATATTACGCGACGCATCATATCAGCCGATAGATACAATAAATCTTACCACAGATACTTTCGGTCGCGTAAACGGAAAATTCATTCTGCCCAAAGAAAGCCTTGGCGGACGCTTTACAGTGTCGATAGACAATTATTCAGAAGCTGTCAACTTCGAAGTCTCCGACTACAAGCTCCCGACATTCCGTATTTTTCTCGATCCGGCCCAAAAAGACCAGCCCTCTGACGGAGACATAACACTGCGTGGCCGTGTCGAAACCTACACCGGATTCCCTATAGCCGACGCCAAACTGACTATCAATCTATCCGCCATGCAACCGAAAAAATGGTGGTGGATAGCACAGGAAAAAGTAAATTTCTATACCATAGAATCGACTACCGACGCTTCCGGCATGATCGAAGTTACCATACCGAAAGACATATTGGCTTTATCACCTATTCCAAAGGGCGTTTTTAACGCGGACATTTCGGCCATGTCTCCAAACGGAGAAAGCCAAAGCGCATCAGTCGATTTCACTACCGAAAACAGGTATATCATACGTCTGTCCATGCCGGACAATATTGATATATCCGAGCCAACCATGGCTATAAAGGCCAAGATTGTAAACTATATGGATTCTATCGTGGCTCTCCCTCTTGACTATTGTGTGATACACGATTCCACGGAAGTGCTTAAAGGAGTTCTATTGCCTTCACAAACGTCAATCGACCTTTCCCCACTTCATTCCGGCAAATATAAGATAAAGTTTTCGCTAAAAGACAGCGATATGGCCGACCCAATCGCCTATGATGTCGTATTATACCGTCCGACCGATACCGACACTCCTATACCGGGAACCCTCTTGTGGTATCCTTCGGATAAACTCTCTATCACGGAAGACAGACCGTCAGCATGGCTATATGCTGTAGATTGTCCGACTAACCTGCTCGTGACCATTCATGACGGACTGAAAATCATCTCCCGTACATGGATAAAATCCGATGCGGGGATGCACACTCTACCTTTAAACCTTCCTGATTATTTGGACTCAGCGGTAGCCGAAATAAATTTGACTGGCAATTATCGCACTTCATCAGCACGTATAGAACTCAAACGTGAAAAAAAGGCGAAAGGCTTGAAATTCATTACCGAAACTTTCCGCGACCGCATCACTCCCGGAACTGAAGAAACATGGACTTTCCGTGTCATCGACGAAACATCAAAGGGCCGTAAGGCAGCGGTAATGCTCGACATGTATAACACGGCCATCAATGCCCTTGCGAAACAAGACTGGAGTCTGAAACCGTACAATCAGAATTTCAACTATTATTTTTCATGGAATCAACCAAATCCGGATGGCAAGGAATACACACGCATTTTCCATACTCCAAACAAACATTTCACTGACGTAACCCTGACATTACCTGAATTTAACACATACGGACTCAAGTTCTATGCATCAAACATAGACGAAATCAAAAATCTATCGGCAATAAAAGTCAGAGGCAGTGCTCTCATGTCAAAAAGTGCGGCAACCGGGAATAACTTATCAATTGTACGAGAACATTCCGACGAGATAGCCGTAGAAGAAATGGCGACTGTCGAAAATATGAATATGGCTGATTCCGACTCAGGAATCAGCGTTGATCCGGAATCCGGAATAAACGAAGAAAATACAACGACAGAAACATCGTTTTCATTCCGCGATCGAGAAGTCGCCCTCGCATTCTTCAAACCGATGCTGACGACCGATGAAAACGGAAATCTTTCACTCACTTTTTCCGTACCCAACGCAAACGCCACTTGGAATCTCAAAGCGATAGCATATACCGATTCGCTCCTTTCGACCTCATTCGCAACCGATGTCACGGCAAGCAAAGCTGTTATGGTTCAGCCCAACCTCCCCCGCTTTCTGCGAGCCGGAGACAAGGCCGAGATCATAGCGTCCGTAATGAACAACAGTGACAAGGCTCAGTTTATCGAAACCCGGATCGAACTTTTTAACGCATCTGACGGCAAAGTTTTCAAGGAATATACCCGCAAAGACAGCGTTTCAACCAAATCTGCAATCGAAACAAGCATCATACTCAACGCACCCTCCGACATTCAATTCATCGGTTACAGAATAAAATCATCGACCGACCGCTATGCCGACGGTGAACAATCCCTCATTCCTGTTCTCGAAGCGGTAAGCCCGATCATAGACACCTATCCTTTTTATATCGCTCCACAAACCACGGACTTCTCTATGGAACTCCCGGCTGTGTTACAAAGTTCTCGCGTCACATTGCAATTTTGTGAAAATCCGACATGGTACGTTGTAACCGCACTACCCGGGCTTCTTGACAATCAAGCCTCCACCGCTAATGAGGCAGCAGCGTCAATATTCTCTGCTGCGATCGCCTCAGGCCTCCTCCACGACAATCCCGCTATAGCCAAAGCCATAAAATACTGGACTGACAGCGACCACAGCGACAGCACTCTCAAATCTATGCTTGAAAGCAATAATGATCTCAAGCAAATGTTGCTCGCTTCGACCCCGTGGATGTCTGACGCCAACAACGACAGAGAGCGCATGACAAGACTCGCACTTCTCTTTGACGACAAAACGGTCGGATCAACCATCAAAGCAAATATCAAAACATTACGCAAACTCGTCCGCGATAATGGAGGATGGGCATGGTACGGATCCTCAACCGAATCGTCAAGATGGGCTACAGAAAACGTATTGCTTCTTATGGGACGTCTATACAAATCAGGATATCTTCCCCAAAACGATGATTTACGCTCTATGATCACATCTGCCATCAAATGGATAGACTTTGAAACGCAACAGGATTATCGCAATAATCCTGAACAGGATTATACACGTTACATCTATATCCATGATTTTTATAAAGGATTAAAAAGCGTCCCAACGGCAAATCCAGCCATCGTCTCAACAATGACACAGCGCATACTCACTTCTTGGAAATCAGCCACTGTTTTTAATAAAGCTATCTATGCCAGCATACTCGCGTCAAATTCATATCCATCTGTAGCAAAAACAATTCTCACGTCCCTGCGCGAATATGCCGAATACACACCGACAAAAGGAATGTGGTGGCCATCTCTCGACAATATGACAAACTGGTCGATGAGTAAAATCGGAGCTACCGCGACAATACTCGAGGCATTCGCTGAAATAGATCCCGGCTGCATAGATATAGACCGTATACGCCAATGGCTTATACTGCAAAAAGAAGCCCAAAACTGGGGCACGTCTGTCACAAGCACAACAGCCATAGCAGCCATACTTTCGACATCATCCAAATGGATAGAAGGGTCCGAAACAGCCGTTGTTTCTGTAAACGGCATCGAAATAAAACCATCTGAAACTGAAAAACTGACTGGATATTTCCGTACTCCCATATCTCTGTCCGAAAACAAAAATTCAAAGCTGAATATTACCCGAAAGAATGGCACTCCGTCATGGGGCTCTGTATTTTACCTCCATAAAGATTCCATAACATCGATAAAAGCGGCCTCATGTCCGGAAATATCAATTGAAAAAGTTCTTGTGACAACCATAGGCAACGGTTCGCCTACCACTTCATACGCTGACTCATTGAAATTAGGCCAGAAACTATCCGTCACGCTTACACTTCATGTCGATCGGGACATGGACTATGTCACTATAATAGACGAACGTCCGGCCTGCTATGAGCCCGTCGAACAACTACCGAAACCTATTTTCGCAGAGGGTATATATTTCTATCGTGAAAACCGCGACTCCTCCACACGCCTGTTCATTGAGCACCTGCCCAAGGGTGTCTACGTATTGAGCTATGACGTATGGATAAACAATGCAGGAACATACGCATCCGGTATAGCCACTGTGCAAAGCCAGTATGCGCCACAATTTACAGCACACACATCAGGTGAAAGAATAAATGTAAAATGACGATATCAAACACAAGAAAAAGGTATCTGAATTGAATCGCTTTGTTATAAATTCCGTGCGCATGGTTTCATTTATTAAAGAAACCATGCGCACGGAATGTTCAGGTTTTGATGAAAGACCGATTGGCGAATGATAAAACCTTACAGAAATCCGCGGCAAGACAATGCGATCATCACCGTTTTTTTGAGATATTTTTTGTTCTCTAAAATTTATACTTCTATGAACGAATCAATAACATCAAAACGAAAAAATTCATTTAAAGAAAAAATTATTTCGTTTTCATGGCAACATTTATTACTCATTGTATCATTGTTTATTATGACCTTTGGAGTGGCACTCTGTGTACGATCCAATTTCGGCAGTAGTGTGATTTCCACTATTCCGTTCGTTATGACTCTCGCTGGAGAAACCGGAATGTCACCACAATTCACCATTGGGGAATACACATATATAATGAATATCCTTCTCGTAGGACTTCAGATTCTAATTCTTCGTCAAAAATTCCAACCTATCCAACTCCTCCAACTTGTCATTGGTTTTGTATTCGGTTTCCTGTTAGATATAAATATGATGCTTACATCAACCATTGTATGCGACACCATATTATGGAAAATAGTGGTACAATTAATTGGGTGCACATTGCTTGCCATAGGAATATCTTTCGAAATACGATGCGGATCTGTCACCATGCCTGGCGAGGGAATAGCAGTTGCAGTCAGCAATGCGGTCAATATACCATTTGCCAAAGCTAAAATCATGATAGATATCACATTGGTTGTTATAGCGATAACTATAGGTTATTTTTACTTCGGTTCATGGCAATGGCAAGTAGTGGGTGTAGGCACTCTTATCGCCATGATTATTGTAGGAGCTCTTGTAAAATCATTTGACAAGCACCTTGAATGGTTCAGCCAATTACTTTACTATCGTCCAGGATTCCGTCGATACATATATGGCCTCGCCCGATACATCTATAAGCAGATCCGGTGATCTTTTGGTCAGACGACAGGCTTATACAAAACAACTCTCTAAAGATTTATTTCTAAGCACATCAAGGCTGATAATTTTTTTTGAAAAAAGCTGCGTAATGAACGCAGCTTTTTATTCAGATAAAACATTGAATATTTATAATTAAATAGCCGGATCAAGTATTCATGACAACTTTACCAACTCTGGGACATAGCCTTTGACATGTATACATAAATCCTCCTCCGGAATGTTCACATCAGCATCGCGGTCGGAAAAAACCATCAATACGCGATTGCCACTTTCTTCATCAGTCTTTTTTACCACAAGAATCTCGGCATCATCTTGCCGATAGCGGTTAAATTCCTGCCTGCCCCTCCACATGGCAGGATTGTCACGCCTGAATGTCATCACATCACAAACATAATTGGCAAGACGCCTTTGTCTGTCATTGTCCGGCAGAACGTGCCCCGAAGTGCGAGAGGCATTGTCCGGCTGGCTTCCAATACAGTCACGGGACAAATCGGCAAACTCATCTCCATAATACAAAGTGACAGGTCCCGGATAACCGGCAAGAATGGCAAAACGCGTCATGAGATTTATCTCATCCTTATCATCGTAGAAATTATCTGCAACTCGCACACCGTCATGATTGCTAAGAAAAAGATTTGGGAGCACGTCTTCCGGATAATAGCCACGTTCCGAAGGAGATGAATACACTTTCATAACATCATCCCAACCGTTTTCCAGACCACCGACACCCTGCCCATCCATCGAACCGCTTATCAATTGCTTACCGTCGAAATCGAACGCGCTTTTAAGGCCTCCGTCCCTAAAAACCCTCGAGCTTATTCCGGCTGCGTCGCTCCAGTCCTCTCCAACCATATAACCAAGAACGCCCCATTCTTTTCCTTCTTCCAGGCGACGGTCACACAACTCCCTTACGGCCTGAGATATCTCGCACCAATAATTATGGCCCTGTTGACACAATTGATATGCCTGGTCGAAACGCCAGCCATCAATATCAAACTTGTCAATCCAATATGTGGCGACTTCTCTAAAATAATCCAGCGATTCCGGATATTTCACATTTCCAGTCCCGCCATCCTCGCCTCTTTCGCTTAATACATCCTCTGTATGTATATTGAAGCCGGAAGGAGACGGCTCTTCAACCCCACCATGATGACCGAACACCCCGTCAAGAAACACGTACAATCCCCTGTCATGAGCTTTCTCTACAAGTTGCCTAAGATCATCCTCTGTGCCGAAATGCGGGTCAATTTTAAAGAAGTTGTTGGCAAAATAACCTGAAGCCTGAAGTTTCTCTCCTCCGTCAGCTTTCGAGCTATCAAATATCGGTGTAAGCCATATAGCCGTGACTCCAAGACGTTTTATATGATCAAGCGCATCAATCACGCCTTGTAAATTTCCGTCTTTACGTTCTCCATCAGGCCCCCATAACTTATTATATCCGTCAGCACCATCTTCGCTATGGATAAAAGAACCAACCATTATCTGATAAATCGTAAGAGAACGCCAATCTTTGCCATATTCACATTGTTCGGTTGACATAATAATTTTCAATAATTACATTAAACATTTATATATCCACTGTTTTACTTTAAACAGAATTTATCAAAAGCTTGTTTATATTCATTTTACAAAATTCATTGCCAACAATCAATAATTTTAAAATCACCATCCAAAAACTCATATCAACCGCCCTGTTAAAAAAGCACAGACCACACATAAATCTGTATGGTCTGTGTTTTTCTACTATTCCGGTGAGTACATTCAATAACTCAACCATCCTATTTTTCCGTAATAAACGAATCCTTGAATCCAAGAAAATACAAAACTCCGTCAAGGCCTATGGTTGAAATCGACTGTTCGGCCGTCGCTTTGACTTTAGGTTTGGCATGAAAAGCTATACCAAGACCAGCTGTGCTTAACATCGGAAGATCATTCGCCCCGTCACCTACAGCTATCGTCTGCGCGATGTTGACATTTTCGACTTGAGCGATCAATCTGAGCAATTCCGCCTTACGACGCCCGTCGACAATCTCACCGAGATAACGTCCTGTCAACTTTCCGTCCACAATCTCAAGTTCATTGGCATAAACATAGTCAAAACCATACTTCTGTTTCAGATAATTTCCGAAATACGTAAAACCGCCTGAAAGGATCGCAGTTTTATAGCCCACACGCTTCAACACCTGCATCATACGGTCAAGCCCCTCTGTTATCGGAAGATTCTCGGCTATCTCTTTCATGACACTTTCGTCAAGACCTTTGAGCAAGGCAACCCTTTCCCTGAAACTCTCACAGAAATCGATCTCCCCACGCATAGCACGTTCGGTGATAGCTTTTACCTCATCACCGACACCAGCCCTCATAGCAAGCTCGTCTATCACCTCCGTCTCTATCAAAGTCGAATCCATATCGAAACAGATCAAACGACGGCAACGACGAAACAATGTATCTTCCTGCATTGAAATATCAAACTCATCTTCTTGTGAAAGCTGCATGAAACGCTCCTGCATAGCAGAGGTGTTACGAGGCACTCCACGCACTGAAAATTCCACACACGATTTTGACAACGGGCGTTCCTCCTCTCCGAGAGGCATACGACCGGTCAGACGCTGTATAGAATCAATATTCATACCCTGCGCTGAAATCTCGGCCGTCACGTTAGCTATCTGACGCGCTGTCAGTCTACGTCCGAGAATTGTGATAATCCATCTGTCCTTACCCTGCATTCCGACCCAATTCTCATACTCCTCTATGCTCACTGGCGAAAAACGTATATTGACATTCAATTCCGTAGCCTTGAAAAGCAACTCCTTCATTATATTGCCTGACACAGACGCATCAGTCCGTATCAAAATACCAAGCGACAACGTATGATGAATATCCGCCTGACCTATATCAAGAATGCCCGCGTGATATTTAGCAAGAATTTCCGACAAAGCAGACGTGACACCGGGATGATCCTGTCCGGAAATATTGATAAGTATAAGTTCAGGTTGAGAATTTTCCATAATCATAACTCTAAAAGAATGCGCATTTTTTCATCTGACATAAGACAAAGTTACTATATTATCTCCGATTTTTGTTAATTTTGTAATCCGAAAATATCATTATGACATATATGAAACAAGAGCGCGACCACTCCTCTTTACGTGAATGGAAAACCATAAAAGAGTATGAGGACATTCTTTTCGAACAATACGGACGAATTGCCAAAATCACCATCAACCGTCCGCAAGTCTACAACGCTTTCCGTCCGCAAACCAACCGTGAAATGCTCGATGCCATGGCATATTGTCGCGAAGCGTCCGACATAGGCGTCATAATACTTACAGGAGCAGGCGATAAAGCATTCTGCTCCGGTGGAGACCAAAAAGTGAAAGGCATAGGCGGATATATCGACGAACAAGGCGTGCCTCGCCTTAACGTGCTTGACCTGCACAAAGCCATCAGGTCAATACCCAAACCTGTAATAGCGATGGTCAACGGATATGCTATCGGAGGAGGACACGTCCTTCATGTCGTTTGTGACCTCACCATAGCCTCAGATAACGCACGCTTCGGTCAAACCGGCCCCAAGGTCGGAAGCTTCGATGCAGGTTTCGGCTCCAGTTATCTTGCCCGTTGTGTCGGACAGAAAAAAGCCCGCGAGATATGGTTTCTCTGTCGTCAATACAGTGCTGAAGAAGCCGAAAGAATGGGCATGGTCAACAAGGTAGTGCCCTTTGACCGTCTCGAAGACGAGACTGTAGAATGGTGCGAGACCATCCTAAGCCGATCACCGATGGCCATACGCATGATCAAGCGAGCATTAAACGCAGAACTCGACGGTCAACGCGGCATGATGGAATTTGCCGGTGACGCGACTTTAATGTATTATCTCATGGCAGAAGCTCAGGAGGGTAAAAACGCATTCCTTGAAAAACGAGACCCTGATTTCGACCAGTTCCCCAAATTTCCAGGGTAAAACCTGATATATTTCATCGTTACGCGAGATCATGAAAGCAGTCTGGAGCAAATACCGTCTGAACTTCAACTTTACCGCCGTCACGTCACGCGAGCGTCTAACCGTCAAAGATACTTATTTTATAAAAATATGGGATCCAGGACGCAATGAAATCCACGGTTATGGAGAAGCGGCTTTGTTTAAGGGATTAAGCTGCGACGATCGTCCCGATTATGAAGAAAAACTCGGCAAAGTATGCCGTGACATAGACCGTTTTGTCGAATCACCGTCACTACTGGCCGAATGGCCTTCAATACGTTTCGCGGTAGAGAGCGCGAAACTCGACTTTAGCCAAGGAGGAAAACACATTCTTTTCCCATCTGATTGGACAGCCGGAATATCGACACAAACAATCAACGGGCTAATCTGGATGGGCGACAGCCATACGATGCGTCAAAGGATAACAAATAAATTAGCTGAAGGCTTTTCGTGCATCAAAATCAAAATAGGAGGCATAGATTTCGAAAAGGAGTTAAAACTACTTGGCGAACTGCGCGATATGGCCCCTGACATAACGATACGCCTTGACGCTAACGGAGCGTTCAACCCCGATGAAGCAGTGAAACGGCTGCAAGACCTTTCTGTGTTCAATATCCACTCGATCGAGCAGCCTATAAAGGCAGGACAATGGGATGCTATGCGAAACATCTGCCAAAAGTCTCCGATCCCAATCGCACTTGACGAAGAACTAATAGGCATAAACGACCCATCAGCAAAATTTCGTATGCTCGACTCAATACATCCGCACTACATCATACTGAAACCAACACTATGCGGAGGCTTCCAGGCATCGGAAGAATGGATAGAAGCGGCAGGCAAACTTGACATTGGATGGTGGGCTACATCAGCACTCGAATCAAATATCGGACTAAACGCTATCGCACAATGGACAGCGACATTTAAATCCGCAATGCCTCAGGGACTCGGAACCGGACAATTGTATACAAACAACATCCCCTCTCCGCTGACTCTTGAAAGCGAAAGGCTTGGATACGATCCCACCGGTATATGGCAAATACCATCATCAATATGAAAATGCTATTGACACCGGAAGCCGAGACATTCATAGAGGAATGGAAAAATCCCCTCCCCTATATCATTGCCCACACTTCAGGTTCGACAGGAAAACCCAAAGAACTGCGTCTGCTCAAAAGCGACATGCGCGCTTCGGCAAAAGCTACCATCAGATTTTTCGGACTCGGCAAAAATTCCTTATTGGCATTGCCACTGTCACCTGACTATATCGCAGGCAAAATGCAAATAGTCAGAGCTCTTGAAGCTGGTTGCGGACTTTGGGTGGAACGGCCGTCCAATCATCCCCTTTCATCAATACCTGACAGCATCGGGCGAATCTCCATTCTCCCGGTAGTGCCATCCCAACTTGAAGGCCTTCTGTCATCAAAACATATCGACAGTATAGACGCTGTCATCATCGGAGGCGCTCCGCTAAGCATGGCGGAGGAAGAAAAAATGCTAAAAACCGGCATCAAGGCATACGCGACTTACGGCATGACAGAAACGTGCAGCCATGTCGCCTTGAGAGCGTTGGGCGACGACATGTTTACGGCTCTTCCCGGTTTCGAATTTTCGGTCGACGAAAGAAACTGTCTGATAATTTCCACTACTACAATGTCGTTTGGTCACCTTGTCACCAACGATATCGTCCACCTTCTTAACAACCGGAACTTTATATGGCTTGGCCGCCATGACAACGTCATAAACTCTGGAGGAATAAAAATCTTTCCTGAAGAGATCGAGAAACAGATCGCACACCTGATCCCGCAAAACACGGTCTACTATGTCACATCACGCAAAAGCCTGCAATGGGGCGAAGAAGCAGTGATCGTATGTGGAAACCCTTCTCTGCACGAAGACACTCTCGACCGCATACGTGAGCATATCGGAGCGATCCGTTCACCCAAAGAAATAATTTACGATCCTGAAATCAGGTTTACGGATTCAAAAAAAATCATACGTAAGAAATTTTTATAACAGCTTTCAGTTCTAAAACGCTCGATAAACCCTATATTTGTATTTTTAGGCAAAAGCCATGGATATCTCTAAATCAGATAACAAAAAACAACAACGTCGTCAGACCCTAAGCCTCGTCTGGAAAATATTCCTGCCCGTAGCCATCGGTTTAGGCGTGGTCGCATGGCTTTTTCATCGGGAATTCAGTCCTGATATATGGGACTCCATCCATTTTGATGCCAAAATAATCGGATGTATCGCACTTGCCTGGATTTTTATGATCGGACGAGATTTCGGACTTAGCTGGCGTTTCCGTGCACTCACGGACTACCGTCTTAGTTGGAACAGAGCCATCAGGACCGATATGCTTTGCGAATTTACCTCATGCGTGACACCGTCGGCAGTCGGAGGAAGCGCGCTCGGGATGATATATCTCAACCGCGAAGGAATAGAATTCGGCCGTGCCACCACACTGATGATGACCACGCTTTTTCTCGACGAACTGTTTCTCGTGATAACCCTACCTTTGATCATGCTCGCTGTTCCTTATGAAGAACTTTTCGGATTTGGACACAACGACTTCACCATAGGCCTGAAATCCGTATTTTGGACAGTCTATATATTGGTCACACTCTGGACACTGCTTTTGTTTCTCGGAATCATTATAAAACCGCAAAGTATCCACCGTTTCCTAAAGTGGCTTTTCCATTTCAGATGGCTCAGACGGTGGGCCGACAAAGCCGATCGTCTCGGAGAAGACATGGAGATGACAGGTCGTGAATTACGTGGACGATCACTGCGCTGGTGGTTATCAGCATTCGGGGCTACCGCGCTTTCATGGTCGTCACGCTACCTTGTCGTCAATGCCCTTTTTCTCGGTTTCGTCCCGGAAGCGGACCAGTTTCTCGTTTTCGCGCGTCAGTTTGTCATGTGGACATGTCTCATACTGAGCCCAACACCAGGAAGCGCGGGAATAAGCGAATGGCTTTTCACCACATATTACGGTGACATGATCAACAGTGCCGGAATAGCCCTCGTCATAGCCTTGTTCTGGCGTATGATAAGTTACTATATCTATCTTATCATAGGTGCTTGCATCATACCGTCATGGATACGACAAGGATTCCACCGTTCAAAAAAAGACGACAAAAAAATGCCATAAATAAAATGAATCCATTCAGAATCTTTCTCTCATTGCTTCTTTCATTTCTGTCATTCGCTTATAGCGTCCATGCGGAAGAACCGTACAATGTCTATATGTTACGTCTCGACGATGAAATCGGATCAAGCACATGGAGATATACGCGTCAGGCTCTTGACATGGCCAAACAGCACAATACCGATATGCTGTTAATTCATCTGAACACATACGGAGGCTCGGTAGTCCATGCAGACTCAATCAGAACGGCAGTTCTCAATTATCCCGGTCCGGTAGTGGCTTTCGTCGACAATAACGCGGCATCGGCAGGAGCTCTCATAGCCCTCGCTTGTGACACAGTCTATATGCGTCCCGGAGCCTCGATGGGAGCGGCAACTGTTGTAAACGGAGCAGACGGAACCGCCATGCCTGACAAATATCAGTCATACATGCGGGCCATGATGCGAGCCACAGCCGAGAGTCACGGAAAAATCCTTAGTCCCGACAGTCTCCGAAGATGGCGACGAAACCCACTGATCGCCGAAGCCATGGTAGATAGCCGTGTGGAAGTCCCCGGACTGATCGATTCTACCCGTGTCCTGACTTTCACAGCAGACGAAGCCGTAAAATGGAACTACGCTGACGGCAAAGCCGATTCGATAGACGATCTGATGAGGCAGCTCGGACACAATGAATATACAATCGACGAATACACCCCTGACTGGCTTGACCATATAATCGGATTCTTTACCAATCCTGCCATACAGGCTGTCCTGATAATGATAATCGTTGGCGGCATATACATGGAACTGCACTCGCCAGGTATGGGATTCCCGTCAGCGGCAGCTATCATAGCAGCCATACTGTATTTTCTCCCGATCTATGTCACAGGCATTGCGAGCTCATGGATCATACTTCTTTTTGTCCTCGGAGTCATGCTTATCATACTCGAGATATTCGTTGTCCCGGGCTTCGGAATTACAGGGATAGCGGGTATATCATGCGTATGTACGGCTGTAATACTCGGTCTGATCGAACATTATACCTTTTCGCTCTCTCAAATGAACGCTGACGCGATATGGAGCTCCATGATAATATTCCTTGCAGGAATCGGCCTTGCAGTCATGGCTGTATGGTATCTTACTTCCGTTCACGGACCAAAATGGGTCAGGCGTCACACCGAACTGATGCTCACCCAGCAAGTGGACGACGGATACATCGGAGTAGACATGACACCCAAGAACTACATCGGACTTGAAGGAGCGGCCGTGACCGACATGCGCCCCGCAGGCAAAGTGGATATAGGCGGAGAGGTCGTTGACGCAGTGGCCATCTATGGCTTTATCCATGCAGGCGCACGAGTAAAAGTCATGAAATTTGAAAACGCTCAAATCTATGTAAAGGAAGCATGACAATATGGATTCAATAGCCATAATACCGGCACGTTACAACTCCACCCGCTTCCCGGGCAAACCGCTTGCTATGATTCACGGCAAAAGTATGATACGTCGTGTCTACGAACAAACATGCAAGGCCGTGGAAAACGTCATTGTCGCTACGGACGATGAACGGATCGTCGGTGAAGTGGAAAATTTCGGAGGCTGCGCGATCATGACCTCCGCCAACTGTCCTAACGGGACATCGCGTGTGTTTGAAGCCTACCGAAAGAGCGGAAGCAAAGCTGAAATCGTAGTCAATGTGCAAGGCGACGAACCACTGACATCACCCGAGACAATCAACGCTCTTATCCGTAAACTTATATCTGACAAAGAAGCAACGGTATCCACTGTAGCGCAACGCTTTGATCCATCAGACGGCTTTGAAGCTCTGTTCAACCCAAACCGCGTAAAAATGACAATGGATCATAATGGGCGTGTGCTATATTTCAGCCGCTCGATCATACCATACGTACGCGGATACAATTGGCAGGAATGGCTTAGACAATCCGAATTTTTCATACACAACGGTCTTTATGCGTTCCGATCAGAGACTCTGCCATCACTTGTCGGGTTACCCGCCTCCACTCTCGAACAGACAGAATCTCTCGAACAGCTCCGTTGGCTCCAAAACGGGTACCGCATATCCGCTGTTATCACAGACTCACAGTCTCATCCGGTCGATACGCCAGAAGATTTGATCAAAATCCAAAATTTGCTCACTTCCGACAAATAATAATATGAGGGTATACAAAAAATATGGCCTGAGTTTTTTCGCAGGCCATATTTTTTACAATAGCATTATCATCTCCAACGCGGATCTCCCACATTAAGATTGTATATCTCATGATTCATGACTTCCGGTGTCCGCTTGTATTTCAAAGCATTCAATATATCAACCGGAGCCGAGTGATCCAATTCATTTGGAACCGCAGGATCATGTTGAACGTATGGAGGATTCGGATTGGCAAACAAATCCGTGGACTTCAATGGAGTAGATCCGACTTTAACCTTTAGATCTTCATCGGAGCCATTGTTAAACTGCGGGAATGCTCCAAATGAGTTTCGAGTAACCGAAAAAGCCCCAGACGTGAAAATTCCGTTATCGGCCAAATGCTTGTCACGGCAGCCCACCGAGTAATTATCCTTGACGTCAAAGGAGAAGATACCACTTCCATTAACAACGCGTATATCGGCCCCGGCTTGGTACAGATTGCGCTCGTCAGCCTCGTCAGCCGCAAGGGCGATCAAATTACGTTGGAACGAAATATACGATCCACCCGGCAAATATCGCAAGTCCAAAAAGAATCTTCCGATTGTGCGTGTAGAGAAATTGACGAATGTGTTATTCTCCACTCGAATATTCCATTTTACATCCTCTCCCCAAGCCAAATTAGCACCTCTATCATTAATCAATGATACCCTGGGAGAATCATATATCGTGTTGTTAGTAAATCTAAAATCAGAGAATATATTACTATTCACCTCACCAGCACTCGCAAACCATGCATACCCGCGTCCGCTTGTATCATAATAGCCACAGTTATAGAACAGATTGCCATCTACATTAAATTTTTCAATTTTAAGATTTCTGGTACCTTGGATTCTTACAAATCCACGAATGAATCGCTGGAACGTACAACCCTTAATTTCAATAGCCTTAAAATTTGCTGGTGAAGACAAGGATGGCATTGCATTTATAAAATAATTGGGAACCATGCTCCCGACCGGATTGTTAACTACATCGACATCAAAATCTATATCCGCTATGACTACAGGGTCTATATTGCCTTCACCAAGCATAAAATTAACGGAAGCTCCATTTATGACATCCATATAGAATTTGGCTCGCTTCCCGTTTGCCACATCGTCAGGATGAGTGGCAAGCGTAAAGCCTTTCGAGATCGTCACGTTTGATTTGATGGAATAAGATTTGCCACCTTCAAGATAATATGTCTGATTTTCGGGAATCTCACTGTCTGTCATATACCTTGATAGAACTTCGGAAATATCCACCGGAAAATTTTCGTCGCCACCGGAGATTGTAACAGGATCATTCGGAAGCGATTTTGTTCGCACGGTGACCGTATTGTAGACAGCATCCACCGTAGAAGCGATATTGCTGTTGTATGCGCTTATATCGTACACTTCGTTCATCTCCAAGCCACTAATTATTGCCATACCGGACTCTACATCGGCCGAAGTCAGAAGATATTCTTTTCGGAAGCCGGTATTACAAGAAGTGACAACAATTTTATCTACCACAAAACGTCCGTCACGGATCTCAAATCGCGCCTTGATCGTGTCCGCATCCGAAACACTATAGCGCGACTCATCAAAATCAAAATCCAATCCTACAGTGATCTCATTAAAGCCTTTATCCTTGACGGAAAGCACATTGGGGACAACGTATCTCATGCCTGTCACCAAGGAAAAATTATTGACTGAAGGTATCTTAAAAGAGCCACGACGCACCGACCAATCAGAATGAAAGACATCTCCATTAGGAGCAAGGGTCCTTATCGCAAAAAAATATTGACAACTATACTCAAGATTCCTGACTGACGCATGTGTCTCATCCGAACCGACTTGAATTTCTCCATCAAGAGACTCAATATTGTTCCAATCTATATTTCTATCAAGATTAGCTTCAGATTTTTTATACCTGACCTGATAGCCAGCAGCACCCTCGACTGGTCTCCAGTAAATCGAAAAATCATTTCTCATTCCATCGGGTACTTCGCCATACAAAAATGAAGTCGAAGGCATCTTACCATCTGAAAGAAATGTCATGTCGAAACCCCTTAAAAGAGATAGGTCATATTCGGCTGTTTTTATCCCGAATACCGGTGAACCTCCGAAAACAGTGAATATCTGAGAATCGACATCGAAACTTATAGAATCAATATCCACCGAATGTAATTCGGAAGCATTGGCAGAAAATACACCATCCGGCAGTTCTGAAGTTATCAATTTTATCGTATGTATCCTATCTCTTTCAACCTCGGCCGAGACATCCATACCAGCTATCACCATGGCGGCTATACAGCAAACTATAAACGTATTTTTCATTTCTTTATGAATTTAATAGCTGTGTTGAATACTTTGATTACATATATTCCCTTTTGCAGAGACGAAAGAGAAAGCGTAAGGCCATCGCTGCATTCGTTGACCTCCGTGTCCATCAAATGACCGGACATGTCGTAAACCTTGACATCCGAAGCAGAGACCACGTCCTTTCCGGAAATCCGCAGCATATCCGCTCCGAGAGGAGAAAGGATCACATTGTCTATGTTCATGACCGCCTCTTGCAAACCGGATGTGACTGTCTCGATTGGCTCCATCGAGCTCAAATCCTCTACTTCAATAGTATGTATAGTAGGTGTTTCCGTTGCGGAAGGCAGTACAAACGAAACTGTTGTCGGACTGAAGGTCATAATAGGCATACGCTTTATGAGTTCTCCATTTGGCCCGGTGACCTTCACAGGAGTGAGATCGATCAGCAAGCTTCTGCCATCATGGAATGAAATGCGTAATTGAGTGGTCTTGGATGTAGCCGTTAAAGAGCAACACAATACAATAAAAACCACTCCGAACAAATGTCTGATGGAATACATAATAGTTGATTGATAATTATTTATGATGAAACAAAGGCAAATTTACATAAAAATTACCCCCCTATTTTATTAACTTATATTAATACATTTTAACCATATCACACATCTGTATCATCTATAAATATAGGATTCAAACACTATCTGTCGTGGTTGGACAATAAAAAACCAGGACGGCCGCGCACACTGCGAACCGCCCTGGTCAGGTCATCGTTATCTAATCGTTATGAATGATTTTTAGAGTTTATCGGGCTTATAAGATACCTTGAGCCATCATGGCACGCGCAACTTTCATGAACCCGGCAACGTTGGCTCCGCGCACATAGTTGATGTAGCCGTCAGCTTCAGTGCCGTACTTCACACACTGCTTGTGGATTTCGGCCATGATGCCTTTGAGTTTATCGTCGACTTCCTCCGCACTCCACGAAAGTTTCTGCGAGTTCTGAGCCATTTCAAGACCGGAGACAGACACTCCACCCGCATTGGCCGCTTTGCCCGGTGCATAAAGTATACGGGCTTTCTGGAACTCACGGATAGCGTCGGGAGTCGAAGGCATATTCGCACCCTCACTTACAGCGATACATCCACCGGCAATAAGAGCTTGCGCATCATCACCGTCGATCTCGTTCTGAGTGGCCGACGGCATGGCGATGTCACATGAGACATGATGCCATGGTCGCTCTCCTTCGAAATACCGACACTCATATTCCTCTGCAAATTCACGTATACGACCGCGATAGATGTTCTTAAGTTTGAATATATAGTCGAGCTGCTCACGAGTAAGCCCATCGGGAACATAGATGGAACCGTCACTGTCACTCATAGAAACAACCTTTGCACCGAGATCGAGAAGTTTCTGTGCCGTATAAGTAGCTACGTTACCAGACCCGGATATAGCCACACGTTTTCCTTCGATACTAAGACCGCGCGTCTTAAGCATTTCAAGGAGGAAATATACGTTGCCGTAACCTGTAGCTTCCGGACGTATGAGCGATCCACCGAATTCAATGCCTTTACCGGTGAAAGTACCCGTAAACTCACGAGCCATTTTCTTATATTCACCGAACATATAGCCGACTTCACGGCCACCGACCCCTATGTCGCCCGCAGGGACATCTGTATCAGGACCTATCTGACGCCATAGCTCCTGAATAAAAGCCTGGCAGAAACGCATCACCTCCATGTCACTCTTGCCGCGCGGAGAGAAGTCGCTGCCGCCTTTGGCTCCGCCCATCGCAAGCGTGGTAAGCGAGTTCTTGAAAGTCTGCTCGAAAGCAAGGAATTTCAGAATCGAAAGGTTGACCGATGAGTGGAAACGGATGCCTCCTTTGTACGGCCCGATGGCATTGTTGTGCTGAACACGGTAGCCCATATTATTATGAACCTTTCCCTTATCGTCAACCCACGATACACGGAACGCAAATATCCTGTCTGGAATACATAAGCGTTCGACGAGGTTGTATCGTTCAAACTCCGGATTCTCATTGTAGACATCCTCAATAGTGGTCAAAACCTCTTCAACAGCCTGGATATATTCAGGCTCGTTGGGAAAGCGACGCTTCAGCTCGTCGATAACTGCTACTGCATTCATACCTTAGTAAATTGAATTTATTGTAATACTCTGAAAACGCGATCAAAAAAAATAACAATTTGTTAGCAAAACCATCATTTTCGCAGCAAAGTTACAATATTTAATTCAAAATACAAAATATTTGACAGTTTTAACGTCGTTTTTCATCAAATAGAGATCACGTCCGATCCGTAAAGGCTTCTCTATTCCGCAAGAAGCCTCAGTTCATAGACATGAGGTGTTGACTTCATATCACAGCGCGACACCCGAAGCTCGATCTTATCTTTACCATCTATAAGCTTTTGTGGAATTTCGAATTCCTGTGAAACAATCATGTCGGGCGATGTCGATGCAAAGCGGCACAATTCATTCCCGTCAATAAAAACAATGGCGTCACGTCGTGCTTCGGGACGGAAAGTGACTCGCAGACGTTTAACCACGCTTCCTTTTGTCGACATTTTATAAGCGAACCATCCGGAAGCGACACGCCAATGACGACCGTCGTCATCACCTGCCGAAGATTTTTCCATCGTTACAAAATGATCACTTTCCGGCTGCTGTTCGCCACAGACAACCTTGTCAGCCGTAATCTCTTCAATTGCAAGCTTACGCTGCTCGTCAATACCCAATTCCTCTTTGACAGATATCCATTCCGATTCGGTATAGACAGGCCAATAAACCATATAGCGGCATTCATGCAACCCGAAAAACGGTTCAAGTATCATGCCTTCATATTTCGGCAGACTCAAACCACGCAGACGAAAAGACAATGGCTTTTGCCCGTCAGGCTCAAAATGATTCAAAAGATCATTTCTATCACTTATAACAGCAGGAATCTCGTCAAGCCCAATCATAGGCCCCTTGGCTACATGAGAGCCCCGTCCTTCATCAGCGAAAAGACCGTCAAGCCTCTCCTTGCCGATATTCGCTGCCAACACCAAAGGCCCATAGACAAAAGAATAATAAGACGATGAGTCGGGAATCCGTTCAGCGCGCAGAGACATCGGCAGGCTTACAGTCAGACTGTCGCCCCGAGACCATTCGCGTTTCACGCATATATATCCGTTGTCAATCCTTACGTCAAAAGGCGAGCCGTTCAACGTCACTTCCACGCCGTCTCTGTCAGTCCAACCGGGACAACGCATAAATAATGTGAAGTCTTCTTTACCATACGTCTCATCGATAACAATTGTCGTTGATTCCTCGAAAGGGAAAGCGTTGCGCTGCTCTATCACAGCGTCACCCCATTTCAATATCGACGGAATAAAAAGATTGACATACAAACTGTCCCCTCTATGACTGTAGATTGTCTCTCCGTATCGCGCATGGTTCTCCATACCAGAACCGACACAACACCAAAAACTCGTCTGTGGCTGAGAATATACCTTATAATGACCCGGACGCATAGGCGTGAAATATACAAAACCTCCCTGAACAGGGTTTTGTGACGAAAGAATATGATTATAGATAGCCCGTTCATAATAATCCATGTAACGAGGATCACCGGAAGTCTCATAAAGCATCTTTGTCAGACGCAATATGTTATATGTATTGCAGGTCTCAGGTCCCTGCTCACTCGAAAGCATAGAGCCGAAATCGTCCGAAGGATGGAAATGTTCGCAGACGCTATTTCCTCCAATGCTTACACTACGGTTACCAACCACAGTATGCCAAAAATATTCCGATGCCTCATCCCATTGCCTGTCATGAGCCAAATCCGCGATTCTCTTGAATCCTATCACTTTAGGTATCTGCGTATTAGCATGCATACCAGTCAATCGATCCTCGCGAGCGATCAATGGCTCCAGCAACACACGATGAGAAAAACGTCGCGCAAGCCCTATATATCGATCATCGCCCGTGATAGCGGCCACATCGGCAAATATTTCGTTCAGACCACCATGCTCACTGATCAACATATCCTGAATCTGGCTGTCCGTAAGCCCCGAGGTCAAACGCAGCATCCAATCTGCCAACTTCACAAGCATATCGCGAGCAGTCTCACGCCCGGCCTGTAGATATGCGTCACGCAACCCGGCATATATCTTATGTATATTATAGAGCGGGACCCAAGCTCCGTTAAGGCCGAAACCATTGGCATCGATCTTGCCTTCGGAAATTTCCGTCCATATACGCTTACTGCCAGGCACACCACCTATATAACCGTCGACCGACGCGTCCTGACACCTTTTGAGTTCTCCGAGCATGTAGTCAAGACGATATGATATCTCCTCATTTCCTGTCGAAGCATACATATAGGCCATAGCCGAAAGATAATGACCTCCTATATGGCCGTCGAGACCAGAATTTTCCCAGTTCGGATAGCTCTCTGCTTTAGGACTCAAGCCGGCCTCTCGTAGATACGGGGCAAGGAGTCTGTCGGCATCAAGACCAAGCAGATAACAAATATCCAAATCCTGAGCGTGTTTGAACGGACTCTCCGTCAACCTAACATCTCTTACAGCAAAAGATTCGACATATTTTTCAGTCGACGCATACAGTGACAAAGGCGTTAGAAACACGACCGAAATTGCAATTGCCGAAACAAATCTATTTATCGATACCATAGCAAAATTTTAATTCGCCATTAAAATTAAAAAATCCTTTTCAAACCAGCAATCACATTCGAATTCACTTATCAAACCTACATCTCATTCAATACAAATAATTGCGCTTCAGACACATCCCAGCCCCAATGGCATACATTTCATCATGTATGGAAGCAATTTCATTTTGATTTCTTCAGCCTATAACACAATCGTATAAACAGACATTCAATAATTCTTTTCGACGTTTATGAAACGTTTCATATAGCGAACCGTTGAAACTACTATGATCAGTACCGATACAAAGAAAGGGCCATCAAATGATGACCCTTGTGTGATCCGGATGCGACTCGAACGCATGACCGTCTGCTTAGAAGGCAGATGCTCTATCCAGCTGAGCTACCGGACCGACCTTATTTTGGTGGTGCAAAGTTAGCGTTTTTTTTCGTCATTTACAATAGACAAAAAACTTTCTTTTAATCTTTATTTCAGCATACGTTACACTATGAAGATTCCAATAGCAAACTTGTTTTACGCAAAATGTCCGAAAAACCGCTTTTTTCAAACATTGTTTTAAATTTCACATTTGTCACTCAGGATTAAGATCTTTAACATTACATCTCGACTGGATCAAAATTATCCAAATTTAAATGAAGTAAGCGTATAGATTCAGAATCGAAGTTTTTGCACTTCGATTCTGAATCTACAATTTTGTGCCCTCGCAGGGTTTTCGTAACTTTGCAGATTGTGATACATCTGCCAGTAATAATGTTCAGAGGATTGCTTATAGGCATTCTCGTATCGGCTCCAATGGGGCCGATCGGAATGTTGTGTATACAACGGACCCTGAACCGGGGGAGATGGCCAGCTTTTTTTACCGGGGTAGGCGCCGGTGTAAGTGATCTTGTCTATTGCCTCCTGACCGGCCTCGGACTTTCATTTGTCACAGATTTCATCGAATCCAACCAAAGCGTCCTTCAGGTCATAGGTTCGATAGTACTTATCGTATATGCCGCCTACCTTTTCGGAGCAAATCCGTCGAGGGCGTTACAACCGGCAGCCATGCAGCCAAACAGCTATTGGAAAGATTTCGGGACAGGCTTTCTGTTCACATTTTCCAATCCATTGATTCTATTTTTTATAATCGGACTGTTTGCCAGATTCAGTTTCCTTGCCCCAGAATTCAAGGCCTACCACTATGTCGCGGGATACATCTCGATTTTCCTCGGAGCTGTGTTGTGGTGGTTCGGTGTGACTTACTTCGTGAACAAGGTGCGACGACATTTCAACATCCGTTCGATGTGGCTTCTTAACCGGGTTTTGGCCGGAATAATATTGATAATGGGAGCAATAGGTTTCATCACCGGGGTGAAAGATATGTTTTTCACTCATTAAGCAATCGACGGTTCAGCAATACAGACCACTCATTCGAAGATATATCATCCAATTATATAAATATCTCCCCTTAACAAAAAAAGATATGGAAAAAACACTCCACGTTCCATACATCCCGGATCTTGACTCACTCAATACAGACGAAATATTTAACCGTCTTGAATGTAACGGTGTTCGCTACAGTATAGGCGAACTTAACTGGAAAGAGCTTTATCCTTACCATCCGCTTACCACTTTCACCATAGCCCATTCTGGCAATCGTTTGTACGTCAATTTCTTTGTGCGCTGCAACTATCTTAGAGCCATGAACTTCGCTAACAATTCACCGGTCTATGAAGATTCAAGTGTGCTTCTTTTCCTGCAACCGGAAAACACAGAGGAGTATTGGAATTTCGAATTCAACTGCATAGGAGCCATCAAGGCTTCGCATCGCACTACAAGAAACCGCCCCATCCCACTAACAGACGCAGAGATCTCCACGATAGGTGTGCTTCCATCGTGCGGCCGACGGCCATTCCGCGAAGTAGAGGGCCTTTTCACCTGGGATCTTCTTGCGGCCATTCCTTTAGGACTACTTGAAATACAATATTCCGGAAAGCCTATAGAACTTAAAGGAAATTTCTATAAGTGCGCATCCGGAACTTCGCAACCACATTATCTAAGTTGGACACCTGTTAAAACCCCGACACCAGATTTCCATCGTCCCGAATCATTCGGAAAAATAATACTTGAATAGCCCCAAACCTCCAATATAAAATAAGGCGAGACCAATACTATAAGTTGTACCGGTCTCGCTCTGATTTTTCCAATATTACAGCCACAAGCCGTATATGTCTATCTTTTTTTAAAAAAATTTAGACAAGATGGCCGATCAACTGCTCGCGGTCTCCAGGAAGGAGGTCTATCACTGGGATTTCCACCATTGTATAAGCACCTGGAGCGAGACGCATGGATGCGCGTGCCACTCCGACAAGAAGCTGTGCCGTAAGGGCGGGATTATTTATAGTCATATTGAATTCAAATCGCTGATTCTGAGTCTTGCCAGAAACACCTTTACGGACCATGTGGACACCATGACCCATATCCTTGACAGCGTCGACACTTTCGACGGCCATCACATGCGTTTCGTCGGAAGCGAAATACGGATCTTCTTTGACTGCCTTCGCGACATCTACAAGATCAGCGCCCTGCTCAAGTTCTACATACACCATACGACGGTGCATTCCGTCTCCTTTTGGCATAGTCATTGAAAGAGCGTTCTTAACTCCCTTTTTGGATTTCACACAAACAGTGTGCCCCATACTCATACCGGGACCGAAATTAGTATATGTCAACCCTTTAGGGGCAGCGGCTTCAAGAAGAGTACGCACAATTGAATCGCTTCCCGGATCCCAGCCCGCTGAAATCACCGCTACACGTCCGGCCTTTTGGGCCGCTTCTCCAAGCGAACGACGCAAATCCACAATAGACGTATGAATATCGAAACTGTCTACCGTATTTATACCCATGGCAAGATATTCAAGCGCATACTTTTCAACCTCACGTGTAGGAGTGGCAAGAATAGCCACATCGACATGCCCGAGTTCGCGGATATCCGTTACGACCTTGTAGGAAGCGAGTTCGGCAGGAATATCCGATGCGTTTCGACGTACGACTCCCACTATCTCAAAATCCGACGCGCTCTCAAGAGCTTCGATTGTATACCTGCCAATGTTGCCGTAGCCAACTACGGCTGCTCTGATTTTTTTCATATCTACATTATTAAAATTTGTTTAAAAAATCAGTACCGGAGCAATCATCAACGATCCTCCGGTACTGTATGTATATCCTATTTTTTGGAAACTATCGATTCGGTATCACGGGCAATCATAAGCTCCTCGTCAGTCGGGATAACCACGACTTTGACTTTGGAGGCAGGGGTCGAAATCACAGCTTCTTTCCCGCGCAGCCCGAGATTGAATTCCTTATCGATCTCGACTCCCATAAATCCGAGAGGGGCGCACACGTTCTCTCGAAGCGATGTCTGGTTTTCACCAACACCACCAGTGAAAACAATTATGTCAACTCCGCCCATTTCCGCAGCGTACGCACCGATATATTTTGTGATTCGCTGTTCGTACATATCAAGGGCAAGAGTCGCGCGCTCGTCTCCGGCATTTACCGCAGCCTCAATCTCACGCATGTCGCTTGATATTTCGGATATGCCAAGGACACCGCTCTCTTTGTTGATGATCTTCTGGAGATCCGTAGCTGAAAGATTATGCTTAAGCATCAGGAACACCAACGCTCCGGGATCGACATCACCGACACGCGTCCCCATCATGAGTCCCTCGGTCGGAGTAAGCCCCATGGTAGTGTCAATGCTCTGCCCTGCTTTGACTGCGGTAATCGAACCTCCGTTGCCGACATGACATGTAATTATCTTTTGATCCTTTATATCGACACCGAGAAATTCACATACCCGTTGTGACACGTAGCGATGGCTTGTTCCATGAAATCCGTAACGACGCACACCGTCTTCCTTATAATATTTGTAAGGAAGCGCATATAGAAACGATTTTGCCGGCATGGTTTGATGGAAAGCCGTATCAAACACAGCCACCTGCGGAGTCGAAGGCATGAGAGTGGTTATGGCCTCTATACCGGTCATGTTTGCCGGATTGTGCAAAGGAGCGATATCATAGCACTGTTTGATCATATCCTTAACCTCGTCATTGATCAGAACACTTTTACTAAATTTCTCAGCTCCATGAACCACACGATGGCCAACAGCGTCAATTTCGTTATATCCATTGATGCATCCTTCTACAGCGTCAGTGAGGATATTGAGTATAGCCTGAACAGCTCCGTTATGATCAACAAGTCCGAGTTCAAGCACGGCTTTTGAACCGTCGTTTTTCTTATATTTCAAAAAACCGTCGTTAAGACCGATTTTCTCGACACCACCTTCGGCAAGAAGCGCATCGTCGGCCGTGTCGATAAGTTTATATTTCACGGAACTGCTACCGCAATTCAACACTAATATTTTCATGACTTAAATATATTTTAACGGAACTTATTCAGCTTCCTTAAGGCCGATAGCCTGGTTGCATGTGATGATAATGGTCTTGTAGATATCTTCCGGGAAACATCCGCGGGAAAGGTCGTTGACAGGAGCCGCGAGACCTTGAAGCACGGGGCCTACTGCCTGCACGCCACCGAGACGCTGCACAAGTTTGTAAGCTATATTGCCTACTTCAAGCGATGGGAATACAAGAACGTTGGCACGGCCTGAAAGAGGACTGTTCGGAGCCTTGCTGTTAGCTACGCTCGGGACGAGCGCGGCATCTGCCTGGAGTTCTCCGTCAAGAACCAATTCAGGATCCATCTTATGAGCGATCTCAGCAGCCTCGATCACCTTGTCGACACGCTCGCTCTTTGCACTGCCTTTGGTCGAGAAGCTCAGAATAGCGACACGAGGTTCGATTCCTGCGATATCACGTGCGGTCTTTGCCGCAGAAACCGCAATCTGTGCGAGCTGAGCGGCATCAGGTTCTGGAACAACCGCGCAATCGGCAAATATCAACAGACCGTTGGAACCATAATTGGAACCTTCTGGAAGCACCATAACGAACGCACCAGAAACCACATCTATACCTGGCATTGTCTTGATCACCTGGAAAGCAGCGCGAAGAACGTTGCCTGTTGTATTGAGCGCACCGGCGACTTGTCCGTCAGCATCGCCCGACTTGACCATCAGGCAGCCAAGATATAACGGATTGGCCGAAGTCATGCGCGCTTCCTCCATGGTAATACCTTTTTTCTTACGAAGGTCAAAATAAAGAGGCGCGTATTTGTCAATTACAGTTTCGTCAGCCGGATTGACGATAGTAGCCTTGTCGATATTTTCAAGTTTGAGATCATTAGCCATAGCCTTGATCTCAACCGGATCACCGATAAGGATTATATCCGCGATCCCATCTTTTATAATACGGTCAGCGGCTGTAAGTGTACGGGGTTCATTGCCTTCAGGAAGGACGATGCGTTGGCGTTTGGATTTCGCCTTTGCTGTAAGTTTTTCAAAAAGACCCATAACGGTATGTTGATTTAAAATTAAAGTCGTTTATTTCTTATGACTGTTTCAAAATAATCAAAATCACAAGACCGCAAAGTATATCTGAGATCTGTAATCATTATGCAAAGATACAATCATTTCCCCGCTTTTCCAAAATAAAATAATCACCCTTTTTCCGCGTTAAAATATCAAGAATATTCTATAAATCGCATACAGATAAAGATGACACGCCTACATCACATTATATATATAATATCCATCGCAGCCATCCTCGGATCTTGCTCAGGAGCCAAGATGAGCGTTGCGGACGAACAATTTGCCCGTGGCGAATATTTCGAGGCGCAGAAAACCTACAGAAAAATATACAACAAGCTGAATCCCAAGGATCAAAGATTATTGCGCGGAGAAGTAGCAGCAAAAATGGGAGAATGCCACAAACGTCTCGGGCAAGACGCCAGAGCCGCTGCCGCCTTTCAGAACGCTTTACGCTATGGCCATCCGGACTCCACTCTGCTATTGCAACTGGCCATGGCCCAACACGGACAAGGCAACTATGCGCAAGCCATAAAAACATACGATGAGTATCTACGTCTTTGGCCAAACGACACGAAAGCTCTCCAAGGTATTGCAGGAGCACGCAAAAGTGCAGATCTCAAACGCAACAAGACTCGCCACATAGTGAGAAACGCGAAATTTTTCAACTCACGTCGCTCAGATTTCTCGCCTATGTTTAACGGAGAGACACTTTATTTCACCACTACTAACGAAAAGGTCACAGGAACAAAACGTAGCGAAATAACAGGCATGAAACGTAGCGACATCTGGATGTCGCGCAAAAACGAACGAGGGGAATGGCAACGTCCCGAGCCTATAGAGGGTGAACTGAACACTGAGTGGGACGAAGGGATAATATCATTCTCGCCCGACGGTTCCACGATGTATCTCACACGTTCCATACGCACCCCTGAAAAAGACACAGGTGTCGACATCTACACCTCGCAACGCTCAGACGCCCAATGGAGCGCCCCGGTCAAGCTCGACATAACGAACGACACTTTATCAAGCTATGGCCACCCTGCCGTAAGCCCATCCGGAGAATATCTATACTTCACATCCGACATGCCAGGACATGGAGGTAAAGACATCTGGCGCATAAACCTGCGTGAACGTGCCGGCAGCCTCGAAAACCTTGGTGACGCCATAAATACTCCAGGTGACGAAGTCTTCCCTTATATGCTCACTGATTCAATTATGTACTTCTCGTCGGATGGCCATCCAGGCCTGGGAGGTCTCGATATATTCCGAGCCACACTTACACCTTCAGGCGGTTGGCTCGTGGAAAATATGGGAAGTCCCATAAATTCAGAGGGAGATGACTTCGGTATAACTTTCGCCAACCCTTCGAAAGAATCCGGATATTTCAGTTCAAACCGAGGCGACGGCCGTGGCTACGATCATCTTTATTCTTTCGAACTACCGGATTTAAAAATCCTTATATCAGGATGGGTACTCGACAAGGACGAGGAACCAGTGCCCAACGCTGTCATCCGCATTGTCGGCAACGACGGGTCAAATCAAAAAGCCATAGCCAGAAATGACGGTTCATTCTCATTCCCGCTCCAGAGAGGCGTACGATACGTGATGCTTGCAGGAGCGAAAGGATATCTTAACGCAAAACAGGAATTCACCTCCGACACGGCTGAAGAGGACGCTGAATACGGAATCGATTTCATTCTTGCATCCATATCCAAACCAAACATTGTCGAAAACATATTTTATGATTTCGATAAAGCCACACTGCGTCCGGAATCAAAGGACGCTCTCGACGGACTTGCCCAGATGCTTCGGGACAATCCAAATATCACGATCGAAATGGCGTCACATACCGACAGGTGGGGTTCGGAGGAATACAATATCAATCTATCACAACGCCGTGCGAAAAGTGTGGTAGATTATCTCATATCCGCAGGCATACCAGCTGCGAGGCTACAGATTCAAGGTTACGGAAAATCCCGTCCGAAAACTGTAACAAAGCGTATAGCCCGAGAATTCCCTCAGTTCGAAGAAGGACAAGTGCTCAATGAAAAGTTCGTGCAGACCCTACCGGAAGAACAACAGGAAACCGCTGATCAGATAAACAGACGTACGGAATTTCAAGTCTTATCGGTAGACTATCAGATGTATTGATTTGATTTTTCGCGCAATCGCAATCTGTTTTCGTGATTTTTCGCGAAAATAATTGTAACTTTGCAGCCGGAAAAATTTTTGGACAATGCAGAAGATTAGAAACATCGCCATAATAGCCCACGTGGACCATGGCAAAACCACGCTCGTAGACAAAATGCTTTTGGCCGGCAAACTGTTTCGCGACAACCAATCGACCGGAGAACTTATACTTGACAACAATGACCTTGAACGCGAGCGAGGGATAACAATCCTCTCCAAAAACGTATCCATCAACTACAAGGATTACAAAATAAACATCATCGACACTCCTGGACACGCAGACTTCGGTGGAGAAGTGGAACGTGTGTTGAACATGGCAGACGGCTGCCTCCTTCTTGTAGATGCATTTGAGGGACCTATGCCACAAACGCGTTTCGTCCTTCAGAAAGCCATACAGATGGGGCTGAAACCTGTAGTGGTGATCAATAAGGTCGACAAACCCAACTGTCGCCCTGATGAAGTGCAGGAAATGGTGTTTGACCTTATGTGCAACCTCGACGCCACAGAAGACCAACTCGATTTCCCTACGATCTATGGCTCGGCCAAACAAGGATGGATGAGCACGGACTACACCAGTCCCACGGACAACATAACACCTGTTCTCGACGCTATAATTGAATATATCCCAGAGCCGGAAGTACTTGAAGGAGACGCCCAGATGCTTATCACATCTCTTGATTTCAGCAGCTATGTCGGGCGTATAGCGATCGGTCGCGTACACCGCGGTGAACTCCGCGAAGGCCAGGACATAGCCTTATGTAAAAAAGACGGCACAACCGTGCGTCAGCGCATAAAAGAGCTACATACATTCGAAGGCATGGGGCGCAAGAAAGTCGAATCTGTAAGAAGCGGTGACATCTGCGCGCTCGTAGGTATCGAAGGATTCGAAATCGGTGACACCGTAGCTGACCTGAACAATCCTGAAGCACTCCCCCGTATAGCTATCGACGAACCGACTATGTCAATGACATTCACAATCAACGACAGTCCTTTCTTTGGTAAAGACGGCAAGTACGTCACATCACGCCATATTCACGATCGCCTCACAAAAGAGCTTGACCGCAACCTCGCTCTCCGAATAACAAAAGCTGACCATGAAGACACATGGACTGTATTCGGCCGAGGAGTCCTTCATCTTTCCGTCCTTATCGAAACCATGCGTCGTGAAGGATTCGAACTACAGGTCGGGCAACCGCAGGTAATCATAAAAGAGATCGACGGACGCAAATGCGAACCGATTGAAATGCTCACTATCAACGTTCCGGAAGAATATTCGTCAAAAATAATCGACATGGTCACCCGTCGCAAAGGCGAAATGGTGTCTATGACCACCCAGAACGACCGTATACACATCGAGTTCCTGATACCTTCGCGAGGTATAATAGGTTTGCGTAACAATGTGTTGACAGCATCAGCCGGAGAGGCTATAATGGCACACCGTTTTCATGAATACCAACCATGGAAAGGCGATATCGAACGTCGCACAAACGGCTCTCTAATCGCCATGGAAGGCGGAACGGCCTACGCATACGCCATAGATAAACTTCAGGATCGTGGACGTTTCTTCATCTTCCCTCAGGAAGAGGTATATGCCGGCCAGGTAGTCGGAGAAAACGCGAAAGAAAACGACATCGTGGTCAACGTCACCAAATCGAAGAAACTCACGAACATGCGCGCCAGCGGTGCGGATGACAAAGCCCGGATCATTCCGCCCGTGGTATTCTCGCTCGAAGAAGCGCTGGAATACATCAAGGAAGATGAATATGTCGAAGTGACCCCACACCATTTGCGCATACGAAAAATCATCCTCGACGAAATCGAGCGCAAAAGGGCTAATAAATCATAATGACAACAGAGGTAAAAAACGGCTGAACATGATATTCAGAATAATGCCGTCGTTTCAACGACGGCATTATTCTTTTCGTGTCTCCAACGCATCTATCAATTCCCCTATCGAGCGCACACATCTGCCGTCAAAATAATAGCAACCTCTATAGGCTTCTATTTTACACGTGTTTTGTATTTTTGAATCTATACGAATACCGTTGCGCGCCAACGCTTTTCCAAGCATATTAAAAACGGCCGTTGAATCACTCTCAACGCATATAGCGCGTGAACAAGGCATTTCCATAGCGAAAAGTCCTGTCAAATCATCGAAACGCACATCCCCGCTCTCGAAATAGGAACTCAGACGACCGTCAAGAGCCAAATCCTCAGGACAACCCGTAGACACTCCGAGACGCTTGTCGACAAGCCACAAGCGATCTGCGATCTGCAAAGCAAGTTCCAGATCATGCGTGGAAAGAAAAATTGTCTTCTGTCTCAATCGCGAGAGACGATGAAGCAACCTCATGATCTCGACTTTACTCGGATAGTCAAGAAACGCTGTTGGTTCATCAAGAAATATGATCGGGGTTTCCTGCGCGAGAGCCTTTGCGATCATGGCCTTCTGTCTTTCACCGTCACTCAAAGACGACAACTTACGCCCACTGAATTCCTCAATTCCGACAGACCTTATCGCCTCGTCAATAACCTTGGAATCAACGGATGACAGCCGTCCCCAAAAACCAGTGTAAGGGCTACGTCCCATAGCGACCAACTGTCTGACTGTCATATTACCCAAAGATGGTTTATCGGTAAGGACAACACCTATCATACGTGCAAGCTCGCTCTGCGAATAAGACTCCAAAGGCCGGCCTCCGATATTCACACATCCGGCCATAGGTTTCAGAAAACCTGAAAGAGTTTTAAGCAAAGTAGACTTTCCGGCTCCATTAGGACCAAGCAGACACGTCAGTTCACCGGAGCGCAAAGAATCTGTCACACATTTGCTAACAACCACACGATCCGAACCGGACTCGTAGCCGGTAGACAGGCCTCGCACCTCTATAGTATTTTGATGAATCATTCGCTAAAGCATGTATGTTCACGGTTAATGGCGCTACAATTGAAAAAGATATTCCAATTACCGACGTTTTTTAACAGGGCGACGTGCACTCCAATAATGAAAATCACATTGTCGTTCGACTTCTTGTTCCATCTCGTCTGGAAGCGACGCAAAAAAATCAAAGCCAGTCAATTTCTCGACAGAATCTATACTCACCGCACAAGCCTGCAGCCCACCTTTGATCTTGCCATTGGGCATGACAAAACCTATCCCGCGCACCGGCTCCGTATAAGGCGATAATATCACTTTGAAAAACTTTTGCGGCACATAAACGCCTGTATCTCCTATACGTTCGATAGGTTTCCCGTCGATAACAGGGCCACAAACTATGTAGATGGCACTATCCATTTCGGCCCATTGGCGACATTTCTCCTCAAGACGTTTCCACGGACCGGCATTGAGACTTTTAGCCTGTGGACATATGTTTGTAAGAAAAAATGTCTCAGCCATGGCCTCGGCATCCCATTTCATATCACCGGCCGGAGCCATGTGGCCGCGGTCATATCCGGAATATGAATAATCCCACGTATCGGCACAACCATCGACGTCCGGATCGGACATGAAACGGTCCGTACGCCTGATATTCCCGGATGTTTCTTCCTCTGTCAACTCCCATGCCACCCAATTCGGTATATGGCATTCGGGATTGAACGACACATCCATCCCCTTATAGCTCTTGCGTATTTCCGGCAAAGAATCATTGCTGCCAACCTCAAGCAGATATCCATATTGACCGGACAACGACACAATGTCTACCTGCTCCTGACAACGCAACTCCATTACAAGCCTTATAGATCCCGCAAGCAGACACAAAACGATAAGAGGCTTGATAATTTGGGTTAATGGTTTTGTCTTGGCCATTTACAACTCAACACTATTTATTATACGTCCTATCTCAGCCGCATCAGCAACCGATGTACCGGTCGCGATCGGTAGACTCACTATTTCCGACGCGAGCATTTCAGTTACCGGCAGATACCCATGCCTAAGCCCGGAATAGCATGGCTGGCAATGAGGAGGAACCGCGTAATGAATATCTGTACCCACACCGGTCAATTTCAATTTTTCACGAAACCGATCCCGCTTACCATCCTTCACACGCACCACATATTGATGCCATACATTGTCATTGACTTCAGCCGACATCATCGGCAACACCACATCCGCGCGACGTATCGTTCGCTGATATGCCAACGCACGTGCAAAACGATCTGCGTTCTCTGTTGCAAGATACGGAAGTTTAACACGCAACATAGCTGCCTGTATCGGATCAAGCCGACAATTAAAACCCTTATATATATTATGGTAGCGATGGTCAGAACCATAATTGGCGAGAGCTCTTACAATATCCGCGATACCTTTGTCATGTGTCATCACAGCACCGGCATCACCAAGCGCGCCTACATTCTTTGTCGGATAAAAACTTATGGCAGCAGCATCACCGAGCGCACCGGCAAACGGGGACGAATGTAATCCAGAAACAAGCGTACGCGCACCGAGAGCCTGGGCACAATCTTCTATCACCTTAAGTCCATGACGGGTAGCGACAGAAACAAGTCGGTCATCCCAGGCGACACGTCCGTAAAGGTGAACCGTCATTATCGCTTTTGTTCTTGACGTCACCGCCTTTTCCAACAGAGACGTATCGATATTCATGGTCCATTCATCGACATCGACAGCCACCGGACACAGCCCTGCGTCTGAAATAGCAAGAACAGATGCGATGTAAGTATTGGCCGGGTAGATAACCTCGTCACCTTCTTTCATGTCCCCGTTAGCGATATAGGCACGCAAGATCAGACGCAACGCGTCAAGTCCGTTGCTGACGCCGACCACAAAAGGAGCTCCGGTCGCAACAGCAAGTTCACTTTCGAGAGCCTCGACCTCTTCACCTCCGATATACCGTCCGCTACGTATCACACGTGCCGCTGCGTCCGCAAGCTCTTCGCAATAAGGGGCATTGACTTTGCCAAGATCAAGAAACGGATATTTCATAGACACGCTCCGTTTTCAGATGCAAGGCGTTTGAATTCCTCATAATCACGCACATATTCATCGGGATCATAGAGGATTGACGTCATTACGAGACAAACACTGCCAGAAGCGAAATTGTCAAGTGTGCGCCAATATCCCGGAGGGATGTAAAGACCTTCGAAAGGACGGTTCAAAGTATATGTCATCCATGTCTCTCCGTCAAAAAGATTAACATTGAAACATCCGTTGACCGCCACGAGCAGAGATTCAGCCTCCTTGTGCGAATGACCTCCCCTCCCCTCCCCGGCAGGTACATCGTAAGTCCAATAGCACCGTGCTATCTCAAAAGGAATCTGGTCATTGTCCTGCACAAAAGTGAGACTCCCGCGCGGGTCATAAATACGCGGAAGTTTAATCATGCATGGTTTTCTCGAGTCCATTAATTCAATTACTGTTTATACGTCCGCAAAGATACGATATATTATGGCAATAGTCCGCAGAAGCCTCATGATTTTTTGTAAGGCATGTTGTAAAACACATTCTACAGCGACACAAAAATAAAAATTTATTACTATTTTGCGCTCGCTTTCGACAGATCGCCACCTAAAACGGCGTCTGCACGTAAATTTTTCATTCTTCTTACCTAAAATTAACACCTTAAGAAATATGAAGGTATACCAGACTAACGAAATTAAAAACATAGCCTTGCTCGGCAGCAAAGGCTCCGGTAAAACCACACTCGCTGAAGCAATGCTTTACGAGTGTGGAGTTATAAAACGTCGCGGAACAATCGAAGGCAAAAACACTGTTAGCGACTCTTTTCCAGTTGAAAAAGAATATGGCTACAGCGTGTTCTCCACGGTTTTCTATGCCGAATTTCTTAATAAAAAACTCAATGTCATAGACTGCCCCGGAGCAGATGATTTCGTCGGAAACGCCATCACCGCACTTAATGTGACCGACACAGGTGTAATCCTGATCAACTCGCAATACGGTGTCGAAGTAGGCACTCAGAATATATTCCGCACCACACAGTCATTAAAAAAGCCTGTCATTTTCGCTCTCAATCAGCTTGACGGTGACAAGGCCGACTATGACAACGTGATGGAACAGATGCGTGAGCACTTTGGCAACAAAATAGTAGCCATACAATATCCACTACAATGCGGTTCAGGCTTCAACGCCATGATAGACGTGCTTCTGATGAAAAAATATTCATGGGGCCCCGAAGGTGGCGCCCCTGTCATCGAAGATATACCCGCAGAGGAAATGGAAAAAGCACGCGAACTGCACCAAGCGCTTGTCGAGGCAGCCGCCGAAAATGACGAGACTCTAATGGAAAAATTCTTCGACCAAGGACACCTTTCGGAAGACGAAATGCGTGAAGGAATACGCAAAGGCCTTGTAGATAGGTCTATCTATCCGGTATTTTGCGTAAGTGCAGCAAAAGATATGGGCGTACGCCGCATGATGGAATTCCTCGGCAACGTTGTACCATTCGTCGAAGATATGCCAGCTCCAGTCACCTCCGATGGAGTCGAAGTAAAGCCCGACAGCAATGGTCCATTGTCGCTCTACTTCTTCAAGACAACTGTCGAACCTCACATTGGTGAAGTCAGCTACTTCAAAGTTATGTCTGGCACTCTGACTCCCGGTGTGGATCTCGAGAATATGACACGAGGCTCTCGCGATCGTATCGCTCAGATCTACTGTGTATGCGGAAGCATCAAAACCCAGATTGACAAACTTTGCGCAGGCGACATCGGAGCAACCGTAAAACTCAAAGACGTGCGCACCGGCAACACCCTCAACGCCAAAGACTGCGAATACCGCTTCGACTTCATACGTTTCCCGGAACCAAAATATCGCAGAGCAATCAAACCAGTCACCGAAAGCGACGCTGAAAAACTTATGGGTATCCTTACCCGTATGCACGAAGAAGATCCAACATGGGTGGTCGAACAGTCTAAGGAACTCAAACAGACAATACTATCAGGTCAAGGCGAATTCCACCTGCGTACACTGAAATGGAGAGTGGAAAACAACGACAAACTTCCCATCGTGTTCGAAGAACCGCGTATACCCTACCGCGAAACCATCACGAAAGCATCCCGGGCAGACTATCGGCATAAGAAACAATCAGGCGGTGCAGGTCAATTCGGAGAAGTACACCTTATCATTGAACCATATACAGAAGGGATGCCGGCTCCCGATACCTATAAATTCGGGAATCAGGAATATAAAATGAGTGTTCGCGACACTCAGGAGATACCTCTGCAATGGGGAGGCAAACTTATCGTTCACAACTGCATCGTAGGTGGAGCGATCGATGCACGATTCATTCCGGCCATCGTTAAAGGACTTATGGACCGAATGGAGCAAGGCCCGCTTACCGGAAGCTATGCCCGTGACGTAAGAGTATGCATCTACGACGGCAAAATGCACCCGGTTGACTCAAATGAAATCTCGTTCCGCCTGGCCGGACGTAATGCATTCAGCGAAGCATTCCGAAACGCAAATCCCAAAGTATTGGAACCTGTCTATGATGTAGACGTTATGGTTCCGGCCGATGTTATGGGCGACGTTATGAGCGATCTTCAGGGTCGTCGCGCAATCATCATGGGAATGTCAAGCGATAACGGCTTCGAAAAGATATCCGCACGCGTGCCTTTGAAAGAAATGTCATCCTACTCCACGGCGCTTTCGTCAATCACTGGTGGACGCTCGGCCTTCACGATGAAATTCGCATCTTATGAACTCGTCCCGTCCGACGTACAAGAAAAACTACTCAAAGAATACGCAGAAAAAAACCAGACAGAAGAATAAAAAGTCCGTCACGGACTGATGACTCTAAACCTCATATAGACAAACCGGAGACTGCTGTGACGCTGTCTCCGGTTTGTCTATTGATAAATTGTAAATCAACTGACTGAATGATTAGCCATCTGAATACTAATTTGAATTATTGAACGATATTTATTCTGCGATAACATGACGTAGATATACCGACTTTATTTTTTAATATCTACGAATGAAGAAATTTCTGTAAAATCCAGGTTGGAAGCAATTTCTCCAAATTGTTATCACTCATATAAATCATGTTCTCTTTTTATTTTTATATGTAATAGCCGCGATCGTACAAAACAGCAACACAAAGCATAATAATGTTACATATTGCGACCAAAGATCCGCGATCGATGCACCTTTGAGATAGACCGAGCGCATAATTTCAACGAAGCAGCGCGGAGAAACAGAGTATGTGAAATATTGCGCCCATTCGGGCATTGAGGCGATATGTATGAAGATAGATTCGGCAATATTTCCCACTGGAACAAGACCATACACAAGCCAGCCGATAATCATTCCCACAGTGATGACAATAAGCCCGACCGCCCAATATGGGATCAACTTGGACAACACGAATGTAAACCGCCCTACCGGGATGACATTCATCGCCTCAATCGTACCGGTCTCTTTCTCGCTGACAAGATTGAGCGTCGATGGAACACCCAGTTGGTATCTCTTATACACCCCGAAACAATCCCAACAGAAATTCCAGATGTAAATAACATGTGAAAAGCTGAAAAATGAACTAAGTTAATAATGATTATCACCATATAAATATTTCAAATTCAGTTGCTATTATTTTTCCACCAACTTTCTAAAAAGTACACCATTAGGACCCAATGTATTACAAATTACAGGATAATCCTATAATTTGTGCGGACAAGAAATAATCGCTAATTTTGCAGCTATGTATCAACCAATCGATTCCGACACAATTTGTGCCATCTCAACCCCGTCGGGAGTGGGAGGGATAGCCGTAATACGAATATCAGGCCCTCAGGCCATACAGATCGCAGACACACTATGGCACGGCCGCAAGCTGGCCGAAGTCCCGAGCCATACAGCACGGCTTGGAAACATAATAGACAACAACGGAGAAAATATCGACTCAGCCGTCGCCACTCTATTCCGCACTCCGCACTCGTTCACAGGTGAAGACGTAGTTGAAATCTCAGTCCACGGATCACAATGGATCCAACGCGAAACAATCAATCTGCTTGTACAAAACGGATGCAGAGTTGCCGAACCCGGGGAATTCACCCGCAGAGCCTTTACAAACGGACGTCTCGACCTCGCACAGGCAGAAGCCGTAGCCGACGTAATAGCCTCTTCATCGCGCAGTGCCCATCGCCTCGCCTCATCACAGATGCGCGGAGAATTTTCACGCAACATCTCCGAACTACGCGACAAACTGATCGAGATCACATCACTCCTCGAGCTCGAACTCGACTTCTCGGAAGAAGACGTCGAATTTGCTTCAAGGAAACAACTTGAAAATCTTGCGCTCAAACTACACGGTAAAATCAGCAGACTCGTAACATCATTCTCAACCGGTACGGCTATAAAAAACGGCATACCGGTCGCAATCATAGGCGAACCAAACGCAGGTAAATCGACTTTACTCAACGCTCTTATTCATGACAACAGGGCAATCGTCAGCGACATTCCCGGCACTACTCGCGACACGATAGAAGACACCATAGAGATCGACGGCATACTATATCGCTTCATCGACACCGCGGGGCTGCGCCAAACAAAAGACACAATCGAAAACCTTGGAATAGCCCGCTCATACGAAGCACTCTCTCGCGCAAAAATAGCTATATGGCTCATCTCCCCACAGGCCAATCGCGAACAGATCGACGCACTCTATGACGGAATAAAGAACCATATCACACACCATACCACACTCATACCCGTAATCAACAAAATAGACACCATACAAGACATTAACCGTTCTTCTATATTATCAGACTATATAACACTGTTTCAAAGCAAAGAACATACAAACACAGGACAAAACACCACCCAAGAAACGACAAACCACAACCTGACAATAGCCACAGTCACAGCCATATCGGCCAAACAAGAAACAGGCCTCGAAGATCTAAAAAAACGACTTAAGCAATATTCAGCTACAGACAATGCACAAGAAGCTGACATGATAGTCACCAATGCACGCCACTACGAAGCACTCCTCCATGCCAAAGAATCGATCGAAAGAGTCATTGCAGGAATCCGAAACAACATCTCCGGAGACTTCATCGCCCAAGACCTCCGCGAAACAATCCACCACCTCTCAACAATCACAGGCTCCATCACAACCACCGACATCCTCACCACCATCTTTTCACGCTTCTGCATCGGGAAATGACTATATAGTTAGAAACGATTACAAAATAGCATAATCTGTTAGTATGGCACTCTTTAAGGGGTGCCATTTTTGTTGTCGCATTACTCGGTTTTAACCATTTCTGCTCGATTCTACGCCCATTTTTGTATCCCGATTGTATCTCGTCACTCA
>CAJULW010000020.1 GCA_910587515.1 uncultured Duncaniella sp.
CGATAGCCGAGCGCGCCGGAGTGACACACGCCATGCTCCATTATTATTTCCGGAGCAAGGCGCTGCTTTTCGAACGTGTAGTAAATGACAAGACTAACGCCTTATTGACAGGCGTTACGAAGACATTTATCCCTTTTTATTCGTCTTTTCCAGAGATTTTGAATATTTTTGTCAATCATCAATTGTGAGAAACTTACCGTCAATATCAAATAGATATGTATCCGGTCCGGAAACATTCAATTCTATTTCATAGACCCTGCCATCCTTAAAATCGATAGATTCAACCATTGTATTATAGCCATCTTTCACGAGCCGGGTATAAGCTTTTTCAGGTATGACATCTTTTACGGCATCCGCCGGAAAGACAAAATTGTCGGGAGCATCCATCTCAACGACATCACCATTGGCGTTAAAATCAATATCGATACCGTTGCTTAGTTCAACTTCATATTTATCTTTCGCAAAATATTTTTTACATGACTTCACATTTAGAGATTTGAAGTATTTTTCTATAAACATGCGGGATTTTTCAGGTAGTTGCGAATAGTTTTGAGAACCGGATATAGCTATACCTGGATTTCCATTATTGCAACACGGCGGTTTTTGAGCCATACTGTCTGACACGCCAAACAGCAGCACAAATGAAGCTGTCGCAAATAAAATTCTTTTAAATTTCATGAGTAACCAAGATTTTTTAATTTTATACTGATAAGAACAACCATATATCGCTAAATGTTGACTATCACCACAACTAATGTAATACATCCCAATCCCTGTTCATCACACGTTCCATACTTTTTCAAAATGATATTTTGTTGTAATTTTGCATCATGATTTATCCTGACAAAATTGAAGACAAAATAGGCTTTACAGCTGTTAGATCTCAGATATCCGCCCGCTGCCAATGTGAAGGATCACGAACATTCTGTTCGGAGATGGAATTTATTACAGATTTTCATTCCGTAGAGACCGCCTTAAAAGCAGTAGCTGAAATGCAAGCCGCCAATCATAGCGAAGAATCTTTGCCGCTTGAAGGAATCGATGATATAGACCAGGACCTTTCCATTATAAAAATACCTGGTACTTTTATCGAAATCAATAATTTGCTGAAATTGAGGCGTATGCTAGAGTGCTTCGGGAAATTGGCGTCATTTTTTCACAAACATAACGATGACGGAGACAATGCATATCCTGTGCTTTCTGAAATCGGAAAGAATCTTTCGGATGTTCCCGCATCTTTAATCAGAATAATAGACCGGGCCATCGATCCGGCATCTTCCCTTGTCAAAGACAACGCATCGCCACAACTTTCTGAAATCAGGACAAAACTGCGAAGTATGTCCGGACGAGTGAATTCTATTTTGCGACGCGTGCTTTCATCTGCGATATCACAAGGATGGATCGAAGCAGACGCAAGCCCCGCTGTGCGCGACGGACGCCTCGTCATTCCGGTATCGCCTATGAATAAACGAAAAATTCCCGGAATAGTCCATGACGAATCGGCGTCGGGAAAAACAATTTTCATTGAGCCGGCAGAAGTTGTCGAAGCTAACAATCTCACACGTGAACTTCAAATGGAGGAGCAACGTGAGATAATACGTATCCTTACATCAATTGCTGATGAACTTCGCCCACACATCCCCGAGATGCTTGCAGCCTCACAAACAGTCTATCGATTTGATTTCATAAACGCAAAAGCCAAATATGCCGATATCGTCAACGGAGCATTACCAAATCTACACGACAGTGAAGAAATGGAATGGTATCACGCATGTCATCCAGTATTAAAACTGTCGTTGGAGAAACATGGTCGTGAAATCGTTCCTATTGACATCACTCTTGATCCGGACCATCGGATACTTATAATCTCCGGGCCAAATGCAGGCGGAAAATCCGTATGTCTGAAAACAGTAGGGACATTACAATATATGACTCAATGTGGCATTCTACCGCCAGTAAACTACAATTCTCATTTCGGTATATTCAAGGACATATTTGTTGACATCGGTGATGACCAATCGTTCGAAGATGACCTCTCTACCTATAGCAGCCATCTGCGAAGCATGAAATACATGTTGCAACGAGGCAAAAAAGGCACATTGTTTCTTCTAGATGAAATGGGATCCGGAACAGAACCGCAAATAGGAGGGGCTCTTGCCAGAGCGATACTCGAGCAGATGAATCGAAAAGAAATGTGGGGAATAGTCACTACACATTATCAAATATTAAAACAATTGGCCGAAGACACCCCCGGTCTTATAAACGGATGTATGCTTTATGACCGACATCTCATGCAACCGATGTTCAAATTGTCAATAGGCAATCCCGGAAGTTCTTTTGCGGTTGAAATAGCCCGTAAGACAGGACTCCCTGCAGAGATCATATCCGCAGCGGAAAATATAGTAGGAAAAGAATACATGAATCTTGATAACTATTTGCTTGATATCACAAGAGACAAGAGATATTGGGAAAACAAGCGTACTTCTATCCGTCAAAAAGAAAAGAAATTAGAACAGATGCTGGCGCAATATTCGGAAGACGCTGAGCAATTGAGAAACAAACGCCGTGATATCCTTGAAGAGGCGCGTATGGAAGCGAGAAAAATCCTTGATTCTTCAAACGCGGTTATCGAAAGGACGATCGCTGAAATAAAACAAGCGAACGCTGAGCGTGAAAAGACTATCGAAGCGAGACGGAAACTGAAAGAGGAACGTCTCGATCTTGAACGCAAGTCCGACAGTCATAAAGAGTCCAATAAATTATTGTCAAAAGCACCCAAAAAGCATAAAAACAAGAATGAGCCATGCAACTCCGACAACCCCAAACGCGATGTGACAATTGGCGTAAACGTTCGTCTTGACGGGGGATCGAATATCGGAACCGTACTTGATATAAACGGTAAAAACGCGTTGGTCGCTTTTGGAAATCTGAAAACTACTGTCAAAATCGACAGACTGACTGTAACAGACGCCCTGCCTAAAAGCATGGCAAAATCGAGCATATCGATGCAGACAATAGATTCCAGTTATGAACGTCAATTGCAATTCAAACAGGAAATCGATGTCAGAGGTATGAGAGCGGACGAAGCCATCCAGGCCGTAACATACTTCATAGATGATGCGATACGTTTCAACTCATCAAGAATACGTATACTCCACGGAACTGGAACAGGCGCGTTACGTCAAGCTATACGCTCTTTGTTGTCGACTGTAACAGGAGTAGACAATTATCATGATGAAGATGTCCGTTTCGGCGGCGCAGGCATAACTGTCGTTAACTTAAAATAGATTTTTTCGCTTGCTAATTGAAATATAGTTTGTAAATTTGCCTCCTATCAGAAACTGACTCGGAAAATCATCAATTAAATAACGATATGGCAACTAAACCATTTAAATATCAAGCCATGTTCCCCCTTGGCCAAGACAATACGGAGTACTATAAACTTACATCCGACTATGTGAAAGTAGAAAATTGGGGTGGGCACGAATTTCTTGTGGTCGATCCTGAAGCACTCACTGTTCTTTCGCGTGCATGTACACACGACAACGCATTCATGCTTCGTCGCGAACACAATGAAATGGTAGCGAAGATCCTTTCCGATCCAGAGGCTTCAGAGAATGATAAATTTGTCGCTCTAACCATGCTTCGCAATGCAGAAGTATCGGCAAAAGGCGCGCTCCCGTTCTGCCAAGATACTGGAACGGCTATTGTTCATGGAGAAAAAGGTCAAAACGTATATACAGGATGTGATGACGAAGAAAAAATAAGCGAAGGCGTATATCAAACATACACAACCGACAACCTACGTTATTCGCAGAACGCTCCTTTGAATATGTATGACGAGGTCAATACCGGTTGCAACCTGCCGGCACAAATTGACATACATGCATCCGAAGGTGACGAATATAAATTTCTCTTTGTTGCCAAAGGCGGTGGATCGGCTAACAAGACCTACCTCTATCAGGAAACCAAGGCGATACTCAATCCCAAAACGCTAATTCCGTTTCTTGTCGAAAAAATGAAAAGCCTTGGAACAGCCGCATGTCCCCCCTATCACATCGCGTTTGTAATAGGAGGAACTTCTGCTGAGAAAAATTTGGAGACGGTAAAGAAAGCCTCTGTAAAATATTATGACTCCCTACCCGACCATGGCAACGAACTCGGTCATGCCTTCAGAGATAAGGAACTCGAAAAAACGCTCAAACTGGAAGCCGAACGACTCGGACTGGGCGCACAATTCGGGGGCAAATATTTTGCACACGATATAAGGGTGATCCGTCTTCCACGCCATGGAGCATCATGCCCGGTCGGACTTGGCGTATCATGCTCTGCCGACCGTAATATCAAAGCAAAGATCAACCGTGAAGGTCTATGGGTCGAAAAACTCGACAGCAATCCAGGAGAACTCATCCCGGAAGAATATCGTAGGGCTGGAGAAGGCAATGCCATAAGAATCGACCTAAACAGACCGATGAGTGAAATTTTGGAAGAATTGTCCAAATATCCTGTCGCGACACGCCTGTCACTTAACGGAACCATTATTGTTGGTCGCGACATAGCTCATGCAAAAATCAAGGAACGCCTTGACAAAGGGGAGCCGATGCCTCAATATCTCAAAGATCATCCGATCTATTATGCAGGCCCAGCGAAAACTCCGTCCGGAATGCCTTCAGGATCATTCGGGCCGACTACAGCGGGTCGTATGGATTCATACGTGGATCAGTTCCAGTCAGCTGGTGGTTCCATGGTCATGATCGCAAAAGGAAACCGCAGCAAGCAAGTGACTGATGCCTGCCAAAAACATGGCGGCTTCTATCTCGGTTCTATAGGCGGCCCTGCAGCGATCCTTGCTCAGAACAGCATAAAGAAAGTAGAACTCCTCGAATATCCGGAACTCGGAATGGAGGCGATTTGGAAAATCGAAGTTGAAGACTTCCCCGCTTTTATTCTTGTAGATGACAAAGGCAATGATTTCTTTACAGAGATATCATCACGTTGCTCCGGATGCCAAATAGCCCGATAAATATTGATAAATAGCCAACCTATATAGAAGTCGCATAGCCGTATATATTCCTAAAGGATACATATTTCTGTGCGACTTCTTTTGATTGTGTTTTTATCACCACCATATAACAACTCCCGGTTTGAACGGAAATATTTATGATATACGCCGCAAAGGCATCATCGGCTTTCTTATATTGTCGGTGATAGTCGTAGGTGTATTTTTATTCTATTCAGACAATCTTGTCAAAGACCTCTCAGACCAAGAACGAGAGAGAATGCAGATATGGGCAGACGCGACAAGAGAAATAATCAATCTCGGGTCTACTGACAACGGAGAATCCCCTGGCAACTTTGACTTTCTTTTGTCCATAATCGAACGCAACCGTACGATTCCGGTACTCATTACCGATGATAGCGGTGAAATTATAATGCAACGTAATTTCTCTCTACCTGATGCTGTAGATTCTCTTGCGTTATTCGGTCTCACCCCTGCAAACAAACGTTTTTTAGCTGAAAAACTTGAGACCCTACGCACGACAACAAATGTCATTGACATCGATATGGGAGACAGAGGGAAGCAACATCTCTATTATGAAGATTCAAAAGTGTTAAAAAGCCTCAGTTTCTATCCCTACGTGCAAATTTTAGTGTTACTCGCATTCGTATTGATTGTATATTATGCCGTATCATCGACTAAACGAGCCGAACAAAATAAAGTATGGGTCGGACTGTCAAAAGAAACCGCACATCAACTCGGGACTCCGATTTCTTCACTAATGGCCTGGATGGAACTACTTCCAGAATCAGGTGTAAGCAGAGAAATTGTAACCGAAATGGACAAAGATGTCAAACGTCTTTCAACGATTGCTTCACGTTTCTCAAAAATAGGGTCAAAACCATCTATGGAAACCGCTGACATCAACGATGTCGTAGCACATTCATCTGAATACATGTCATCACGGATATCATCCAGGATCAATCTGACCTTCTCACCCAACCCGCAGCCATTATTCGTGTCCATATCCGTTCCGCTAACCGAATGGGTAATGGAGAACCTGATTAAAAATGCTGTTGACGCCATGGAAGGCAGCGGAGATATTTCAATATCAATCCATGAAGAAAAAAAACGAGCCGTAATAGATATTACAGATACAGGAAAAGGTATAGCGAAAAAACATCAGAAAGCAATTTTTAATCCAGGTTTCACCACTAAAAGCCGTGGATGGGGCTTGGGGCTTACTCTGACAAAAAGAATTGTTGAAGAATATCATGAAGGTCTTATCTATGTAAAAAAATCCGAAATCGGATCTGGCACAACTTTTACGATCGAGCTTCCAGCCTCAAATCCCCATGCTTATTCTTAAACAGAAATATCAATCTACACCTAATAATACATTCGAATAATTTAAAACCATTTTTCAATTAATTTCATTTATGAATAACTTATTTAAATACTATGCGGTCGCCTTAGGCATAACCGCTATTCCCATGCTCACCTCTTGTAGCGATAACGATGATAACGGTGATGGCGCTCCCGAGGGATATTTAAAAGTCGGAGAAATCACGTTTGAGAATTCTTCAGTTTTACTTGCTGGTCCGGATTCGTATGGAGCCAATCTTTACAACGAATTTGCAGAAGGTGAAAAATTCACGTCCGGAGCAATCGCTTTCAACCATGGCGCTGATGCAATCGAATTCGGACTAAATACTCATGGTGACTATTATGAAGGAATAGCCACTCTATATAACGGTGGAATGTTCCTTTCACAATTCAATCTACGCTCAAACCCACCTACAAAGACGGACGGATGGTGGTATAGCTACGAAAACCAATGTAGCGTTTATAACACCGATTCACAAGACGGAGCCAATAAAGGTGCCGGAGATGACGGTTCCAACACTTTTGCAATAATTAACGGGTTCTGTGATGAAAACGTAATTTCAACCTCATACGGAAATGGAAAAGAAGTTTCAATCGGAGGATTCAATTTCGCGAATAACGCAGAATTCCTTATAGGGGATATAGAGATATGCAATACGTCATATGTATATGGCGTCATTCAGAACGGAAATAATTTTGCCGCATCTCTTGTGAATGCCAAAGGTTGGTTTAAAGTACAGGCATACGGATATGACGCACAAGGACAGATGACAAACGGAGGGCAACCGTTGGAATATACCATTTGCAATTACAGTGAGAACGGCACGCCTAAAAATATCGATGACGATTGGGAAGAGTGGAATCTTTCGCAGCTTGGCGAAGTCAATCGCGTCATATTTAATTTTGTCGGTTCAGACATAAGCTACGGTTACCTTAATACACCCGGCTATATCGCGATAGATAATATCGAAATCTTTGCTCCGAAAAAACCTTAAACGAAGAAGAGGAACGGCTCCTTTAACCGCGATAATATAAAATCCCGGCCATCAGTATTGACTTTTGGCCGGGACTGTCGTATATTTGTATTGTCCTTTACCCATTTAAATATGTCGACAACCCTCAAACAGCTTATTGACAATTCCAGGCAACGTCTCGCTCCCTTATATGGAGAACGGGAAGCATCATGGCTCGTTCGTACAATAATAGAACACATAAAAGGATGGAATCAAGTTGAAATCCTTCTTAACTCTGACAAAGATATCTCTGACTTTATGATAGGTGAAGTCGACAAGGCGATTGTCAGATTGTTAGCTAACGAACCAATTCAATATATATATGGTGACACGTATTGGTATGGAATGACACTTAAAGTGGCTCCATCGGTTCTGATCCCCAGACCTGAAACTGAAGAACTTGTAGACATTATTGTAAAAGCCCACAATGACTTATCGGATCTAAAAGTACTTGACGTATGCACTGGTTCCGGATGTATAGCAGTAGCGCTTGCCACATATTTACGTTTTCCTGAAATCACAGCTATAGATATTTCATCCGATGCGATAGACATAGCCAATATAAATGCCGATAACCGCAAGGTTAAAATTAATTTCTTGGTCGATGATGCGACAAACCTTCCGATGTCACTGAACAACTTTGATATTATCGTGTCAAATCCGCCATATATAATGGATAGTGAAAAATCTTCAATGAGTCCCAATGTGCTTGACTACGAACCGTCTTTGGCCCTTTTCGCGCCAGATTCTGACCCGTTAAAATTTTATAAATCAATCGCGTCTTTCGCATTTTCAGCTCTAAAGGAAAACGGAGTTCTTTATTTTGAATTAAATCCTCTGACTGCAGACAATCTATATACTTGGATGAACGAAAACGGATGGAGTGATGTCCAAATGTTACCGGATATGTACTCCCGTACTCGTTTTATGATAGCGAGAAAACAATAATTTAGACCTATGTTTGGGAAAAAAACGCCACTGACTTATGAAAATGCCTTTTCACGTGCTGCTGGAATGTGTGCCAAATGTGAACAGTGCTCTACGGACATACTTAAAAAACTTTCTTTATGGGGAGTCTCAATGTCAGATTCGACAAAAATTATCAAAAAACTTAAAGAATTAAATTTTCTTGATGACAACAGGTTCGCAAAAGCATATACACACGATAAATTACATTTTAGCGGTTGGGGCAAAAACAAAATCAGGCAAGGTCTATGGGCAAAACGTATTCATCCCGATATAATCGAGAAAGCATTCGATGAGATTGAAGACGATGAATACATTGAAATTACCGCGCGGGTGATACTAAACAAAATAAAATCCACGGGCAAATTGACATTCAATCGAGAAAGTAAAATCAAACTTATAAAGTTCGCAATGCAACGCGGATTTGAATATTCCATAATTGCAGACATAATACGAACACGCATTGTTGATACGGACCGATGAACGGAATAAACCAATTAAAATTATTGGCAAAAGATCTTGTCGACATCATATTTCCGAACGTATGCACAGTCTGCCACAAATCATTGGTGAGGGGTGAAAAATATATCTGTCTTGACTGTCTTATGTCTCTCCCACGGACCGATTTTCATCTATCTAATCCAAATCCGTTACATGACCGATTGTTTTCAAGGAATATCCCTATAGAAAAAGCTACATCGCTATTCTATTATTACAGGGGAAATAAATTCGCGTCAATAATTCATGACACAAAATACAGGGGACGGCCGAATGTCGGTAGATATTTCGCTTGCAAACATGCGACAGAACTATTACCAACAGGATTTTTCAATAATATCGACTTAATTGTCCCTGTTCCCCTACACATTATACGGAAATTACACCGTGGATATAATCAGGCCGAGAAAATAGCTCACGGACTCAGTGAAGCCACTGGCATACCTGTCATCAATCCGCTTGTAGCTTCATTTCATAAATCACAGACAAAGAAAAATGCTCACGCCAGGTTGATGAATGCAATGAATGTATATAAAGTCATGGATGCCAATATGCTTTCAGGAAAACACATACTGCTTGTAGATGATGTGATCACAACGGGATCTACAATGATCGCATGTCTGAATGCAATTAAAAACGCTGTCCCGGATGTCGTGTTAAGCATATATTCATTGGCAGCGACCAAACTGGAATGAGGCAAGGTTTCTCCATTCGCCAACTTTATGGAAACTACGGATATTTATATAATTTAATTATAATCTAAAAATTATGTAATTTTGCTCCCATGTTACGACGCCAATCATGTATATTCGCAGTCATTATCCTGTCGCTCGCTTCAACTGCAGTCACATCAGCCCAAAATGAAACCGATACGATTATTTCTTCACAACGAAAAGGTCTGGTAGGACGTATCATCGACTATTTTGACAAAACCAATAAACGTGTCCTGACAAAGAAACCGAATTTTGCCCCTCTCGGAGGACCATATTTTTCATCAGAAAAAGGTCTTGGTATCGGTTTAATGTTGGCTGGAGATTATTCTACCTGTCCATCTGATTCACTACTTCCACCATCTAATATATCCATAAAAGGCAACATAGCTACAAAAGGTTATTATTCCATCGGTATAGACGGAATACATATATATCCCAATAATACCCGTCGTATAAATTATGAACTTGATTTTCAATCATTTCAAACTTATTTTTGGGGCATAGGATACGATTGGGCTAGTAACAACGGCAACAAAACCAAATACCATCTATTAGACGTTATCCTATCCGCAGACTATGGGTGGAGTCTATCACACGGTCTGTATATCGGACCTGCACTCGAATTTGGTTACACTAAAGCCTATAAAATGGAGAATCATATACCTTGGCAAGACGAACCGCTTGATTATTTTTCATCCGCTGTCGGAGGCAAACTTCAATATGACCTTCGTGATAACATGACATATCCTCATAAGGGGCTGCTGATAGAATTCATACAATTATTCTCACCGCGCTTTCTTGGCAACTCGTCCCATTCATTTATTAGTACTGAAATAAGCTGTAATTTTTATATTCCTATTTGGAAAGGTGGCATTCTGGCATCACGTTTTCACAATAAGTGGACTTTTGGTTGCACACCTTGGGGCAAACTGCCTTTTCTTGGAGATGAATCAATGAGAGCATACTACGAAGGACGATATCGCGACAAATGTGCCACAGATATTACTGTTGAATTACGCCAACATGTCTACAGACGTATTGGCATCGCGTTATGGACAGGTGCAGGAACTGTTTACAGAAAACCTTCGGATATCTCAATAAAACGACTACTTCCGGAAATAGGAACCGGCTTACGATGGGAATTCAAAAAAAACACGAATGTCCGTCTCGACATTGGATTTGGGAAACACTCCCGCGGCCTAATGTTCGGACTCAATGAGGCCTTCTGAGATGTTTAAATCTTAATGGCCAACTTCGTTTTAAACGCATACAACGATGTTTAAAAATTTTGCCTTTTTCTTTTTCTTTGCCACACTGCTACTGCCTAATATAATTCTTTCATTTACCGAGCCGTTGACTCTACTCGGAAGCATAACCAACATAATACTGCCTGGTGGTATCATCTATTTTCTGATGAGCATATCTACAAAATTAGGACGGACAATTTGGCTATTTTTCCCTCTAATTTTTTTTGCCGCCTTTCAAATAGTTCTTCTTGATCTTTATGGGAAAAGCATAATAGCCGTTGATATGTTCCTTAATCTTGTGACAACCAACACATCGGAAGTCACGGAATTACTTGGAAATATGTTGCCTATTATCGGATTGGTGGCTATACTATATATCCCATCACTGATATGTGGGATTCATTTTATAAGACACAAGGTTACGCTTTCGCGTATTTTTTTGAGATATAATCGTAAAGTAGCGATAACCATGACGTCATGTGGTTTTATCTTGCTATTGGTTTGCATTTGTTCAGAAAAAACTTATTCAATTAAGCGCGATTTATATCCGGTCAATGTATGCTATAACGTATACCTCGCGATAGACCGGACAAAACGGACTGCTGATTATCACCAAAGTTCATCCGGATTTACATATAACGCTATATCCTCCCGCCAACCGGAGACACGGGAAATATATATACTCGTCATAGGAGAAACGGCACGTGCCGAGAATTGGCAATTACATGGTTACGAACGGATGACTACACCAAAACTATCATCCCGTAATGACCTTTTTATTTGCGACAATGCTTATAGCGAAAGCAATACCACCCACAAAAGCGTACCGATGCTTCTAAGTCCTGTTGACGCAACCGATTTCGACAAGAATATTTACAAGGTCAAAAGTCTTGTCACTGCATTTAAGGAAGCTGGATTCCATACGACTTTTCTTTCAAATCAACGCTATAACAATTCATTCATCGATTTTTTTGCATTCGAAAGCGATACGACCATATTCATCAAAGAAATTCCTGAAAAGAATAAATCGCTTGACATAAACAGTAAACCAGACTCCGAATTACTGCCATTGCTTGACCTCATTCTATTAAAACAAACACCCAAGCATCTCATTGTGCTTCATACATACGGATCTCATTTTAACTACCGTGACCGTTATAACAAAGAAGAGGAAGTTTTCCGTCCATGCGATTACCCGAATGCGAACAAAAACAACAGAGACAAGCTCATAAACGCCTACGATAATACAATCGTAGCCACCGATCGGCTTATCTCTCAGTGTATCGAACGCCTGGATTCCATCAACGGAATATCAGGACTCATCTACACATCCGATCATGGTGAGGATATATATGATGATGGCTCAAACAGATTTTTACATGCCTCTCCCCGACCGACCATACATCAGGTACACGTGCCGTTATTTGCATGGCTCTCTGATTCATTCAAAGAGATGTATCCGGCAATTACGTCGGCTTTAGAGAATAACATGCATTTAACGATATCCACATCGCGTTCTTTTTGTCCGACATCATTAGACATGGCAGGAATAAAAATAAGCGGCAATGTCGTAGACACCACCGCTTCTCTCTTTTCAAATTCATATATACCTCGCGAACCTATTTATCTGGATGACCATAATAAAGCAGTCCCGCTTAAAGAAATCATTTAAGACTCTTTATATCATTTAACCACATCTGGATGTGCCACAAGACGTGCATATCAAACAACCTTCTTGATAGACAAGGGTTTCCTGACCGCAATTGGGACATTTTTGTCCTCCTGCTGGAGTTCCTGACGGAAGATACTTTTTAAGAGCGCGTTCAACCCCCATCTTCCATGTATTGATCGATTGTGAATCAAGTTCAAGTCCGTTGACAAGTTTTATGACCTGGTCTATAGGCATCCCGTATCGAAGCACTCCAGAAATAAGTTTCGCATAATTCCAATATTCAGGATTGAATTTATCCGAAAGCCCTTCAATCGTGGTTTTATAACCGCGCTTGTTTATGAATTGGAAATCATAACGTTTATTGCCTTTGTCATCGGTTGCCTTTATTATTTTTCCTTTTGATACGGATTTTGGGCAGAAGATTCCGTCATCGTCATCAGCGAGACCGGTAAAGATCTCATACGGCTGCCCGTCTCTAAGACCGACAAAAGCTATCCATTTTTCCTTATTATTCTGAAATCTGACAACATCCGCTTCAAGTTCGTTAGGTCGTTTTCCTATGGTATGAGCAGGTAGAAATTCTGCTGAAAGATCCGGTTTGGATTCTTTGGCATTTTCCGACTCGTCTGTCAAACCTTTCTCACGGTCCTTCTTTTTATTTTCGTCAGCAGAGATCAATACTCCAGAACGGCATCCGTCTCGATAGATGGTACATCCTTTGCATCCTACTTTCCATGCCTCCATGTACAGCTTATTGACAAGCTCTACATCCGTATCTGCAGGTAGATTTATAGTAACCGAAATTGAATGGTCGACCCATTTCTGTACAGCCCCTTGCATTTTTACTTTTTCAAGCCAATTGATATCATTGGCTGTAGCTTTGAAGTAAGGTGAACGGGCCACGAGCGCCTCAAGCTCGGACTGCGTATAATCATTGCGCCTCTCAATCCCGTTTATTTTCATCCATTCAATAAACTTAGGATGATAAACGATGAACTCTTCAAACGCATCTCCCGATTCGTCTACAAAATCGACATGTACATCCACATCGTTCGCGTTTACTTTACGACGACGTTTATAGACCGGCATGAACACCGGCTCTATACCCGATGACGTGCGGGTCATAAGCGATGTGGTTCCGGTCGGAGCTATGGTCAGACATGCGATATTCCTACGGCCATTGGCTTCCATATCCGATACAAGATCTGGAGCCACTTCCCTTAATCTCGATATATATGGGTTTTCACGTTCACGTTTTGCGTCATAAATCTCAAAAGATCCTCGCTCTTTAGCCATTTGTACTGATGAGCCAAACGCAGCAACGGCAAGCGACTGATGGACCTCCACCGATTTTGCCGTAGCTTCAGGAGTGCCGTATCTAAGCCCGAGTGCCGCGATCATATCTCCTTCAGCAGTCGTTCCAAGTCCGGTTCGGCGCCCCTTGAGAGTCTTATTCTTTATTTTAATCCATAGGTTCATCTCCGTTGTCTTGACCTCGTCTTTCTCCGGATCGTTCTTTATTTTTTCGATTATGGAATCGATCTTTTCCATCTCAAGATCTATGATGTCGTCCATCAGACGCTGAGCCTTGGCCACATGCGAGCGGAAAAGATCAAAATCGAAATATGCTTCTGCAGTAAACGGATTCTTTACGTAAGAATAAAGATTTATCGCTACAAGACGGCAACTGTCATACGGACACAACGGAATCTCTCCGCATGGATTGGTGGATACTGTTTGAAACCCGAGATCGGAATAGCAATCGGGTAGTGATTCACGAAGTATTGTGTCCCAAAAAAGCACACCGGGTTCAGCCGACTTCCATGCGTTATATACGATTTTATTCCAAAGAGCCTTGGCATCGATATCACTTTTCACATCTGGATTATCGCTGTCGACAGGAAATTGACAGGTATAATTCTTACCTGTCTCGACACACTTCATGAACTCATCATCGATTTTTACGGAAACATTGGCTCCGGTTATTTTACCCTGCTCTAATTTAGCGTCAATAAAACGCTCCGAATCAGGGTGCTTGATCGCGACAGTCAGCATCAATGCTCCGCGACGCCCATCCTGAGCAACCTCCCGTGTAGAATTGGAATAACGTTCCATAAACGGTACAAGTCCGGTCGAAGTCAAAGCTGAATTTTTCACAGGAGTTCCTTTCGGACGCAAATCGCTCATATCGTGCCCCACACCACCGCGACGCTTCATCAGCTGTACCTGCTCCTCATCAATCTTTATTATGCTGCCATACGAATCGGGATGACCGTCAAGACCTATTACAAAACAATTGGAAAGCGAACCGGTCTGGAAATCATTGCCGATCCCGGCCATAGGACTACCCTGCGGAACAATATATTTAAATCCGTCGAGAAGTTCATACACTTCGTCAGCATTCATCGGATTCGGGTATTTCATTTCGATGCGAGCCAACTCTCCGGCCAGACGCCTATGCATGTCTGCCGGTGTAAGTTCATAGATATTCCCTTCCGAATCTTTCAAAGCATACTTGCTAACCCATACTTTCGCGGCAAGCTCGTCACCCTCAAAATATTTTACGGATTCTGTATAAGCCTGATCAAATGAGTATTTATCTCTTTCCATTTTAATTCAATGAGTGTGGTTTTTATGTGCTGCAAAGTTGACGATTTATTTCATATAATGCAAAATTTTATCAGGCAAGTTATTTACATCCCGAAGGAAAATTGTAACTTGCAGCCTCTTTGACGTACCATAGATTTAATCAGCAAAAAATCGCAAAAATGAATACTCCCGAATATTTTTCTTCCCGTAAGACGGTCCGCAAATACGATCCCGCACGGACTGTCTCTTCAACACTTTTACACGATATGCTCAGAGATGCCGCGCGTGCAGCAAATACAGGAAACATGCAGACCTATTCGGTAATCATATCTGAAAAGCCTGAAACCATAGCCGCTCTCGCACCAGCCCACTTTAATCAGCCAGCCATAGCCAATGCAAAAGCCGTATTGACATTCTGCATTGACTTCAATCGCTTCAACCACTGGTGTCGGATAAACAATACCACTCCAGGCCTAAACAATCTTCAAGGATTTACCTGGGGGGTTATAGACACTTCCATATTTGCCCAACAATTTTGCACGATCGCTGAGCTTAACGGGCTTGGGACATGCTATCTTGGAACAACCACATACAATGCCGGACAAATAGCGGAAACATTGAAGCTCCCCCACGATGTAGTTCCCGTAATCACCGTAACCGTCGGCTACCCAGATGAAAATCCAGAACTACAGGACCGCCTTCCCCTCGAAGCTATCGTTCACAACGAAACATACGTCACTCCGTCCGACTGTAAAATCGAGGAGTTTTATTCGGAAAAAGAGTCATTATCTTCGTCAAAACAGTTCGTTGCGGAAAACGGGAAAGATAATCTTGCCCAAGTTTTCGCAGAAGTCCGATATCCTTTGGCATCCAATGAGCAATTTTCACGTATTTATAAAGAATTCCTCAAAAATCAAGGAATAAGCCTGTAGCTACGTAACGATTCCGCGACACCCTCCGCATTCAAATGCGCACCTTTCAGCGAACTGTGAGTGTGATCGTTTTTGAAATATTCGTTAACATATCTTAATCCCCTATAATCAGCGAGACGCTGGAGCTTTGCACCTGATATAGCGTTCAAATCTATATAAGGTACATCCATGTGTATGGCTGTTTCCCGGGTCCACTTACCAAAACTGTCAGCGTTGCTTTCGATCAGACCATTGTCGAATTTATTTCGGGGTGTATGACTGATCAAAACAGGTAACGCTCCTTTTTCACGTGCATCCATGATAAATTTTCGCAGATACCATCCATAAGTATACACAACCTTATATCTTCCGCTACTCTTCATTTTAAAAACCTTGCTTTCATCTCCGTAACCGCGAAGTTCGGCTCTTTCCTTCCCACTGTCTATAGGGCCGGCATCATTGTGGCCGAACTGTATAAGCACTATGTCACCGGGCTTGAGTGCTTTGTACACTTTGTCCCATCGGCTTTCATCAAGAAAGGTTCTCGCGCTTCGTCCGGGCATAGCATGATTCTCTACGTAAAAGCGTGTTGTGTCTATATGCTCGTCAAGAACCGTACCCCAACCCCACATGCCATCATCCTCTTCATCCGCGTTTTTCACGGTACTGTCGCCTATGACAAATATAGCGGGACGGTCTTTTTTCAAAACACCAACAACACCTGTATCATCTGACGGGCACTTCATATATGAGGAAAGAGCACAATTTTTCAGTTTCTTGACCCCTTCGGCTGCTGAGGCGGCATTTTCCTTAGCACCAAATTCACTGGTGTGAATACGATCCAGATAAAACAAGGTTTTGACTTTCTCCTTGCCAAAAAATTCAAACTTTTCTGACGATATTTCATTCAAATCGACAAAAGGCACTTTTGACTTACGCGCAACCTGACGCGCCCACAGACCAAATGTATCCGACACACGCTCAATGACCGTACTGTCAGAGTCGACCCATGCGTTACGAGGCGTCAATGACATCAATATCGGATAGGCTCCACGAGATTTCACATCATTGACAAAACGTCTCATGTATTCTCCATAACTATATACGGTTTTCATCTCTCCGGTTTCTTTTATCACCACATTCAGACTGTCTTTACCTATTCCCGGAATAGAAGCCCTAGCCCTTCCACTATCGTAGGGTCCATTGTCATTGTGTCCTAACTCGATTATCACCCAATCACCTTTTCGGATACCGGATAGCACATCGGGCCACAAACGTTCATAAAATGTACGGCTACTTGTACCGCCAAGTGCATGGTTCTCGACCGTTATCCGTTTTTCATCGAAATATTCATGGAAGAAACTTCCCCATCCCCATTGCCCGTTATTGCCGTTGCCAAGAGTTCCTGTACGCATTGTCGAATTCCCGACAAGAAACAATACCGGATTGTTTCCTATGCGTGACGATCCGGCCACAGGACGTGCGTAGCGCACTTTGTTCAGACTGTCAAGCGTGTTGTCTATGACATTGTTGCGATCTTCCATCGGTGATGCAACTATCGGACGCTTTCCCGAAATCTGAACAGGGAGCAATTGTAAAGACAAAATCATGGCCATCTTCAGGCCATGATTCCATAAAAATTTATTCATGATTTTGAGGTATTGTTACTGATAACGTTGAAGTCTGGCGACCGCTACGTGATAACGATAGTGAGCATCGAGAAAATCACGACGCGCTGTAAGGAAAAAATTAAGTTCCTGCATATAAGTCAAAAAATTGATCTGCCCGGCATCCAATGCTTTTTTCAATAATTCGTATGTAGAATCATCGGACATCACATCTTTATATTTCCTTAAAAGATCTCTAAGCTCACAGGCTGTATCATACTCGCCCTGCAATCCGGCTGCCAATTTCACAAGTTCCATGTCTTGTTCAAAAGCCATGGCTTCGGCACGCATGATCGCGGCTTTAGCTTTTTTTCGCTGAGTAAGGAACGGCAGGGTAAGCGACAAAGAAAATCCATTGAACCGGTCTCCCATTTCCCATTCATGGAGGTAAGCAAGAGAGAACCCAGGAAGCAAAGAGCGTTTTTCAACCTTAACAAGCGATTTTTGAGCTTCCAATGACGCTCGTGCAGCGGCCTGGGCAGGATCGTTTTGACGTAAAGTCTCGACATCGGGTCGAAGAGACTCCAAATCCGGATGTGGATAGTTCATTCCCAACTGCTCAACCAACGCAGAGACATCCTCACCACCATTAAGGGCTTGCAATGAAGCTTTCAACGTGGATAATTCTCCTTGCAAGGTCTTAAGTTCACGATTTGCGTTGATATGCTCTACAACAGCTTTGTTGTAATCCAAACGGGTCTCAGACCCACAGGCTACAGCCTCTTTAAAATATTTGACCATTTCAGAAAGGCTATCGCAAATTTTTTTAGTTGTGGCCAGCCGCTGCCTTGCATATATTATGTCGACCAGCAACAATCTCACTTCCATTCGAGTGTCAATAACCGCTGACTCCCGAAGATACTGCATGGCGGTCTCTGATTTACGAACGGCTTCGCTTCTGGCCGCATAGACTCCTGGCCAGTCGAATGACTGTGAAATTGAAAAATTACGTTTGTCTCCAATTCCTTTCATTCCCCAAAGGCTTTCAAAACCGACCTCCGGAGCTTCCAAAGTATTTTCGGATTTCATTTCGGCTATTGACGCCTCCTTGTCTGCCAACCCATATTTCAAGCCAAGATTATTCTTGACCACCGTGTCGAGCACATCGTCAAAATCCGAGGCTAATAATCCTAATGACAAAAACGGAAGAGAGAGGGCTATGATCTGTCGTCTCATGAGATATTTTGAATTGGATATTTATTTAGAAGTTTCTTTTTTATGTAGAGAATAAAAATAGACCAAAGGAACAATAAAAATATTGAGCACTGTAGATGTCAAAAGTCCACCGAGTATCACGATCGCAAGCGGTGATTGAATCTCGTTGCCTGGCTGATGTCCATTTATAGCCAAAGGTATGAGGGCGAGAGCCGAGCTCAATGCGGTCATGAGAATCGGGTTAAGACGGTCTGAAGAACCATGCTTTATTCGTTCAAGCAGCCCTACCCCTTCATCACGCAATTGTCCATAACGTGACATAAGGAGCATACCATTACGAGTGGTGATGCCAAGCAATGATATGAATCCAATGATAGCCGGAATATTCAGTTCTCCTGTGGTAAATCTCAACAACAATACACCACCTATAACCGCAAGCGGCATGTTGAGAAGTATTATCCAACATTCTGTCACATTACGGAACTGGCCATACAATAAAAGGAATATTATTATAAGCGAAATGGCAGATACAAGGGCAAGCGTGGCGGACGCTTTTGCTTCATTCTCAAATTGCCCCCCATAATTTATAAAATATCCTTCCGGCAAAGAAATCTCTTCATCAATCTTTGACCGTATATCATCGACCGTTCCTTTAAGATCCCTGTCTGCAACGTTTGCGGAAACAACTATACGACGACTGACATTTTCACGATTAATTGTATTCGGACCAGTCGCAGATACTATTTCAGCGACTTCTGAAAGCGGAACCTTGCCACGTGACGTATCGATCTGGAGATTTGCGATATCCTCGATACTGCTTCTACTTGAAGGTTCCATGCGCAATGTCAGGTCATACGGAAATCCGTTTTCATATACCTGCGACACTTTCTCTCCGGCAAGAGCCACATTGATAAAATCGGCAAATTCATTGATCGGGACTCCATAATACGCAAGGATATCTCTTTTCGGACGGATATCAAGTTGTGGACGCTCCACCTGCTGCTCTATATTCACATCCACAACCCCGTCGATATCTGATATATGTTTTTTAATTTTTCCGCCTATGGCATATAAACGGGAAAGATCGTCTCCGAAAATCTTGATAGCCACTTGTGCTTCTGTACCAGACAACATCGCATCTATTCGATGTGATATCGGTTGGCCGATCTCAACATTGACACCTGGCAGATGAGATAGTTCATGACGCAAATCAGCCAAAAGCGCATTTTTGTCACGGCCTTTATCCAATTTATACGGAGCTTCTATTTCAGAAACATTTACTCCAAGAGAATGCTCGTCAAGCTCGGCTCGACCTGTTTTGCGTGCGGTCAACGATATCTCAGGCATAGACAAAATAATTTTCTCAGCCTCACGCCCCAAGCGGTCGCTTTCTTCAAGAGATATTCCCGGCAAAGTACTCACATTTATTGTTAGAGAACCCTCATTAAACGGAGGAAGGAAGCTTCGTCCCAATGAAAAAAACATTCCAAACGCGATAAAGAACAATACAGCCGTCCCAATGAAAATAATGCGCGAATGAGCCAATGACCACTCTAACGATTTCTCGTAATGTCCGCGCAACCATATAACGAATCTTGGCTCCCTCTCAAGTGTACGCATGGCTTTTTTGCTTCCAAGAAGATACGAACAAAGCACCGGTGTCACTGTCAACGCGACTACTGTTGATGCAATTAGAGCGACTATAAACGAAATTCCCAATGGCTTCAGCATACGTCCTTCCATCCCGTCAAGAAAGAAGAGTGGAAGGAAACTCGCCATTATAATAAGTGACGAATTAAATATAGGCAAACGCACCTCTTTAGAAGCATCGTATACAATAGTCAGAACCGATTCTCCGGACTTATATCTTTCACGTAAACGTTTATAGACATTTTCGACATCTACAATCGCATCGTCAACAAGCGAACCGATAGCGATCGCGATACCTCCAAGACTCATGGTATTTATTGTCATGCCCAAAAAGTGCAACACAAGGACGGTGACTATTATCGACAAAGGCAATGCTACAAGCGATATGAGTGTCGTCCGCAAATTCATCAGGAAGAAAAACAGGACGACAATAACGAAAATAGCACCTATAAACAATGACTCTTTGAGATTGTCGATCGAAGTCGTTATAAAATCGGACTGTTTGAATATATCAGTGTTCACTTTTACATCAGACGGCATTGTAGCAACTATAGAGGCAAGACAATCCTGGATATCGTCAGTAAGATTTATTGTCCCGACAGAAGGCTGCTTGGTCACAGTCAAAAGCACAGCGGGCGACGCATTGAGAGACGCAGCTCCAAGACGAGGCTCCACCGCTCCGACCTTTAATGTTGCGATATCGCTGAGCCTTACCGGTCCTGCAGGAGTCGTTATAACAACAGTATTTGCAAGCTCGTCGACATCATTGGTAGTGATATCCCCCTTTATTATATACTCATTGCCGTGTTGATAAATAACTCCCCCGGACGCATTGCTGTTCGTTTGTGACACTGATATCTTTATATCCGAAAGAGTCACACCATATTGTCTCATCGCAGCCGGATTGAGCAGTATCTGATACTCTTTGGCATCACCTCCGATAACCGAAACCGATGACACACCTGACAAAGATAGAAGACGTGGTCTTATCTGACGGTCAGCGATGGTCCGCAATTCTTCCTGCGATGTTATAGAATCCGAAGTCAGCCCTATTATAAATATTTCACCCAAAATTGACGACTGAGGTCCGAGTGTCGGCTTGCCTACTCCTGGAGGCAGATCGCTCTCTATTTCCGAAAGTTTTTCCGCCACGATCTGACGAGCCCTATAGACATCCGTCCCCCAGTCAAATTCCACCCAGACGGACGAAAAACCAGTCGCAGACGATGAACGGACGCGTCTGACACCGGTGGCTCCGTTGACGGATGTCTCGACAGGATATGTTACCATCCTTTCGATTTCCTCCGGAGCCATACCCGGAGCCTCTGTCATCACAACGACAGTTGGAGCATTCAAATCAGGAAATATATCCACTTCAGTGCGCAAAAGCACTATCATTCCGTATACCAACAAAAGAGCCGAAAGAACTATTACAGCGATACGGTTTTCAAGGGAGAATTTTATAATACGGTTTAACATTTGTCTCTCTTCGGTTACAGATGATTAATGAGAATGGGAATGCCCCTCCGGCACAACGGTAGATGTTTCAGCAAGACGAATAAACGTACATCCAGAGGTTACAACCGAATCGCCATCATTTAGTCCGGTGGTAATCTCTACCCGTTTTCCATCACTACGGCCTGCGGTTACATTCTGTTTATGATAACCATGGTCGTCAATCTTTATATATATAAATTTAGTCCCCTGCTGTTCCGAAACAGCTTCTACCGGAACAGTAAGTGCTTCTGTCTTGGCGCTTCCGACCAAATATATCTCCGCTGGAGACCCTGGCACTACATCACCATAATTTTCAAATGAAAAATAGACTGGAAGATAGCCTGGTGTATCACCACCTCCATTAGCGGATGACGATAGTAAGACCCCGTTACGATCAGCCAGGTTTATAATCTTATCGCTATGGGATGGCCGGAAATTCGCAGTGGATATCTTTCCAAGAAAATCGATATCTCCAGAAGGAAGAAGAGCCTTCAATGTTAAACGGGTATTACGTGTAATTGTCGCTATCGGCTGACCGGTCTCCACATACGCTCCATCATTTACAGCCAAAACCGATATCACGCCTGTCATTCCGGATACCGCCCGTCCTGTAGCAGCCGTAGGGCTATAAGAGCTTTTAGCTTCTTCATAGGCCCGTAGAGCCTCGTTATATTCTTTTTTAGTGATCAGACCATCTTTCAATAACGGTTCCAGACGATCCAATTCCCGTTTTGCTGCTTGCATCGTTACCAAAGAAGTCTGATTTGAATCACCGCCTGTCAGATTCTTGGCAGATATAGTCGCTATCAGCTCTCCGGCCTTAACATTTTTTCCAATCTCTATACCTTTGGCCAATTTTACTACACCAGATGTAGTAGCGATAATTACAGCCCTTTCCGTGGCGGCAGGCATAATCTCCCCGGATACTTTCACAATCTCACTGAACGGTGATCGCCCGACGGCTTCTACTTTCACTCCAAACCGTGCTGCGTCTTTCGGGGACATTACTATTTCATCTTGATGGTCATGATTGTGACCATGGCCGTCATTTTCTCCATGTTTTTCCGCATGTTTATGTGAACATGCGACTAAAACGACCGCAGACACAAGCACCGGTGACACAACCGATAAATTAAAAAAACGTGACATAAATTAAAATCTTGAGGCTATCTAAAGAATAGAAAAACACTGTGGTTACCAAATATAATAAATCGCTTTGCAAAATTAGCCAAGTATCACATTTGGCCTATCATATTATTCGGTTTATTTGTTGCAAAATTACACAAGTTTTTATTGCGGACAAACATTTTAAAGAACCGCGGATAAATATTCATAGGATTTTTCATAATTTTGTAGGTCAATTGAATCGAATGATGGATAAAGACATTACACTTGAAGGACAACATCTTCACTATACAGACTCCGGCTCCGGTGACAAAACAATAATACTGATGCATGGCTGGGGATGCGACCACACGACTTTAGCTTCGATCGAACGCATAGCCACTTCCTGCGGATATCGCGTAATAAACATCGATTTTCCCGGATTCGGTGCTTCGGACGAACCCTCAGATGTATGGGGAGTCGAAAACTACACACGCATGGTCGAATCGCTTGTAAAAAAACTCGAAATACGATCTCCGCTCCTTCTTGGACACTCATTCGGAGGAAGAGTCGGCATATTGTACGCATCACGCAATCAGGTTGAAAAACTTATACTTGTAGATGCGGCAGGCATAAAACCGAAACGCAGTCTTAAATATTATTGGAACGTATACAGTTTCAAAGCAATAAAACATCTGATGTACATCCTTTTAGGGCACGACAAAGCGGAGACGAAACTCGAAGCCCGTCGCGCTAAGGCTGGTTCAAGCGATTATGCATCCGCATCACCTATGATGCGTCGGATATTATCGAAAGTGGTAAATGAAGATTTAACGGATCGTCTGCCATTGATAGCGGCTCCAACTTTATTAATATGGGGTGAATCAGACACGGCCACGCCAATTAAGGACGCAAAAAAAATGGAGAAATCCATTCCGGACGCAGGACTGGTTTCTTTTCAAGGATGCGGACATTATAGCTTCCTTGAAAATCCGATACAGTTCGCTGCCGTACTAAAAAATTTTCTGACACCTAAACAATAATTCCGGCTATGCTCATATTCAATATAATCGCTTCACTTTTAGCTATAGGATGTCTTGTCTGTGAATTCAGACGTGACCTCATGATGTTGCAGCAAAACTCATATCGGAACGAACGTTACAATAGATGGCTCCGCGCTTCACAGGATACAACTTCTGTCATGCGTCTTGTAAGCGGAGCGGTCGCCTTAGCCTCTATGTCGACACTTTCGATACCGACAGTTTCGCTTGCATTCGTGTCTGTAACCGCGACAGTCAACATCATACTGCTTGAAGAAAAAAAATATAAAAAACCGCTTGTGATGACACGACGGGTTTGGCGAATCTTTATCGTAATGCTGCTACTTGCCGCAATAATAATCGCCACAGCCGCTTTTTGGGGCACAAAAAGCAATCATACGGGAGAATATGTATCCATCACAGCTTTATTGATTTTTTGTTTTTCCCATATTTTTGTCTTGATTGCCAACTGGCTTCTGAAACCGGTGGAAAAACATATAAACAAAAAATATTACCATGACGCTGAAAGCATCCTACGAGCCATGCCTGGCCTTAAAATAATAGGAATCACGGGGAGCTACGGAAAAACAAGTACAAAACATTATCTCAACCGCATACTTTCCGAAAAATACGATGTAATGATGACCCCGGGAAGTTATAACACCACTATGGGGGTTATACGCACAATCAGAGAATATCTGAAACCGTATAACGATGTGTTTATCGTCGAAATGGGAGCCAAGCAGCCGGGAGACATCAAAGAGATTTGCGATCTTGTGCATCCTTCGATAGGAATCGTGACAGCCGTTGGTGAACAGCATCTTGAGTCGTTCAAAACAATCGAGAATGTACAACGGACCAAATTTGAACTTGTCGACTCACTTCCATCCGACGGCACAGCGATAATAAACGATGATTTCCAATATGTGGCAAACCGCAGAGTCGACAATGTGGAATGTATACGTTACGCTGTCAGCAAACACGAAACAGCATCATATACAGCCGAAAATATACTTTATACAGCAAACGGGACCTCATTCACTGTCGTAACACCAGATGGAGAGAAACTCGCATTCACGACACATCTCGTCGGTGAATGCAACGTATCAAACCTTCTCGCAGCCATAATAACCGCTCTAAAACTCGATGTCCCCATAGAAAAAATACGTTACGCTGTCAATAATATCGAGCAAGTCGAGCATAGGCTGAATATGAAGCGGACCGCAGGTGGAGTAACGATCATTGACGACGCATTCAATTCAAATCCTACGGGTTCAAAAATGGCTCTTGATGTTCTCAAAATGATGACAGGCGGTAAACGCATAATTGTTACCCCCGGCATGATAGAACTTGGCGAGAGGCAATCCGAGCTAAACAAGATTTTTGGTGAAAAAATAGCCTCGTCAGCGGATATCGCTATCATTGTCGGTCTCTATAATCGGGAATCAATCGTCTCGGGCATTGAAAATGCAAGTGACGGACATGCAGAGGTACATACCGTCTCCTCTTTCAATGAAGCCCAGAACTTGCTTTCGACAATTTTAAAGCCGGGTGACACCGTTCTTTATGAGAATGACCTCCCCGACACTTTCAAATGATCCTAAAACAAAAATTACCATCCATAATATATCAATTTATAGAATGAAGACCAATATCGGAGTATTTTTCGGCGGACGTTCAACCGAGCATGAAATATCCGTCATATCCGCATCACAGGCTATGCATGCCATCAATCGTGACAAATATGACGTCACACCTATATATATATCCAAACAAGGCAAATTCTATACGGGGGATGCTCTTTTCGATGTCGCGAACTATCGCGATATTCCTGCTCTGCTTGCAAAATGCACAGAAGTTTATATGAGACCTGTATATGGTGACTATAATCTTTATAAAGCAAAACAAACAGGCCTTTTTGGAAATAAAGCGCCTATATGTTCCCTGGACGTAGTGATCCCGGTACTTCATGGGTCAAACGTTGAAGACGGCATTTTTGAAGGAGTTCTTGAAACCATCGGTATTCCATACGCAGGCTGCAACACGCTCGCAAGCGCAAACGGGATGGATAAAATCATCATGAAAATGATCCTTCGTGAATCGGGCGTACCTGTGATCGATTATATCTGGTTTACTGACAAGCAATGGTTTTCACAACGGGAGAAACTCATAGATCAGATTGAAACACAAATCGGATATCCAGTGATTGTGAAGCCTGCGAATCTTGGCTCAAGCGTAGGCATAGGCCGGGCTTCCGATCGCGAACAACTGATTGAAAAGGTGGAGACAGCAAAAAAGTACACCTCCCGTATCATCGTGGAACACATGGTTGACAACCTAAAAGAGATCAACTGTTCCGTACTTGGAGATTGTGACGAATACGAAGCATCAGTACTTGAAGAGCCCATAAAAAGTGCTGAGATACTTTCGTATGAAGACAAATACATGGGGGGCACTAAAGGTGCAAAAGGAATGCAGTCTTCTCAAAAACGTATTCCTGCAGATCTACCGGAAGAAATGAGCGAAAGGATACAGTATCTTGCCGGGGAGACCTTCCGTACATTGAGTTGCCATGGAGTAAGCCGAATCGACTTTATTATAGATGACGATACAAAGGAGATATTCGTAAACGAAATCAATACTATCCCCGGATCGCTTTCATTTTATCTATGGGAAGCGACAGGCATTCCATTCGACGGACTCATGGATCGTTTGGTACAGCTCGCACTTAAACGGAAACGGGAACAAAGCTTGAAAACGGTAAGCTATGACCAAAATATATTCTCGCTGTCAGGAGGAATAAAAGGCGGGATCAAGGGTGCGAAAGCTCCTAAAAATTAGTGATGGCGTATATGGGAAGTGTCAGCTTTTGGATATTTTATTGTTTCGGATTCGGCATAATCGGAGGAGGATTGTATACTTATATGTCAGGACGTAAAAAAAGGAGATGGGTTCTTTTTGTCAGAGCGGCATTGATTTATACAGCTTTCGCATTGGCATTCGTGTGGCTTCTATATCGTATCGCCTAATCATGATGATATGGCTCGCCACGCATGATTGTCATGGCACGATAGAGTTGTTCGGCAAAAAACAAACGCACCATCTCGTGTGTGAATGTCATTTTGGATAGCGAAAGCTTGTCGTCGGCACGCGAATATACATCAGATGAAAAACCGTATGGCCCTCCGATGACAAATATAAGCCTCTTGGAGCCAAGAACCATCCTTCGCTCTAACAATACTGAAAATTCACGAGACGAAAACTCCTTTCCTCGCTCATCGAGAAGTGTCACATGGTCTCCAGGCTGAAGCGCGGCAAGGATAGCTTGTCCCTCTTTCTGTTTCTGGTTTTCAGGAGAAAGAGCTTTCGATGATTTAAGATCGGGAATAATGACAATTTCCATACTGACGTAGCGGTTGACACGTTTGACAAACTCCTCTATTCCACGTTCTATATAGCCGGTAGTTGTTTTTCCGACTGCTATCAAAACTATTTTCATGAATTTAAATATTTTTTCTTTTATTTCGATTACAATAAAATATGAAAACAAAAGATGAACTTATCGATGATCTTCTAACTCTCGCATTCGCTGAAGATGTCGGTGACGGAGATCATACCACACTCAGTACCATACCTGCTGATGAACGTGGCAAACAGCGTCTCATCATAAAGGAAGAAGGAATCATCGCTGGAGTTGAAATAGCCCGCAAGGTATTTGAAAAATTTGATCCGGAGCTCAAAATGACAGTGTTGATAAACGATGGCGCCAACGTAAAACCTGGAGATGTCGCTTTTGAGGTAGAAGGTAGCGTAAGATCCCTGCTACAGACCGAAAGAGTGATGCTCAACATAATGCAACGCATGAGCGGAATCGCGACCCAGACCGCAAAATATCAACAGCGTCTTGACGGATTGAAAACCAAAGTTCTCGATACTCGAAAGACCACTCCCGGGATGCGAATGCTTGAAAAAGAAGCCGTGCGTATCGGTGGAGGATGCAACCACCGTATCGGACTGTTCGACATGATCCTTATCAAAGACAACCATGTCGATTTTGCCGGTGGAATCAGACAGGCCGTAGAAGCCGCACGCAAATACTGCGCGGAAAAAGGCAAAGACCTCAAGATCGAACTTGAAGTGAGAAACGAAGATGAGATTCGTCAGGCACTTGAAATCGGAGTAGACCGTATAATGCTTGACAATTTCTCTCCCGAACGCACCCGTGAAGCCGTCAACATAATAAACGGACAAATCGAGATCGAATCCTCAGGAGGCATCACACTCGAGACATTGCGCTCATACGGAGAATGCGGAGTTGATTTTATATCGGTAGGAGCACTCACCCATTCAGTCAAAGGTCTCGACATGAGTTTCAAGGCTGTCAAATAGGCCTCGAAAGCCCTGCCAGCATGTCGACCGTAAAGCCTGCGAAACCATCTATGATTTCGTGGGCTTTCCCTTTGAGTTTTTCACAAGGATTAGTAGTCGTTAAAGCGATTACAACAGCCCCGGAACGCATTCCGGCCTCAAGCCCCTGCATGGAATCTTCAAAGACGTAACAATCCTCGATCGGCACGCCTATAAGCTCAGCGCCTTTAAGATATCCTTCCGGATTCGGCTTACTACGGTTTACCATCGAACCGGTAACAAGAGCCGATACCATTCCACGGATTTCCGGTCTGGCATTAAAAAGATATTCCATTTTAACATCATCACTGCTTGTCACAATAGCAAATGGAATACAATTATCACGAAGTTCACAAAGGAATTCGTACACACCATTAAACAAGGGATAGGTCATGCTTCGTTCAAATTCATGTAGTTCCATTACTATTCCATCACGGACATTCTCCGGAAAAGCATTTAATATCTCCCCAAGTGTCGTTCCTTTTATGTCAGCGGCAAAAGACTCTCCTCCGACACCGTAACGATGGCCCATGCCGCCCCAAAACTTCGAGTATTCTCCCTCGCTGTCAACAAGGACTCCGTCAAGATCAAACAACACACCTATCTTTTTCTTCATATCACAACGATTATATTTTATCTCAATTTCTGTCATAAATATGTCTCAAAACGCAAGCATCCCTGGCTGTCAAGAGGGTGCAAAGATAGCGAATTTTCTTATTTCAGCGCATTGTAATTATAAAAAAGTGGACGCGATAAAACTTGGTGATATGAGAGATTTATAGTAACTTTGCCACGGGCAACGCTTTGTGGCGCGATAGCCCTCACGTCTCAAAATTATACTCCAATCATTGCATATTTACTTATGGTCGTATTTTTCAAAAAAGGTTCCAACCTTATTTATGCCGTAGAAACAAACCACAAGTTTTCAGAAGAAGAAAACGAAAAGCTTGTATGGCTTTTTGACGGAGCAACTCCCCTTTCGTCAACATCTGTAAAAGGACGTTTTATTGGTCCGCGAAAGGAGATGATAACCCCATGGAGTACAAACGCTGTTGAAATCACCCAAAATATGGGTCTACAAGGCGTGAGCCGTATAGAAGAGTTCCACTGTACCGCTGAGGACGAACCGGTCTTCGACAAAATGCTGTCACGTCTATATGACGGGCTTAATTCAAAGGTGTTCATGACAAGCAACACCGCTGCACCGATAGAACATATAGCGGATATCAGTGAATATAACAAGCGTGAAGGTCTCGCGCTCAGTAAAGAAGAAGAGGATTATCTACGAGAACTCAGCAAGCGTCTCGGCCGTCCGCTGACAGACAGCGAGGTGTTCGGCTTTTCACAAGTGAACAGCGAACACTGCCGTCACAAGATCTTTAATGGCTCTTTCGTTATCGACGGTGAAGAAAAGCCGTTGTCACTGTTTAAATTGATCAAAAAGACGTCTCAGGTAAATCCCAACAAACTTGTCTCGGCTTACAAAGACAATGTCGCTTTCGTCGAAGGCCCGACTGTAGCACAGTTCTATCCTACCCATCCGGAACGCTCTGACTATTTTGAAGTGCGCGACCTTCAGACAGTGCTTTCGCTTAAAGCAGAAACCCACAACTTCCCGACGACCGTAGAGCCATTCAACGGTGCCGCCACTGGCAGCGGAGGTGAAATCCGCGACCGTCTCGGTGGTGGCCGTGCCAGTCTGCCATTGGCTGGTACAGCCGTATACATGACATCATATCCCCGTTTGGGCAATTACCCATGGGAACTTATGATGAATCCGCGAGCATGGCTTTACCAAACTCCGGCCGAAATTCTAATAAAAGCATCGAATGGAGCATCCGATTTTGGCAATAAATTCGGACAACCGCTCATCTGTGGTTCACTCCTTACTTTCGAGCACGACGAAAACGGCAAAACATACGCATACGACAAAGTTATCATGCTTGCCGGAGGTGTGGGTTATGCCGCTTCGAAAGATGCGATAAAAGGCGTTCCGGAAGCTGGAGAAGCCGTAGTCGTTATGGGCGGTGACAACTATCGTATCGGAATGGGAGGAGGCGCGGTTTCTTCAGTGGAAACCGGTCAATACGCATCCGGTATCGAACTTAACGCTGTACAGCGAGCAAATCCCGAAATGCAAAAACGAGTGTCAAATGTGATACGCGCCCTTGCCGAAAACGACAATAACCCAATTGTATCCATACACGACCATGGCGCGGGAGGACATCTCAACGCACTATCCGAACTTGTGGAAGAAACCGGTGGACACATAGACATAAACGCACTGCCCATAGGCGACCATACGCTCTCATCTAAAGAAATCATAGGCAACGAGAGTCAGGAACGAATGGGCATGATTCTCAAAAAAGAAGACATAGACTATGTGAGAACAATCGCTGAACGCGAACGCGCACCTATGTATGTTGTCGGAGAGACGACAGGTGACCATCGTTTCGTATTCGAACAGAAAGACGGGGTGAAGCCTATAGACCTTGCAATGTCAGATATGTTCGGTTCGTCACCTAAAACCACCCTCACCGACTCTACCGTCGAAACAAGATATAGTGACGGAGCTTACAACGAAGACGAAATCGAAAATTACACGACATCCGTGCTGTCGCTTGAAGCTGTCGCTTGTAAAGATTGGCTGACAAATAAAGTAGACAGGTCTATCACAGGCAAAATAGCCCGTCAGCAATGTCAGGGAGAGATACAGCTTCCGTTGAGCGACTGTGGAGTAGTAGCCCTCGATTATTCAGGGACTAAAGGCATTGCTACATCAATCGGACACGCGCCACAGGTCGCCCTTATAGATTCTGCGAAAGGATCAGTCATGGCTGTGGCTGAGGCACTCACAAACATTGTCACAACACCTCTCACAGACGGAATAAAAGGCTTGTCTTTAAGCGCGAACTGGATGTGGCCTTGCAAAAATCCTGGAGAAGACGCTGCACTCTACCGCGCAGTCGAAGCATGTTCCGATTTCGCATGTAAGCTTGGGGTAAACATTCCGACAGGCAAAGACTCTTTGTCAATGACACAAAAATATGGTGCGGACAAGGTATACGCACCTGGAACTGTCATTATATCAGCCGCTGGCGAAGTAAGCGATGTCCGCAAGACACTGAGTCCGGTACTTGGGAAACGAGGCTCCATACTGTATTATATCGATTTTTCAGGAGACGCGCTTAAGCTCGGTGGTTCGGCTCTTGCTCAGACACAAGGGAAACTCGGTTCCGAGGCACCTACCGTTACCGATCCGGAGAAATTCGTCCAGACATTCGAAACTGTTCAGAATCTTGTGAAGCGAGGAAAGATCATGGCAGCACACGACGTTTCTGCCGGAGGACTTGTCACAACCCTGCTTGAAATGACATTCGCGAATGCCGACGGAGGTATCGAACTTGACACCAAAGGCTTTGAAGAACTCGGTGAAAAAGATCTCGTAAAAATACTGTTTGCTGAAAATCCGGCTCTTGTGATGCAGGTTGAAACTTCAAAAGCCGCTTCTGTCGATGATGCGCTCGTTAAAGCCGGAATAAGATTCTGTCATATAGGAACCCCAACGACCGAACGCACTCTAATCATAAACCACGATGGCAACCAGCGTCTGCTTGGCATAGACCACCTCCGTGATGTATGGTTCCATACAAGTTATTTGATGGACTCTATTCAAAGTGGTGAAAAATGTGCTCGAAGCCGTTTCGAAAACTACAAGAAACAGCCTATCCGCTACCGTTTCCCGTCAATGTTCGACGGCAAACTTGACTCACGCGGCATAGCACTCCGTCGAGAAGGCCATGGCGATCGCGTAAAGGCTGCTATCATACGAGAAAAAGGCGTAAACGGAGATCGCGAAATGGCATATTCACTTTATCTTGCCGGATTCGATGTCAAGGATGTCCACATGACTGATCTTATGAGCGGACGTGAAAACCTTGAGGACGTCAATATGATTGTGTTCTGCGGAGGTTTCTCAAACTCCGATGTCCTCGGTTCGGCAAAAGGATGGGCATCAGGCTTCCTTTGGAACGACAATGCAAAACAAGCTTTAAAGAACTTCTACGACCGTGAAGACACATTGTCGCTCGGTATCTGCAACGGTTGCCAATTGATGATCGAACTCGGGCTCATCAATCCCGGACATCCTAAAAAGACTCGTATGTTGCACAATGACAGCCATAAATTCGAGTCCCAGTTCCTCGGAGTAAGCATACCGGCAAACAATTCTGTCATGTTAGGTTCTCTCTCCGGAAGTAAACTCGGAATATGGGTGGCTCATGGAGAAGGTAAATTCAACCTTCCCATGTCGATGGGCGATTACAATGTCGTAGCAAAATACAATTATTCTGCTTATCCCGGTAACCCTAACGGTTCACGCGCGTCAGTGGCTGGCATTTGTTCCGATAACGGCCGCCACCTCGCCATGATGCCTCACCTTGAGCGCGCTATATTCCCATGGCAATGCGGCTATTATCCCGCCTCGCGCAAGGCTGACCAAATAACACCTTGGATCGACGCATTCATCAATGCGCGCAAATGGGTGGAATCAAAAGTAAAGAAATAAATTACCAATCTAATAACCCAAACTGAAAATTATGAGCCTTAACATCATCGTGCTCGCCAAGCAGGTTCCCGATACCCGCAATGTGGGCAAAGATGCAATGAAAGAGGATGGAACAATCAACCGTGCGGCATTGCCCGCCATCTTCAATCCGGAGGATCTCAACGCTCTTGAGCAGGCATTACAGCTCAAGGACGCAAATCCCGGTTCTACTATCACATTGCTTACAATGGGGCTACCACGTGCTTCCGAGATAATACGCGAAGCTATCTACCGTGGAGCGGACTCCGGCATCGTACTTACTGACAGAATACTTGGTGGGGCAGACACTCTCGCTACATCATATTCACTCGCCCAGGCCGTAAAAAAATTCGGTCAATATGACATCATTCTCGGTGGACGTCAGGCCATTGATGGTGACACGGCCCAAGTCGGTCCACAGATCGCGGAAAAACTCGGGATCCCACAAGTGACATACGCTGAGGAAATTGTCGAATTGAAAGATGGTTATGTAACAGTCAAACGTCGTCTTGAAAACGGAGTGGAGACTGTCAAATCACCATTACCATGTGTTGTAACCGTCAACGGCTCCGCGCCTGCGTGTCGTCCGCGAAACGCAATGAGAGTACAGAAATATAAGTATGCCGCATCTCCGAGTGAGGTGGCAAAACTATCTGACGAACACAAGGCGTTACTTGAAAAAAGATCATACTTGAATCTTCAGGAATGGAGTGCCGCATACGTGGACGCGGATCCTGAACAGGTAGGTCTCCCGGGATCTCCAACGAAGGTGAAAGCAATTGAAAACGTCGTGTTCACAGCAAAAGAAAGCCGACAATTGGACGACAGTGACAATCAGATCGAAGAACTCGTAAAAGAACTCATCGCCAACCATACCATAGGCTAAATCCGATAATTACAATGAACCAGAACAATCTAATAGTATATCTTGAATTTGAGGATGGCCGAGTGGCAGATGTCAGTCTTGAACTGCTGACAAAAGGTCGTTCACTTGCCTCAAAACTGGGTGTTGAACTTGAAGCCGTCGTAATAGGAGATAATCTCGACGGTGTGGAAAAACAAGTATTTCCTTACGGAGTCGACCGAATATACAAAGTGGCAGACAAACGTCTTTCACCCTATACGTCCAATCCCCATGCAGCCATACTTATAAATCTATTCCGTGAGACCAAACCACAGATCTGTCTTATGGGAGCCACTTGCATCGGCCGAGACCTTGGCCCACGTGTAAGTTCCTGTCTGCATAGCGGACTGACCGCGGATTGCACATCTCTTGAAATCGGAGATCATACCGATCCTAAAACCGGAAAAGAATATAAAGACCTTCTCTATCAGATACGTCCGGCTTTTGGAGGCAATATCGTAGCGACAATTGTCAACCCAGACTGTCGGCCACAGATGGCTACTGTAAGAGAAGGCGTCATGAAGAAAGAGGTCTTTAATCCTGAACACAAAGGGGAAGTCATCGACCTCGATGTAAAAAAATATGTGTCAGATGAGGATTTTGTAGTTGAAATCATCGACCGCCACATTGAAAACTCAAAAGTAAACATCAAAAACGCACCCATAATCGTAGCCGGTGGCTACGGTGTCGGCTCAAAAGAAAATTTCCAGTTGCTGTTTGATCTCGCTGACACACTTGGAGCGGAGGTAGGCGCGTCGCGCGCTGCTGTCGACGCAGGTTTCACTGAACACGCACGTCAGATTGGACAGACTGGTGTAACCGTGCGACCAAAACTATATATTGCATGTGGTATTTCCGGTCAAATACAGCACATCGCGGGAATGCAGGAAAGCTCGATAATAATATCTGTCAACAACGATCCCAACGCCCCTATCAACACCGTAGCGGACTATGTGATAACTGGCAACATCGAGGATGTGGTGCCTAAACTGATCAAATACTACAAGAAGAATTCAAAATAATAGCGACAATGGCTAATTTTTATACCGATAATCCCGATCTGAGACACCATCTGACACATCCGTTGATGGAAAAGATCGTGGCATTGAAAGAACGCAACTATACAGACGCTGAAAAATTCGACTACGCGCCTCTTAATTACGAAGACGCACAGGACAGCTATGATAAAGTCCTCGAAATCGTAGGCGAAATATGCGGTGATATAATAGCTCCTAACGCAGAAGATGTCGACCACCAAGGCCCACGTGTCGAGAACGGTCGTGTCATATATGCAGACGCAACAAAGGAAAACCTTGAAGCCTGTCGCAAAGCAGGACTTATGGGTATGGCTATGCCCCGTCGATTCGGAGGCCTAAACTTTCCTATAACACCCTACATCATGGCGGCCGACATCGTCAGCCGTGCTGACACCGGTTTTGAAAACCTTTGGGGGCTTCAGGACTGCGCTGAAACAATATATGAATTCGCAGACGAAGCTCAAAAAGAAAAATTCATTACACGGGTATGCCAGGGAGAAACCATGTCTATGGATCTTACCGAACCCGACGCCGGCTCAGACCTTCAGAGCGTCATGTTAAAGGCTACTGAACAACCTGACGGAACTTGGCTGCTTAATGGCGTGAAACGCTTCATCACAAATGGAGACAGTGATATCCACCTTGTCCTCGCCCGCTCAGAAGCCGGCACTAAAGATGGACGCGGGCTGTCAATGTTTATATACGACAAGCGTGACGGAGGAGTAAACGTACGACGCATAGAGAACAAAATGGGCATCAAAGGCTCACCTACATGCGAACTCGTTTATAAAAACGCTAAAGCCGTGCTCTGTGGCTCACGTCGTCTCGGCCTAATTAAATACGTCATGGCCCTAATGAACGGAGCACGTCTCGGCATAGCCGCCCAAAGTGTCGGTGTCAGTGAACTCGCCTATCGCGAAGCGCTCGCCTACGCACGTGACCGAAAACAATTCGGAAAAGCCATTATCGAATTCCCGGCTGTTTATGAAATGCTGTCGGTTATGAAAGCGAAACTCGACGCTTCACGCTCGCTCCTTTACGCATGTGCCCGCTACGTGGATATGTACAAAATCTATGACGATATCGCCAAGGAACGTAGCTTGACTCCGGAAGAACGCAAGGAAGCCAAACATTACAGTCGTCTTGCCGACGCCCTCACCCCGCTCGCCAAAGGTATGGGTAGTGAGTATTGCAATCAGAACGCATACGACTGCATCCAGATACACGGTGGCTCAGGCTTCATGAAAGATTATGCCTGCGAACGTCTCTACCGCGACGCACGTATAACTTCAATATACGAAGGAACAACCCAGCTTCAGGTAGTGGCTGCCATCCGTCATGTCACTACAGGGACATACCTGAACCTTATCAACGATTACAATGCTGAAAGCGTCAAACCGGAGCTGCAAAACATCAAGGATCGTCTTGTGGCAATGACCGAACGCTACGCCCAAGCCGTTGAGGCTGTCACAGCCGTCAATGATCAATGCTACGGTGATTTCATGGCTCGCAGACTCGTGGAAATGGCCGGATGTATCATTATGGGCTACCTTCTGCTTAGCGACGCTAACCGAAATGAGACATTCAAACGCTCTGTAGAAGTATACATCAACATCGCTCAGGCAGAAATCACAAAGCACGCTGACTTTATTGCCAACTTCTCACCGGCAGACGTGGCGACATACAAAGTTGACTAAATTTTTTCACTCAGAAAATTTATAAAGTAAAAAACCGCCCGAAGCACTATGCTTCAGGCGGTTTTTTACTTTATAACAAATCGTATTCTTTTTTTACATTATACCTCTTTCCCTCAAACGCTTCTGCCAAGCCCAAGCAGAACGCATCGTATCGGCAAGAGTAGACGTAGCCTTCCATCCTAAAACTTCATTAGCGTAGAGCGGGTCAGCCCAGACTTTCTCTATATCACCGGCTCGACGGCCGACTATACGGTGGGGCACTTTCACCCCTGTAGCCTCTTCAAAGACATTGATGAGCTCAAGCACCGAGACCCCTTGTCCGGTCCCTAAATTGAATATCTCGATTTTATTCTCGCTCTTATCCTGTAGCATACGTTCAACCGCTATCACATGTGCCTTGGCCAAATCAACTACATTTATATAATCGCGTATACATGATCCGTCAGGCGTGTCATAATCATCACCGAAGACACTTAGCTCATTTCTTATGCCGATGGCAGTCTGTGTAAGGTAGGGAATAAGATTCTGCGGGACACCGTTTGGCAACTCTCCTATTTCTGCGGAAGGATGCGCCCCGACCGGATTGAAATACCGGAGAATGACACTCTTGAACGATGCTCCGGCATTTATGACATCACTTATTATTTCTTCAGAAATCTGCTTGGTATTACCGTATGGAGAAGTGGCCTTCTTTATAGGAGCTTTCTCTGTGACAGGATTTTCGTCAGGTTCTCCATATACCGTACATGATGAAGAGAAGACCATGCCCTTGACACCGTTCGAATCCATCAGTTCAAGAAGATTCAACAGCGTGACAAGGTTATTACGATAATAAAGGATAGGTTTTGACACGCTCTCTCCCACAGCTTTAGACGCTGCAAAATTGATTATACCTTTTATGTCCTTATAATCCGCAAACAGTTTGATAAGAGTTTCCATATCCGTACAGTCGCCTTCAACGAAATCTGGTCTCACTCCTGTTATACGTTCGATCCCGTCGACCACATCACGGCTCGAATTTGAAAGATTATCGATAATGACAACCTTATATCCAGCCTGTTGAAGCTCCACTACCGTATGAGAACCGATGTATCCGGTCCCTCCGGTCACCAAAATTCTATCCATGATTATATTAAAAATAGAGTTTTATCCATTATACCTTTCCCTCTGAAAGTGACTGCGGATGATACGTACCGATATGACGTTGCTTTTTTTCTTCAAAAATATCGGAAATCGCGAAAAATATACCGCTTTCCTCCACATCACCGAATTCATCGTTTATCGCAGTCCCAAACATTTTCATAGTCGGAGACAAACTCATATATGAATTGACCAAAGGTGGAATATTCAGACCTAACTCACGAATCGCATGATTCAGAATCTTATAATCCTCTTTAAAAGAATCTCCGGTAAAAATAGCTTTCATCACATCCGTATCAAAGCTCTGCACAAACGGCTTCAATGGCCTTACAAGCTCTTCGGTATCCGGAAAATGTTTATGAAGGAAATAGAGTATCATGTCACGGCATTCCCTATGATAATTAGGATACATGGTCATTTTGCCGAAAAGATATTTTATTTCCGGATATACGACAGTCAAGGCTCCAAGACCGTCCCAAAGATTATCGAGGGCGAAGATAGCTTTCGCTCCGGCTTTAGACGACTGATATTCAAGCCTGACAAATGAACGGCCCAACTCTATCGTATTCGGAAGATATTCTTTAATAAACCTTTCGGAAAATTTAAACATGTGGCTCGTAGCTATACGTGGACGACCATCTTCGTCAAAACGGATATCTTTGCCAAGAATAAATCGGTAACCGCCAAGTATAAGTTTCGACTCCGGATCCCAAAGAATCAATTGCCGGCAAGGCGGGGTCATCAAATCAAACTCATCGATATCACAATCCTTGCCAGTCCCTCCACCGGCAGCTCTGAATGCAATCTCCCTTAAACGGCCTATTTCACGCATCGTGTTTCGGCATTCCCGTCCGTCTATTACATAAATTTCATTGCATCCCTTGTTTGTCGGACGCAAAAGAAATTCTTTAGACAATTCCTTTTCTATAAGGACACTGTCGACAGGATCTATTATCTTCTCACTCATGAGGTCAAATTTTCTTAAATATCATAACGGATACGTCAATCCAAGGACTGAAACCGTGTTATTTTAAATCACGCAGCATATACACGGCTTCACGAAGACGGTCAGCCTGTATTTGAGCATCTCTCCCTCCGCGAAGGCTTTCCCATCGGATAGGCTCTCCTATACGTATTTTAAAAGTAGAACCCTCACTGTTAAAAATTTCTCGCGGCAGGCATACCATCTCTATATTGAATTTCAGCCCAAGGCGTACCCTGAGATTTGCAAATTTATAAAAAAACTGCGAATTATGCCCATCAAAATATACAGGAATTATATTTCTTTTATATGCGACTGCTTTATTCACCACCATTTTATTCCAACGCAAATCCTCCACAACGCCCCCTTTACCTTTTCTTGATACAAGACCGGCTGGAAACATCACTATCGGTTTATCTGAAGCAAAAGCGTTTTCAAGCTTTTCGGCCGCATGTCGGGACTGTGACCCGTGCTTATTCACACCAAGGAATATGGACCTCAACGGTTCAACAAATGTAAGTAGGTCATTGACCACAAATTTTAGCTCCTTTTCCCCGCCATATTGACGCGAAACCATATCGGCAAGCACCATACCGTCCAACCCGCCCAAAGGATGATTGGATACAATCACCACACGGGGATCATCGGACGGAAACTTCCCTTCCACTTTGTAATCGACACCCAGTTCATCAATGACTCCACGGCAAAAGTCAACCCCTTTCGACATTCCATTATGGACAAGCAGCTCATTGAGACGTTTCTGGCATATAATCTTCTCCAGACCACGTATCACGAACCTTGGGATATACTTATAATGCCAAGGCAAACGCTGTCGAAGCACATTGTCGATATCTATCCGCATTATCCCTTCTCCGGTCTCAGTCGTCATTTTTGTCCACGTCTTTAAATGCTTGCCAAAGAGAATCGTCAGGAAGCGGAGCCGTGACATCTATGATCTTTCCGGATACAGGATGGACGAAACATACACGACGAGCCAGCAACGAAATGGATCCGTCAGGATTACTGCGTTTATCCCCATATTTCAAATCTCCCCTTATCGGACAACCGATGGCCGACAGCTGCACTCTTATCTGATGTTTACGACCGGTCTCAAGATTCACCTCTATCAGACTGTATCGGTCGGAACAACCGATAAGCCGATATGACAGAACAGCTTTTTTCGATCCGCGACGCTCCGTGTCGGAAGCATAGCTCTTATTATTGCGCTCCGTAGTAGTTATAAAATGAACAAGACGTCCTTCGGCAGGCTCAGGTCTGTTGCGCGATAAAGCCCAATAAGTCTTTTTAACCTCCCCCTGACGAAACATTTCGTTAAGCCTTGCAAGAGCCTTGGATGTTTTGGCAAAAACGACCAGCCCACCTACCGGACGGTCAAGTCTGTGTACAACTCCGCAAAACACGTTCCCAGGTTTTTCATACTTTTCTTTTAGCCATCGCTTCAAGCTTTCAACAAGCGGCTCGTCACCGGTTTTGTCTCCCTGCACAATCTCTCCAGGCGATTTATTTACGATAACAATATGGTTATCTTCGTAGACAATCTGCATTTCAATAATATTATAATATGCAAAGTTATGTGATTTTAGCCGAATATAGAAATAAAGCAGTAACTTTGTAGCCTATACGTAACACTCATAAAAACAGAGCGTATACCAACACTCCTTCAAAACATTCGAAAAATGTACGAATACATAAAAGGCTTGGCAATAGAACTCACACCGGCATACGCAGTAATCGAATCCAATTCAATCGGTTACATGCTAAATATTTCCCTCGCGACATTTGAGGAGATACAACGGTCGTCAGGAGAATTAAAACTTCTCATACATGAAGTCATTAGAGAAGACTCACACCTGCTTTACGGATTTTTCACAGCCCGCGAACGCGAATTGTTCCGCCTTCTGATAGGCGTTTCCGGTGTGGGTCCCAACACAGCCATATTAATATTGTCCTCTCTCTCTACTACCGAACTTGAGTCAGTGATAAATTCAGGTGACCATACACGCCTCAAAAACGTAAAGGGAATCGGTGTAAAAACGGCACAAAGAATAATTGTTGACCTTAAAGATAAAATAAAACCATCTGACGAAACGTTATTTTTACAACCCGAATCATCAGGCTCCTACAGCGATGTCTACGATGAGGCTCTTGCCGCTTTGACGGCCCTTGGATTCGTGCGTCAACAATCACAAAAAATCCTTAAACGGATTTTCGATGCTGATCCGTCCGTCAAAGTGGAAATCGCTGTCAAAAAAGCCTTAAGCTTGATGTAACAATGGGCGACACAACCATTATCACAGTTTACAGCCCTGAAAAAACGGCGCGACATATTAAATACACCGACCATTATCACCGGCATTGCATTTTTGACGGTGACGAGTTTTTTTTGGTCATTGGCACAGGGAATAAAACCTGAATTCACACCTCCAGCCCCGGTAATCGAAGCCAAAGCGACAAAAACCGATGCTGACTCTTCAACAACCATATATCCCGTCCGCCAACTAATACCACAGACCTACGACGACCTGATGGAGAGCGAATTCGCTACCGATCTGGCAACTCCCGCCAATATCTCCACGACCGCGGAATTCGATCCTCAGCTAGGTTTCTATGTGATACGCACCAAACTCGGTGATAATGACGTGGTCACTCCGTTCTACCTTTCCCCTCAGCAATACAACGAATGGCAGACCAAACGCCAGATGACCGAATATTTCCGGCAACGCAATGCCGAAGCAATAAATAAACCGGATAAAGAGCCGTTCAATATCCTTGATATGAACTTCGCACTCGGTCCACTTGAAAAAATATTCGGTCCTGGAGGAGTCCAGTTGAAAACTCAAGGCTCGGTCAATATGTCAATGGGTATAAAAACCAACAAGACAGACAATCCCGCGCTTTCACTTGATTCAAGACGCAAAACATATTTCGATTTTGACCAAAAAATCCAGGCGACGATAGCCGCATCGGTCGGTGACCGTATGAAATTCAATATGACATACAACACCGATGCCACATTCGACTTCGACTCAAAAAACATTAAACTCGCATACGAAGGCAAAGAAGACGACATAGTAAAATCGATTGAAGCCGGAAATGTCTCGATGACCACAGGATCATCGCTAATACGCGGAAGCACAGCTCTTTTCGGCATAAAAACCCAACTGCAGTTCGGAAAACTCACAGCGACAGCTCTTGTTTCACAACAAAATTCACAATCTACATCGGTCAGTTCGAAAGGAGGAGTCCAGACCACAGACTTCTCGATAAACGCGGACGAATATGACCAGAACCGTCATTTTTTCCTCGGACATTTTTTCCGTGACAACTACGACAACTTCGCTTCTCGCCTCCCATTTGTGTCGTCGGGAATACAGATCACACGCATAGAAGTCTGGATTACAAACCGCTATTCTCGTTTCGATCAAAGCCGAAATTTCGTCGCTTTCATGGACCTCGGTGAAAACCGAACTCTCGCAAATACATATTGGCAGACCAATCCGTCTTATTCACAGCCATCCAACCTTTCCAACAATCTGCTTTCCGTAATAAAGCAGGAATATCCCGGAGCACGAAACATCAACACTGTGACGCAAGCCCTTTCACCACTCAATGCTGTTGGTATAGAAGGAGGCAAAGACTACGAGAAAGTAGAATCAGCCAGACTGCTGTCGTCATCTGAATATACGCTTAATCCGACCCTTGGATATATATCACTCAAAAGCGCACTCGCCGCAGACGAAGTGCTCGGTGTGGCATACGAATACACCTACAATGGACAAGTCTTCCAGGTAGGAGAATTCTCAGCTGACATAAGCACAACAGATCAGTCCCTATATCTAAAATTGCTAAAATCGACGACCGTCGACCCAAAACTTCCAATGTGGGATCTGATGATGAAAAACGTTTATTCGCTTGGAGCATATCAGGTGCAGAAATCCAATTTTCGCCTCAACATAAAATATCTGAGCGACACCACAGGAACCCAAATAAACTATCTGCCCGTAGCCCCTATAGCCAATATTCCGCTTCTACAAGTAATGAATCTTGATCGCATTGATTCAAACGAAGCCTCAAACCCCGACGGATTCTTTGATTTCATCGAAGGATATACAATCCTCTCGTCGCAAGGCAAGATTATATTCCCTGTAGTTGAACCTTTCGGCTCCAACCTTGAAAAGAAAATCGGTAATTATGCGGCCGCTGAGCCATATCTTTATAAACAACTTTACGATTCTACCATTACAATAGCGCGACAATTCGCTGATAAAAACAAATTCATACTGACAGGACGCTACCAGGCATCCTCTGGCTCACAGATACGTCTTAATGCGATGAATGTTCCGCGCGGATCTGTGATAGTGACAGCTGGAGGAGTGACTCTAACTGAAAACAGTGACTATACGGTCGACTATTCCATGGGCATAGTGACCATAACAAACCAAAGCATCATCGATTCCGGACAAAGTATAAATGTGACCCTTGAAAACCAATCATTATTCTCCACTCAGCGCAAAACCCTTCTCGGCCTTGATCTAAACTACAAATTCAACAAGGATTTCAATCTTGGAGCCACATTGATGCACTTTTCTGAAAAAGCCTTGACAGAAAAAGTCAATATTGGCGACGAGACGGTCAACAACACTATATGGGGGCTTAACCTGCAATACAACACGCAGTTCATGTGGCTGACCAATCTGCTCAACAAAATTCCTACAGTCAACGCCACGCAACCCTCCACGCTCAGCCTGCAAGCCGAAGTGGCCCACCTCATACCGCATAAACAGAAAAACGGAAGCACCAAAGGCTCATCTTATATTGATGATTTCGAATCGACACAGATCGGTATCGACCTACGTTCTCCATACTCATGGTTTCTGGCCTCCACCCCATACGACCCTTCCGCTGATGCCCTTTTCCCCGAAGCGGCCCTTTCAAACGACATCCGTTATGGTAAAAACCGCGCGTTGATCAACTGGTATTTCATCGACCGTATGTTCACCGCCCGTAACTCTTCGTTATGTCCCGGCTACATCAAGAATGATCCCAAAATGCTCAATAATCCATACGTGCGTGAAATAACAGTACGTGAAATTTTTCCGGAACGTCAGCAATCCTACGGAGAAGCGAATACAATCCAGACACTAAACCTATCCTTCTATCCGACAGAGCGAGGCCCATACAATCTTGACGCTACGGACATAGACGACCAAGGCAATCTGCTTTTCCCGGAAAAACGTTGGGGAGGCATAATGAGAAAGATGGACAATACAAATTTCGAAGCATCCAACATTGAATACGTACAGTTCTGGATGTTGTCCCCTTTCCTTGATCCCGATAACGACAACTTGTCAGGCGGTGACCTTTACCTTAATTTCGGTGAGATTTCCGAAGACATATTAAAGGATGGCCTGAAAAGCTATGAAAACGGGGTTCCGGTCAACGGTGATGACCAATACATGCAGACGACCGTATGGGGACGTGTATCCTCCCAAAACTCTCTTACCTACGCGTTCGACAATAACACCAATTCCCGACTGTCACAGGATGTCGGCCTTGACGGACTTATAAACGAAGACGAATTCAGCTTTTCATCCTATGCCGAATATTTAAACTCACTGCGCGCGAAACTCAGTCCTTCTGCCATCGAACGCATGCAGGCCGATAAATTTTCTCCGCTCAACGACCCGGCAGGTGACAACTACCATTTTTTCCGTGGTTATGATTACGATGAACAACGCCTTGGTGTGCTTGAGCGATACAAACGATATAACGGAGTAGAAGGCAACTCGCTATCTCCTTCCGACGCAACCGACCCTTTATATCAATCATCACGCGCACTACCGGATGTCGAAGACATAAACCAGGACAATACGCTCAATGAGTATGAACGCTATTTCCAATATAAAATATCTATACGTCCGGAAGATCTGGTCGTAGGCAAAAACTACATTACCGACAAACAAACATCAATCGTCGCAAACAATGATGGTTCGACACAGGAGGTCGTTTGGTATCAATTCAAAATTCCATTGAGCGACTATGAAAAAGTCGTTGGAAATATAAACGACTTTTCGACAATACGGTTCGCAAGAATGTTCATGACTGGATTCAAAAGCGTGACACATCTGCGTTTCGCCACACTCGAACTTGTTCGTGGCGAATGGCGGCCATACAGCTTCAACCTGAATTCACGTGGTGACGCTCCGGCTGAAGGACAGCTTGATGTCTCGGTTGTAAACATAGAGGAAAATTCAAGGCGTGAGCCTGTCAACTATGTATTGCCTCCAGGAGTAACACGGATAGACGATCCCGGGCAAAGTCAAGCCGTACAACTCAACGAGCAGTCTCTATCGCTCAAAGTCACCGGGCTGCAGGCCGGTGACGCACGCGGAATCTATCGAAACACCCATCACGATTTGCGAAACTACAAACGTATGCAGATGTGGATCCACGCGGAAAAACTGATCGACGACCTTACCAATCTTCGTTCTGGTGAAGTATCTTTGTTCATACGGCTCGGCTCGGATGTCCGCAGCAATTATTATGAATATGAGATACCTCTTGAACTGACACCGCCAGGCCACTACTCCGACGACAATTCCGACCGCTACAAAGTGTGGCCACGTGAAAACTATATGGATTTCAGCCTCCAGACACTTGTAAACCTTAAACAAGAACGCAATAGAGCCAAAAACGAGCAGCAGCCAGGTGTTGGATTCGCGACATTGTTTACCGGCCGCGACCCTGAAAACGAACGCAACCGCATAGCCGTAATCGGCAACCCATCCTTAAGCGATGTACGTGTGATGCTGATAGGGATACGAAATAATGCACCGTCTACAAAAGACGCCACCGTATGGGTCAATGAATTGAAAGTAACCGACTTCAATAGTGAAGGTGGATGGGCTGCCAAAGGCAATCTAAACATCGGAGTGTCCGACATCGCCACACTTAACTTCGGAGCTCACGTGGAGACTGCCGGTTTCGGCTCTGTTGATCAAGGATTGAATGCCAGACGGATGGATGATTACGAACAATACAATTTTGCCATGCAAATCGATGCCGGACGCTTTCTTCCTGAAAAAACAAAACTTCGCGCACCTATATACTACTCCATCTCAAAAGAAAAAATAACACCGAAATACAACCCGCTCGATCAAGACGTAAAACTTAAAGACGCTATCGACGATTGTACGACTAAAGCTCAGAAGGACTCCATACTCGCCTATGCGGTCGAAAACGCCACTGTCAAAAGTTTCTCTCTTTCGGGACTTAAATTCGATGTCAAATCCAAGAATCCCAAGCCATGGGACCCGGCCAACTTTACTCTCAATTTCTCATTCAACAAGCAGTCAAAAACCGACCCCACTACCGAATACGAATATACCAACGATTACCGGGGCTCTTTCCAATATTCATACACACCCTATATAAAAGGTCTTAAACCGTTTGGTTTCATAAAAAGCAAATCGAAACACTTGAAATTTATCAAGGAATGGGAACTTAACTATCTTCCGACAAACATATCATTCCTTACAACTATATCCAGATATTATTACGAAATGCAGACCCGATCGGAAACGGATGTAGATTTCCAATTACCGGTCTCAGTCAGCAAAAATTTCATTTGGGACCGCCAACTCGCTCTTTCATGGAATCTGACCAAATCCCTTTCCGTCAACTTCAACAGCAACACTTCCGCTCGCATCGAAGAGACGATGGGAGCCGTCAACCGAAAACTCTTTCCTGATAAATACAAAGAATGGAAAGACACAGTCTTAAGCAGTCTTCTTCATCTCGGAACGCCATGGAGCTACAACCAAAGTTTCGTGGTAAATTATCGCGCTCCGTTCAGCCGTATACCTGCGCTTGACTGGCTGACAGGCAACGCATCATACAATGCGACCTATCGTTGGGATAGAGGTGCGGAGGTCGAAGGCATAGAAACAGGAAATTCGATCGCCAATCAGGCTGCCTGGAACGTAGACGGTCGTATAAATTTCGAAACTTTATACAACAAATGGTCATATACAAAAAAAGTCAACCAACGTTTCCAGGCTAAACGAACTCCAGCAAGGCCTAAAAAACCAAAAAAATTCGAACGCACTTACGCGCTCAATCCTGACACCACTCTTACCATACGGCACAACCTCCGTAATTCAAAAATAAAAGTAAAAGCCGAAACCACTGACGGCAAACCCTTCCGTGTCACCCACAAAGTTGTAGATGCCAACAGCATCATAGTGCTCACCCATGGTGATAAAAACATAAAATTCACTATTGAAGAAATCCTCAAAGAAGAGAAATCTATTTGGCGCGAGATCGCTGAATACGGCACACGCTTGCTGATCTCACCGCGATCCGCTTCCATGCGATTCCGTTCCACTCAATCACTCTCGCTACCGCTTTTCAGACCGGAAATCGGTAATGTATTCGGACAATCACGCAGCTATGGCCCGATGTCGCCAGGACTTGACTTCGCATTCGGCTTTACCGACGAAAGCTACATTGATAAAGCCATGAGCCGTAAATGGCTTATCACAGATGACGGACAGACTTCACCGGCCATCTTCGCCCGTACACGTGAACTAAATCTCGAACTTACGGTTGAACCGGTCAAAGGTCTTAAAATAATGCTGACTACCAATCGCGGCACTGTATTGGAAGCAGGCAGCCAGTATCTCGTCTTTCGAGAAGAAACCCGAGAACGGGGGAATACCGGCAATGGCAAGGC